>CAZKED010000041.1:0-2124 GCA_964551725.1 uncultured archaeon | reverse complement strand
AACGCAAACCAGTCCTGCCCAGCAACCCATCAAAACCAACACAAAAATTCTGGTCCTGGTATTCGAGCTTTGAGTGGAATTTGTCGCCGCGCTTGTTGAGAACGAAAACCTTAACGTTCTGCCCCTCCCCAATCTCGCTCGAATCAATCTCTCCGGGGTTGCTTCCGTCTGTGTCCGAATAGGAAATTTTGATGCCTGTTTCCTTGAACATCGACTGTGCGGGCATGCTCGCTGTCACTTTTTCAACCAAGAGGGCTGATTCTGAGGAAGCGAGAGTCAGGGGAAAGGTTGTTTCAAAGGAACAGCTTATTCCGCCACTGCAGCCAGTTGCTTGCACTGAGGAAATTTTAACGGAGCGGTCGCTTGAATTCACAACAGTCCATTTCAGGATCCCTGTCTTCTGCCCTTCGTCCTCGAAAAACTCGATGTGCTCGTCGATTCCCTTAATGATTGTAAGGGGGCATAATCCTTCGGGAGGGGACGGCGAGGGACTCGGCTCCGGGGCGCCGCAGTAATAGCACTGCCCTGAAGCAGTGTTGCAGCAGTAATTGGGTCCGTAATTATTGACGCACCACGAGTCGCTCGTGCAGCCGGTTGGACCGCCTCCAACGCACACATGATTCTGGCACACTTGCGGTGGAGTGCAGTTGCCGCAGTTCAACTGCTGACCGCAGTTTGGCTCGGTGCCTGAACCGCACTGCCATCCAAGCTGCGAGCAACCGAGGGGATTGCAGGCAGGCTGGGTTACTGTTATGCTTACCGTCTTTGTGCAAAATATTTCGCCTTCATAGGTTGCTATTGCCTTGCCCGTGTATGTGCCCGCTTGGTCGAAAGTGCATGTGAAGGACGCATTGGGGCTCGGGGAAACTTTTGTGGTGGGCTGGCTGCCGCACTGGAAATAAAGGTTGGCTTTTGAAAGATAGTCCTGGCTGACACTCGGACCTGAAATTTTCAAGGTTACGGGCTGTCCGGCTTCCACTGGATTGGGGCTTGCGGAAAGAGAGAAATCCGAGCACTCTGGTCCGCCGCAGCCCGAAAAAAACAAAACCGAGGCAATTAAAAAAAACAAAGCAAAAATCTTCCAGTCCGGTTTGGTCATTTTGGGTATTTTAGTAAAGTTCATCACCACACCCTATTAATTTAATGCCCTCCAGTGCATTTAAAGTTTTCTAAGTTTACGGCCCATTCGCTGCCAATTCTCGCCTCAGCATCCCTTGTTGAATCCTGAAGGCGCTGCTCGTTCCAGTAAAAAGTGTAAACATCATTCTCCAGGTCAGAGTGCACGCAGACGTCCTCGGAACCAATTAATTCAATTATTTCCTCCACTGACGACGGACCCTGGCCGGAGAGGCTTATAGGTTCGCTCGGCGCAGTGCTCAGTGAATCATTTGAAGAGAAAAGGAATGTTTCGTTGTCGCAGGAATTTTTGAGCGAATAATCGTTCCCGTAAGGAGTATAGAAGACAGATTTGAGGAACAGCATCCCGGGAAAGTCCACATAATTCCACAAAAACCCGAAGGAATTTTCCTTTTCTTGGGAAACGCACCCTTGGTCAAAAGTGTCCGCCCTTGCGTCCTGCCTCCTGTCAAAAAGTTCAGCGTTATAAAAGTCCTTACACTCAAGCGAAGAGGACGTGGCAAAGCCATCCCAGTATGAAAGGAATTCCCCCAGGCTCAGCGGGGAATCGTTTTCCAGAATAGTGTAGAACAACTCTGCAATTGTGTCGTGGTCTTTTGTCCCGGAAATTATAGGGGTTGCATTGCTCGGCGAGAACGCTATTGACCTAGCTTGCAAATCTATTTCCATGAGCCGACCCCTGGATGAAAGGTTAACCGAGGAAAAATCGTCCAGTGTGTCGGTCGAATATTCCCTGAAGCCGGCAATTGCGCTGCCATCGGATGAAGCAGTGCCAATCAAATCGCTTCCGGAAAAACCCAGAGGAACGGGCTCTGCCTGGTTGTTGTAGCCCAAGCCATAATCCTTTCTCTCCTTTTTTCCGTCATCGTCCTCGCGCAGCGTTCCAACCAAGCCGTTGAAAGGCAAGTGATAGAAAGGAGAATCAGGCACCTCAACACCAACAGGATGCACCAATCCAAAATTTACTGTAACAACAGCGCTGGGCTC
>CAZKED010000040.1:0-3098 GCA_964551725.1 uncultured archaeon | reverse complement strand
TTTCGGTTGAGGAAGGTGAGGTTATGAGAAAAAAATTACACGACTTCGATCGAATGCTTGAAGGCGAAACCCGGCTAGTAAAAAACGCTGAAATTTCCAAAAAAAACAAGAAACTGATTCTGGAACACAACGACTACAATTTTTCCCGCGGCCTCAGCAAGGCAAGAGTGATAAGGAATTCAGTCAGCCTGCGCTTGACCGCCAAGCGGTTAAAAAAAGACCTGGACAAGTTCACAAGAAAAGACCTGGAAAAATTATTCCTAATGCTGAAGAAGGAGGGCAAGGCTGATTCATCAATTGAAACCGACAAAATTGTCCTCAAGTCCTTTTTCAAGTGGCTGAACAACGGAGAGGAAGCCGATTGCACTAAGTGGTATAAGTGCGGTGGTTCAAAGAAGTCGAAGAAATTGCCCGAGGACTTGTTGAACCAGGAAGAGGTCAAGGTAATGATTAAGGCCGCGCACTACAAGCGCGACAAGGCAATGATTGCCGTGCTATGGGAGTCCGGCGCGCGCATTGGTGAAATCGGTGGAATGCAGATAAAAAACATTGCTTTTGACGAGTTCGGCTGCCGGATTTTAGTGGACGGAAAAACAGGAATGAGAAGAATCCGCTTAATCAACGCCGCGCCCTATTTAGTGGAATGGTTGAACTCGCATCCCCATTCAGGCGACCCCGAAGCCCCTTTATGGGTTTCAGTTGAACAAAACGGCGGAGAGCAATTGACTCATCGCTATATTATGAAAATGCTTCGCTCTGTCGCAAAGAGGGCAAATGTGAAAAAACCGGTTAACCCGCATAATTTCAGGCATTCCCGCGCCACGTTCATGGCCCAGCATTTAACCGAGGCATTAATGAAAGAGTACTTTGGCTGGGTGCAGGATTCTCACATGGCCGCGCGCTACATTCATCTGTCGGGAAAGCAGGTTGATGATGCAATCCTTAAACTGCACGGCTTGAAGAAGGAAGAGCGGGAGGATGATGTGCTTAAAAGGGAGCCATGCCCGCGCTGTGGCAACAAGAATGACCCCAACAATGAAATATGCGAGAAATGCTGGCTGCCGTTAAAGCCGTCAGTCCAGCGCGAAGTCGAAAAAATCAAGGATTTGAAAGAGGACAGTTCCATTGTACTAATGCAATTACTGGACTTGGCGAAAACCTTGTCGCAGACGAATCCCCACAAGGTCCAGGAGGCTTTTTCAGCACTCCAAAAAGAACTCGCAACAGAGGCAGCAAAATGACATTGCCGGAAATAATCGTCATAAGAAAACTGAGAAAAGAAGTGGAGAAGGGGAATAAATTGAAGGAAAAGGAAGTTGAATTATTGGAAAGATTATTGCACGTTTGGGAATAGTTTTTTATTGTCTGGAATCGCTATTTATACATGGCAAAGCAGGATTTGCTTAGAAGCGATTATACTCAGAGACATTTTAGGCATGTCCATGAAACAAGCCAGGAAGCATGGCATGATGCAGGAATGGACAAGCTTTTTGGAAAACTCAACTTGGGCAGTAGTAAGAGTGATTTTCCTATTGAGGTTTCCGGTCCCGAGTTTATGATTGTTTTTCCAGAAAACGCAGAGCGCGTAATAAAGGGTTTGAGGAGAGGCCAGCACGCGAGTACAGGTGGTTTTTGCTTTTTACATGAAGGAATGCTTACCGCGAGCAAGCGGGTGACGGACAAAAATGGTAAGCGTTTTACTGTTCACTTGGATTTAGGCTCTCCTTTGCCAAGGGATGTTTTTCCCGGTGGGAAACCCTTGCAGTCCTCGCAGTATGAAAGATTGAATGAAGCGAAGCTGACTGACAGGGGCTGGAGGCTTAACACGCCTGGTGTTAGCCAAGGAGTTCCGTTGGAGGTTGTGGTCAAGGCATTGAGGTATTTTGAAATAGCTCGTTCAACAGGCACAAATCTGACTCTAATGATTCCGACCCATGAGTACATTACTGCAACTATTCCAAACATGCGGGTTTTGAATATGTCTCCACAGGAAGAACAAGCTGCAAGAAAAGCACTTATTCAGATTGGTAGGAATTATGCTGATGTTTTTAGGAGAATGAATAGCCAGTTTTTCCCAGACGTCAATTTGCGCGTTGTTTTAACCCATAGTCCTCATTTTAGGGCAGAAGTAAACAAGTTTGCGAGAAAGCACCCAGAATTAATGAGGATGGAAACAGGCGCCGCAGATGGATTTTTGGTTGATGCTACACCAGAACAAGTGAAAGCTATGCGCGAACTATGGGCAAAGGAAACAATGGAATACAAAAAACTCTTTTCTTACATTTTTGCAAGTCCACAGCCAACCATTTTCATGCTTCACGCAAGAGATATTGAAGGCTATCCCCTTGAAGGAATACAAGTAGCCGAAAAAGCCGTTGGACGGAAAAGAGTCGGCAGGAACATTTTATTTTTAGGTGTCCCGGGAGCACCTATTGTGGCAATAAAGGACGCTTGGCCACACTTGAGAACTGGAGCGTTTGGACAGGATTCACGAGTGCTTGGTTTGAGGGATCACTCCATCCCAAGAGACATTGATGCAAGAGCGGACGCTTATTTTGGCAGGCGAGGGGAAAAAGCATACACTAAAGGCTATCCCGCGCACTTCGGTGAAGGAATGCATCAAGGCCAAGGAAGATGCCCATCACATGCATACGTTAGAACAATTGGACCATATGTTGGCGTCACGGAAGAACAAGGACACCGAGTTTTGAAGGCATTAGGCCAATGCAATGCCAACGCTTCACACGAAAAATGCACAGCCTTATTCAGAGAAACCCACAAAAGACTAAAGAGAACAGTCCACCCACCAAAAACAACAACCGCAAGAAGAACCCAACACAGACCCCGCGGTTAATTAACTCCTTTCCTGTCTTCTAATTCACTAACCCTAACCATTCCGTCTACCAATAACTGGTCTAATTGCCTTAGCCTTGATTCGAGTTTTTCAACGTGTTCTAGTAATTTGAAGTAGCTCTTTATTGGATTGTTTGAATTGTACCCTTTTCGATTCAAATCCCTCAGGTTCTCCCTCCAACAATTCATCCAATTTCTTCAACAAAAAAACAAAAGCCTTTCCGTGAATTTCTTTAAAATGCTCC
>CAZKED010000039.1:0-3100 GCA_964551725.1 uncultured archaeon | reverse complement strand
TGCCGGAATCAGCCAAATCGTTTATCGCCGCAACTTCCAGTCCCTTATGCAGTGCGGCACGTAAAAAAAGCCTTCCGATCCTTCCAAAGCCGTTGATTGCAACGCTTACCATGCCAACCTTCCTGTCACAAATCAGCCTGCTGCATTGTAGGGAAAAAGATATTAGGAAGGCAAAAAATAAAAGGATTGCCCTTTTAAGGCAATTGACGTGCTCAAAAGGACAGCCCTGTTTCAGGGAAAAACTGCTTCAAAGCAGAGCGCATTTCCTTTTTAATGCCTTCAAGCCCTTTCTCTGAACGTGCCTCCATCCTGAGCACTATTTTTGCGGATGTGTTGCTCGCCCTCACCAAAGCCCATCCACAGGAAAAAACAATGCGCGCTCCGTCCACGCCAATTACTTCGTGCTGTAGGGAAAAATGCTCTTTTACCCTTTCAACCAATTCCCATTTTTCCTGCTCTGGAACGGAAATGCGTATTTCGGGCGTTGAATAATAACGCGGGAGTTCGGCAACCCGCGCGGACAGGGGCTTTTCGCTTTGGGAAAGCAGTTCGCACAAGCGGGCGGCAGCGAAAAGCGCGTCGTCAAAACCGTAATAGTTGTCGCGGAAAAACATGTGGCCCGACATTTCCCCTGCAAGCAGGGCATTCTCTTCCTTCATTTTTTTCTTTATTAGCGAATGACCGGTTTTCCACATCAAAGGAACGCCGCCTGCCCCGCGGATAGTGTCAACCAGCGCCTGCGAGCACTTAACCTCGAAAACTATTTTAGCACCAGGGTTTTTTTCCAGAACGGCTTTTGAAAAAAGTGCCAGGAGCACATCACCCCAGAGCAAGTTGCCTCTTTCGTCCACCGCGCCAATTCTGTCGGCATCGCCGTCAAACGCAATTCCGACATCGCACTTTTTGCCGCGAACAGTTTTAGCCAGCGCCGAGAGGTTTTCCGGTTTGGTGGGGTCGGGATGGTGATTGGGAAAGCGCGCGTCCAGAACGCAGTAAAGCGGCAGAACCTCGCACCCTATTTTTTCAAGAATTTTTTGCGCTGCGAGCGATGCGGTTGCATTGCCGCAGTCCACTGCGACTTTTAAAGGGCGCGAGAGTTTAACGCGAGGGGCAACCGCTTCAATGTATTCGGGGAGAATGCCTGCTTTTTCCAGCGCGCCTTTTCCCGAGAGGAACTGTCCTGACTCCGCCCTTGAGCGCAGTTCCCGTATTTGTTCCCCGTAGAGCGTTGCGGCATCCCCGCTGTAGCTCATTTTCATGCCGTTAAATTCCTTCGGCAGGTGGGAGCCCGTGACCATTATTCCGCCGTGCTTTTTCAAATGGATTATTGAAAAGTAAAGCGCTGGAATCGGCAGAATGCCCAAATCGGTTACATTTACTCCCGTGCCAAGCAGTGCTTTGATGAGGGTTTTTGAAATTCGCCCGCTGCTTTTGCGGTTGTCCCTCGCAATGGCGAAATCTGAACAGGACTTTTCCCTGGCTATTGAACCGAACGCTTTCCCTATCAATGAAACGGTTTCATTGTCGAGGTCGTCGTCTGCATGGCCCCTTATGTCGTATTCCCTGAAAATTTCATCGTTCAAGCCACTCGCCCTTTGAATTCCGCCCTGTACTCCCTTGCCGCCTCTGCGGGAAGCACAGGGTTGATAATGCATTCTGTTTGTTCTTCGAAGCCCCCGCGCGTGGTAATCCTCGGAAGTATGCGGAAATAAAAATGGAAATCTTTCCCGCAGCAGGATTCCTGCAAAAAGAAATTATAGGAAGCGTTCTTTTTCTTCAAGAGCAAAAGGCAGCGTTTGAGAACAAATGCCATGTCATAAGATTCCTGTTCACTGAGTTCCGAGAGCTTTTTAACATGCCTTTTGGGGAGTATGAGAACCTCAAAGGGCTCTTTGGAGGCAAAGGGGGCAATTGCCGCAGCGCTGGAATTCTCGAAAATAAAGCGCTTTGATTTGCGCTCTGAAGAAAGCACCGAACAGTAAGGGCACTTTTTGTCCTTTTTTTTAAGCGCGGAAAAAGCGCGGAGCTCTTTCTTTTTTTTCTCGGAGAGCTTGTTCAAGGCGAGTATTTGGGTGTGGGAGTGCTCCAGGGAAGCGCCGGATTTTTTGCCCCAGTTTTTGAAAAGGGAAACCTCTTCCACGCTCGGAACTTTTTTTAACGCTTCAAGCCTCTGCACGTAAACGCTAAAAAGCTCGGCGATTCTTTCAGTGCTCAAATCGCATAACTGTACTCCGTGCTCTGGGGTTTCGACTATTATCTCGTGCCTGCCGTAAGCGGTTTTTGAATTGAAAAAAGGCCCGCTTTTCCGTGAAATTTTGCCATTGCAGGAGACTGCCCGAAACTTGTTGGGAAATACCCTGATGCGCCATTTTTTTTCCTGTGGAACTCTGAGAATCTCCGGCGGAGTCAAATGCTCGTTGCCCGGACAGAAAGGGCATTTGGTGAGAGATTCCTTTTTTTTCACGCGGGGAATGTCCTTGGGTCGCTTGAAGCGCCCTGTTGCAATAATAACCCATTCGTCAAGCAAATAATCTTTTCTCAGTTCGTGCATTCAAAAACCCTAATATAGTTGGGGTTCGTGGTTTATTTTCTTTTTGGTGCAGCCATACGCGCTCCCAGGAAGGCATTCGCTCTCCTGAGCACCAAGCGGGCGCTTTCAAAGGAAACCTGTCCAAGGGCCTGGGAAAAATGAAGCCATTTATGCGAGGAATGCTCGCCTGATGTTCTCACTTCCATTGAATGGGATTCAGCCAGAAAAAAGGAAACTTCTTTGCGCACCTTTTTCTTTCCCTCGGAAAAGGAGTATTCAATGCGTTCACTGAATCCTTCAAGCAACCGAACGCTGAGACCTGTTTCCTCCCTTATTTCCCTGAGCGCTGCTTGCTCCGCTGTTTCGTTTTCCTCAATGTGCCCCTTTGGAAAACCCCAGTGACCTTTTGAATAATGGAGCAAAAGGTAGAGAATGCCTCTGGGGGAACGATGGAACACCACCGCGCCGGAGCTTTTTTCAAAACGCATTTTTTTCTTTCGCCCTGCTACAGGAATTGCCTGTACTCAAAGTGGTTGAATTTGTACATCAAGCGCTTTATTTTTGCGCCCT
>CAZKED010000038.1:0-3282 GCA_964551725.1 uncultured archaeon | reverse complement strand
TATTGATTTTCTTCTCCAATTTTTCCAGTGTTTTCTTTTCCGTAGGAAAAGGCACACTAATAAACGGGTTTTTTGAAAAAGTCCCGTTTAATTCAGTTTTGTGCATTTCGAATTCGTTGTAATACATTGAATAGAAAGGTTTCCCGCTTTTTTCCATTAGGCAGGGCTTCTTTTTGAAGAATTTTTTTTCCACCTCGTATTTGACCAGTTCCCTAAACCTTTCGCTTGCCACCCTGCAATAATAGTTGGACGGAATAAGCATATTCCCTGTGTCATGCAGGTTAATATAGGGGCACATTCCCCAGCAAAGCTTGAAATCGCAGAGCCCGCATTTCACTTCCCCCAAATAATTCCTCAATTTTGAAAGCCTTTCTTCATCTATTACAATTTTTTCCTTTTCCCTGTCAAAGTGCCCGAAAACCAGTTCGTCAATTCCAGGCAGTATTTCGCAGTCCACTGAATCCGTGTACATCGGGCAGGCAGCAATTTTTCCGTCCAATGCAAGCACAAACTCGTGCCCTATGTTGCACCCGGATTTCTCGAAGTTGGCTGCTTCAATCCGTATTGCCGGCTGCATGTCAATTCCATAGTGTTCCCCCAGTTCAACAAATTTTAAAGTGCCTTGTTTCATTTCCTCAACTGAAGGTCTTTCAAGAGTTTCGCCCCTTCCAATAAACCTCATATTCACAACGAAAACCTGTTTCAGCCCGAGTTCCTTGAAAAACCTGGTTGAATACTCAATGTTTTCAAGGAAGGGCTTTGTAAGGCTGGCTCTCACGAGAAATGCTTTTTTCATTGACTGCAGTCTCTTAATGGTTTTTATTACAAATGGGCTGCTTGGCTTGCCGTTTGTGAGGGGCCTTTGCAGGTCTTGTAGTTCGGGCGGACCGTCAATTGCGACCTGCAATGAGTCAATGTTTTCAGCCAGCCACTTGCATGTCTTTTCGTTGATGACTCCATTGGTTGAAAGAAGCACTTTCTCAATTTTAAGTTTTTTTTTGGCGTATTCAAATGTTTTTTTAAGCAATTCAAAGTCTGCGGTTGGTTCTGCATTGCTTAGTATTGTGAACCCTATGGGTTTTCCCTTTCTGTCATTCGCGAGGAATTCGACGGCTGCTTCTATTGCCTTCCAGTCCGCTTTTTTTTCTGGGCGCTCTCCGCCGCGCCCATAACAGTAAGTGCATTTTAGGTTGCATTCGTTCGAAAGCGCTATCACAAAACCTGTAAAGCCCTTTTGGTCCTTTATCCCGTCTATTTGCTTCACTGAAACATTAAACAATTTGCCTATTTCACCGTATGCCTCTTCGTCCATTAAATAAAAGCACTGTGTGTTATTTGAATAGCAGATTTTCTTCCCCTTTTTTTCCCTTACAAAGTGCAAATAGCGCGCTTTCTCGAGCTCTTTAAGTATTCTGCCCCCCTCAATGGCATTTCCTATTTTTTCCCCTTCAAAGTCAAAAATCTCCATCTGCATTAAATCACTTCAGGCAGGCAAACCCTAAATGAACGGGCAGTGTAATGAATAAAACTATAACGCTGTCTGCCAAAAGAATTCGTTCAGGCAGTTAGAACGACCATGGCAATAGAGCAACAGGAAGGACAGCAGTTGCACACATATTGCGCGGAACTGTGGGAATTGTGGCATGACGAGTGACATGAGTCGTGAGAGGCATGGCATGAAGAATGTGAAGCATGGCACGATGAGTGGGAGGCATGGCACGATGAGTGGGAGGCATGGCACGATGAATGCGATGAGTGACAGGAAGAGTGACCGGAATTATGGCAACTGGCATGACAGGAAGAATGACACGAAGAATGACTACTATGACACGAGGAATGAGAACCATGATGAGAATGCGCGGCAGTAACATTACCAGAATTCCAGTTCACAGTAAAAGAATTCGAATGACCCGCCTGAACAGCAGGCAACATCCCCAAAACAGAAACAGAACCCAAAAAAGCACCCAAAGAAGCAACCCTGTGCTTCGAAATACTGCCCTTCTCCTCAACCAAAAAAGCCTTAATAGTCTTCTTGACCTCAGGAATAGCACGCTTCAACCCAGGCATATGGTAAAATATATACACTTGTTATTTAAAAAGTTATTCGTTGGGGTGCGGAGGAAACAGGACTGCCCCTTATGGCTTTTGCTTAAAGTGTGCTATACGGACTTTTCAGCTACCTCCTGCTCTGGTTTGCGGGAATCCACCTCCAATCCCTCGATAAAATCTGAAATGGGTATTTAAGGGAAATAATCGGCAATT
The DNA here is from genome assembly GCA_964551725.1 of uncultured archaeon. Taxonomy (GTDB): domain Archaea; phylum Iainarchaeota; class Iainarchaeia; order Iainarchaeales; family DTGL01; genus JAFCFP01. The sequence goes on along the minus strand of CAZKED010000038.1, from coordinate 1,020 downwards.
TTTTGCCAGCTCACGGGTTAACCCATTACAAGCAATGACTGGTAGGCCATTTTCTTTAAGTCCTCATAACGCCTTTCCAGAAAATAGTTCCTGAATTCTTGGCTCTGCGTTACAACCTGCTTTATTGGTTTTTCCTCGCATATCGCTTTTGCCCTCAGGTAATTATAGGCGGCGAAAGGATCATCTGCCTTTTTCATGTCTGTTTCCGTTGGAAGAAGCGGACAGTTGTCTTCAAGCAGTCCTTTTTGTTCAACATAAGGGATTTTTCCTATTTCGCTTTCAAAGATTTCGTCGTTCATAAGTCCAAAACTGTAAAGCTTGGCGTATAACGCATTTGCCCTGTCAGCCGGATAAGTGAAGGTTATTTCTACATCTGAAACTTTGTCCGGGTAATCCTTCAGGGAATGCTCTTCGGATAGCCCGAATTCCTGAGTAATTTCCACAAAAATAAGAAAATCAAAAAGTTCCTCTTGCCTGATTTCCTCAGAGAAGCGCTCGTTCCAAAGCCTTAATGCTTCCATAAACCTTTCATTTTCTTTGAGTTTTCCAACAATTTCGGGCTTTGTCAGGCCGCGGTACTTGAAAACAATCGCCACATGGTAATATGGCTGCAATATGTCCACTATTGAGCAATCGAGCCCATTCTCCACTTTGCACTGTTTTTCAAACAGGTCGTCTATTATTGCGACTTCTCTTTTTATTTCTTCCTCTGAAATGTTGGCCAAGCCAAATCTTGCCCTTTGAACTGGCCCCAAGGATATTTTGAAATGGTGATCTGAAAGCCGGTCCTTGTCTACCGGTAGTTCTTCCAGGTTCACTTCGGAAAAATAAGAGTTATATGCGATTTCAGTGGTGTTCTGGGTGAAATAAAAAAGAATGCCTGCTGCTAGGGCAATAACAATGATGACAGCCACTATGATTTTTTGTAAATCATATTCTTGAAACATTCAGCCACTTTTTCCTAATTTTTAATTTATAAGTGTTTTAATGATTAAAAAGGTTTTCGTTGAAGCAATTGCC
>CAZKED010000037.1:0-3765 GCA_964551725.1 uncultured archaeon | reverse complement strand
GCTGTGTGCAGAGCCAGGCGCGTGAAAAAGTTGTGCTTCATCCCAAACCCCTGCTGGTAAAGAATTATTATTCCCATGAAAACATTTTTAATCCCCGCTGTTTTACGGAACAGCGCGGAAACAAGAATTCGCGCGCTCAGTTTTTCCCGCTTTTCTCGTTCATTCTCTCAATAACAAGGTTGTAGAGTTCCAGCTGCACTATGTTTTCCCCGAACTCGCTCATTAAGTCCATTAATTGCTCCAGCCACTCCTCCGCGAACAAAAAGCGGTTGTTCACGCGCACCAGAATGCCGGATTTTTCCATTTCTGTAAGGGCGCGCTTTAACTTCCATACGCTAAGTTCAACCTGCCTCTTTTTCAGGGTGGAATGCAGTTCTATTGCGTTCACTCCCTCTTCTTCCGCCAAACAGGCGATTGCTTCCCTGTAGGGCGAGCGGTTCAGGTATACGAGAGATGTAAGCGAAGGCATGCAATGAGTAGGCATTCGCACTATTTAAAGTTTTTGGTGCACCGCCCCGCGCGTGCAACGTCAGTCCACGCTGCGTACATCGCACTTGCAGCGTATTATGAAGAATGCGCCCGCCAGCAGAATGCAGCCGAAGAAAAACTGTAAGGGCGAGAGAATTTCGCCGAACAGGGCGAGACCCATTATGCCGGTGTAAAGCGGCATTGTGAGAGAGAATGCATTTGTCACAATCAAGCCCTTTGATTCAATCGCCCTGAACTGCATTACGTTAGCCAGTCCGAGCACTATTCCCGAAGCAACAGGCACGAGCAAAAAGAGGGGAGTGAAAGCGTTCCCCAGCACTCCGGCTTCGTAGGATGCAAAGGGAAGTGAAAAAAGGAATGCCAGCGGGAAAATGAATGTCAGTATCTGGAGCCTGCTTTTCCTGCTTATGAGCCTTTTTATTGAAACAGAATAAAGGCTCCAGCAGACCTGCGAAGCGAGGACGAGGAGCACGCCTATTCCGAGGGTAAGAGAAAGCGTTCCGCCCCCGAGCACAACCCCGATTACTCCGGCTGCGGCTAGCGTTACCCCGAGCAGAAACCTCCGCGTGAACAGAATCCTGCGCTCTTCGATGAAGAATGCCGCCGTGAGCAGGGGAATGAGCACCGCGTTTGATTTTGTCACGAGTGCAGTTAAAGTGGCGTTAGCCGTAAAAAAAACGCTTACGGTGAAAAGCGAAATTGCCCCGAAGACAAAAATTGCCGGAAGCAAAAATTTCTTCCACTGCCTTGCCTCCGCGCGGAACTCTTTCTTGAAGTGGAAAGCGAGGGGAATGAAAACGGCAAGCGTTCCCAGCAGGCGCAAAGGGAAGAATAGCAGCGGCGGCACTTCCGCCGAGCCGAATTTTATGAACACGGGCTGCATTGAAAACAGCAGTGCAGCCAGGAAAACATAGAATGCCCCGCGGTCCATTCAATCAGTCCTCGCAGAATTATTCCAACGCAATGTTTTTTAGAGTGTTGCAATCAGTTCGAGCGCTCCGTTCACCACGAACTGCACCCCGATGCTTAAGAGAAGCAAACCCATTATTCTCGCCATTACCTTCAATCCCAGCTTTCCCGCGAGTTTTCCAATGAAATCCGATTTTGAAACGAGAATGAATGAAATGCCGTATGCAAGCACTGCCCCGGCAACGAATTCAATTAACTGCAGTGCGGAGGAGAAACCGTTGAACTGGATGCTTCCGAAAAGCACCAAGCCCATTGTTATTGCTCCAGGGCCTGTCAGCATGGGAATGGCAATAGGGGTTATTGCCAGGTTTTCCATTTCCGCTGCCCTTTTCTTCTCCATTATTTCCTCTTCTTCTTTTTGGGATACCTTTGTTTCAACCCTTTTCCCAAAAAGCATTTCAAGGGCGATAATTGAAAGCAGTATTCCGCCCGCAATGTAAAAGGAATAAAATTCAATGCGCATGAACTCGAATATGTATTTCCCGAAGAAACTGAATAGCAAAAAGCACACGAGCGCTATGGCAAAGCTCTTCCTTATTACCGCTTTCCTCTCCCTCTTTTTGAACTTGTGCAGGAGGGAAATGAACAGGGGCAAATTGCCCAGAGCGTTCACTGCCAAAAACACGGAAACCAGCACAAGAGTGAAAAATTCAAGCAATCCATTCACCTGGAGTAGTATCTTTCCAGGCATTAATTTTTAAACCTTTCCGGGATTTCCGGCTCACCATATCCCGGGAACGAGCCTGTAGCGGGTTTTTTCCGCATACTCTTTATAGCCAGGGAGCTCCCCGTGCAGCATTCTGTCTTCCTTGTAAGTCCGCATTATTACAAAAAGGTCGCTTATAAGCGCTGGCAGCACTCCGTACAGGGAGCCGAGTGCCAGGGGAGTGAACGAGAACATCACCATTACAATCGCGTACATGGGATGCCTCACTATTTGGTAGGGCCCTGTGCTTACCACTTTCTGGCCTTTCTGTATTTTCACAATCCTCATCAAGTAAGCGTTCTCTTTCATTACAAAAAACAGGCCAATGCACGAGAGCGCTATGAAAACAAAGCCCAGCGCCCTGACTTCCAATGGCACCGCTGAGCCGCGGAGCTGGCCGTATTCCAGTGCCGAAACAATAAGCGAAGCGAATATGAAAACGCCTGCAAGGCCCACAGCGGCGTTGTCCCAGCTTTTCTCCCCGACCATTTTGGTCCTTTTTTCCAGCAGTTCAGGGCAGTGCTTTTTTAAGTAGAATACTAGGCAGGCAAAATATGCCGTGAGCATTGCAATGTAGAGCCATGCCTCCGGCCAGTTGAATGTTCCGGCTGGCACGAAGAAAAGCGCCACCATGAAAACGAAAAAGAGAACAAACCGCCACGCGATTTTCAGGCCCATATTTTTCATTGCCATGAAAAAAGAACGCTTGGGAAATATTTATAGTTAGCGGTTGGATTGCTCCCGTGCATCCCTGCCTGTCTGTGGGCTAAAGTTTATATATTCCAGCAGCCGAAGTTGTATATGGGAGCGCGAAAAGCTACTGACAGGAAGCCTGTTCACTTCCGTGTAAGGAGCCATGCTGATCAGAGTTCATACCTACGGCGCCCGATACGGCGTAGTACAAGGACCTTTGTTCAGGAAAGATTTGTCGGTACCCCGGGAACGTCTATCGGCAAAAAGATTGACTTGACAGAACCCCAACTAGATGAGCTGACTAACGAAAGGAGAAGGACAATGAGGCGCGAGTACGAGCGGTTCCTGGGAAGGGGCGGCGAAATCCAGATAGGCGAACAATATTATACAAACAGCGAAAAAAAGCGGTTCAGGAACCTTGAAAAGAGGGTAAGGCAGGCTGAAACCGCAATGTTTGGGTTTCCGGAGCTCGGGAAAATGCAGGAATATTTTCACAGCATGGCTGAATTTTTTGGTTTCAGGCACTGGCTTGCTAGGAGAACCATTAAAAGGCTGTTAAAGGAAGGCAAGGCCCCGATTGAAGTGCAGTACGCCCAGCCCCACGATCTGCTTATAGAAGAGCTGAGGCGGGAGGGCGTCGAGGTAAGCAGCGAAATAGAGCCCAAGTCAGTCTGGATTGACACAGAAATAACCGCAAGGCTCATGAAAGGGGAAAAACTGACGCCACTTGACTACAAGAGAGGGTATGTTTGTATGCTTGACTACAACAACAAGGGAATGCTGAAGGCAATAACCGGAAAAGAAAGGCACAGCGAAGTGACAAAAAGCCAGTACGCTTTCTACAAAAGACTGCAGAGGGCACTGATGGACAGGCTTTCCGAAAAACAGCTGGACCGGATCATAAACGC
>CAZKED010000036.1:0-5369 GCA_964551725.1 uncultured archaeon | reverse complement strand
TACTTTTGCCCTTTTTATTTTGGGCATAATTTATTTTGAAAAAGGCATTATGCAAAAGGTTTACTCATTGTTCCAAAAACCCTTGGCATCCATGGGGGCAATTATTGCCACCATTGCTTTCTATTTCCTTAGCGGAAACCAAATGCTTTACGAAAGCATTTCCGTTGGCGCGGGCAGCGGGTTTATGAAAGATGAAATCGCGGTTGCAATTGCCAACCCCGCGAACATGCTGTTTCTTTTGATTTTCGTAATATTGGGGTTTGCGCTCGTGGGAATAGCCGGCTTTTTCACTAAAAGATTGATAAAAATTGCAAAAGAACAGTATAACTCAAAGTTCAACGAGAAAGAACTGGGGTTTTCAGACAAGGCATTTGAGGGAATTGGTATTCCATATGAAATAGCAAAGCTTATGCGCTCTTACAGACAGGTTCTCGTGGCAACCTTCCTTGGAATAATACTTTGGGATGTTCAAATGGCTGTATATGGAATCGGAAAAACGCTTTACCTTGAATTGCTTTTCGGCAATTTGTGGTTCAACATTGCCCTTTATGCCGTTGCAATAATCCTCCTTATTAAATCGTCGCTCAATTGGTCTCCGACCCCGGGATGAAAAGCTATTTAAACATTTGAATGCTATTGTAATGGAATGGCGAGGAAAAGAGAGCATTCGGAAAAAGGCGGGGAAGAGCGCTTTGGTGAAGAGGCAGGATTCGGAAGAGAAAGGCGCGTTAGCAGGTGGTTTTACGTCTTTCTGCTGGTTGTGATAGCGTTTGCGCTCTTTATAATCTTCCAGCCGAAGCCCGGAAGGGTTATTCCTGACGACAGCAACGACCCCATGGACCTGCCCGATTTCGACGAAAACATGGAAATACCGCACGACAAGCTCACGGCGGTAACGCTTTCATACAACACGCTCGCTTTCGCAAGCGACGAGCACAGGATAATGTTCGTGCCCTTTTTCATGGGCACGGCGTTTGAGGACGCTTTCGTGTTCGACATGAACGAGTACATTGCTGCGGTGGACAGGGAGAACAGCAGGTTCATGCTCGAAAGCGAGTTCGGGGAGCACATTGGAACGTATTCCTTTGTGCCGGGAAAAGCCAGTGATACGGCAATAGAATTCCAGCCCGGCGTGAAGTACAGGTATTTTGTGCCGGTGGAAGGGAACAGCGTTTACTTTTTGCTCGAAAAGCAGGAATTTGCCCTCCAGTTCGGGAAAACGTTCTGGTTCGAGGGCACCGACACCAGAGACAGGGGAACAGTTGACGCTGAATACTTCATGCCCGACCTGGACGTTTTCGGCGGAAACGCCTACGATGGCTCCTACTCGGTTGCAGTGCTTTCGTTCGACGGCGACGAGGACGGAAAAGCGGAAATAAGGGCATTCGTGGACTGCTCTGAAATGTGGATTCTGGATTCCTTGAAGGAGTACGATTCCTACAACGACCAGACGGAATTCCTGCAAGGCGGGAAATGGACAGGATACAGCGAGAGCGAAGAGGGGGAGAAAACTACAAGCACGGCAAAAATCGTAATTGCTCCGATGAACTTTGAAGTGAACCTTTTCGAGGACTGATTTTAGAGCCCGCTGGAAATTTTTTCCGCAAGCTGTCTTACCGGCAAAAGCTTTTTTTCGTCGAGTTCGAAAATTGACTTCACTGTTATTGTGTCGTGTATCTTCGCCCCTTTTGTGGTGAGAATGTTGGACATTTTTTTAATGGACGAGCCGGAAGTGAGAACGCAGGTTGAAAAAAGCACGAACCTCTTGTTCCTTGCGCCCTTCAGTCCCCTGAGATAGGTAATCATTTCTGGCGTCGGAGTAAAAGTGCCCGAAATGCGCCTTATGGGTGTGCCGACAACAACTAGGTCGAAGGATTTTACGTCGTTCAGCGCCGGCGCGAGTTCAAGTCTCTTCTTCTTCCTGAACTCCTTTATGTAGTCGTAAACGCGCATTTTTCTCCTGGCGCGGACTCCCAGCATTTCAACCGAGTGACCGCCGGCTTCGAAGGCTTTTTTGAATGATTCGGCTATTTTTTCGCTTGAACTGCTTTCGGCGTGGAAGGCAACCAGAACTCTCAACACATCACCCTGAAAACGAGTAAAATAAGGGCGGGAAATCTTTTAATAAAATGCCCTGAGGAAACTGAACACATTCTCTCCCAGAGTTTTGAGGTCGTAACCGCCTTCCAGAACGGCAAAGCAGGGAATCCCGAAAGAAGCGAGCCTTTCGCCCACTGCGCGGAATGTTTCGCTGCTTTCAACGCCCAGCGCCGCGCCAACACTTAAATCCGCGTGGAAAATGTCAAAGCCGGCTGACACTGCCAGCAAATGAGGCTCAAATTTCCGCACTGCCTCCTCCGCCTCAGCACCAAACACTTCTACATAACCACGGTCGCCTGTTCCCGCCTGCAGTGGCACAAGCCGCGTTGTTTTATCCCTGGCAGGAAAATCGCGCCAGGGGTAAATTGTCGCAGTGTCCTGGTGCAGGGAGAGGTAGAATACTGAATCATCGCCAGAAAATATTTCCTGCGTGCCCTGCCCCAAGTGCACGTCAAAGTCCACTATGAGCACTTTTTCCGCCAGCCCCTCTCTCTGCACCTTTCGGACTGCAAAGGCAACATTGTTCAGGTAGCAGAACCCACCGAAAGAGTTAGTGCCTGCATGATGCCCAGGCGGCCTTCCGAGAGAAAAGGCGAATTCCTCTCCCGCAATTCTCGCTGCCTTCAGCGCGGCTCCCGCGCTCAGCTTTGCTGTTTCGTAGGTGTTTTCCTGGAAAGGGTTGTCAGGAGTGGAAAGCATTGAGGCAGAGCGCTCTTTGAGTTCCTGCAGCAATTGCTTTGCGTGCACTAAAAGCAGGTCCTTTTCCCTTATTTTTTCAGGAAGAACATAGAATTCCTTTCCAATCCCTTTTTCGGCGAGGAATTTTCTCACTGCGAGAAGCCTTTCGGGGCTTTCCGGGAAGCCCGGGTGATGCAGGAATCTGGAGGAATACACGAGCTTCATTTTACCACAAAAAAACTGGGGCGGGTTAGTTTTTTATTCAGTTGTTTTCCTTATTCTTTTTATGGACCCGATGAATTTCATTCTCGCTGTCGCGGGATTCATTCTGAGCCTTTTTGTTGTCAAAATAAGCGCGGAAATCGCGTACAAAACGAAAGTAAGCTGGAGCCAGGCGTTCATCCAGGCAGTGCTTCTCGTGATTATAGGGCTCGTTGTTGACTTCCTTTTCTTCGGCGCGGTTGTCGGCGCGGGCTTTTTGGGAAGATTCTTTTAGTGTTTTGAATGGTTCGTGTTAGGGAAAAGGCCGCGCGCAGGGAAGCAGGAAAAATTGAAAAACTGTGGCCAAAGGAAGGCGTAAACGGCAAAGAAAAACCGCGGAGATTCATTGCGAGGAGATTGCACAAGGCCTACGACCTCACACTCGGGTCTACAAGGACTTACGGGCCAATGCTTACAGTGCTCAACAAGCTTTTCAGGAGGGATTTCAGGGGAAAGAGATTCCTCGAACTGGGGCCCGGTGTTCCCGTGATGCTTCAGGAACTGGAAAGGCGCGGGGCCATTGTAGCAGGGCTTGATGCCGACCCCCAGCCTCACAATCCGGCGAAAATAAGGATTGAGAGGGGGGAAATTGAGGCACTGCACAGGCTTTTCAAGGGTGAAAAATTCAACGCGATTATTTCAAAGAACACTTTTGAGCCATCGCAAATGGCCTGTGTAAGGATACTGGACTTGCCTTCAAAAGAGCAACTTGAAGAAATGGAAAAAACAAACCCGGCGAGGGCAAAAGAAATTCTGGGAAAAATAGCATCAAAATATAACACTCCCGTGGACTCAGTGCGAGGAAACCTTCCCAGTGAAAAAATTAGAATTGATGCCGCAATAAAATTGCTCGGGGTTTTCCAGGCCTCGGAAGAAAGGCTGAGCGAAGGCGGGCACTTGATAATTCAGACAACGGGCGAGGCAATAACAGGGTATCATTTCATTGAACCTCTCTTGAGGGACGCCGGCTTTGAGGTCGAGGTCAAAAGGTTCGAAATTTGGGAGAACGAGGAAACCAAAAGAAACGCTTCGCTTTTTATCGCACGGAAACTGCCAGCGGAGAAAAAGTAATGCAGGATGGCGGAACCTATTGCACAGTTAAAAAGCATTTGATTTTTCTTTTTTGTTTCCCGAAAGTATTATATAATCAGAATATCCAAAGTTATATAAAAACCATATGGTGATTTTTTGTGGAAGCGACAGAGGAAATTGTGAAAGCCTTTTTGGAAACGGAAGGTTATTTGGTCAAAACTGACAATCATTTTATTCTGGGCAAAAATAAGTGGACGCAACCAGACATCATTGCAGTAAAACTAAAAGGAAAATCAAGATATTTGCCTCAAAAAATTGTTGGAGAAGTGAAGAGCTGGCCCATAGGGGGAACACATTTCAAAGAAATAAGCGAAAAACACGACATAAACTTTTCGGGATTAGGAAACTTTAGCAAAGAAGAATGGCGGCAAAAAGTAATAGAAGCCGTTGAAGAGGCCTATGGAACGGGATTTAGATGGGTTCTCTTTGTTAAAGCGGTTCAACCAAGATATGAACAAGACATTATGAATTTAGCAAAACAGATGGGAATAGTCATCTTTACCCACGCAGAAACTCTAAAGTATTTGAGAGAAAACATACTCAAAAAAGGGCACGCCTACTTTGACAATGCCATTATCCAAACCATCAGGCTACAGAATCAGTTAGAAAAGTGAAAAATATGCCAAAAATCCAAAAAAGTAAGAACTGTTTGTTCGTGAACCTGCCCGCACAATACTGTAGGCTGTTGGGCTGGAAAAAGGGAACAGAGATTGTAGTTTACCCTGCCGAAGAAAAAGGAACGCTGTTAATGAAAGAAATGCCGAAAAAGCACTAAATGGGCCAGAGTGGTTTTTTTGCAGTTGCTAGACATAAATGGAATGATTTGATTCTATTTAAATACTTATAGGGATGACTGTGCCAGCTCATATTAAACTCTATGTGAACTACCTGCCGCTGAAGCGGCAGGCGTCTTGGTAATCAATTGAACTGCAGCAACGTTGCTTGGGCGGGTTTCGGCTTCTCCGCCTTCCAGTGCTTTTGCTGGCTTTCCGTGATGTAATTGTGCATTGCTTCTGTTGTTACCGCTCCTACTGTTCTGTGGAAATAGCCATCACTCCACATTTGTTTTCCGTAAAGACCCTGCACTTCAAGCCTTACAGGATACTTCCGCCTGATGCGCCTCAAGCTTGCACCCTTGAACCTTCGAACGAGTTCTGCGATGCTGTAGTTCTTCCAGCCTGCAACAAAGATGTGCGCATGGTCAGGGCCTATTCCGATGCCAACCAACTGCACATTCA
>CAZKED010000035.1:0-6689 GCA_964551725.1 uncultured archaeon | reverse complement strand
AAATAGATGGCTATGCCCAGAATGTTTGCAATTATTATTCCGTCCATGTCGAGGAGTTTTTTTTTGAATGAAAATAAAGTGAAGAATAAGAGAATCAGAAGAAGAGCCATTGCCTCCAAATAGACGGGGTTCATTTTTTACCTTCCAGAATTCTGGATTTAACTATTTCAACCCTCTTTATTCTCGCAATTTCCTTGGCCTGCTTGATTATTTTGCCTGCCGTAACGCCGAAGAGGAATTCCTGCATCAGGAGTTCAAACTCTTTTTTTGCAGTTTCCTCCATAAGTATTTTCTCCATTATTTTCCTTATTTTCCTTTCCTTTTCCCTTTCGGTTTTTTCCGCAAGCACCACTGCTGTAACTGCAATGCGTTTTCCGTCCTTTGTTTTCCCTTTTACCACAGCGTCAATTTTGCTCTGCCTTCTCCTCGCAAGCCTCCTGATATAGGAGCGGCCTATGCTGTGACCTATTGTTTCAGTGAACGCCTTTGTTTCCTGAACGGAATTCACTCTCAGTTTTATTTTCACGTGCCTATGCTTTCTCTGCCCTGTCAGACTGCTGAGCGTGATTTCAATTGTCCTGCCCATGACCATTGAGGCTTTTTCCGCTGGTGTTTCCCCGACTGCCCTTTCCTCGAACGCTTTTGGCGCGATTATTTGGAACCATTTCTTTTTCTTCCATTTATCCAAAGATTTCTTTTTCTCCGCCATTATTTTTCCCCTTCAATCAATTCCACTATTTTTGCGTCCGCAAACTCAAACATTCTGTGCAGTCCTAGGTTTCCTTTTTCCTCTGTCTTTTTTCCCCGGGCTTCCAAAAGCAATTCAAACTCCATTTACTTCACCAAAAGTCTTGCGGTTTCATCGGTAAAGCGCCATCCCTCGGGCAGCCTTTCCTTCTTTTTGTAATAGGCAACAAGCCTCCTTATTTTGGAAACCGTAAGTTCATAACCGTGCTTGCATGTATAATCCTTGGGGTTTTCCCCGAGATGCTCCTTTATTTTAACGCTCTTCTTTATGAGGTTCAGCAGCTCTTCCGGAATTTCTTCCTTCAGGTTTGCCTCCCTCAAAGCCTCGGATATCCTTTTCCCAGTAAGTTTCCTGAAGTCGGGAATGCCGTACTGGTCGCGCAAAATCATTCCTATTTCGCTTTTTGAATGTCCCTCGTTGGCCAGTTTCCTTGCTATTTCTGCAGCCTCCTCCGGCGAATACTCGGCCCATTCAATGCTGCCCCTAACTTTCTTTTTTTCCTTCGCTTTTTTTCCTTCCTTCTTGGTCATTAAAACCCACGCCCTTTCTGCCCTTCACGGCACAAAAAAGACTCCTGTGCAAAAAAAGTTACTAAAAAATGTGCAGGCAAAGATTTAAATACAGTTATGTGTACCGTCCGCGGCTTTCCCCCCGGGCAATCCTCTTTATTACCGCGCCCGCTTTCGGGAATTCTTTGCTGTATCCTTGCAGTATTTTTTTCCATTTTTTTCCCGCTGCGTCGTCCTCGGCGAAAAGTATTTTTTTAAGATTGAGCATGTCGAATGCCTTGTCCTCGGTCTTCGCCGAATAGAAGCCGAGTCCAAAATCAACAAAGGCAATGTTGTCTCCTTCCGCCACGATTATGTTCCTTGTGGTCAAATCCCCGTGAATAATGTTGTTCCTGTGGAGCATTCCAATGCTCTTCCCCATGGATGCCCATTCCCTTCCGCTTTTTCCCAGGTTTCTTGCTTTTTTTCCCGGAATAAATTCCATAAAAATTGCATTTTCCTGAGAGTCAACCCTCAGCATTGCAGGGGCTCTTATTCCTGCTTTTTTGGCGCTTTGCAGGAGCGATGCCTCGAGTCTTGTTCTCCGCGCTCTTATTTTTTCGTCCAGTTCCCGGCACCTGTATCCCTTTGAAATGCGCCTTTTTTCAATTGCTGTAATGCCCAGGATTTTGGTTCGGAAAACCTCGGCTTCCGCGCCCCTGTAAATAAGTTCAGCCACTTAACCCCAACCCACGTCTAAATTATTTAATCTTTTATAAGCCTTCTTAATCAAAACTTTTTTAAATTTTTTCAGAACTATTTTTCCTATGCCTGCCGGTAAAAGCTCTTTCAGGATTGTCGTCCGCAGGGTGGAAAGACCTTTTTCCTCCGATATAGACAGGGAACTTGAATGGATTTGCCACTCGCTCGGCTTCTTTGAAAACATTGACAGGGAGAAAACCGCGTCGGCAATATTCCGCGAAATAGTGAAAGCCGCAGAGCAGGGCAGGCCCCTGACCTCCACAGAGCTCTCAAAACGCGTGAACATGAGCCGCGGCTCTGTCATAAACCATTTGAACAATCTGCTCCGCGCGGGATTGATTGTCAGAAGCGGGCGTTACTACTTGCCCCGTTCAAAGAGCGTGTTCCGCACAATCCGCGAAGTCGAGGAGGACATTGACCGCATATTCAGGAAAATGGAAGAAACCGCAAAAAAAATAGACAGGGAATTCGGTCTTGCCGTGGAATAGCCCGCCAAGAAGCAGAGCCAACATTTTTATACAACTTCGCTCCTTCTTTTTTTGATGCCGCGGAAAAAGAAGCGCGCTAAGAGCGCGGTCAAAAAGAAGCCGGTTGAAAAAATCCCGCTTGCAGTAGTTCTCGTTGAACTTATACTTTTTTTCCTTTTCCTGGTTGAGCTTTTCTCCTTTTTTCGGGTGAGCATTTCGGAAAAAAGCATTGCAGTTTCAGATGACCCGACGCCCCTCGTTCTAATGGTTTTCATTCTCTTCGCATTCCTCATAATCCATTTTGCCGCAAAAAGAAAGAATGCGCACGTTTTCCAAATACACGACAGAACAAAGCGCCTGATAAAGGAAGCGGTGAGGAAAAAAATACGCACCCCAAAAGACAATCCAGTGGTAATAGCGAGGTTAATGATAGAACTTGCGTATGTTGCAATAATTACAGCCGGCGTCTACTTTTTACTGGACCCTGGGCAGAAAATGGTGGACTGGCAGGGGTTTTTGGGCGGTCTGGGCATTGCGGCGCAGGTAACCCCGCAGATTGCAGTAGCGCTGAATTTTATACTCTTTGTAATAATAACGGCAATTTTCATATGGCTCTACCTGTACTCAAAAAGGTTTGATTCTCTGCAGTTCCGCACTGTGCGCAAGAACCTCAGAAGGATGCGCAGGGGCAAACCCAAATCCCTTTAAAACGCTTTTGCATTTTAAAAAACATAAAAGCGCGGTAAAAAAAAGAAAAAGGAGGCACGGCAATGGAAAAAAGCTACAAGGCACTGCTTGATGAACTGGCAAAATGGGAATTCCATGAATTAATGCAGCAGCACTCCCTCCAGGAACTCAAGGAATTAAAGGAAAAATTCGAAAAGCACCGAGCCGAACTCGTAAAAGCGCTCGAGGAAAAGGAAAAAAAAGGGGAAATGTAATTCCTCCAAGCGCTCAAATCCAGTTTACCCCCGTTTCATCAGCCCTGAACCTCTGCCTGACCGCTGAGTCGGCGAGCTGCGTTTCCCCACCGTGCCGGAATTCAATCAAACCCTGCCATGCAATCATTGCGCCGTTGTCCACGCAAAACTGCGTGTCCGGAACGAACATTTTTGCTCTGCGCTCACTGCACATTCTTGAAACCATTTGCTGAAGTGCCTTGCTTGCTGCAACGCCTCCCACAATAAGCACCTCGCTCTTTGCGCTCTGCGCCAATGCCCTTTCTGTAACTTCAGTCAGCATTGCAAAAGCGGTATGCAGCAGACTGTAAGCCAGGTCCTTTTTGCTGCACCCCCCTATTTTCTGCTCTGCCGCGGTTTCCAGTCCCGAGAATACCAAATCCATGCCTTTGACGCTGTAAGGCAGTTCTATGAATTTCCCGCCTTCAAAATACCATTTGTCGAGCACGGGTCCAGCAGGGAACCCGATGCCGAGCTTCCTGCCAAAAGAATCCAGCAGGTTTCCCACGCCAATGTCAAGCGTTTCACCAAAAACCCTGTACTTTCCGTTCCTGTACCCTATTATCTGGGTGTTGCCCCCGCTCGCATACAATGCAATTGGATCCTTAGCACCAGTCTTTGCCCTGCCTATTTCAATATGCGCGATGCAGTGGTTAACGCCAAGCAAGGGCTTGTTATGTATAAGTGATAGTGTTCTTGCGGCAACCGCCCCAATTCTCAGGCACGGTCCAAGCCCGGGACCCTGGGCAAATGAAATAACGTCCACTTTCTCCCAGCCAACGCCCGCCTTTTCCAGCGCCGCGCTTATAACCGAAGTGCCTTTTTCCAGGTGATGCTCTGCTGCTTTCTGGGGGTGAATGCCACCGCGCTCAGTCTTGAAAGAATGCCCTTCGTTTGCAAGCACATTGCATTTTTCGTCCACTATTCCGGCGCCGAAAGTATCTCCGCCTAGTTTCCTAGAGTGCGGTGCTTTCGATGCCGAGACAAATCATGTGCTGGTCGCCTCCCGTTTTTTGAGCGTCCCGATTCTCTTTTGCACGCTTCCTTCTCGCACTAGTATGTTGTATTTGTTCAAAAGCATTTTAACTATGTCTATAGAAGAAGCGCCGTTTTTTAGGAATTCCGTTACTTCATTGCCCAGTTTCGCTGGCAGCTTGTAAGACAGCCTTTCCGCCTCAACAATTTTTTTCACCAGCAGCCATCTGTACGATTTAATATGTGGGTTGAATATAGGCAGTTCATATGCGTCTTTTGTACTTACCATGGCGGTTGGCAGACTTTGATAGTGCAGATATTTTCGAGTGTGATGAACGTTGATACTGTCCAATAATTTTTCTAAAAGTTCAATATTGCTTTTTGTAATGAGCCCAACTTGGGAAACTCCTATATCCACATATCCATCAGAATCGGCAATTCCCTGTAAGAACGCTATTCTCAATTCTTCTGGACTTTTCAGGATCCATTCTGCCTTGATCGGAAAATATGTCGTGTTTTGGCTTTCTTTTAGTCCAAAGCAAATTTCTGAAATCCATTCGACTAATGGCGAGCATTGGCTGTGCCATCTGAAGAAGTGATGTCTGTTTTTTCTGCTGGGTTTTCCGTCTTTTGTTCTGTGCATTCTTAACCCAATGCTATTAGAGCACAGAACAACGAACCGCCCAATTCTTTCGTTTGTTTGATGTCTTTTGCTCATTCCGAGTGTTATTCTTCTAGTAATTCTTTTTGTCCCAGTTCCCCGTGAAATCGCTCCGTCGCCCACTATCAATCCGGTAAGGTAATAAAAGAGTTTATATCGCAATTTCTCAAAGTTGTTCTTATCTATTCCAAATTCAGCCGCCCTCTTGTAAGTTTCCTTCAGAGGTTTTATCTGATCAATGGCTAATTTGATATCCTTAAACTCATTTGCTTTTATTGGGACCTTAATCCATGGTCCTGTAAGTATGCCTCCTCTTGTAGCACTTATTGAAAGCCACTTTTTCTCTTTTCCAGGATTTCCCAGGGCTGAATAGTAGTTCTGTAATCTGGCCACGATTGGCTGGCTATTGTCATAAAACCAGTGTTCTATTCTCCTTTTTGGAACACCCAAAAGCTTTGATGTTTTGGAAGGGCCCATGCCTCTCTTTCTAAACTTTTCCGCTTTCGAGAAATTTCTGAAATTTTTTACATCATTTTCATTGACTCTTATCCCATAAAAATAATTTAAAAAACTTAGGTTGCCATTCAACTCTCCAGCGTTCATAATAAACTGTTCTTATTGCTATTTATAAATGCCTTTAGAGGGTAGGTTTCCGTTGAAACCCCCATTCGAATCTAGTGGAATTTGAGGAGGCATTGAGTACTTTTTTAATGTCCTCCTCACTTATCGGTCCGGTCCTAAGCACCCTTCTCCTGGAAACATGGAAAACAGTGGAAGCCATTCTTTTAGGGAGGATGCCTGCATCAACGACAACATCAGTTTTCTCCAGCAATTCCGGCTTCATTTTCCTAACATCGTACACCGGGGTTTCCCCGGCAAGATTCGCGCTGGTTGAAACTACAGGCACTCCAACCCCCAAAGCCATTTCTCTCGCGAATTTGTGTCCGGGAATCCTGAACGCAATGCCTTTTTCGCTCAGCTCTTCCGGCACGCTTTTCCTTTTTTCCACAACCAGTGTGAGCGGACCGGGCATGAATTCCCCCACGAGCTTTTTTGCCGCGGAATCAAGCACGGCGTACTTTTCAATTATTGCCATACTGCCGGCAATCACCGGCAACGGCTTGTCAGGGCTCCTGTGCTTTATTATGTATATTTGCCTTATTTGCTTACTGAATTGAATGCTGCAGCCCATCCCATAGCTGCTTTCAGTGGGGAAAACCACTATTTTGCCGCTTTTAAGGGCATTTACCGCCTTCCGGAGTGCTTTCTCCGTCCCCCTGTTTTCCTTCACTATAATTGCCATTTTTTTCACCCATAGAGCATTAAAACCACGAAATTATAGCCGCAATGTGCCAAAATATTGGGGAAAATGGTTTTATTGACTAAAAATGCCGCGGAGAGCAGGGCTCCGAGCACAAAGGCCCCCATTATTTGGGCTATTGAACCGTAAAAAACATGTGCAAGCGCAAAGAGCACAGAGGAAACCAGCACACCGTATTTTTTTGCAAGAAATCCGCGAAAAAAAACCTCCTCCGCGGTTACCCTGACACTCAAAAGATATGCTGCGAGAAAAGGCATTCCCTTAAGCACGGAAACCCTTTCATAAACCAGTCCCAAGTCGTTCATTCC
>CAZKED010000034.1:0-6728 GCA_964551725.1 uncultured archaeon | reverse complement strand
GTTTTCCCCAAACTTTTTGCCAATTTCTAATACATCCAGTTTATAATATTCATCGTGGATTTTTTGTCTTTTGCTTTTTTCTATGCTTGGTCCAAAAGCGTCAACGCCCACACAATAAATTCTTTTTGAAAATCTTCGTATTGGAGATGAACTTCCACAGCCCACATCAAGAAGGCTACTGCAATGCCCTGTTGCTTTTTCCAATTCAATTTGGTAATTAGGAAATATTTTAACATAAAAATTATAATACAGATATTTCAAAACACGATTCATTGCCATATCAACAACTCATATGGATACTTATATTGATATTTTTATATGTTAAAAAGCAGAATGCCCACAGAAAGGAAGAATCCTCAATAGCCTTAAAAAGGTTTTCGCAGCCAGCAATTTTTGAAGGGTTGGCAGAATGCTTGACTGGGATCTGTTTGTAACGGTTGCAACAAGAGCATGGAACAAATATCTGGGCAAAGCGAAGGCGCTTGTTTTTTTCGGGAAGAATTTTTTCGGCAGGGACGTGTTCATGCATCCGTCGGTTATAATGAAGTGCCCGAAGAAAATTGAAATTGGGAAGCATGTCGGCATCAACAAATGGTGCTTTTTCAACGGCGCGGGGGGAATAAAAATCGGTAATGGCTGCTTTGTTTCCCACAATGTTTCAATAATGAGCGAGGACCACGGCTTCAGGAAAGGAATCCCCATAAGGCAACAGAAAGGAAAAAAAGGGAAGGTTGTGCTTGAGGGAGACAACTGGATAGGCTGCCAGACGCTTATTCTCAAGGGGGTAAAAATAGGGAAAGGCGCTGTCGTTGGCGCTAACTCCACGGTAACAAGGAGCATTCCGGCAAACGAAATATGGGCCGGAAACCCCGCAAAATTCATAAAAAAGAGGAAGTAGGATTCCGGTTTCAGAGATAACCAAGGCCTTTTAGCTGGTTTTGCGTTTTTTCTTCAAGCGTTACTTTGAGAGGCTCTTTCAGGGCAGTGGAGCCCTGCGATTCTACCCAATTTTTCAGTTCCTCCTCCAACTCCTTAAGCTTTTCTCTGTTCTTCACGGCCAAGTTTTCCCTTTCATGCGGGTCGCTCTTGAGGCTGTAAAGTTCAACGCCGCTTGTGAGCACTTTTTTCTTTTTTGTTCCCCTGCGCAGATTTCCTTTCATTAAAAGGAATGCTTTTTTTGTATAGCGGGGCAGCCACTTCCTCCAGTTTTTTTCGAACACCTTGCTTGCCATGAACTCCCGCTTTATGAGCTTCCATCCGCCGGCGCGCACCGAGCGTATTACTCTCACATTCGTTCTCATTTCATTGAATGCTATTCTTCCTCTGGCTGAGGTAACACCCTCAAGCAAGGGAACAAAACTTTTGCCGTGTATTTTGAGATTTGCCCTTATGCCGAGCAATTCCAGCAAAGTGGGCATCAGGTCAATGTGCCTTATCTGATCATCAATTTTGAGTGCTCCGTGCAAGGGGCTCTTCACTAAAAGCGGCACTTTTATGAGTTCGTCGTAAAAACTGTAATCAGAGTGCCCCATCCGCCCATGGTCGAGGAACTCTTCGCCGTGGTCCGCGGTCACAATAAAAAAAGTGTCTTCCCAAAAGCCGAGTTCTTTTATTCCTGAAATGAGTTCGCCAAACGAGCTATCAAAAAAGGATATGCCGCCATCGTACAGGTCAACAATTCGCCCTAGCTCTTTTTCCCCAAGCTTCCCGCCCCCATCACTCACGCTCTGGAAAAATGTCTTGGAAGTGTCCACGTCAATTTTTTCGCCCTCGGTGAATTTGTCAAATTCCGGCGGAGGAGAATAGGGGTGATGCACGTCAAAGGAATGCAGGAAGAGAAAAAAAGGCTGTTGAATGCCCTTAAGCCATGAGATAATCTTCTTGTTCTTTTTTGTCTGGGGCTCTTTTTCCGCGTCGAAAAAAGAAAAACCTTTGTTGAAATTGTAGTCCTCCGAAAGATATCCCCCGCCAGTAAATGCAGCAGTAGCGTAGCCGGCTTCCCGCATTATTTCCGGCCACACGGGAATCGCGGGATTGAGTTTTTTTTTCTCGTCGGTGCAGCCGTGGAAGTAGGGATACATCCCTGTCATCATTGAGAAATGGCTCGGCAAAGTCCAGTTTGCTTGGGCAATGCACTGAGTGAATTTTACAGCGTTGGCTGCAAATGAGTCAATGTTTGGAGTGGTTTTCCTTTTGTAGCCGTAGCATGACAGGTGGCTCTGTCTCAGGGAGTCGATTGAAAGAAAAATAATATTTTGTTTTTTTACCCGCTCCATTTTTCCACATTAAATTTTGCCTGTAACCATTTAAATAATTGTTGGTACAAAAACCTGCGGAAAGAAAGATAAAAGTTTTAAAGGAGTTCACTGATTGATTTAAAACATGCGGTTCGTTGAATTGGAAAGGGACGGGGAATGGAATTCCTTTCTCGCCAAGTCGGAAAACCACCACATCTACCAAACAAGAGAGATGGCAAAAGTGATGGAATCCCTTGGGTTCAGAGCAAGGTTTTTCGCCATCCTCAAAGGAAAAAAAAGGATTGCACAGATTGCCCTGCTTGAAAAACGCTCACACGGAATGCTACGCAAAAAGCTTGCGAACTCATGGCTTTCCTATTCGCCGCCGGTTCTACTATGCAAAAAAGGCAGCGAAAGAAAAGCATTCACCGAACTGGTCCGCGCGCTTCAGGCGCGAGCGAAAAAGGAGGGAATCAGCTGGATTACAATCTGGTCTTCTCCGAAATGGGATCCCGTGGAGTGGTTCTCCGCGCTTGACTTTGAGCCAAGTGTTAAGGAGAATGCTGTCCTTGAACTGAAAAAAACAAGCGGGGAAACATGGCATTCAATCTACAAGCACGCCCGCAGGGACGTTCGAAAGGGAAAGGAAACAGAAGCATTCACCCGCGAAGCCGAATCCCTGAACGAAATGAAGGAATTCTATTCAATTTACAAGTCCCACCACGACCATGTTGGCATTGCTCCTTATCCTTGGGAATATTTTGAGGCATTCTGGCGCGAGGTAATTGAAAAGGGAATGGGAAAACTTCTCCTCGTCCAGCTCGGCGGAGAAATAATCGCGGGGCTTATGATAGGAACGTTTTGCTCGGAAATTTACGAGTTCTCAAACGCAGTAAAACCACATACCTACGGGTATTTCCCCACAGACCTGATGAACTGGAAGCTCATTGAATGGGCTGTTCCAAAAGGATACAGGGTTTTTGACCTCTCCAACGTTCCTGTTGGAAAAACCACGGAAAAGGAAGAAGGCATTAAAAGGTTCAAGAAAAAATGGGGAACGCTGAAGCAATACCACGAGTTCAAATGGTATTCCAGCGGAATGAAAAAAAGGATGATTGAGGGAATAAAAAGCATAAAAAGCTGATAAAAATGGTAAAACTTATTTTTGGCGTTGACGACACAAATCCAGCGTTCATGGAAGAATTGAGCGTACTGCAGGATTTCTGTACAGGGTTTCCGAAACTGAAAGTAACGCATTTTGTTCCCGCGCGCTATTCGCTCAGGGGCTTTTCTCTGTTCAGGCACGGGTTGAGGAAGATTCTGCCACTCATGGTGAAAAAAACCCTTTTCGGGAAACTGGAACCAAAAAGCGAAGGGAACAAGATTGATTTGCACCAAGAATTCCGCGAACTCTTCAAAAAAGAAATCTCAAAAAAAAGGTTCTCCGCGGAACTGCATGGACTGACGCACTTTTCCCCGGAAAACCTTTCCGCTGAGGAATTCCTTTACAGGAGCAGGGGCGAGGCAAGGGGAAAAATAGAGGAAAGCATTGAAATATTCAGGAATGCCGGCTTTCCGGAGCCAAAGGTTCTGGCTCCACCCGGCTGGGGTGTCACTCTAGAACTCCTTTCAGTGTTGAGGGAAAAAAAACTTGCGATTGCGGGAAGCATGACCTCGCACGCGCTGAGCGCAAAAGCGAAAAGCGATAGCGCGGGGCTGAAAAACGTCTCTCCGCTTTTTCCGGAAAAGGTTAACGGTGTGCTGAACGTTCCGAGAAACTGGGATTTAAGAGAGGGCACAATTGAAAGAGCGGAAAAAATAATCTCGCTTGGGGGACTAATTGGAGTGCATGCCCATATCGCGCCTATTGGGGTGCTGAACCCTGTCACCAGGCAGAACCTTTCAAACCTTTCCGCACTTCTTGAATGGCTTGAAGACCAAGGCATTGAAACCGAGTTCCTTCATTTTAGGGAGGTCATTGAATGAACCCAAAAAAAACAAAAGTTTCCATAATAATGGCTGCCTTCAACGAAGAGGAACTCATTGGCAGGAGCATTGATTCCTTGCTCGCGCAAAGCTATTCCAACTTCGAACTTTTAGTGGTGGACGACGGCAGTACGGATAGGACGGAGCAAATCGTGAGGGAAAAAACGAAAAAGTCAAAAAAAATAAAGCTTTACAAAATAAAGCACATCAAGGGAAAGGGCTGCGTCAGACCCCGCGTGAACGGAATAAAAAAAAGCGAAGGCGAAATAATTTTTTTGGTGGACGCGGACGCATGGTATGAAAAGGACTACTTGAAAAAATGCATTCCCGCGCTCAAGGGAAAAACCGCGGGCGTGATTGGAAAACTCCGTGTCTGGGAGCCAAAAACATTCATTTCAAAATACCGCGATTTGCAGTACAGGCTTCGCTATGATAACCCTGAAAGGATAAAGAGGGAAATGAAGGAGGGAAGGATTGCAGCGTGGATTTTCACGAAAAAGGCATACAAAGAAGCGGGAGAATACAACGAAAGCTTGCCCTATGGCGAGGACATTGATTTGGCGCGGAGGATGATGAAAAAAGGCTACACTCTCGAATATGTTCCAAATGCGGTATGGAAGCACAAGTGGCCTGAATTTCCATGCGAGGTAATGAAATTCAACTATGCAACAGGCAAAAAAAGCTATCCCTATTTCAAAACGCACCCCAAACAAATAATTGTCAAGGGCTACTTTGGACTAATAATTCCATTGCTTGCACTCGTGCCCTTTCACTGGGCTTTTTTGGCTCTTGCCCTACTGCATGCCCTGCCAATGGAATTCAAGGGAATAAATCTCATGCTAAAATCAAAGTCAGGGCACAGGGCTTATGCCCTTCTGGCTCCCCTCGTTTTTTACACAATGAACATTCCCTTTTTTGCAGGGCTTGTAGCGGGATTCCTCGAAAAGGAGGCAACTGAATGAAGGTGCTTGTAACAGGCGGCGCGGGCTTCATTGGTTCGCATGTAACGGACATGCTCTTGACAGAGGGCATTGAAGTTGTAGTTCTGGACGACCTCTCCACAGGAAAAAAGGAAAACGTGAATGAAAAGGCGGAATTCATTAAGGGTAATATTTCAAACCCAAGACTTGTTGAAAAAATTTTCTCTGAAAACCGCATTGAAAAAATATGCCATCTCGCAGCGCAGACAAGCATTGAACAATCAATGAAAAGCCCGGCAAAGGACGCGGAAACAAACATTGTTGGAACTCTCAACTTGCTGGATGCGGCCTCGCGGGCAAAAATTGGAAAATTTGTCTTTGCGTCAAGTGCTGCAGTTTACGGCTTCCCGGAAAAAGAGAAACTGGAAGAAGAGGATGCAAAAAAGCCCTTTTCCCCTTACGGGATTTCAAAGCTCGCCTGCGAGGAATACATTGAATTCTACGCTAAAAGAGCACGCTTTGGCTACTGCAACCTGCGCTACGGAAATGTCTTCGGTCCGAGGCAAAGCCCTGAACTCGGCGGAGTGGTTGCAAAGTTCATGCGAAAAATGTTGTGCGGAATACCTCCGACAATATTCGGTTCCGGCGAACAAACAAGGGACTTTGTTTTTGTGGAAGATGCGGCAAGGGCAGCAGTTCTCGCGCTGGAAAGCGGGGAGAGCGGAAACTTTAATGTGTCTCAATCAAAACAGGAAAGCGTTTTGCAGATGTTCAAAAAGCTTTCCGCTCTCACGGGCTTCGAGGGCAAGCCGCAATTCGCCCCCGCCCTCAAGGAAGTGGAATCCATACAGCTTGACTGTTCACTGGCAAGGGAAAAACTCGGATGGGAGCCGGCATTCTCCTCGGGGGACGGGCTAAAAAAAACCGTTGAATGGATGCGCTCAAAACTCGATTAGGGCAGCAGCGACCTGAACGAGGAGTAAAAGTATTTGAGGTCACGGAAGCGCGGAATTATTTCAACCCTGATTTTCATTCCGCGCAAATAGTAAAGCATTATCAGCATTTTTGCCAAGAAAACAACCACCCTTGAGAGAATGAAGCCAACCGCCTGCATCGCCGAGATAAGCACGAGTCCCAAAACAACGCCAACTGCTAGCGAGACTAGCTCAGCCCTTGCTACGAGGTCCATTCTGTTCAACGACTTGAAAACAGTTGAAAGAGGAGCGTCCTCCATCACAATGTAAAGCAGTATCAAAAAAGGAAAAAGATAGAACGCGTTGCTGAAATCCGGGAAAAAAAGAGCGAGAGCCGGACCTGCCAAAGCGGTTATGGCCAGACCCGCAACAACAGTGAAAAGAACCGAAAACTTAATGCTCAGTGAGGCAAATCGGCCAATTGTTTCGGAACTGTTGCTCCTTTCAATATTGTAAGGCAACAGCACTTGCGAAAGCGCATCTTTCGGCGCTGCGAGCAGATAACTGGTTATTTTGTCCGCTAGGTAATAAAAGCCGAGTTCCCAGTTCGCTATGAAAAGACCCATATACACAAGTTCAACCTGATGTCTAAGGCGGTTGAGAAGCATTGA
>CAZKED010000033.1:0-9260 GCA_964551725.1 uncultured archaeon | reverse complement strand
CTCAAGGCCCTTTTCCCGGGGATTGAAGCAAGGGAACTTGCGGGAATTGCGAAAAAGCACGTCGAGAAAGCAAACTCCCTCGACGGAAAAAAACTGGAAGAGGAATTCCACAGATTTGAAAAGCAGGGATTTGAACTGGGCGCGAGAGAGGGCCGCGTTGGCCTCCCTGAACTCGAATGGGCGGAAAAGGAAAAAGTTGTAACGCGCTTTGCGCCGAACCCCAACGGACCGCTGCACCTGGGCTCTGCAAGAGCCGCAGTGCTCAGCCACGAGTACGCGAGGAAATACGACGGAAAGTTCATCCTCAGGTTTGATGATACTGACCCGAAAGTGAAAAAACCAATTGAGAACGCAGAGCGGTTTTTTCTCGAGGACCTGGAATGGCTTGATTGCAAGGTGGATGAACGCTATTTTGCGTCGGACAGGCTTGAATTGTACCAAAAGTACATGAAAAAACTCATTCTGAAGCAGGGGGCTTACGTGTGCACCTGCGATGCAGAGGAATGGAGGGAGAAAACAAAAAAGGGCGAAGCATGCGATTGCAGGAGCGAAGACAGGGGCACGCAACTGGAGAAATTCAAGAAAATACTCTCCCACAAATTCAAGGAAGGCGAAGCGGTTCTCAGGATTAAAACCGACCTGAAACACAAGGACCCGAGCGTGAGGGACTGGTGGATCGCAAAAATAGTTGACTCCCCGCAACACCCGCGCGTTGGAAAAAAAGTGCATGTATGGCCGAGTTACAATTTTGCTTCGGGCGTTGACGACCACGAGCTGGGGATAACGCTTATAATAAGGGGACAGGAGCACCAGCAGAACGAAACAAAGCAAAGATTCTTGTACGATTACTTTGAGTGGGAGTACCCCCACTCGATTTATACGGGCAGGCTGCAGCTTGAAGGCGCCGTGCTCTCGACCTCTAAGATAAGGACAGAAATCGAGGCAGGCAAATACCGGGGATGGGACGACCCGAGGCTTGGAACTATATGCGCTTTCAGGAGGCGCGGCTTTTTTCCGGAAGCGCTGAGAAAAGTAATACTTGATTTGGGAATAAAGGGAAGGGACGCGCTCATTGAATGGGAAACAATCGCTGCGGAAAACAGGGAACTCGTGGTGGAGGAAGCGAAAAAAACGGGCTTTGCCCAGAGACCGCTCATTCTCATAGTGGAGAAAGCAAAGAAGAAGAATGTTCTCGTTGATGGCAAAGAATTTTCCCTCGGGGAAAAACTGCAGAGCTTTACGGTTGAAAGGTCGGACGTGGAGGGAAAAGAGGGAAAGGAAGTTAGGCTCAGGGAAGCCTACAATGTCAGAATCAAGAGAACGGGAAAGCTCAAGGCGTTTGCGGAATTTACTTGCGAAAAACCCGTTGCAAGGGAAATTATCCCCTGGTTTTTGGAAGGCGTGCAGGTAAAAATAATGATGCCCAACGGGCGCAAAATTGAGGGGCTTGCGGATGAAAGCATTCTCTCCCTGGAAAAGGGGGAACACTGCTACCTGAACAGGTTTGGGTTTGCAATCGTTGATTCCGCGGAAAAGGAAAAAACAGAGCTCTGGTTCACGCACGCCTGAGAAAAGAGCGGAAAAAGATTTTAAAACCTTTTTGGGGGCAATCTCTAGTGCTGGCAGCATTCTTTTTTGCTGCCGCAAAAAAACCGATGAAAAACTTTTGGTGAACCTTTTTTTAAGGGCGGATGCCTTTTTGAAAGGTTTGGAGGTGTGAGGAAAATGGAATTCGACGTATCGGCAGAACTGATGGACGAACAGCTCCGAGTGCTGGCAACAGCAAGCGAAAAGGGAAAAATACGCATTGGAGTCAACGAGGTTACAAAGGCAGTGGAGAGGGAAAAGGCAAAACTCGTGCTTATAGCAAAAGACGTTGAACCAAAGGAAATAGTAATGCACTTGCCGATTCTCTGCAGGGAGAAGAAAATCCCCTACTCCTTCGTGAACACAAAAAAGGAACTGGGGGAAAAAGCCGGAATCGAAGTTGGCACAAGCAGCATTGCAATTGTTGAAGAGGGACCAGCAAAAAAAGAACTTACGGAGCTGGTGAAAAAAATAAACCAGTTCATTGAAAAGGGAAAGCCCGCTGGCAAGAAAGCCGCTGGGGAAACAGGGAAAAAAGAAGAGAAGCAAACAGAAGCCGGGGAAAAGAAAAAGCCCAAAGAAAAGAAAGAGAAAAAGCCCGCGGAAAAGGCGGGAAAGAAAAAAGAAGAAGGCAAAGAAGCCAAGGAAGAAAAAAAGGAATCAAAGGAATCCGCGGATAAAGCCGAGAAAACCGCGGAAAAAGAAAAAGAGAAGGTGGATAAGTAATGGAGAAAGGAACTCCCGCCGAGGTTGTTGAAATAATAAAAAGGACCGGAGTGCAGGGGGAAATCGTGCAGGTAATGCTAAGGATTTTAGAGGGTCCTGAAAAAGGCCGCGTAAAGAGAAGGAATGTAAAGGGCAACCTGCAGAAAGGCGACGTTGTAATACTTCTCAGCACCGAAAGGGAAGCGGGAGAAATAAAGGCACAGTAAGGGCAGGGAGGAATGGAAATGAAATGCTCTTTTTGCGGTAAAAACATTGTCCCGGGAACGGGAAAAATTTTCGTCAAGAAGACGGGAAAGAAATATTTTTTCTGTTCGGGAAAATGCGAGAAGAATTTGCTCAAACTCGGCAGGACTCCTGCAAAATTCAAATGGACAAATGCCGGCATGAAAGAGAAGACTGCAGAAAAAAAGGGGGCGGAATGAATGGAAAAAACCCTTATAATATTCAAGCCCGATGCAGTGCAGCGCGGGCTTGTGGGCAGGATTCTTTCAGCGTTCGAGGACAAAGGGCTCAAAATTGCCGGAATGAAAATGGAATTGCTGCAGAAAGAAAAGCTTGAAACGCATTACGCTCACCACAGGGACAAGCCTTTCTTTGCGGAACTACTGGAATTCATGTCCTCGGCTCCATGCGTGCTTGCAATTCTTGAGGGAATCGATGCAGTGGCGGTCGTGAGAAAAATGGCGGGGTCCACAAACGGCAGGAAAGCAGAACCTGGAACAATACGCGGCAGTTTTTCAATGAGCAACCAGAACAACCTGGTGCATGCCTCAGAGAGCAGAGAAATAGCGAAAAAGGAGATTGAACTCTTTTTCGCGCCGGGGGAAATACCCGAGTACGATGCTTCAAGGAGAAGCGTTTATTCGCCGAGCGAATCGAAAAGCGGGGCTTTGCCATGAATGTCAGGATAAAAAAGATGAGAGAGGATGCGAAAATACCGGAATACTCGCACGAAGGCGATTCGGGCATGGACCTCTATGCAAGCGAGGATTTGACGATTATGCCAGGCGAGAGGAAATTGGTCGGAACAGGGATAAAAATTGCGTTGCCCAGAGGAATTGAAGCACAGGTAAGGCCCAAAAGCGGCCTGGCTGTAAACAGTGGAATCACGGTTCTCAACACGCCCGGCACTATCGATTCCGGCTACAGGGGGGAAATAAAGGTAATTCTCGTAAACCTCGGGAACAAGGCATTCAAGGTGGGGAAAGGAAAAAAAATCGCGCAAATGGTTTTTGCAAGGGTTGAATTTCCCGAGGTCAGTCTAGTTGAAAAACTTGATGAAACCAAAAGAAACGGGGGAGGATTCGGTTCCACCGGATTGGAATAGGTGCGGAGAATGATGCGCAAGCCGATAATTTCAGTGCTCGGTCATGTCGACCACGGAAAAACCCTTTTCCTGGACAGTGTCAGGGGTTCAACCGTGGCGGAAAGGGAAGCAGGAAAAATCACCCAGCACATAGGCGCAACCGAAGTGCCCTTGGAAACAATCAGAAAACTTAGCGGGAACCTCATTGAAAAATTCGGGTTCAAAGTGAGCCTGCCCGGGCTGCTTTTCATTGACACGCCGGGGCACGAGGCATTCACCAACCTCAGAAAGCGCGGGGGAAGCATTGCGGATTTGGCTGTTCTCGTAATTGACATCAGCCAGGGCATCCAGCCCCAGACAGAGGAAGCAATTGAAATACTGAACTCTTTTAAAACGCCCTTTATTGTTTGCGCCAACAAAATAGACAAACTCAGGGAATGGAATTCAAAAAAGGGCTCTTTTTTGGAGAATTTGGGGCAGCAGTCAGGCGAAGCCGAAAAGGAACTGGATGAAAAAATTTACGGGCTTGTCGGAGAGCTTTTCAAGAAAGGGTTTCAAAGCGAGCGCTTCGACAAATGCAGTGATTTTTCAAAGCAAGTGCCCATCGTTCCTTTGTCCGCTCTCACGGGCGAGGGAATTCCCGAGGTTCTAATGCTTTTGGCAGGGTTGAGCCAGAGGTTCCTTAAGGGAAAGCTCGAAATCAGCGAGGGGGAAAAGGCAAAGGGCACAATACTCGAAATAAGGGAAGAACGCGGGCTGGGGGTAACAATTGACGTAATCCTGTACGAGGGAATACTGCGCGGAGGCGAAGATCTCCTGCTGGGAGGAATGCATGGAGTGATTAAAACAAAGGTCCGCGCACTGTTCAGGCCAAAGCCATTGGAAGAAATGCGCGAGTCAAGGCAGAGGTTTGAAAAAGTTGCCGAGGTCTCGGCTGCGTGCGGTGTTAAGATTGCCGCTCCTCTTTTGGAGAACGCTTTGCCCGGAGCGCCTGTAAGGGGCATAAAAAACGAGAAAAAGGACAGCGAGGAAATTGAGAAGGAAATAGAGGAAACGAAAAGAAAGGGCAGGACAGGCATAATAATAAGGGCTGACACGCTGGGCTCCATCGAGGCGCTGGCAAGAATGATTGAGGCGAGAAAAATTGGCATTAAAAAGACCGAAGTGGGCAATGTTTCAAAGAAGGATGTGAGCGAGGCTGTTGCCTTAAAAGAAAAGAACCCTCTTGAAGCGGCAGTAATCGCCTTCAATGTTTCCGTGGATTCCGCTGCACGGGAAGAGGCAAGGAAAAAAGGAATACGGGTTTTTTCGGGCAATGTTATTTATTCGCTTATTGAGGAATTCGAGGAATGGCGGAACGAGGAAAAGGAAAGGCTCAAAAAAGAAAAGCTCTCAAGGCTCGCAATGCCCGCGAAATTCAAAGTGCTCAAAGGGTTTGTTTTCAGGAGAAGCGGTCCGGCGATTGTGGGCATAAGGGTTCTTGAGGGCAGACTCAGGAAGGGAGTGATTGCAATGAGGGAATCGGGAAAGACGCTGGGCGAAATTGAAAGCATTCAGTCAAAGAACAGGGAGGTAGAAATCGCGGAGAAAGAAAAGGAATTTGCGGTGGCAATACAGAAAGGAGTGGTGGGCAGAAACCTCAGGGAGGGGGAAACGCTTTATTCTTTTATTCCCAGAGAGCAATTTTTTGAAATAGTTAATGCCGCCGAACTGAGCGGCGAGGAAAAAGACCTGCTGGAGGAAATAAAAAAAATTGAGGAAAGCAATGAAGAGGTGAGCAAATGAACATTGTTATTTCAGACCCTAAAACGGGAAAAGCGTTCGGTAAAAAAAGCGAGGAAGTCGTGTTTGCCGGAAAAAAAATCGGCGAGGAAGTTGACCTTGGAGCAATTGGGCTGCAGGGCTACTCTGGCAAAATAACCGGGGGAAGCGATTCAGACGGATTTCCAATGAAGGGGTCGCTTGAAGGAAGCATAAGGAGAAAAATACTCATAGGCAAAGGAACAGGATTCAAATCAAAAACGAAAGGCGAAAGGAAAAGGCGGACAGTGAGGGGCAACACGATAAGCAAAGGAATCGCGCAGTTGAATATTGCGATAACAAAGCACGGGAGCGCAAAGCTTGAGGACTTGCTCGGAAAGGAGAAGAGTGGGAGCGAAGGAGAGGCAAAAGAAGCAGGAAAGGAAAAAAAGAAAGAGGAAAAAGAAGGAGCGGGGGAAGCGGAAAAGCCCGCTGGAAAGAAAGGGGAAAAACCCGCAGGGGAATCCGAAGAAAAGCCCGCGGAAAAGGCGGGAAAGAAAAAAGAAGAAGGCAAAGAAGCCAAGGAAGAAAAAAAGGAATCAAAGGAATCCGCGGATAAAGCCGAGAAAACCGCGGGGGAAACCGGCGAAAAGGGAGAAAAATGAGGAAGAAAGAATCCAAGACGCCAAAAGGAAAAAAGGGCAATCCCGTTCAGGCGGAAATAAACATTGGCTTGGTGGGGCACGTTGACGCAGGAAAGACGAGTCTCGTTGAAGCACTGACCGGGCAATGGGTGGACACGCACAGCGAGGAACTCAAGAGGGGGATTTCAATAAGGATTGGGTACGCTGACGCAATGTTCTACAAATGCGAGAAGTGCAATGAGCATGCCTATTTTTCAAACTCCGAGGAATGCCCTAACTGCAAGGGAAAGGCAAAATTTTTGAGAAGGGTTTCGTTTGTTGACGCCCCGGGGCACGAAACCCTCATGACCACAATGCTGAGCGGCGCCGCGTTAATGCAGGGCGCTGTCCTGGTGATCGCCGCAAACGAGCCCTGCCCGCAGCCCCAGACAATAGAGCACCTCAATGCCCTGGCTATAAGCGGGATAGACAAAATTGTCGTTGCACAGAACAAGGTTGACCTTGTGGAAAAGGATGAAGCGGAAAAGAATTACGCACAAATAGTCAAATTCCTGAGGGAATTCGGGTATGAAAACGTTCCCGTTGTTCCCACGGCAGCGCACTCCAAGGGAAACATCGATTTGCTCATTGGGGAAATAGAAAGGAGCATCCCCACCCCAAAAAGCGATTTGAAGAAGCCGCTGAGGATGCATTGCGGCAGGTCTTTTGACGTTAACAAACCCGGAACCCTGCCCGAAAAAATGAAGGGCGGGGTCTTGGGCGGAACAATTTTGAGCGGGAAGGTTAAGGCAGGGGATAAAATCGAAGTGAGCCCCGGCTTTGAGGAAAAGAGCATTGTTACTGTTGCAAATAACATTAACTGCAGCACTGGAAAGCTTGATGAGGCAGTGCCCGGAGGACTCATTGCAATTGAAACAACTCTCGATCCGGGCATCGCACAGAATGACCAAATGAAGGGACAGGTAATAGGCTCTGTTGGATCCCTGCCTGAACCTGTGAGCGAAATCGAGCTTGAAATTCATTTCCTTAAAAGGAGCGTTATTGAAAGCGTGCAGGAAATAAAGGCGAATGAGACCCTTGTGCTGACAATTGGCACAATGACTTCAATTTCAACCGTTCTTTCCTCAAACAACAAAAAGGCAAAGGTTGCGCTCAAAAAACCGGTTATTGCCGAAAAAGGGCAGAGAATTGCCATAAGCAAGCGCGAGAAAATGAAATGGAGGCTTGTGGCTTATGGCGAAGTGCAGTGAGGTGGTTTTGGATTCAAGCATGCTTTTGGGCATAGCGGAACTCAAAGTGGATGTTTTCAGCGAAATAGGGGCCCTTCTGGGAAGAACGGAATTCAGTGTTACAGGGCAGGTGCTTGAGGAAATGAAAATGCTCGCGGGAAAGAGTGGAAGAACCGGGGAGAATGCCGGCATTGCCCTGCGCCTGCTTGAAAAAAATCGTGCGAAAGTCATTGCAGTGGAAGCGGGGAATGCTGACGAATCCCTGGTTGAGGCTGCAAGGCAGGGAAAAATTGTTGCAACGAATGACGCGGAGCTAAGAAAAAAAATAAAAAGCCTTGGTGGGAGGATTATTTATCTCAGGAAGAAAAAAATTGTAAAAATGGGTTAGTGGTTTTAAATGTTTGAGGTTGTGAAAATAAAGGACACTGTAAGGATTCCCCCGGAAAAGTTCGGGAAGAAAATGAAAAAGGCCCTTGTTAATCTGGCGCAGGAGGAATACGAGGGGTTGCTGGACGAGGACCTCGGGGTGATAATTGCGGTAATGGATGCAAAAAAGACGGGCGAGGGCAGGGTTGTTCTCGGCGATGGCGCAGCGTACTATGAGGCGGAAATTGAAATCCTTGTGTTCAAGCCCAAAATGCACGAAATCGTAGAGGGCAAAGTAACCGAAATAACAGAGTTCGGCGCGTTTGTGAATATAGGTCCTGTGGAGGGATTGATTCACGTGAGCCAGATTATGGACGAGTATTTGAATTATGACGCGAAGAACGCTCTTTTCGTAGGGAAGGACTCAAAGAAAAAGCTCAAAGTGGACGATAGAACACTGGCAAGAATTGTTTCAATAAGCCTCAAGGGCTCTTTATCTGAATCGAAGCTCGGGCTTACAATGAGACAGCCTTTCCTCGGGAAAAGCGACTGGATTGAGGCGGAAATAAAGGCAAAGAGGAAAGCGAAGGGAAAGAAAGGGCAGAAAAAAGAAAAGGCAAAGGAAAAAAAGGGGGCTAAAAAATGAACAGGGGAAAAGCGTGCAGAAACTGCCGCAAGGTAATAGAGGAGGGAAAGGAATGCCCTGTGTGCGGAAGCACTTCTTTCACTACTTTCTGGCGCGGCTATGTTGTAATAATAGACCCTGAAAAATCAGGGATTGCCCAGAAGATGGGAGTTTCAAGAGTCGGAAAGCACGCGCTCAGGCTTAGCAGGTAGGTGAAAAAAAAATGCACTTGGAAATAAGAGGGGAATACGAAAACCCGTTGATGGAGAGAACCGAGGTCGAATTTTTTATAAGCGGCGTTGAGGCAACGCCCTCGCGCAAAGAAGTGAGAAAAAAAATCGCTTCAATGAAAAACGCAAAGGAAGAACTCGTGGTAATAGAGTTCTTGAAGCAGCCTTTCGGCAGCCACACGGTAAACGGAAGGGTTCGCATTTACAAATCCGGGAAAAGACTCAAAAGGGTTGAGTCCGGCTTTTTGCCTGAAAGGGGAACAAAAAAGAAGAAAGAGGAGGCTCCGGCTAACGCGCCGGCCCCGGGCGGGGAGGAAGCCGGAGAAAAGCCTGCCGAAAAAAAAGAGAAAAAACCCGCAGGGGAATCCGAAGAAAAGCCCGCGGAAAACACAGGGGAGAAAAAGGAGTGATTTGAATGGGCAAGAAGAAGAAAAAGGAAAGAAAGGGCAAGAAGACAAAAAAGAAAACGAAGAGGGTTAAGAAACCGGATTTTTACGAGGTAAGGGAAGAAAGCATTGAGAGAAAGCGCAGGGTCTGCCCCAAATGCGGGCAGGGAATTTTTATGGCAGAGCACAAAGACAGGTTTACGTGCGGCAAGTGCTCTTACACTGAGTGGAAAAAAACAGGTGCAGAATGATTGAAATCCTTTTTGATTTATTTCTTGTCGGCTTTCCGCTTTTAGTTGTGTGGAAAGAGAAAAAATTCTCCCTTCCTGTAACGCGGGAGAAAGCAAGAAAGGTTTTTTCTGCCCTCGGATTCAGGTTTTCTCCGAAAGGGAAAATGTTTTATTGCACGGTGGCGCTTTTT
>CAZKED010000032.1:0-9406 GCA_964551725.1 uncultured archaeon | reverse complement strand
AACCCGCGATTCCTCACCCGATAAAATCGGGAGTATTCTCGCTGGCCGCTTCAATAAAAAAGAACAAGGTGCGGAAATAATGGGTTCCGTCAGGGCAAAATTCTCACAGTTCGCTTCACGCGTTCGAGGAATGATGCGCAGGAAAAGGAAAAAAGAGGAAGAGGGAAACATTGAAGCGGGGGAAGAAGGCACTCCAAAAACGGAGGAACTCGTAATAGAAAACCTCGGAGAAGAGAAAGAGGACAGAAGGATTGAAATCGTTGAAATGCGCTCAAGGCTCCCAAAAGGGGAGCCAAAAGAGGAAAGCGGACTGAGTGTCGCCGAGGAACTCGAGGTCGAAAGGTTCGTGGAGTTCGTCAAAGCGGACAAGGTAAGGGAGAGAGGCGAGGAACTCCGCGCTGTTCTCAGGGAAGAAGGATACAATGACCGGGTTATAGAAGAAATAATGAAAAGACTGGAAGAAAAAAACATTGGAAAAAGAAAAAAACCGGATTAAAAAAAATCAGGATGCCTCGCCTATTTCGCATTCGGGCTCATCGCGCGAATACTCGAGTTTAATCCATTCCCTTACAATTTCATCCTGCCTGCGCTTAATTCTCCTTTTATCCTCTTTGGGGAAGGCATGAGGCATAGAATCAACCAATAAAAAGAGCGAAAGGTTAATTAATTTAACCTTTCAGTTCCCGCGGAAAAAAAAATCAGGCAAAAAATAAAAAAATTAATCCGAGAACTGCAGCATTTTTTCCTGTTTTTTTTTATTTGAGTTTCTTCCCGGCATATTCCGATCCGCCGAGGAATTCCTCTATCCTCAGCAGGCGGTTGTACTTTGCCGTGCGCTCACTGCGGGCGGGCGCCCCAAACTTCGCCTGGCTCGCCCCTATTCCCACGGCGAGATCCGCAATAAAGTCATCGGAGGTTTCGCCGCTCCTGTGGGAAACAACAACATTCCACCCGCTTTTCCCGGCAAGCGCTGCGGCTTCAAGCGCCTCGCTCAGCGAGCCAATTTGATTCACTTTGAGGAGCAGGGCATTGCATGCTTTCATTTTTGCCGCCTTTTTTATTCTCACAGGGTTTGAAACCAGTAGGTCGTCGCCTATTATCTGCTTTTTCTTTCCGAATTTTTTCATTATCTCCTGCCAGCCACGCCAGTCGTCCTCCGCGAGAGGGTCCTCCAGAGAATAGATTGAAAACCTGCCGAGCAATTCGCTGTAATAATCAATCAATTCTCCGGAAGAATAATCTTTTCCCCAGAGAGTGTAATGCTCGCCATCAAAGAACTCGGAGGCGGCGCAATCAAGCGCCAAAACAATTTCCTTCGAGTATCCGCAGTTTTCAATTGCCCGCTGCACTGCCTCCAGCCTTTTTTCGGAATTGGGCAGCGGCGGAACAAAGCCGCCCTCGTCGCCCACGACAACCGCGGCATTCCCGAACCTCTTCTTGAGCGTCGCTCCCAGCTCCTGGTAAACTTCGGCACCTGCCCTCAGCGCTTCCGAAAAGCTTTTTACGCCTATAGGCATTATGCAGTGCTCCTGAATGTCCTGCTCGAAGCCGGCGTGCTTTCCACCGTTAATTATGTTCATCATCGGAACCGGCATGGAAAATTTTTTATTGCCGTAGAGTTCAGCCAAATGCCGGAACAGGGAAATGCCCTTATCCGCAGCGCCGGCACGGGCTGCAGCGAGGGAAACCGCGAGAATCGCGTTCGCTCCCAGCTTGGCCTTGTTTTTTGTGCCGTCAAGGTCGAGCATTATTCTGTCAATTTTTTTCTGTTCGCCCGGGGGCATTCCTTTCAAGTGCGGCGCTATAAGCCTGCGGATGTTTGAAACCGCTTTTTTTACTCCCCTGCCATGGAACTCTTTGCCTCCGTCCCTCAGTTCCAAAGCTTCGTGCTTTCCCGTGGAAGCGCCGCTCGGAACCGCGGCGAGAAAGCAGCCCTTATCTGTGCACAACTCGCATTCAACCGTGGGATTGCCGCGACTGTCCAGAATCTGCCTTGCACCGACCTTTAATATTTTCCCCATTCTCTCACCAAATTCTTTCTACTATTCTTAGCGGGCATAAATTTATAAAAACTAAACAATTAAACAATAATTGCTTTGTGGCTTTTGGGTGGAAGGAATGAAAGGTTCGCAGATTGCTGTTTTTTACGGGTCAGCCAACCCCGCGCTTGGCAGGGAAGTTGCGAAAGCCCTGCGGAAAAAGCCGGGAAAACTGAAAATTGAAAAATTTCCCGACGGGGAAACATACTGCAGGTTCGACGAGGACATCAGGGGGAAGCATGCTTTCATTGTTCAATCGGTCTGCCCGCCGGTGAGCGAGAATTTCGTTGAACTGCTGCTCATCCTGGATGCGGCGAAAAGGATGAAGCCGAAAAAACTCACTGCGGTAATTCCCTACTACGGGTATGCTCGCCAAGACCGAATCACAAAAAAAGGCGAGCCGGTGTCAGCGCAACTCGCTGCGCGCGCCATAAAACTCGCGGGCGCCGATGCAGCATTCGCCCTAGACCTGCACTCGAAAGCCGTGGAAAAATTCCTCAAGCCAAAAAAGCACTTGCACGCGCTTCCCGCTCTCGCAAAATACTTCCGAAAAAAGAAAATAAAGAAACTCGTGGTGGTGGCGCCCGACTACGGTGCATTGAAGAACGCGAGAAAGCAGGCCCGCGTTCTCGGGGCGAAGGTGGCGGTCATCGGGAAGAAGCGCCTGAGCGGGAAAAAAGTCGCAATGGAGGGAATCCGGGGAAACGTGCAGGGAAAAAACTGCGTTATAATTGATGACATAATAAGCACGGGCGGAACAATGGCGCAGGCAATACGCGCCCTCAAAAAGCACGGCGCTGAGAACGTTTACGTTGCTGCAACACACGGTCTTTTCGTGGGACCGTGCATCAAGAGACTGAATGCCGCAAAACCGAAGGAAATAATTGCAACCAATTCCATTCCGCAATCAGAGAACAGAAAGAAACTGAAAAGACTCAGGGTTGTGAGCATTGCCCCGCTTCTGGCAAAAGCAATAAAGTAGGCATTCGTTCACTCAAAGTACAATCCATCCAAGCCCGTTTCTTTCTCGTATTTGCGAAGCAGTTTCACATCCGACTTTGCGAGAACGATTTCGTTCGTCACCCACACTTTCGCCTTTCCCAGGTGCCCGCCCTTCAGCGCATGGGAAGAATCCGCCAAAGCGGCGTGGAAGTGGAAATGGTATTCGTCGCGGGACTGCCGCAGTATGATGCCGCTCAGTGCGACCAGCTCGTGCGGTTCGGGGAAAAATTCTTCCAGATAATTGCCCTTTCCCTTGAAGTAGCCGAGGGAAAAATCCTTGAGCATTCCCACCGCTGACACAACGGAAGCGGACTGCACTGAGCATTTTTTGCACGCTTCCCCGAGCTCTTTGAACAAATCCTCGCCCTGCTTCAGGCGCACGAAAATAAATCCGTTTGATTCCCTGCATTCCATAACTCTCGCCTACGGAAAAATAAATCAGACAATGTTTTTAAGACCGACTGAATGCGCGTAGCTCACGACATCGTGGAATTCCTCCGCTTTTAGGCGGCGGGACATTTCGGGGAAATCAAATACATTGTGGGCAGGGTAATACTGGTCCATTATGTTGACCCGTGTATTTCCGCCAAGCTCTGAGGCAATCCATTTGATTATGGGCTTTGCGCAGCACTCAATATGCGAGGGCATTACCAGAACGCGGATTAAAAGTTCTGCGTCCTCTTTTGCGGCGAGAAGGTTGCGCTTCGCCGCCTCCGCATAACCGGGAGCGGAACTGTATTTTTCCGCGCACTCGTTTGAAAAATAGCGGAAGTCCGCGAGATAGACATCTACGATGCCACGGAGCAGTTCCGCTGTCTCACTGCTGTAATAGGAATTGGAATTCCAGACCACAGCAATCTGCGCACTGCACAAAGAAAGCGCTTTCAGTACATTGAACGTGAAAGGAGCAGGATCCCCGCCCACAAAATTCACGTTCTTGCAGCCCTGCGCTTTTGAAAGCGCAATCCAGTGCGCGATTCTTTCCTCGCTCCACTGCTCGCCTGCGCTGTATGAAATACTCTGCGGCGCGTTCTGACAATAAGCGCAGCGCATAGTGCAGCCCGAGAAGAAGAGCGTACCGCTTGGAACCAGTTCTGGCTCTTCCCCATAATGGGTGTGCGCACCGAACACTCTCGCCTTTTCCAACGCGCCGCAGAAGCCCGCAAAGCCGCGCTTGCGGTTCACCCTACAGCGGCGCTCGCAGAACCTGCATTCTTGGAGGATGCTTTCCGCTTCTGCGGTTTTTTCCGAGAGCGTTCCGCTCTCCTTTGCCTCCAGATAGCGCGGCAGGCATTCGCCCTTAACAATTTTTCCGTAGCGCTCCAAGCCCGGGACCATTCCTTTTCCCCTTTCCGCGTCAAGCGTTAAATTTCAATGTTCAAAAAAATTCTTATAAGGAAGCCTATCACAAAGGATACCGCTGCAACGCCCAGGCTTATTGAAACCATTTCAATGAAATGCTTTTTGAAAGGCATGTCCTTTGCAACTGAAATGTAAAAAGTGAAAAGGAAAATAACGATTACGGCATTCAGCAGCATTGCCCCGAGGGACAGGTAAAGATCGGGAAGCAAAAAGAAGGGGAGTATGAGGAATACCACTGTTACAATGTAAGCCAGCCCTGTGTAAACCGACGCCTTCAATGGGTTTTTGCCTGTTTTCTCGGTTTTTGTGGACAGGTATTCCGAGGCAGCCATTGAAAGCGATGCGGCAATGCCTGTTATCAGTCCTGCCACGGCGATAATCGAGGCGTTCTGCAGCGCGAAGGTCATTCCCGCAAGCGCCCCGGTTAATTCCACCAATGCATCGTTCAGTCCCAGAACAATAGAGCCCACGTATTTCAGGCGCTCCTCGTCAACCATTGCAATGAGTTCCTGCTCGTGCTCGTCTTCCTCCGCGGCAATTTTCTTTGCCTCCGGGATTTTTTTGGAAATCGCCCTGTATGCCTGTTGCGCGCTTTCCTCGCCGCGCTCCATTAGTTTTATTCCGAATGTAACGCCGAAAATTCTGGAGAGAAGGAAATACTTCCAGACCTTTAAAGTTGCCGGCTGGACCTCCCGCTTGGACAGGGATTTCCAGAAATTGTAATGCCTTAACTCGTCCCTGGAAATCGAGGCAAGCACCTTTTTGTTGTGCTTGCTCTTTTCCACTTCGGAGAGCTTTCTGTAAATGCGGAATTCTGTTATTTCGTTTTCCTGGAAGCCGAGGATTTTCTGCAGTTCCGTGCTGTTGAGTTTTGCAGCGGGCATGAAAAAAATAGGGCGGATAGTAATTAAAATGGTTTCATCAGGGTATTAGTTATACGGCTCTTTTTCTGTGGTATTATGGGCATTTCTTTCCAGACCGAAAAGCACTCCGATTCGGAGATTTACAAAACGCTTAATCCATTGCTCGGCGCGTGGTTTAAGCACGAGTTCCGCACATTCACAGAACCGCAGCGATACGCCATACTCAACATCCACAATCTGCAGAATACGCTCATTACTGCGCCCACTGGAACAGGAAAAACGCTGAGCGCTTTCACCGCAATACTGAACGAGCTTATCACCCTCTCGGAGCACGGGCAGCTCGAAGACAGAGTTTACTGCATTTACATTTCGCCCCTACGCGCCCTCAGCAACGACATTGAAAAAAACCTCAACCAGCCGCTGAAGGCAATAAGGGAAGCGGGAAAAAAACTGGGAAAGAAAATAAGTGTGCGGGTGGCTGTCCGCACCGGCGACACGCCGCAGTCGGAGCGGGCGAAAATGCTGAGAAAGCCGCCTCACATACTCATAACAACGCCGGAATCTGCGGCAATATTGCTGAATGCGCCCAAGTTCAGGGAAAACTTCCGCAGAACCAAATGGGCAATAGTGGACGAAATCCATGCCCTCGCAGCAAACAAGCGCGGCGTGCACTTGTCGCTTTCCCTGGAAAGAATGCAGGCGCTGAATACGGAATTGTGCAGAATCGGACTGAGCGCGACGATTTCACCGCTTGAAGAAGTGGCAAAATTCCTCGTGGGAATGAAGAACGAAAAGGAAGAAAGGGACTGCAAAATTGTTAACGTACAATTCCTCAAGGAACTGGACCTGAGGGTAATCAGCCCTTTGCCCGACTTGGTGAGGACAACACCTGGGCAAATACAGGAAAAATTGTACGGAAAGCTCGACGAGCTTATAAGGAAGCACAAGACAACGCTCGTTTTCACAAACACGCGCTCCGCAACAGAGCGCGTGGTGAACCACTTGAAGGAAAAATTCCCGGGAGAATACGAAGGAGCAATAGGAGCGCACCATTCATCGGTGAGCCGCGCGAAAAGGCTGGGCATCGAGGACATGCTGAAAAAAGGCGAACTCAAGGCAGTGGTGTGCTCCACGAGCCTTGAACTCGGGATTGACATCGGCTACATTGACCTGGTTGTGTTGCTGGGCTCGCCGAAAAGCATCGCGAGAGCACTGCAGCGAATAGGACGCAGCGGGCACCACCTGCACGACACAATAAAAGGCCGCATTATTGTGCTTGACCGCGACGACTTGGTGGAATGCTCCGTTTTACTGAAGCACGCGAAGGAGCAGAAACTGGACAGGATACAGGTGCCAAAAAACTGTTTGGACGTTTTGGCACAGCAGGTTTACGGGATTGCAATAGCGGACAAAATACGTGAAAGGGAGCTGTTCGGGCTCGTGAGAAAAAGCTATTGTTACAGGGGGCTGGGCAAAAAGGACTTCAATGACGTCATCGATTACCTGAGCGGGGAATATTCCCAGCTGGAAGCGAGAAGCGTGTACGGGAAAATCTGGTTCGACCGAGAAACAGGAATGATCGGCAAGCGCGGAAAACTCGCAAGGGTTATTTACATGACCAACATCGGCACGATTCCGGACGAAGCGCGCGTTAAAGTGAAAATAGGACCGCATACAATCGGAAGCATTGACGAAGCATTCCTTGAAAGAATGAAAAAAGGCGACGTGTTCGTCCTCGGCGGGGAAAAATACAGGTTCCTTTACTCGCGCGGAATGACGATACAGGTAAAAGCCGAGGAGTTTCGCCCACCGACAATACCGAGCTGGGTTTCGGAGATGCTGCCGCTGAATTTTGATTTAGCCAACGAAATCCAGGGGTTCAGGAAACTGGTGGAGGAAAAACTGAAAGCCGGCGAGAAAAAAAAGGAAATTGCAGCATTCTTACAAAAATACCTCTACTGCGACAAAAATGCAGCGGAAGCAATTTACAATTACTTCCGCGAGCAATACAGATACGCGAAAATACCGCATTCGAAAAGACTGCTCGTGGAACAGGTCAAGGAGGAATACGAAAACTCGCTGATATTCCACTCGCTGTACGGGCGCAGGGTGAATGATGCGTTGAGCCGGGCACTCGCCTGGGCTTTCTCAAAGTTAATCCACAGCGATGTAATGGTGAGCATTACCGACAACGGCTTCGTCCTAACAACCAATAAAAAAATGCCTTTCGAGGCAGCATTCAGCGTGCTGCAGAAGAACGACATGGAAACAGTGCTCAGGAAAGCAATAGAGGATTCCGAAGTGTTAAAGCGCAGGTTCAGACATTGTGCAACGCGCGCTTTGATGATTCTGCGCAATTACAAGGGCAGGGAGAAGAGCGTGGGAAGGCAGCAGATGAGCTCGCGCTTACTGCTCAGCGCGGTGAAGCGCATCGATGCGGAATTTTCA
Source organism: uncultured archaeon (assembly GCA_964551725.1). Classification (GTDB taxonomy): domain Archaea; phylum Iainarchaeota; class Iainarchaeia; order Iainarchaeales; family DTGL01; genus JAFCFP01. Next base: position 1,692 of record CAZKED010000032.1, on the reverse strand, counting down.
ATACTCAGGGAAGCCCGCAGGGAAGTAATGGAGGACCTGATGGACATCAAGAACGCGGAACTCGTGCTCGAACGGATTGGAAAGGGAAAAATAAAAGTGGAAAGAATTCAGCTTGCAACGCCCAGCCCTTTCGCATTCAACACCTATGCGATGGGACGCTCCGACATAGTGAAAATGGAATCGCGCCTGGAGTTCATAAGGAGAATGCACGAAAACGTGCTGCGGGAAATCGGGGGATGAAAAATGGAAAATCTGAAAGAACGGGGGGAAAATGAAATACTGCCCGGCATACGCCCTGTCGGGCTGGGGCTGTTCATTGAAAAGGAACGCATTCTGGTTATCGCGGATTTGCATTTGGGCTACGAGGAAATGCTGAACGCGCAGGGCGTTTTTATTCCGAGAATCAATTCCGGGGAAATAAAAAAGAAGCTCGGGGAAATGCTCAGTGAACTGCCGGAACTTAAGCGCATAGTGATAGCCGGAGACTTAAAGCACGAGTTCGGGCGCATCAGCAAACAGGAATGGCGCGAGGTAATCGAAATGGCGCAGTTTTTGGCTCGGAAATGCAGGGAAGTTGTGCTGCTGCGGGGAAATCACGACACGATTCTGGGACCGCTGGCAAAATGGGAGAAGCTAAAAATAAGGGATGACTTATACATAACCAGCAGTTCAATGCTCGTACTGCACGGGCACGAATTTAAGGAAAATGCAAATTTCAGAAAAGCAAAAACGCTTGTGATTGCACACGAGCACCCCGCTTTATCGCTGCGTGAAGGCATTCGCTCCGAACTCTACAAATGCTTTCTAAAGGGAAAATTCGGGGGAAAGAACCTCATAGTGCTGCCGAGCCTGAACTCAATTTCCACAGGCACAAACGTTCTCAGGGAAAAACTCCTGAGCCCGTTTCTCAAGGAAGCGGATTTGCACAATTTCGAGTGCTGGCTCGTTGAGGACAGGGCATACTATTTTGGCGGTTTAGGGGAAATGAACCCTTAGAAAAGGTTTAAAAGTATAACTGATTGTATAATTATATTGGTGGTATAATATGGCTGAGATTATCGTTACCGCTAGGAAGTGGGGGAACAGCATAGGCGCAACATTTCCGGCTGAAACTGTTGAAAGGGAGAAAATAAAGCCAAACGACAGGCTTGTCCTGGAAGTCAGGAAAATGGTGCCAATAAAAGAATTGTTTGGCACCGCGAAATTCAAGAAAAGCGCTCAGCAGATTAAGGATGAATTGAGAGCCGGGTGGGATTGATGGCGGAATTCTTTCTCGACACATACGCGCTTGTGGAGTACGTGAACGCAAATAAAAAATTCATAAAATACTTTCAAGAGCACAGGGGAATTACAACAAGGCTGAACTTGATGGAACTCTATTATGCTTTGATAAAATACATTAGCGAAGAAAAGGCAGAAACGATATACGATTCATTTCTGCCCCTGGCAGTAGAACTTGGGGATGATACAATTAAAGAAGCCATGAAAGCGAGGCTTGAATTAAAACAGGAAAAAAGGGACATTTCATACATTGACGCAATAGGATATCAAATTTCAAAGGAGCGGGGGGCAAAATTCCTAACAGGCGACAGGGAATTTAGGGGAATGAAAAACGTGGAATTCGTGAAATGAAGCACTACTGTTGGGACAAGGCGCACTATTTCGGGAAACTCGGGGAACTGGAGCATTATT
>CAZKED010000031.1:0-10559 GCA_964551725.1 uncultured archaeon | reverse complement strand
TTTTTATTTTTTTTCCTATTTTTTTGTGTTATTCGCGGTTTAACGCAGGTGAAAAAAAGTCTACATAATTTTTTGGGCTTTTTTCCCGCCCCGCGGGGACTGGTTGCAATGAATGCGAAGGAAGAACTGCTGTTTTTCGCTAAGGGAATGCTCATGGGCATGGCGGACATTATTCCCGGGGTTTCAGGCGGAACAATTGCATTCATCACGGGAATTTACTCCCGGCTGGTCTTCGGGATAAAAAACGTTGACTTCGGATTCCTGCGCTTCTCGCTCAGGGGCGATTTTTCCAAAGCGAAAAAGAATTTCCTCGCAATAGATTTTTCCTTCTTCATTCCCTTGCTCGCGGGAATAGCGCTCTCCTTCCTCTTCTTTTCCCGCATAATACGTTTTGCTCTCGAATTCCATCCCGTGCCAACGTTTGCGTTCTTTTTTGGGCTGATTCTCGCCTCCGCGAAAATAGTGTACGGCAGCATAAGCCAGAGGAATTTCCAAGCGCTTGCATTCGCTGGCGCGGGATTTGCGTTCGCATTCCTTTTTACTGGTCTGACCGGAATCCAGGCAGATCACTCCGCTATAGCAGTATTTGCGAGCGGTGCCATAGCAGTATGCGCGATGATACTGCCCGGCATTTCCGGAGCGTTCATCCTCTTGTTCTTGGGGCAGTACGAGTTCCTTCTCCAGGCACTGCACAACCTTGATCTTGTGGTCATATTCCTGTTCATTGCGGGTGCTTTGATTGGAATACTGCTTTTCTCAAGGCTGCTCGCGTTCCTGCTCAAAAGGCACAAAAGCAGTGTAATGGCTTTCCTGACAGGGCTGATGCTCGGCGCCCTGCGCATTCCCCTCGAAAAGGCATCTGCTGCCGCAAACCTCGAGGAAGTGAAACTCGCAGTAGCATTCGCCCTCGCGGGAGTGTTTCTCGTCCTGCTGCTCGACCACTTCGCGGGAGGTGCGCTGGAAAAGCCGAAAACCCGCCGGAGGAACAAATTAAAAATTAAGCGTTCCTAATTCATCTGGTCATAAATGCTCGGCGTCATAGGAGGCACTGTTTTCTTCAAAAAACCCCTTTTTGGGGCGGAAAGAGAGGACGAAATAGGCACGGAGCACGGCAAAACGCTTGTGCATATTGGAAAAAACATTGCCTTTATCCCGAGGCACGGTCCGACCGGGCAAATTCCGGCGCACAATGTAAACCACAAGGCAAACATTCTGGCACTCAAGAAGCTCGGAGTAAGGGAAATAATCGGGGTGAATTCCGCGGGCAGCCTCAAGCCGGAAATAAAGCCAGGCTCAATCGCTGTTCCAAGCGATTACATGAACTTCGCGGGCGTGCAGACCTTTTTCGACTCACAGGCAAAGCATGTTACGCCGGCGCTGAGTGAAACGCTGAAGAACAAACTGCTCGATGCCGCGGGAAAGCTTGGCATTCAGGTCATTGGCTCCGGAACGTACTTCCAGTCAAGGGGACCGCGCTTGGAAACGCCGGCGGAAAGCGCTTTCCTTGCGGAATTCGCGGACTTCGTGGGAATGACCCTTGCGAGCGAGGCAACGCTGGCAAGAGAGCAGGAAATGGAGTATGCTGCAATATGCTCCATAGACAATTACGCGAACGGAATTTCCGGGGCAAAGCCAACCCACAAGCGCATAGTGGAGTCCGCGGGAAAAAACGCAGAGAAAATATGGAAAATAATCGAAGCAATTTCTGAAGGGAAAAAATGACACTGCTCATTGAAGGCGTCATGCTCAACGGAAAAAAGGCAAGCATTCAGATTGAGGGAAGCACTTTTTCCGAAATAAACCCCAAAAATCCCGACCGCTCAGACCAGATAATCGACGGCAGGGGCGAGGCGGCAATTCCCTCTCTCATAAACAACCACACGCATGCGGCAATGTCGCTTCTCCGCGGTTATGCGGACGACTTCCCTCTGCACGAGTGGCTCACTGAATACATCTGGCCGCGGGAAAAAAAACTGAAAGCAAAGGACGTTTACTGGGGTGCAAGGCTGGCGTGCCTTGAAATGCTCAAAACCGGCACAACGTGCTTCAACGACATGTATTTTTTCTCACAGGAAACCGCGAAAGCCGCCAGGGATTCGGGTCTCAGGGCAGTGGTAAGCGAGGTTTTGTTCGATCCGTTGAATCCCGGAAAGGAGGAAAGGTCATTCGCCGCATTGAAAAAATCAATAAAAGAAATAAAAAAGATGGGCAATCTGGTCAAAGCAGCAATAGGACCGCACGCCGTTTACACGCTGAGCGAGGAAAGCCTTGCGAAAGAGGCGGAGTTTTCAAGGAAAGAAAAACTGCTTGTGCATTTTCACCTCAGCGAAACGGAAAAGGAAGTAAAGGAATGCATTGAAAGGCACGGGAAAAGGCCCGTGGAATTTTTGGACGGCATCGGCTTTTTTTCAAGCCGGGTGCTAAACGCGCATTGCGTCTGGCTTGACGCAAAGGAGATTGAAATTCTCGCCAGGCGCGGGGCGCGCGCCGTCCACTGCCCTGTTTCCAACCAGAAACTCGCGGTCGGAAGAACAATGCCCCTGCTTGAACTGCAGAAATCCGGCGTTTTGGTTTCTCTGGGAACGGACGGCTGCGCTTCGAACAATTCTCTTGACCTATTGGAGGAGATGAAGTTCGCTTCCCTCGCGCAAAAATTTTCACGCAGCGATCCGACCGCGTTAAATGCGGAACAAGCGTTCTCCCTCTGCACAAAAAATGCCGCGCAGAGCATCGGACTGAACGCCGGCGCAATAGAGAAGGGAAAACTCGCCGACCTGTGCCTTGTGGATTTGAAGAATGCCAAGCTCGTGCCAGGGCATTCCCTTGTCTCCGACCTGGTTTATTCTGCCACGGGAGACTGCATTGACGCAGTGATATGCAACGGCAGGGTTGTGATGGAAAGCAGGAAGGTCGAGGGCGAGGAAGAAGTGGTCGAGCAGGCGAAAAAGCAGGCATTCGATTTGGTGCAGCGCTGACCGGCTGGGCGCTATTCCGTTTTGAGCAGTTCCTTTTTCACCACGACAATGTCCGATAGACCGCGGTACAAGCCCGCGTAATCCAGCCCATATCCGCCCACGAATTCCCTCGGGATTTTGAATCCCACGTAGTCAAGCTTTATGTCGGGATTCTCGCCCTGCGTCTTGTCCAAAAGAACGCAGGTGCGGAAGGGCTTGCCCCGCTCGCTGAGAAATTCCTGCAGTTTTTTAAGCGTTCCGCCCTGGTCTATGATGTCCTCTATTATCAGTATTACTTCTCCTTCGAGTTCGCTGTATTTTTCCACTTTTACCTCTGCATCCGGGAATGCCTTGTTGCCGTAGCTCGAACAGCGTATGAAATCCAGCTTTGTCCTTATGGGCGTGCCCTCGTCCAGCAGTCGTATGAGGTCGGAAGCGAAAAAAATGCTCCCCTTAAGCACGACCAAACAGCTTATTTCCTTGAAGTCCTTCAGTTCCTCGCCTATCTGCTTCGCCATCGCTTCCAAGCGGCGCTTAATGCACTCCTTTGAAATAAGCACGCGGTCAATTTCCTTGTCGTATTTTTCGAGAACGCTCGGCTTTTCGTTGAAAGCCGTAATGCCCTCGCTCGGCACTTCAATGACCTTGTCAAAGGAAGTGACTACCCTTGCGCACATGAAAAACCACCGTTTCCCCCAGAAGAAAGAAAAATAAATAAAAGCCAAAATCTTTTAATTTGGAACTGTTCCGCAAGGGCTTGCTGAATACGGAATTCAGAGCAGTATTCTCGCCCTTTTCAGGTCTTTTCTCGTGTTAACGTTCACGTAAAGCCCCTGGAAGGGGTATCCGAAGAGCAGTCCTTTTTCCGCTAGGCGCGGCAGAACGTCCTTTTCAAGGCTCCTGTCCCTTTTTGAAAGGTGCGAAAAGATTTTTGGCTCGAAGAGGAAATAGCCCGCGTTCACTAGGAAACTGCCTATGTCCTTTCCGGGTTTCTGGATGAATTTGCTGACTTTGTTTCCCTGCAGCAAAGCCACGCCGAAACTCGAGGGATTGCTCACTGTGGTAAGGGCGATTGTTGCAATTGAATCGTTGTCGCGGTGGAATTCAACCATTTCGTTTATGTTCAGGGAGCAGAGCGTGTCCCCGTAAGCGAGCAGGAATGTTTCGGTGAGAAATTTCCTCGCCCTGAAAAGCGGCTTTACGGTGCCCTCGGGCTTGCCTGCTGAAACAAATTTCATGTTGAAGGGCGTGCTGTCCTGCAGCTTCTCCCTTATTTCTTGGGAAAAAGTGTCGGAGTAAATAATGAAGTCCCTCACTCCGGCGTCCCCCAATGATTCGACAACGCGCTGGAGCAGGAATTTTTCCCCGAGCGGGACCAGAAATTTGGGTTTCCTGTCGACAAGCATTGCCTTTCCCCCGCCTGCGAGAACAAGCGCGGAGTGCAGCGCGGAATGCGAGAGCACTTTGCTTAGCAGGAACTCGAACGCCTGGCTCCTGCTCCTCACAGAAACGCCGTCCTGCATTGCGTCAATTTGCTTCAGCAGGTCGTCCTTTATTGTTATGGTAATCCTCTTACGCGGCATTCAACCACCCTTGCATTCAGTTACAAATATCATACTATCTCATACGGAGTATGAGGTAGTCATATATTTAAACCTTTTCCCGCCTCTTTCCTCTACGGCTTTGCCCGTTTTTGGCGTTTTTTTTAATGAAATGGTGGAAAAGTGAGGATTGCTGTTATTGGCACGGGTTATGTAGGGTTGGTCGTGGGGGCGTGCCTCGCCGACCTCGGAAACCACGTAACCTGCGTTGACGTGGACGAGGAAAAAGTGGAAATGCTCAGGCGCGGGGAAAGCCCGATTTACGAGCCCGGCCTGGAAGAATTGCTCGAAAGAAACATTGCGGAGCAGAGGATTTCATTCACTCTCAACGTGGACAGGGCAGTAAAGGAATCCGAAATCATTTTTATCGCCGTGGGAACGCCCGAAGGAAAGAACGGAAAGGCAGACCTCAAATACGTGAAGCAAGCCGCGGAATCCATTGCAAAGGCGATGAATGGAGCGGACAGCGGAAAAATAATAGTGAACAAGAGCACCGTGCCCGTGGGCACCGGCGGCATGGTTGAAAAAATAATAAAGAAGCATTACAGGGGAAGGGAAAAATTCCACGTTGTGTCAAACCCGGAATTTTTGCGCGAAGGCTGTGCAATAAACGATTTCCTAAAACCGGACAGAATCGTAATAGGGAACGGCGACCCTGAAGCCGCCGAGGTTATGAGGAAACTTTACGCCCCGCTCAACGCAAAAATGGTTTTCACCGACGTGAAAAGCGCGGAACTCATCAAGTATGCCTCGAACGCATTCCTCGCGACAAAAATTTCCTTCATCAACGAAGTCTCCAGGCTTTGCGACAGAGCGAATGCCAGTGTGAAAAAGGTTGCAGAGGGCATGGGACTCGACAGCCGCATAGGGCCCTATTTCCTGAACGCGGGCTGCGGCTGGGGCGGCAGCTGCTTTCCCAAGGACGTGAGCGCACTGGTGCACATAGGAAAAGACTACGGCGTGGAATTAATGATTCCGAGGGCAGCGGAGCGGGTGAACAAAGAGCAGAAAATACTGCCAGTTGAGAAAGCCCAAAAGCTTGTAGGAAGCCTAAAGGGCAAAAAAATCGCCGTGCTGGGCCTTTCCTTCAAGCCGGAAACTGACGACATGAGGGAGGCTTCATCCATTGCAATCATAAGGAAACTGCTGAAAGAGGGCGCGAGGGTGAACGCCTTTGATCCAGTAGCCGAAAAAGAAGCAAGAAAAATATTTCCCAACATAAATTATTGCGATTCAGCGTATTCCGCTCTGGAGAAAGCCGATGCAATGATTCTCGTAACGGAATGGAACGAGTTCAAGGAAATGGACTTTGAAAAGGCAAAAAAGCTGATGAACCGCGCGATAATAATAGACGGAAGAAACATTTACAGCAGGAAATCGCTTGAAAAAGCGGGATTCAAATATGAAGGAATCGGAGTATGAAAAGAATGAAAAAAATTGAAAGAAAAAATAAGGCAAGGAGGTAGTTTTTAATGGTAAAAATAACCGTTTCGTGCATCAAAGCGGATGTAGGCAGCATTGCGGGGCACATTGTGGTGCCAAAGGAGATGCTTGACATAATGTCCGAGCACCTGCAAAAGCAGGGGGTGAAAAAAAAGCTGCTGGAGGACTTCCACGTGTTCTACTGCGGGGACGACATAAACACTGTAATGACACACCGCACGGGAAGAGACAACCCCAAGATTCACAAGCTCGCCTGGGACGGCTTCATGAAATGCGCGCAGTACGCAAAAAAGCACAAATTGTACGGTGCAGGACAGGACCTGCTCTCGGATGCCTTTTCGGGCAACGTGCGCGGGCAGGGACCGGGCGTAGCGGAGATGACGTTCGAGGAAAGAAAATCCGACCCGTTGCTTGTGTTCGCCTGCGACAAGACCGAGCCGTCAGCATTTAACCTGCCCTTGTTCAGGATTTTCGCTGATCCCTTCAACACCGCTGGCCTTGTGATAGACCCTAAAGCAATTGACGGCTTTTCATTTGAGGTACTGGACGTATACAAGCACTTAAAGGTAACAATGGACACCCCTGACGAAATGTACGAACTGCTCGCGCTGATTGGAACGACGAGCACTTACGCAATAAAGAGAATCTACAAGCGCGGTTCCGAAAGCCCGGAAGAAAGGATTGCCGCAACGGTCTGCACGGAAAAACTCAGTTTGAGCGCGGGAAAATACGTCGGCAAGGACGATCCGGTCTGCATGGTAAGGTCGCAGAGCGGCTTTCCGGCGACAGGCGAGGTATTGGAAGGATTCACTCTGGGGCACTTGGTCAGCGGCTGGATGCGCGGCTCGCACAAGGGTCCATTAATGCCGGTAGCGCAAAAGGATGCCACTCCGACCAGATTCGACGGCCCGCCGCGCGTAGTGGGAATGGGCTTCAACGTAAACAACGGCAAGTTGGAAGGACCAAAAGACCTGTTCGACGACAAAAGCTTCGACCTCACCAGACAGAGGTGCCTTGAAATAACCGACTACATGCGGAGGCACGGTCCATTTGAGCCGCACAGGGTAAGCGAAAAGGAACTTGAATACACCACTTTGCCCGAAGTGCTCAAAAAGCTCAAGCCGAGGTTCAAGAAAGCGGAGGACTGAACTCGGAATGAAGGCAATAATTCCCGCTGCAGGATACGGCACGAGGCTGCACCCCCTCACAAAAAGCATGCCGAAGGCACTGCTCGAAGTAAAGGGCGAGCCGGTGATAAACCACATAATGAGAAAAATAGAAGAAGTTGGTGCAGTGGACGAAGTGTTCATTGTGACCAACGCGCGCTATTACGAAAAATTCGCGGAATGGTGCAGGGAATTCAGTAAAAAAACGAAAATGAAATTAAAAGTATTAAATGACGGCACCACTTCGAACGAAAACAGGCTCGGCGCAATAGGCGACAAGCGCTTCGTGGTTCGGAAGGAAAAAATTGACGACGACGTGCTTGTAATAAGTGGCGACAACCTGTTCGATTTCTCTCTAAAGGAAATGCACTCCCTTTTCAGGGAAAAAGGCGTGCCGGTGGTCGGACTCTACGACGTGGAAAGCAGGGAAAAAGCGAAGTTATACGGAGTCGTGAGCGTTGATTCCAATGGAAAAATGACGGGCTTCCAGGAAAAGCCCTCTGAGCCGAAATCCACGCTTGCCTCGACCGGAATCTATTTTTACACCCGCGAGTCGATTGCCCTGCTTGACAAGTATGCGGAGGAAGGAAACAGCATGGATCAGCCCGGCAATTTTGTACAGTGGCTCCACAAAAACACCGCGGTTTACGGTCACGCTCCCCGGGGAAACTGGTTCGACATTGGCTCAATTGAGTCCCTGGAAAAGGCGAGAAAGGAATTCAGTCCCTGAAAGAAAGGCGGAAAAATGAAAACAATTGTTGTCACCGGCGGCGCAGGATTCATTGGATCGCACTTGTGCGAATTTTTGCTCTCAAAAGGAAACAAAGTAATAGCAATTGACAATTTTGCCACCGGTCGCAGGGAAAACATTTCAGGTTTCGCGGACAACAAAAATTTCACTCTTCTCGAGCACGACATCACAAAAAAAATCCCGCTGAAGGAAAGGGTGCACGCAATTTACAATCTCGCTTCCCTTGCCTCCCCGCTCTTCTACCAGAAAATGCCCCTTGAAACACTGCTTGTAAACTCGCTCGGAACGCTCAATGCGCTGGAACTTGCAAAAAAGAACAATGCGAAATTTCTCCAGGCTTCAACCTCCGAGGTTTACGGCGACCCGCTGCAACACCCGCAAAAGGAATCCTATTACGGCAACGTGAATACCGTCGGAGCGCGCTCGTGCTACGACGAGGGAAAGCGTTTTGCGGAAACCGCTGCAATGGAGTACGGAAAAAAATACGGCCTGGAAATCCGCATAGCGCGCATTTTCAACACTTACGGTCCGAGGATGCGCTCGGATGACGGCAGAGTTGTACCAAACTTCATAGTGCAGGCATTGCAGGGCAAACCCCTGACAGTTTACGGGAAGGGAAAGCAGACTCGCTCCTTTTGCTACATTTCCGATCAGGTTGCCGGCCTAACGGCGCTGATGGGCTCGGATTACGCGATGCCTGTGAACATTGGCAACCCGGAGGAAATAACCATTCTCACGCTCGCGGAAAAAATAAAGTCTCTCACCGGCTCAGAGTCAGAAATAAAATTCCTGCCACTGCCCGAGGACGACCCCGCGCGCAGGCGCGCGGACATTTCCCTTGCAAGGGAAAAGCTCGGCTGGCAGCCAAAAGTGCCATTGGAAGATGGCCTGGAAAAAACGGTTGAATGGTTCAAAACAGAACCAAAGCAATGACATCATCATTGCCTAATACATCGCATGGCAATGATTGGTTAAAAGTTTATTGTTTTTAGCTGTTATTTGAGGTATTTTGTATTATTTGGGGAGTATTGCTGCTTATCCTCTTTCTAGCAGCCATTTCCAGAGCGGAATAAATTTTATTTTTGCTTTTTCGCCAAACCATTCTGTGTTTTCTTCTGCTTCATAATCATTTGTCAGCACTATTAGTTCATTGCATTTGAGTTCTTGTTTGGCTTTTATTAGAGCGCGTATTTCCCTTTTTTTTGTGTTTGGATTGGAAATATCATAGCAAACCTGTATAAGCTTGGTTATTTTTGTGCCTTCTTTTATTACGAAATCCACTTCCTCGTGCTGCGGGTTTTTCCAGTAGTAAAAATCCAGTTTTCCGTCAATTTCTGCTTTTTTCAGGTGCACTGCAACAATGTTTTCATATCGCTTGCCTGTATCGTGTGTTGATTTGGATGATTTTGCGGAAATGAAACCGTTGTCGATTGCGTAAATTTTTTTGTTGGAAGCCAATTGCGCCCTTGTTTTGAAAGAGAATCTTTTCAGTGAAAAGAGCAGGAATGCTTCCTCTAAATAGCCCAAGTATTTTTGTACTGTGTGGGCGCTTTTTGATTTTGTGAGTTCTGCCAGGCGCTGGAAAGAGTACTCGCTGCCAACATTTGACAAGAGAAATTGTGCCAGGTCTTCTATTGCGTTGGGTTTTCTTATCTTGTATCTTTTTACAATGTCCTTGAAGAGAATGGAATCAAACAGCGTGGACAAATATTCATTGTGGTTAATTTTCTTGACTAATGGTTCCGGGTAGCCGCCGTGTATTGCGTATTCAAACAGTTTCTCGGCTGTTTGTGTGGTGGTCATTTCCTGGTTTTGTTGTTTTATGAATTCTTTGAAGGAAAACGGGAAAACAGTTATTTGCAAATGCCGGCCAGTAAGGTGTGTTGCGAGCTCTTTGCTTAGCAGGTTTGAATTGCTGCCGGTAATGAATAATTTTCTTCCCTGCCTTTGCAGCCTGTTGGCAACCAATTCCCATTTGTCAAAGTTTTGAATCTCGTCAAGCAGGAGAAGCTCAGGAGAACCGTATAACAAATCAGCTACTGTGAGCAGTTCGTCAAAGTCTTTCGCTGCAGCAAGCTTTTCGTCATCAAAATTAATGTAACCAAATTTTGCGTTTTTCTTGAGCCAATGAACAGCAAAAAAAGACTTCCCTGCCCTTCTGGGCCCAACAATTACTCTAATCAAGTTATCCTTGACAGAGCCTATTTTGAGTTTGGTGTCTCTCTCAATGTAGATCTCTTTAAACCGATTTTCCAGCTCTGCCTTTTGCCGAACCAAAACATTCCTAACATCGTTCATTAGAAACAATATAATACATAAAAGTTTATAAAATCATGCATTAAATGCTGTTTATTGCTTGTTTTTAGTCATTTTTGGCCTTTTTATGCGCCACCTTATTTCTTCTTTTTTTGCCAAAAATCGGCCAATCCTGTTTATCGCTGGTTTTTTAGGAACAGTTCCATTTGGAATGGCTTGCCGTGTCCGGGATAAACCATATTTATTTTTAGGCTTTTCAGTTTCTTGGCACTGGCATTCATGGCTGCTTTGTCGTCAACAATAAGCCATAAATCTGGTTTGTTTATATTTGCAAGCAGGTCACCGCAAAATAAATCGCCGTCAGTTGTGAGAATTCCGATTGAGCCGT
>CAZKED010000030.1:0-10785 GCA_964551725.1 uncultured archaeon | reverse complement strand
TAAAAGTGTTAGGAAAAAGGCAGCTTTAAGAAACCCAGATTTTGATTTGAATATTCCGCTTTCCCCTGAGTTATGCGAATTTATAGGTGCTTTTATTGGAGACGGGTTTACTAACAAATACACAAAAAATTGCTGGACGGAGATAACAGGGGACAAAAGATACGATGGGTTCTATTTGGAGAAAGTGCTTTCTTCCCATCTCAAAGGAATTTTTGGAATTTCCCTTAGAATTTATCGGTGTAAGAACAAGAATGTCATTAAACTCATTACCCATTCAAGAACTTTGTTTGAGTTACTTAACAAGAGATTCGGCTTTCCCGGCGGCCTTAAGTGTTATTCCGTTGCCATCCCCCAAGAAATAATGGATTCATCTGAAGAAAACATTTTTTCAACAATAAGGGGAATATTTGACACGGATGGCTGTGTGTTTTTTGATAAAAGAAAGATTTACCTCAGTCCGTATCCAAGAATAACCCTTCAAGTAGTAAGCAGACCTCTCCATTTGCAATTGAAAGAGCTTCTTGGAAAATACTTCCAAATATATACTGCAGAGAGAAAGAATGGCTGTTATTTGGAAATTTATGGACATATGCAATTTGAGAAATGGATGCGCTTGATTGGCTTTTCCAATCAAAGACACTTAAACAGAATTAAGGAAAACTATAAGCTCCATCCGGGAATCGAACCCGGGACCCCCACCTCTTTGGCCTAAAGATACCAAGGTGGTGCGCTAAGCCGCTGCGCCAATGGAGCCCTTGCCATTAAATCAATCAACCATAAAAAGATTTTAATCCTTAACCAGTGCCTTTAGTTTTTTCAGTTCCGAGAATTTCAGTTCCCGCTGCTTTCCCGTCCGCATTTCCTTGAGGGTGAATTTTTTCTCCCTGAGTTCCTTTTCCCCGAGGATTATTGCAAAGGGAATGCTCTTCTTGTTCGCGTACTCCAGGTTCTTTGAAATGCTCCTCTGCATTAAATCCATTTCAGTGCTTATCCCAAGGGCGCGGATTTTCTGTGCCAGCGAAAGCGCCTCCCCCGCGGAATTCTTGCCCACGGGAACAACAAAAACCATGCACTCCGGCTTTGATTCGAGTTTTCCCTCCATCGTGTCGAGAATCCTTTCAATCCCGAAGGAAATTCCGGTAGCAGGCAAAGCTGTGCCGCCGTAAAGCTTTATGAGCCTGTCGTAGCGCCCGCCGCCGCCAATGCTCGGCCCCTCTGCACACTTCACTTCAAGCACAATCCCGGTATAGTATGCGAGACCGCGCGCCAGCCCCAAATCGAATTTAACATACTTCTCCAAGCCCTGCTCCCTGAGAAGATTGCGCAGTTCGAGCAGTTTCTCCGCTCCTGCAGGGTTTCCCTTCGCTGCCTTTATTTTCTTCCCTGCTTTCTCCAGCGAATTCTCCCTTACAAAGGAAAGAATTTCAGTGCTTATTTTCGCTTTACTGAACTCCTTCCCCACTTTTCCCCAGCCGATTTTCTCCGCCTTGTCCAGCAGGCGGAAGCATTCCTCGACCTGCGGTTTTTCCACGCCGCATGCAATCGCTAACTCCTCCAAGAGCTCGCGGGAATTTATAGTTATGTAGAAGTCAATGCCCAGTTTTTGCATTATTTCAGCCACTACAGCAACAAGCTCGAATTCGCAGAGCACGGATTCCGAGCCAATAATGTCAATGTCCGCCTGCGTGAATTCCCTCCATCTTTTCGCCTGGGGGCGGTCATATCTGTACACTCTGCCTATCTGGTACCGCTTGAATGGCAGCTGCAGGTTCTTTGTTGTTGCAGCAACTCTCGCCAGCGGCACAGTCAAATCAAAGCGCAGGCTCAGTTTCCGCCCTGCCTTGTCCTCAAAAGAGTATATTTCCTTTTCTATCTCCCCGCCCGAGGAGCCTTTTGCCGTGAGCAATTCCAGTCCTTCCACTATCGGCGTTTCCAGCGGCATAAAGCCGTATTTTTCGAATGCCTCCCTGCATACCGCTTCAATATATTTCTTTTTCCTCGCCCTTTCCGGCAAGAAATCCTGCATTCCCCTTACCGTTGCAAATTCCATTTTTTAACCTCCAAAGGGCCGCGGCCGGGACTCGAACCCGGTCCTAAGGCTCCACAGGCCTCAATGCTAGCCATTAACACCACCGCAGCCATTTTTGCCATTCCTTAAATTAAGCAGATTTGAAATAAAAGCGTTTCCATACAGAGCGCCGGCTACAAAAATCAGAAACAGGTTCTTAACGGTTGTGAAGTAAATCGCCCATTGCGCTCACACATATATTGCTCATTACAGGTTTTTATTGGTTTCCCTCCCGTTTTTTCCCAGCGAGGCAGGCGCGGCGCACTTATTTTATAACAAACGCCCTCAATTATTTGTATGGAAACGGAGAAAAAAGAACAGGCAAGAGGCGCGCTTGAAAAAGCCTCGGGCTTGGGTCAAGAGAAGCAGCTGCACAAAATCCACAGGCACAAGAGCATACTGAAAAAAGGAATCAAGGGAAAAATGGAAAAACTCCGCCGGTTCAGCTGATTATTTTCCTCACTTTGTCTGCAACCTCTCTTTTCGCCAGAATAAGCACTTTCGAGCCTACTTTTATCACTGTTTCCAGATCGGGAATTATAAGATTGTTTTCCTCGTACAATGCAACAATTGAGCTTCCGCTCGGATGCTCTATTTCCTTCACTTTTTTTCCCGCTATCTTGCTTTTCTCCGTTACCTCTATTTCCATTATTTCCGCTGCCCCCCTGGAAATAAACGCCAAGTCCAGCACTTCGGGCTTTGCAATCAGTTCCGCGATGTATCCCGCAGCCGCGGCTTCCGGGTGGATTACAATGTCAATGCCGAGTTTTTTGAGCACGTTCTCGTCGTACTCCACCTTTCCCAGCCTTGCAGCCACCTGTTTCGCGCCCAGTTCCTTGGCAAGCAGTGAAACAACCATGTTTGTTTCGTCCTGCCTTGTTATTGCCACCAGCGCGTCGCATTCCCTCACGCCCGCTTTTTCCAGCGTTTTTCCCTCGGTGGCATCGCCCTGCGTTGCCACTACGTCAAGCTCGGAGCTGATTCTTTCGCAGGCTTTCGGGTCCCTGTCCACCACCACTACATCGTGATTCTCTTCAATCAGCAGCTGCGTGAGATAATAGCCCAGGTCTCCGCCGCCCACGATTATTATGTACACTCCAGCACTCTCCATTGACGCTTAAAGCGAAAAATCCAATATATTGGGGAGTTTTGTGTTTTTATTGCTTTCTCTTTCTCCTCACGAAGTAGATTGCCAGTCCGAGCAAGCTGAACGCCGGTATGATTTCAAGCCTGCCGATCCACATGTTGAAAATGAGCATTGTTTTGGAAGCCAGAGGCATTCCCGCGTTCGTTATTCCTGTTGAAATGCCCGCATTGCTCTGCGCCGAAACAACCTCGAACAGGGAATTGGAAATAGTTGCGCCGTCAAAGGTCAGCACCATTATTCCCAGTGCAATGAAAAAAGCGTAAAGCAGTATGAAAAAAACAACCTCCCGTATTTCCTCGCCCTTTACTTCCCTGCCGTCGAATTTTTTGGCAAAAAACGCTTTCTGCGGAAGCAGTGTTTCCTTTGCCTTCCAGTATATTCCCTTGACAAAAATAATAAAGCGCGATATTTTTATTCCTCCGGCTGTCGAGCCCGCTGAACCCCCGATGAACATTGCAAGCACGAGAACGAGCTTCACGAATTCGTCCCATTGCCCTATTGCCTGGGTTACAACGAGTTCGAAGCCGCCGCAGGTAAGCGCTGAGACAGCGTGGAATATTCCGTTTTCTATGCCGAGCTTTGGAATAACCATGAGACTGGTCAGAACGGAAAGCAGCAGCAATCCCCTGAATTCCGCGTCCTTGAAGAAAGCCCTTATGTCCTTTCTCTTGAAAAACAGGTAGTGCACCGAAAAACTTGTCGCCCCGAAAAGCATTATTATTATGAGTGAAATGTCCACCCAGTAATTGTGTATTCCGAGGTTTATCGCCCAATAGCCGCTCTCTACAGCAAGCCCCGGCGAGGAAATGTCCATTCCCGTAGTGCTTATCGCGCTCATGCTGTAATTCATTGATTCAAAGGGAGTCATTCCGCTGAGAAACAACAGCAATGCACCGATTCCAGTGAGCAAAGCGTAAACCCACCACACGGCCATGACGGAATTCTTCAGGTTCGGAGTCAGCCTTTCCTCCCTTCCCTCGGCAATAATGAGCTTTGATGCACGCGTATATGCTGCGAACACTCCAACCATTGCAAGCACGATTATTCCGATTCCGCCGACCCAGCTCAGCAGCGAACGCCAGAAAATAAGGCTTCTGGGCATTGAGTCAAGCAGAGGGCGCATCACGCTTAGTCCTGTGGTGGTCAGGGCGGACATTGCCTCGAACAGCCCGTCAACGAAACTCGCGCCCTGGATGAAAACAAAGGGCAGTGCCGCGAAACAGGTAAAGGCAATCCATGAAACCGCGGTTATCAGGAAAGCGTGCTTCATCTGCGTGCTGAACTCGTTTTGAAAAAAACTTTTCAGTATGAACCCGAACAAGAAAACAATCGCGGAACTCAAAACATAGTAGAGAACCACTCCAGTAAAACTTTCAGTGTACAGGAGAGAGAAAATGCAGGGCACCAGGAACATCGCTGAGGAATACTGCAGTATTGTGCCCACGTCCCTGAACACGATCTTCAAATCGCTGTAACCCAGCCTTACGAACATACTTCCACAACCTGCATGCAGCGAGCACTAAAATTAATGCTTTACCATTAAAAAGACTTTTGCCGGGGCTTTTCCCGCGGCATTCCTCCCCCCTTAGCCGTTCTTAAAGCAAACAATGCGATGCCGAGGAAAAAAGAAAATATGCAGAATCCGTATATTGCAGAAAATGCCAGCGGAGAACCCCAATAAAAAGGGTTTGCGGAAAGAGGAAAAAATGGCTTGATGTCGGCGTAAAGCACTGAGTCAAGCAGAATGTGCATTCCCACTCCTGCAAAGGAGGCAAGGAAAACGCTTTTCGCTGACGCGCGCTGGACCAGTTCCAAGGGCGCTGTTATTTTTCTTGTCACTTTATCTGATGTCAACATTACAGTGCCCAAAACAAGGGCAAGAATTGCTGCACCGAGAAAGGAGTGGAAAAATCCGTGGAAAGGTAGCCCTAAACCAAAAAGCAGAATCAATAAGGGCTCCAAGTCAACAACGACATTTGCTATGAGAAAAGTTGGAAAGTGCAAGCGCTTAAAAAAAAGCAACCCGAAAAGCAATGCAGGACCAAAATGAAACGGAGTGAAAGGCATTTATTTCAACTTGAAACTATTTTTCTTTCCGCAACTTGCGCTTTCTTTTCCTAAAAGAAAGGGCAGAAATGCAGGAGGGAGGATTCGAACCCCCGAAGGCACTAAGCCACTGGCGTCTGAGGCCAGCCGATTTGGCCACTCTCGCACTCCTGCGTCCCGCTTTTCCCGCGCTTTCGCCTCGTTTGAGTTATAATCATTTTCCGAAGATTTCCTTTAAAATCCTTTCAATTTCTTTCCCGGAGTAATTCTGTTCTTTGAGTATTTGCCTCATTTCCTTCCTTGAATAATTTTTTGTTTTTCTCCTCAGCGTTCTCTCCACGTTTCGGATGAATTTTTTCCTCTTCCTTTTCTCCCAAGCGGATTCCTTTTCCGCCTCCTCGGCTCTCTCGAGCTTTTTTTCAAGGGACTTTAACTCGTTCTGCACTTTCAGGCATTCGCTTTTGAACTCCTGTTCCGACAAATGCCTTTTGTAGTACTCAATCTTGAGGTTTTTCAGCAGTTCCTCCAGTTTCTCCTTTTCCCTTTCCAGTTTCCTGTAATGCCTCGGGCTCTCCTTTTCCTCGTTCAATTTCTTCACGAACACATAAGCAACAATTATTGTGATGAGTATTATTAAAGCCGAAAGGGCCAGTGCCAGCAGAACGAAAGGATCCATTTTTTTCTCTCGTGAAAAGGAATGACCCCGCCGGGATTTGAACCCGGGTCACAGGCTCCGCAAGCCTGCATCCTCACTGGAACCTTTCCTCTCGGAAAAGTTTTTCCAGGCTAGACTACGGGGTCGTTTTCTGTTCTGAAATAATACTATTTTTCTGTTTAAAACCCTTTTTAAATCCCTTACAGCGCTTTCCGCAGCACCAGCGCGTAGAGAACGGCAATTGGCCTGAAAACAAGGTTTCCGAGCATGAAAACCGCGGAGAGCAAACCGAAGGAGTAAATCAAAAAGAAGTAATCCCTGAAATGGGAATAATAGGGAATCCTTTCCGCGAGAAGCGATTTGAGGTCCAAGGAATCAGCCTTTTGCCCCATTGCCTCCTTCATTTTTTCAACGTATTCATCGGAATTAATGTATTCCCTTTGCGCATCCATATATGCAACGTAATCCATCACGCTTTTATCTTCCTCGTTGAACCTTAACGCTTCAAAGTTGGGGTTATCCATTATTCCGTCCAGTAAATCCCTCTGGATTTTTATATTGTTCAACAGCAGGGCGTCCTGTATTTCTCCAGTGCCCTCATCGCCCTGCATTCCGCTCAGCAGTTCCGCCTCCATTTTCTCCAGGTGGGTTTCCTGTTCCGGCAGTATTGTAATAACCCCAGCAATAAAGAATCCAATGCCAAGTACCGCGGTAAACCTCCTCGTGCTTTCCCAGTACGCTTTTGCTTTCGCAAACTTTCCCTGTTCCCCTATTTTCCGCGAGGCGATTTCTCCCAGAACCAGAAGCGCCAGCACATAGAATGCTCCGACGTATAAATAGCCCGTGAGAACGGGAAACAAGAGCGCGGAGACTCCAATTCCAACCGCTCCGCCCGCAGCATTCACTATCCTTAACTCCATTCTCCCTATTTTTTCAGCAAAGGCGCAGATTATGCCCAGCGTCAGGGGAAGCAAAAAAACGAAGGCAACAGTGTTCATTGAAACAATCCTGTCCTTGAACACGCTTATACTGTAACTGAACAGGTCCTGCCACGAAAGGTTCACGAGGGCAAAGGAATAGCACCAAAGCATGGTGGTTAAAACTATCGCCGCAAAAAGGAGCATTTCACTTTTGGTTATTTTTATTGCTTCCATTTTTTCCGCCTTTTTTTTCTTCCCCGCTTCCTTGGACCAGTTTAATTATTCTGTTTTTGTCCTTTATAAAGCTATTCTCCGCCTGGCTCACCATTGCGCCCGGTCTTTCCCTCAGCACGGGGAATGACTTTATTATTTTCTCTTTCACCAACTGCTTTAACCCTATTTTCAGGGCGAATTCGTCCATTTTGAGTTCGCGGTGCAGCCACCTCTCCGCGAAAGGCAGTGTCCTGTAGTTCTCGGCAACAAACTCGAGCACTCTGCGCGCGTGCGCGTTCCGCACGCTACGCGGTTCCTCTAGCATAAAAATGCCGGATTCAAGTCCTTCTCGCACGAATCCGTCGCCGTTGGAAGCAAACGGCTCAATCGCATACGCTTTTCCTTCTTCGAATTTTCTCGCATCATTCTTCGCAATATTGGGAATGCTCGGCGGAGCGTGCTGTACGTATTCCCCTAACCCGTGCCCCGTAAGGTTCTGTATGGGTCTGAACCCTTTTGCGGTAATCTCATGTTCAATCGCTGCGCCGATTTCCCCCAGCGTGGGATTTTTGCCCAGCATGGAAAAGGCTTTTGCCAGTGCAAGCTCCGTTGCTTCCACCAATTCCTTCCATTTCCCTGAGTGATTGATTGTAAAAGAGGCATCGGCTATCCGCCCTTCGATATGCGTTCCAATATCCACTTTCACCACGTCGTCCTCTTGGAGCACGTTCTTGTCGTTCCAGCAGGGCGTTTGGTGCGCCGCATTCTCGTTGAGGCTCAGGTTTGCGGGAAATGCGCATTCCGCGCCCTTTTTCCTTATGAATTCCTCTATTTTTTCCGCTGCCTCGAAAAGACTGCAGTTTGGCTGGAGTTCTTTGCGCGCAAGCTCCTGCGCTTTCCAGAGAATGTTGCCAGCCTTGACCTGTTTTTCAATTTCTTCCTTTTCCATTTTTTTCCCTCACGTGAATTTGCTGAGCGAAGCCTGCTTTCCGCCCTGAATTAAATCCTCCTCGCTGTATCCGAGCTCACCCACAATTCTTATTACAGCGGGAAGGAGCTGGTGCTTGATGTAATATTGCGCGTCGTAGTTTCCCTCGGCAACGTACTCTTCAAGCTGTGCCCTGTCGCTGATGCTTCTCCCGCTCCTTGTAACAATATACGCAATAATCGAGCCTTCGCCTAGGGCTTTGCCTTTGGCAATCGCTTTTTTTGCCGCTGCTATATGCGGTCCGATTGCGGCGTACTTCGAAATGGGCTTCTTTATCTGCGTTAAAATTACGAGCTTGCTTTTGGGCATTTTCCCGCTCTTCAGCTTTTCGATTGTTCCGCGCACGATTTCGACAGCTTTATCGGGATTGCCTTCCCTGAGTATTGCTTCGATTACCTCTCTCTGTGTTTCCTTTGCAATAACCGCCCAGTCCCGCCTCACATACTCAAAGCCCACGATTTTCAGGTTTCCATTGAAGTCAATGAGCGCATAGCGTTTCTTCGCCGCCTCTGCGCCGCTTTTCTTTGTAACAAAAATCCCGCGCTTGAAGAACCCCTCCAACTCCAAATTCATTACTCCCGGGAGCCTGGAGTTGATTTTTTTGACGAATTTTTTAACATCTTCTTGTGTTTTATTTGGCGGAATTCTAATGAGCGCGCTGTCCGTGTCCCCATATAGCGCTTCAAACCCTTCCTTTTCCGCCTCCTCGCTCACCCATTTTACGTATTTCCGAGACCACGCTGTTACAGCCTTTGCGCATTCCCTGCTGTACCACCTAAAGCGCGCGAAACCAAGCGTTCCATAAAAAGAATTGAGGATTATTTTGAGCGAGTACTGCCTTGCGTACGCCAAATTGTATTCATGCGTTCCCTTCTTCAACCCCTTGAGGCTGTCCTTCAATTCCTTTCTTCGGGAAAAAATTTCCTCAAGAATCGAGGACAGGAATCCCTTTCTTTTAGTGCAAAAGCACTGCCCCTCGGGAGAAACATTTTTTTCGCATTCCCTGTGTTTGCATCCCGCGGTATCAGGGCTGATGTTGTGGGAAATCATTATTGTGGGGTGCAGCGAAGTAAAGTCAAGCACGGCCAAATTCTCGTGCAAGCCGGGTTTTGGCTCTCGCACATATCCTCCCTTAAAGGACTGCATTATGCGCATTTTCACTTTTTCTTCCGGGGGCTTGTTTGGAATCAATACGCCCTGCGCGAAACTCTTTTTTATGAGCAGCGCTTCCACCAGCATTCCCGCGCCGCTTCTAGTGACATCGAAAAGGGTCTGGTTGACAAGCTTTCCGATTTCAGCGAACAACGGCAAATATTCCGCTGCAATGCGCAGTGTTACCTCGGAATCCAAGCGGTTGTATTCCGCCAGCCGCTCCAGCCCTTTCCCGCTTTTCCAGATTTTGTTTATTTCTTCCGCGTGCACTTTTTCCTTTTTCTCCCCGAAAAGCGCTTCATCCACTGCCTCCAAATTCATTCTCATCAGGTTCACTATGCCAAAGCGGTTAAGCAGTCTCACAATCTGGAAGGAATCCACATGCTCTCTTCCTCGCAAGTCAATCGCGTTGTCCATTCCCTTTCTCACAAACACTATTCCTGAGCCGTCCACGCCCAAATCCATTTTCACTCCGAGTTTTTTCGCCCTTTCTTTCAAATAGGGAAAATCGAAATTGTCCCCGTTGTACGTGACAACGATATCCAGTTCCTTTATTCTCCCAATGATTTTTTCCACAAGCTCCTTTTCGCCTTTCACTTCCACCGCGTACTTTTTCCCTATTTTTTTGGCGCAGTATACGGTGGAATGCTTTCCATCCGTAAAAGAAGCCATTATTATGGGGTCGCTTTTGGGATTGGAGAATGATTTTTCGGACAGGGTCTCCAAATCGAAAGCGCCCATTTTCAGTTTTTCCGCACTAGCGCTTCCCTCAACCATTTTTATTCCCCGCAATTCCTCTCCCTCAAATTCCACCTCCACTCTCCCCAAGGGCTGCAAATCCCTGTCAATCAAGTAACGTTTAGTGAAAGGAATATCGTACTCGCGCTTTCCCTCGTAGTATTCCAAGCGCTTCACTCTTTCGCGCATTTCCTTCACTTCCCTCGTGGAATTGAAAACAAGCTTAAGCACTTTTTTTGGCTCTTCCGCTGGAGCCAGGCGCTTTTCCACCACTTCAGCACGCTTTACCTTTATTCCGTCAAAATCCTCTTCTGCTATTTTTTCCGCTGCCCCCCCCGCTTCACCGGAAACCAGCATATAAAAATAGGGTTCAAATGCTGTATCCTTAAGCATGAGTATTTTTTTCCCTGTTTTCACAAAAACCCGTATTACCGATTTCTCCCCGTGCAAGTAGTCAATGTCGAGCAGTATTCCGCGCGCTTTTTCCACAGCCATAAAACCACTAAAAGAGCAAAAGAATTAATAAGAAAACGAATTCAGCGCCTTGTGCTGCGCTTGGCAATCCTTCTCATTATTCTTTTAATGCGAACCCGTCTTGAGATTGAACGCGGTTTACGATGCTCTGTCGCGTCTTTCCTTATTTTTTCCTTGAGCTTTGTTATTGCCTCTTCATAGGAATAAGGCTTGGACCAGTCAATGCCTCTTTTCCGCAGATGTTCTTTTCTTGCATCAGAGGGGTGAAAATCTCTAATTTTTTCAAGTGCCGGGTATCTCCTTTTCGTTTCGATGAGGAATTTCAGTTCGAGAAGCTGTGCTATTCCGGCACTTTGGAAGAATTTTCCTCCCCTTCCCCGATAA
>CAZKED010000029.1:0-12398 GCA_964551725.1 uncultured archaeon | reverse complement strand
TTTCTGCGTTCTTCCACGCAGTGTTCTTCTATTGGGCAGCTTTTCTGCAGGCAGAACTAAAAGGATTTCTGCTGGAAGTTATTTTGCATGGAAACACCCTCGCTTTATAGAATGCTTGCCAGGGAATTTGGTCCCCGGCACTGGTGGCCTGTCACAGAGCGCGGGGAAAAAAAGCCGTCTTACAAAAGACGCAGCAGGCTTTCCGCGCGGCAGAAATTTGAAGTGTGCGTCGGCGCCATCCTGACGCAGAACACTGCGTGGAAGAACGCAGAAAGGGCAATTGAGAATCTGCTCAATGCCGGAATTCTCTCAGTTCAAGGAATTTCCTCCACGCCCGGGAAAAGACTCGCCTCTCTGATTAAGCCGAGCGGCTACTTCAACCAGAAATCCCTGCGCATTAAAAGGTTCGCAGCCCATGTGCGGAAAGAGTACGCCGGAAACCTTGAAAAAATGCTCTCAAAGCCCGCCGCGCAACTCCGCCAGGAACTTCTTTCCCTGCACGGCATCGGCGAGGAAACAGCGGACAGCATTATGCTTTACGCAGCGGGCAGGCCAGTGTTTGTAGTGGACGCTTACACTAAAAGGATTGCCGAGCGCGTGTTCGGGAAAGAGTTCCGCTCTTATGCGGAACTGCAGCAATTCTTCTGGGAGGGAATGCCGCGCTCGGTTCCAAAATACGGCGAATTCCACGCACTGCTCGTGGAACTGGGCAAAAACTTTTGCACAAAGAAGCCGCAGTGCGGTAAATGCCCAATAAATAAAAACTGTTGTTATTACAAAGAATAGGGGCTTTTTAAGGAGGGCTTTAATGGAAAGGACTTATGCCAAGGACACGCCAAAAATGAAGGGCAAAAATGCATTCGTTCAGGGCTGGGCCCACGATCTGAGGAATTTCGGCGGGCTGAAATTTATAATACTGAAAGACCGCACTGGCAAAGTGCAGGCAACCCTGCCCAAAAAAAGCGTGAGCAAGGAGCTTTTTAATTCATTTGACGAAATTTCAAAGGAATCAGTGCTTTACGTTAAGGGCAAGGTCCAAAAATCCGAGAAGGCGCAGATGGGAGTGGAAATAATCCCCTCAGAAATCGAAATAATCTCAAAGGCGGATGCTCCTGTTCCATTGGACATAAGCGGAAAAATTGAATCCGACCTTAGCTCGCGCCTGGACCACAGGTTCTTGGACCTGCGGAACAGGAAAAGCGTTGCGATTTTCACAATCCGCGGAAAAGTGCTAAAATACGCAGTGGAATACTTTGATTCAGCGGGTTTCATAAACATCAATACCCCAAAGCTCACGACAATAGGTGTTGAAACAGGCGCGGAATTGTTCGAGGTAAAATACTTCGACAGAAAGGCATATCTTGCGCAGAG
This sequence comes from uncultured archaeon, assembly GCA_964551725.1. Taxonomy (GTDB): domain Archaea; phylum Iainarchaeota; class Iainarchaeia; order Iainarchaeales; family DTGL01; genus JAFCFP01. The sequence continues at coordinate 11,027 of CAZKED010000029.1, read as the reverse complement.
CCCGCAGGTCTACAAGCAGATGTTCGTTGCCGCAGGCCTCGAGCGCGTGTACGAAATCGCGCCCGTTTACCGTGCGGAAAAGTCCAGGACTTCGGCGCACCTGACGGAATTCACGGGAATTGACTTCGAGCAGGGGTTCATAAGGGACGAGCACGACGTAATGGATACTGTGGAAGGGTTGTTCAGACACATTTTCAAGCGCTTGAACGAGGAATGTAAAGAGGAACTCACGATACTGGAACGCCGGCTGGCGTTCCCAAAAAAGATTCCCCGCGTTACAATGAAAGAAGCCAAGGAAATGCTGGCAAAAGAAAAAGGATTCAAGCTCGGCGCGGAGGAAGACCTCAACCTCGAAACCCAGGGCGCGCTCGCCGAAATAATAAAGAAAGGGTGGAAATCAGAATTCGTTTTCGTTTACCGCTATCCTTTTGCAATAAGACCTTTTTACCACATGAAGCCTGCCAATGAGCCAAACATTTCCATGAGCTTTGACCTATTGTGGAATGGTGTGGAAGTGGCAACCGGCTCGCAGCGCGAGCACAGGCATGAAGTACTAAAGCGGCAGGCAAAGGATGCCGGCATTGACCTGGACAGGGACATGAAAGAATACGCTGAAATATTCAAGTACGGCTGCCCACCGCACGGCGGCACCGGCCTGGGTCTTGACAGGATGGTGCAGGGCCTGCTGGACATTGAGAACATAAGGGAAGTGATTCTTTTGCCCAGAGACCCGGACAGGATTGCCCCCTGAGGGAATTAAATGAAGCTGACCGTGCTGGGCTCCGGCTCAATTCTTTCAAAGGAAAGAAATTGCGCAGCATTCCTGCTTGAAAGCGCGGACGCAAAAATGCTCATCGATTTCGGTCCCGGAAACCTGCGCCGGTTGCAACAGGTTGGGAACCCGCTGGAAATATTCACGCTGCTGCTGACGCACGCTCACCCCGACCATTCGCTTGATTTGGTTTCACTGCTTGCTTACAAGAAGCACTCCAAGATTTTCAGGCAGGGCACTGAGAAGAGGCAGTTCAACCTTTTCGGTCCGCGCGGCATAAAAGAATTCTACTCTCATCTGGTGAAGGCATTCCCCTTTATTGAAAGGTTGGATTTCGCGGTGAAAATACGCGAAATGGAAGTTTCAAAATTCGAACTGTTCGGCTTCAGCGTGAAGAGCAGGCCCGTGAGGCATGCCGTGCCCGCACTCGCTTACAGAATAGAGTGCGAAGGAAAGAGCGTGGTTTTTTCGGGTGACACGTGCTACTGCGAGGAAATAGTCAGCGTTTCAAAGGATGCGGACTTGCTCGTACTGGAATGCTCTCTGCCCAATGAAATGCAGGGCTTCGAGCATTTGACGCCGAAAGAATGCGCTCTGGTTGCCAAGCGCGCCAAGCCAAAAAAATTGCTCCTCACCCATTTCTATCCCATGGTTGAAAGCACGGACATTGCCGCGGAGATACGGAAAGAGTTTAAGGGCGAAGTGGTGCTCGCCCGGGACATGCTGGAAGTGGAAATTTGAAAAAAGAAAGGAATGCGGCAATAACTGCCGCGAAAAAAGCGGGAAAAATCGCGATGGAAAAATTCGAAAAACTGCAGGACATACGCACCAAATCCAGCATTTACGATTATGTGACGGAAGCGGACCTTCTCGCGGAAAAAGAAATACTCAACATTCTCCGCAAAAAATTTCCGGAGCACAGCATTCTCGCGGAGGAATCCGGCTCTTACAAGGGAAGCAATGAATTCACGTGGCTGGTGGATCCCTTGGACGGGACGAACAATTATTCTGTCGGATTGCCCTTCTTCTGCGTTTCCATTGCGCTCTCGCTGGAGAAAGAACCGGTGCTCGGCGTTGTATTCGACCCACTGCGCAATGACCTCTTTGTTGCGGAGAAGGGAAAGGGTGCAACGCGCAACGGCAAAAAAATTTCCGTGTCCGGGCGCAGCAAACTGCACGAGTTCGTCTGTGTTCTGCCCCTGCGCTCAGGGCTCAAAAAGCAGGAATCCTGGCGCATAAAGCAGGAAAGGTTTGCCAGGGTGTATCGTACAGTGCGCTCTGTCAGAATGTTTGGTGCTTCGGAGTTGGAGCTTGCGTACATTGCCTCCGGCAAGTTTGACGCGTTCATAAACTACAACATCAATCCCTGGGATGCAGCCGCAGGTGCAGTGCTCGTGAGGGAAGCCGGCGGCAAAGCCACTAATGGCAGGGGAAAAGAGTGGCGCATTGGGGAAAAAGTGTTCATTGCAAGCAACGGTAACGCTCACAACGAGCTGGAAAAAGTTTTAAGTCTCTGAAATTTCCTCCAGGACGATTGAGGTAACGGTCTTGTCAATGCCCGGAATGTTTCTGAGCCCTTTTGTGATGAACCTGTTCAGTTCAGGTACTGACTTAAACCTTGCCTTTATTATCAAATCGATTTCCCCGGTTACAATTGAAACGCTTTCAACGCTCGCGAACTTTTTCAGTATTTCCTCTGCAATGTCCTGCTGGGAAATGGATTCGACTTCGGCGGGATTCTGCTTTACTGAGGCAAAAACGAAGGCACAAAGGAGATAACCCATTTTGCCGAAGTCGAGGTCGACGGTGTATTTCCTGATTACGCCGCCTTTTTCCATTCCCTGGATTCTATGGAACACTGTTGTAAGGGGAATGCCCGTTTTTTTCGCGATTTTTCTCTTGGAGGCAGAGGCATCCCCCCTGAGGGCTTGGAGAATCCGTTCGTCCTTAGAATCCATGTTGAAACATGTGTTCCAAAAAGAATATATATTTTGCTATTTTTTGTAATATTTCTCATTTTTTTGGAATAAAGCTTTTATACTTTCACTGCGCTATTTTCTATCCGCGAAAGAGTTCGGGGGTGGTTTTTATTGAACTCCGGAAAAGCAAAAGCGTTGCTCCTTTTTCTTCCCTTGAAATGGTGCGCAAAAGGCACCTTTCATTCAGGCACCCCCTTACCGAGCCCATGCTGAGAGTGCAGTCCGCTGCCTGCTTTGCAATGGGCAAATTCCTGCGAGATAGGGGCTTTGTGGAATTGCGCGCACCGATTCTTTCCACGTGCACCGACCCCGGAATAAGGGGAGCGCTTGCTGCAACAACGCGATTCTACGGAAAGGAATACAAGTTAATGACCTCCATGATACTGCACAAGCAAATGGCTTTAACCGCAATAAAGAAAATTTTCTCCTTTTCCCCGAACGTCCGCCTGGAGCCGCCGGACGCGGCGGAAACCGGCAGGCATCTCGCGGAATTCACGCAGTTGGATGTTGAAGCCGCGAGATTTTCCCGCGCCGAAATAATGCGCCTCGCCGAGGAAATGATAGCAGGCGCGGTGAAAACGGTGAAAGAGGAATGCGAGGCGGAGCTCTCCGTGCTCGGAAGGGATTTGCGCGTGCCTAAGCCGCCTTTCAGGAAATTGCCCCACAGCAAAGCGGTTGAAATTCTTAAGAGCGAGGGCTTCGGCGTTTCAGCCGACAAAGAAATTCCGTGGGAGGCGGAGAAAGTCCTTTCGGAAAGCATAAGGGATTTCTTCTGGGTAATTGATTATCCAAAGGGCTCCCGCGGCTTCTATGACAGGGTTTCGGATAATGATTCCAAAGTCCTCGTGGATTTTGACCTCATGTACCCAGAGGGCTTCGGCGAGGCAATTTCCGGAAGCGAGCGGGAGCACAGGCCGGCAGGCGCCAGGGAAGGAATGCTCCGCGCCGGCGTAAACCCAAAGGAATACGGCTGGTACTTTGAAATGCTCCGCTCGGGAATTCCCCCGTCAGCGGGCTTTGGTCTCGGAATAGAGCGTTTCACGCGCTATCTCTGCGGTTTGGAGAAAGTGTGGCAGGCAGCAGCGTTCCCCAAGGTTCCGGGAGTTCACTCGCCCTAGCCGCGGAAAAGGCACATAAAAAGCGTTTTATTTATTACCTGTGTAAAAGTGTTAAGTGGTTTGATTGAAATTTACAAAAATCGAGAGGGCGTTTGAAAAAGGCTCCGGCACAGTGCAGCTGCGCGGCTGGATTAAAAGAAAGCGCGACCTCAAGGGAAAGACATTCATCCTCCTCAGGGACGAAACCGCGGAAATACAATGCGTTTGCGATTCCGCGAAAGCGGGCAGGGAACTGTTCCTGGAATGCTCCCGCTCGACAATCGAGTCAAGCGTTGAATTGTCCGGAGCATTACACAAAGACAGCAGGGCACCGGGCGGAGTGGAACTGCAAATAAAAAAATTCGAAATAGTTGACCTGGCTGAAGTTTTTCCAATACAAAAAGACCTGAGCACCGAATTCCTGATGGATGTAAGGCACTTGTGGCTCCGCAGCGCAAAAATGCGCGACGCTCTCAAGGTCAGAGCAACAGTCTTCGGTGCTTTCCGTGATTTCATGGAAAAAAAACACTGCACTGAAGCAAGCGGACCAATGTTTGTAACGGGAATGGTTGAAGGCGCTCTCACATTGTTCAAGGTGCCGTATTTTGGGAAAACAGTGTACCTCACCCAGAGCTCCCAGTTTTACCTGGAAGTGCTGATGTATTCGCTGGGAAACGTTTATACAATCGCGCCAAGCTTCCGCGCGGAAAAATCGAAGACCACGAGGCATCTCACGGAATTCTGGCACGCCGAGGTGGAACTGCCGTGGACAGACCTCGAAGGAATAATGGACTTCGAGGAGGAAATGATAAGGTTTATCACCAAGCGGGTAATGAAAGAAAGCAAAAAAGAACTGCTCGCCCTTGGCAGAGATCCGAAAACACTGAAGCCCGCTGCGGAGAAAAAGTTCAAGAGAATGAAGTACGACGAAGTGTTAGAACTCGCGAGGAAAAAATTCCCGCACCTGAAAAAAGGAAGCGATTTCGGGGAAAAAGAGGAAAGGGAACTCACCAGGAACTTTGATGTGCCGCTGTTCGTAACCAATTTCCCCCGCTCGCTCAAGCCGTTTTACCACCGCCCCGACCCAAACAATCCGGAGGAAATACTCTGCAACGATTTGCTCGCGCCGGAGGGATACGGCGAAATAATCGGCGGCGGAGAGCGCACATGGAAAGCCGAAGTTCTCATCCAGCGTATGAAGGAAGACGGCATTGACCCCAAGCCCTACCAATGGTATATTGATTTGAGGAAGTATGGTTCGGTTCCGCATGCGGGCTTCGGGCTCGGACTGGAGAGGCTTACAGCGTGGTACTGTAAGGCGGGACACATTCGCGATGTAGTGCCCTTCCCGCGCACTATTAACAGGACCTACCCGTAGTGAGAAAAATGGAAAAGATTGAAATACGCACTTCAAAGAGGAATGAATTCATCGACATTACTCCCAAAGTAAGCCGCTTTGTCGAAAGGTGCGGAGTTAAAAACGGCATCTGCTTTTTGTACGCTCCGCACACCACTGCGGCAATAACAATAAACGAGTCCGCGGACCCCGCGGTAAAGAATGACATATTGAAAAAACTCTCAGAGATTGTGCCGGAAAACGCTGGTTATTCCCATGCGGAGGGAAACGCCGATTCGCACATCAAGTCATCGCTTGTAGGCTGCTCCGCTATTGTGCCCATAGAAAAGGGTTCCCTGGCATTGGGCACATGGCAGGGCGTCTTCTTCTGCGAATTTGACGGTCCAAGGTCGCGCAATGTGCTCTTGAAGGCCGCAGAGTGCTGAATCCGCTTCTTCCAGCGGATTCGATTATTGTACGAATTTTTAGGCTTTGTACCATAAAGCCTTTATAAATGCAGAGAGGAAAGTATATCAGCATTAACCCCCAAGCTTTGTTTCGGTGCGTTGGGATTGTTTCACCTCACAACGCACTCTTCTTCTCTTTTTTTATTCCTTTCCCCCAATACTTTTCTTTTGGAGCGTGATGTTTGTGGATTCTAAAATTCGATGGATTGTACCAATAGCCCTAGTACTATTTGTGCCCGCGGCAATAGCGCAGGCGCCCTGGGATTTTCTGAGACCGGCAGCGCAATTTGCATTCCAGCTCGACCCTTTTATAAAACCGGTGATATTCCTTTTGTCGATTTTCCTCTTCGCTCTCGCGTTCTTGGGTTACAGGAAAACAGGCTCGAAGAAATCCCTTTTTGTGGCAGCGGCATTCCTCTTCTTTGCCATAAAATGGGGGCTGAAAGTGTTTGACATTTTCGTTTCCCCGGGTTATTTCCTCTCGGATTCCAGCGAGAACGTTTTCGAATTGCTTATATTCCTTTCGCTGTTCCTCGCTTTGTTCAAAAAGTAGCCGGTGAAGAACATGAAAATGGACGAACGCGCCCGGTATCTGGAACTCGATACGAGAAAAAAAATCTACTCGCAAGTGGAAAGAGCCCCGGGCATTCATTTCAGGGAACTGCAGCGCAGGACAGACCTCGCCATAGGCTCGCTGCAGTATCACTTGGATGTGCTGCAGAAACAGCACTTGGTCAAGTCTAGGAAGAAAGGCAAATTCACGCGTTTTTTCCCCGTGTACGGCGAGCAGTCCGAGGAGGAAAAGGTAGCGCTTTCCCTGTTCCGCGAGGAGAGCGTGAGGAAAATAGTCCTTTTCCTTGTGCAGAAAAAGCGCGCCACAAACAAGCAGCTCGCAAGGTTCCTGGGTCTTGCTCCGAGCACTGTTTCCTTCCACATGCAGAAGCTCATAAAAGCGGGGCTGGTTGAAAAAAAGCGCAGGAAAAAGAAAACGTATTTTTCGCTGGCGAACGCCGAGCAGGCAAAGGAAATCATAATAGGGTACAGGAAGAGTTTTTTGGACGATTTGGTGGATTCGTTTGTCGAAATGTGGGAAGGCATTTAGAGCCCTGCCAGAACACGCTGCAGGCTTTCCCTGCTTATTTCCGGGATTTCCTGGTCGGGGGAAAATTTTTTTCCCTTTTCCCACAGCGCGCCCCGGTCAAACTTTTTCACTTTCACCCATTTTATTCCCAGGCGCTTTGCCGCCCCGTCCGCTACAGGGCTGTCGCCGAACATAACCGCGTTGTGAGGTTTTACCCTGAGTTTTCTGAGCGCCAGTTCGAAGATTTTTTTCTTGGGCTTCTCCGTCCCGGCTTCCTCCGATACAATAACCGCGTTCAAAAAAGGCCTGACGCCGTGCACTTGCAGCAAAGCGTTCATGCGCTCAGAGCGGTCGTTTGAAACAATCGCAGTGCGAAAGCCCTCCATTCTCGCCCAAACCAGCGCCTTCCTGAATTTCCTGTTCGGCTTGAAGCGTGCTTTCTGAAAGGCGCGCCATTCTTCCACTGCGCCTTTGGCGGGTTTTGTGTCCGCGCCGAGCTTTTTGAGTGCCCTGCGCATTATGTCCTCCTCTCCGAAAACATGGCTGTACTTGTAGGAATGCATTCGTGCATCAAAGTGCAAATAGGCTTTTCGGAACTTTTCCGCGGAAGAAATTGCCCCCTTTGCTTTTAGCCATTTTCCCGCGTGCTCCAGGCTTTTTTCAAAAAGCATGCCGTCGTCCTGGAGCGTGTATCCCACGTCAAACAAGAGCGCTTTTGCGGGCATGAGAAAGAATTAGCACGGGAGAATTTAAAAAAAGCGCGGAATGGGAATGGGCGGATTCGAACCGCCGACCTCTCGGTTTCTGAATTCCCTCCACTTATCAGCCGAGTGCACTAGGCCAGCTGTGCTACATTCCCTGTCCGCAACATTATTTTTTCGCGGAAAAGGAATAAAAAGGTAATTGGCTCGCGCAAAGCCGCGAGGTTACCTTTTTCTTATTATAGGGTGCAATAATTCCATTACTGCAATTATTGCATTTATTGAATGTTTGTTGAAAGTGAATTTTGAAAGTGAATTTAAGGTGAAATAAATGATTCTGAACATTCCCGCAAAGGGAAACAAAAAACTGGGAAAAATCGTTGAAAGGCTCAAGTCGAGCGAGGAGATAAGGCAGTACTGGGATTGTGCGAACGTTCTCGCGGTTGACAGGATGAAATACAACGACCACGGGAAAACGCATGTGGCAATCGTTTCAAACATTGCTTTGAAGCTCCTCAGAATGCTCATGCAATCCGGCGTTACTCCCGGCATTGTAAAAGAGTACAATTTCAAGAATAACGACGCGGAGGTCGTTGTGGTGTTAGCCGCAGCACTGCACGACCTGGGGCACATTGTTCACAGGAGAGAGCACGCGCAGTTTTCCGTTCCCATAGCGCTTCCGTTGCTTGACTCCCTGCTACAGGGAATTTATTCCAAAAAAGACGCGGTGATAATGAAAGCCGAAATACTGCACGCCATAATATGCCACGAAAAGGAATTCTATCCGCACACAATCGAAGCGGGCTGCGTTCGCGTAGCGGATTCCCTGGACGCAAAGAAGGGAAGGGCGCGCATTCCTTTTGACGCGGGCAAGGTTGACATTCATTCAGTGTCAGCGCTCGCAATAAAAAACGTCGTAATAAGCAAGGGCAAAAGCGTGCCGATTCACATTGAAATAGTGATGGGCAACTCCGCGGGAATATTCCAGATAGACGAACTGATAAAATCAAAAATAAAGAATTCTGGGCTCGAACCCTACATTGAGGTAACAGCGCACATAAAAGGCGAAGAGGAAAAAATAATAAAGGAATTCAGGCTCTGAATCCAGCGCGAATTCAGCGGGAATGGCTTTGGAACCACTTGCTGACCTTTTTCCCTCTTTCGGTAATCGCGTACTTTGACTGCTTTGCCCTGTCCGTTTCCCTTTCTTCTATATAGCCCCTGATAACCCCCGCTTTTTCGAGGTTGTTGAGCATTCTTTCAACGAGTTCCGGCGGAATAACCACTCTTTTGTTATTTTTTACAGACCGGTTCTTCCTTTTTATAACCTCGTCCTTCAGTGCCGGCTTCAGGGGATGGGTTACAACAAGCTTGAGCAGTGCATTGTAGCCGGCGTGCCTTTTTATTTCCGCGAGCGGGGGAAGGTCAATGCTAAAATAGGCAACATGCCTTTTTCCACGGTCTCCAATAACCGTTCTGGCAAGACCTGTCTGCACAGTGATTGTTCTTTTCACTCCCCTTATTTCCCTTTTTCCGTGCTCGGCAGCTGTATCCAGCCTTTCCCTGACATCTTTCACAGGAAAACCGGTTACCTCGGCTATTTCCTCCGCGGTAAAAGGAATTCCTTTTTGCATTCTTTTCATTATCACTTTTCTCAGCGTGGGAATGCGGATATTCTCCTTATGCCTTGCCCTGAACAGGCTTCTCGCAATCCGCGCCAGACGCCTGCCCTTTCCGGTAAAACTTCCAGGGCTCGCTTTTTTCATATATTAATTCCTGCGCTTTTTGCTTTTAATCCTTCGCTTTTGCCCTCACAAAAACCCCAAAGATTTAAATATTCCGCCCCACTTTTCTTACTGGCGCATGCCGTGGCACGTGGTAAAAATGGAGGACAAAATAACACTCGACCGAGAATCGTTCAAGGCACTGAGCGTTGACACCAGGGTGAACGTCCTCAAAAGCCTTTACGAGCGCCGCAAAACGTTATCCGAGCTTTCAAGCGCGCTCGAGCTGAGGAATTCCACGGTAAAAGAGCACATGGAGGTACTGTTGAAAGCAGGCCTGGTTAAAAAGATTGACGAGGGCTACAAGTGGAAATACTATGCATTAACAATGAAAGGAAAGAACATAGTGAATCCGACGGAAATAAAAGTGCTCATAACGCTCGCGGTCTCCTCATTGCTCCTGCTCGGAACAACGGCGTTGTTTCTCTCGCGGCTTTTCTCCTTCCAGTTCTTGCCCCAGGCATTCGAGGCAGCGCAGCCGCTGCAGGCACCGGAAATGGGTGCCGCGGAAAGCGCCGCGGACGCTGCAAGAAAGGCAGCGGAAGAGGCAACAATGGGAATTCCTGAAGACGTTGCATCGCCGACGCCCGTGCTCACGCCCATTCAGGCGGCACGCTTTGTGCCATTGCCCGAACTTTCCCTTATTTTAATCCTAGCCCTCATTGTGGGCTCGTGCATCGGCTACCTGATGCGGAGAAAAATCTGAAAGTGCAGTGTCAGGGTCCCTGTTCCAGCGGCTCTTTGCGCGGAAAAATTTTGGGCAACTCTTTCTGCAGTTTAACGTACAACTTGATGAAAGCGCGGGCTTCCATTCTTATGTATTCCTCGATGCTTTTGAAATCCCCTGCCTCGTACCATTCCTTTATTTTCTCGCCGCTGGACTCCTTGTCCGAGAAGTAGTGCAGTCCGGAGCCCCTGAACTGCCCTTTGTTCATTACCACGAGCACCGGCTGCAAATCAATGCTCGGCATGTAGTAGTCCAAGTACTTGTGTGTTACCCCTCTTCCTAAATATTTTTCGAATTTTTCCTTTAAGAACATTCTCTCAAAGGCAAGGTTTGTGCCAACGGGAATGAACTCCCAAGCCCTGAATTTTGGAAAGAATTTCCTCACAATGGCTTCCTCGCCGGATTCCCATTCCTTGTAAACGTGAAGCGGGCCTACCGCCTCGCCGCTTTCATCGCTGAGCTCCTGGAACTGTATTGAAATTATTTTGTCCGTGCTCGGGTCGATTTTTTCCCCCGGCGAATAGGTTTCTATGTCGAAATAGTATTTTGCCATGTAAAAACTATGCCAAAAAACCTTTAAATAGCGTGCGGGAATTATTATTCTTATACAGCCCCGTGGTGTAGCGGTCAAGCATTCTGGCCTTTGGAGCCAGAGACGGGAGTTCAAATCTCTCCGGGGCTATATCCCTTTTTCTTTTCATAAAAGAAAAAGGTCTCCAGCCCACCCCAAAAAGAAAACGTAAAGAAAAGCATAAGTTCACCAAAAGAAAGAAACTTGTTTCCTGCAGTTCACCCCAAAGAGAAAAACGGCGGGAGTGCAGTGCACTCACGGGGATTCGGTGGATTGTTTTAGGGGAAGCGTGCCCTGGATTGTTTTAAAAACTTTTTTAAGTCCAGTTTTTGGGGAAATCAAAAGGAGGTGGTTCCTGACGAGATTATTGCTCAAACTTAATGCTTTGCATGATTTTTCCTATGATTCAATGTATTTCCATAAAGCCCAGGGCTTTATTTACAATTTATTGCGGAACACTTCCTTTGAAAAACTGCATGATTCTCCCGGCTACTAGTTTTTCTGCTTTTCCA
>CAZKED010000028.1:0-12613 GCA_964551725.1 uncultured archaeon | reverse complement strand
CACTTGTTATTTAAAAAGTTATTCATTGAGCGTTGGGGAAAAACAAAAGAGCCAAAAACGGCGGCAGGGCAATGCAACATAATAAAAAGTGATTTAAAATAATTTTATCGGAGGAACTGCGAGAAAGGTGTTTGTTGATGATTGAATTTTTTCTTCCGCTGGTTGTTGCAATATGCCTGTTTGTTTCCTTTTCCGATTTCCGATACGGGAGAATCCCCAACTATGCCGTTCTCGCGCTGCTCCTGCTCGGAATCGTCTTCCAGTTCCTTTCAGGTCCTCCGCTTGTGGCTTTTGCTTACAGCGTGCTATACGGTTTGTTCAGCTGCCTCTTGCTTTGGTTCGTGGGAATATGGCCTGCCGGTGACGCCAAACTTTTCTGGGCGCTCATGTTCTTTTTTCCTCCCGCTTATTACTTGTCCCATGACCTGGCAATGGACTTGCTTTTCAACTCCTTTGTGCCCATTTTTTTGTTCATGTTCTTTGTCATTCTTTACAGGAGCAAGATGGACGTGCTCAAAGAGGCAATCGCTTACTCGCTCGACCCCTACAAGATTACAATGATTGCAGTGATACTGTCGGGTTTTGTGTGGTTTGTTTCTCAAATAATAGCGCTTGCGGGAATCCCGGAGAATTATTTCGTTTACATAATAATACTTTTCGCCGCATTTGAACTGCTGCAGAAATTCTTCACTTTCAAAACAGAACTCGCATTCCTCGGATTCGCTGTTTTGAGGATGGTGCTGGACTTCAAAAACGTTTACACTCTTTCCTTTGTTTACGACTTTGCACTGCTCATGGGCATTTTTGTTTTCTTCCGCTTCTTCATACTGTACCTTGCGTTCAAGGTTTATACGAAAGAGGTCAAAATCGAAGACCTGGAGCCGGGGGTCACGCTGGCGGAGGGAATAAAAAAGGACGGAAAGGAATTCAAAAAAGCCGATATTCTGGAAATGAGCCTTGTCGGCTTCTTTTTCAAGAGAAAAGAAAAATACATCCACGGTCTCCTGGAACTGAGCGAAAAGGACGTGAAAAAAATAAAGAAACTGAAGGAGAAAAAGAAACTGGAATTTGACTCTGTTCTGGTAAACCAAACCCAGCCTTTCGCATTCTTTATTTTTTGCGGCTACCTGCTCACGCTTTTCTGCAGGGGAATTTTTTTAAAAGCGCTGATGTGATGCCGGGAAATCTTTCAGCGGAGCGGCAGCGGAAAAAAAAATCAATATTTTTATAACCTTATACGCGCGCACTATTCCTAATGCGCGGAACCTTTAAGCCGAAGTCTTTCCACCTGCAATGGCATATTACGGAAAGATGCAACCTCAAATGCAAGCACTGCTACTTTAACCCGAAATTCCTGAAGAACGAACTGACCCTCGAACAGCTTTTCTCCGTTTTGGACCAATACCTGGAAATGGTCGGGAAATGGGGGCTTTCAAAGGAAAGAACGCGCGTATCCATTACGGGGGGAGAACCCCTTGAGAGAAAGGACCTCTTCGAATTCCTGGAAAGGCTTTACGAGAACAGGGAAAGAACGCGTTACGCGCTTATGAGCAATGCGACAAAAATGGACGGGAAAACCGCTAGGAAAATAAAGGAACTCGGGGTTTACAACGTCCAGGTGAGCCTTGAGGGACTTGAAAAGGCAAACGATGCCATCAGGGGAAAGGGCTCCTTTGAAAAAGCGGTCAGGGGAATCAGGGCGCTGAGGAACGAAGGCATGGATGTCAGCATTTCAATGACAACAACAAAAGCCAATCTTCTTGAGGTCCCCAGGATGGCTGAGTTCTGCGAAAGCGAGGGAATCAGCTTCATGGGAATAAGGCGGTTTGTTCCAATAGGCAGGGGAAGGAAAATGAAAGAACTAATGCTCTCGCCCTCGGAAGTCAAAAAGCTTTACTATTACGTTTTCAGCAAGAATTTTGAATTGAAGGAAAGAGGTTCGGGTTTCAGCATGGGGCTGGGATGCGAGGACGGGCTCCTCGCCCAAAACTTCCACTATAACCCGGAAGGGTGCTCCGCTGCATACCTTTCCTTCAGCGTTATGCCGAACGCGGACGTTTACCCCTGCAGGAGACTGCCTGTAAAGGCGGGGAACGCCCTCGAAGAAAGCCTGCTTGAAATATACTACAATTCCAAAAAACTCAGGGAACTAAGGAACCTGAACAATGCCGGCAAAGAATGCAGGGAATGTCCCTACTGGATTGAATGCCGCGGGGGAGCCAAGTGCATCAGTGCAGGGTATTACGGGAACGCCTTTGCCCCGGACCCGCAGTGCTGGAGGCTGTTCGAGAAACTCCCGGGAAAAAAATTCAAAAAAAACATCAGGCAAGAGGAGAAATTAAACGAATATTTCATTGAGGAATCCTGAATGGGGAAAAAGGAGAAAAAGAGGGATTACGCGGTTATATTCAAGGGAAAGGAACACTACGAAGTGCTGGGCTTTGTGAGGGCGAGTTCTCCCGCAAAAGCCGGGGAAAAAGCGCTGGAAGAACTCGCATACGAAGCGCGCCATTATAGGGCGGAAAAGGCAATGGTTTTTGAAACAGGCAAGGGGTTTGAAATTTCCTTCAAAAAGAAAAAGGATTGAAAGTGAATTCATTTTCTCCTGAGGTTGTACTGCCCAAGCCATTCCAAAAACAGTTTTTTGTGGCGTTCTGAGAAAAGCATTTTTCTGAATATGTGTTCTATCAGCCCTTGCATTATCCTGCACTTGTCGTCCATTGCAAGCTTCGAAACAATGGTTCCCTGCGCGGCATAGGAGTAAATTGGGCATATGCCGCAGTAAGGGCTCCAGACGCATGCGTCGCACAAATAATTCTTTTTGGAGGAAATGTCAATCATTGCCTCGAGTGTCTGGTTTTCATATATGCCGGAATAGGGAGTACTGAAAACATCCCCGAGCCTGAATTCGTCGAAGAGCTTGCCTTCGTCGCACGTGTGAATGTCGCCGTTGTATTTGTAGAGTATTTGCCCTATTGCCGCGCCGCAGGGGCTCTGGATGTCGGTGAAACGCGCATCCCCCTTCAGGAGAATTCTCTTAAGCATTATTGAGGTCATTAATTCGCGCACGGGAGTGCCCGCGCGATTCTTTTCCACTATGTATTCGAGTTCTTTTTTGTAAAAATCGAGGTATTCCTCTGCAGAGTATCCTATTTTTTTCCAGGACTCTGCTGCAAAGCCGATATTGTTCAATGGTCTGAGCCACACGTCGTTAAATCCCAGGTCAATGTACTCGTCAACCAGTTCATCGCCGAAGTCGAAGGAATAACGCGTTGTAGTGCTCATCGCCGTAAGATGTAAGTCCTTCCATTCCTCCTTTATTTTTTTAATCCAGTAAACAACGTCGTCATAGCTGCCGGTTCCGTCCAAGTATTTCCTGTTCCTGTCGTGCAGTTCCTTGGGTCCGTCGAGGGAAGTGGACAGCGATTTTATTCCCCTGTCTTTGAGGCTTTTCAGTATTGACTCGTCCATTTTGGTGAGGTTTGTTACAATTGCAAAGCGGAGCTTTTTTTTGCTTTCTTTTTCTTTCTTCCTCGCGTAGTCCATTATGAATTCAACGGTTTCAAAGTTGAGGAGGCAGTCCCCTCCCTGGAACTCTATTGTGATAACCGGTGAGGGGGTCTTGAATATGAAGTCAACGACTGCTCTCGCAGTTTTTTCGTCCATGTCAAAGCCCTTGCCGGAATCCGGTACCGCGCGGGAATGGCAGTAAATGCAGCGCTGGTTGCAGCGCAGCGTGGGAACGACAATGTGGAGCGATGCGCCTTGGAAAAGAAAGGAAAACCTTTCTCTGTAGGAATCCACCACTTTTTCAACGTTGTCCTCTGACAGTATTACTCCTTTTTCCTTGAGCTCTTTGAATAGGTTGGGGTCTTCGTCCAGCTTGTGCAGTCTCAGCAGTTCGTACTCCTGCTTGTTGAGCAAAACCCACGAGCCGTGCTCTGTCGTGACAAGAAAGTTGTTCTCGTCGAACTTGTGGGCATTGAAATTGTTCAAAATGTATTGTTCCCTTAAAGTGGGCGCAAAATAGCTTTTGACCATTTTTAATCCACTAATAAATTGAGTGGATAACATTTAAAAAGTGCTCAACAGGAATGCGTGAATACCGCGGGAAATACGCCGGGAAAAAATGCTGCAGTATGCAGGGCGTTAGAGCGGTTCAGCCGTTTCCCTCCGCTTCAAGCAATTCTTCCGCTGAAAGGATTTTTTCTCCCGGCACAGGACTGAACTCGTTCCATCCGAATTTTTCAACGTAGTCCCTTCTCGGACCAGCGCATAGCAATTCATACCCGCACTGCCTGCACGGCGCTCCTTCCACCCTGGCTTTCTCTTCGCTTATCTTGTGGAAGTTTTCCCACAGGATTTCGGCGTCCCTTATGTACTTCACCGGGGCGTGAAGTTCCTCGCAGTGCTTTTCATAGCCGCGCAGGAAGCAAAGGGGGTAAGAGCAGACTGTTGCGGGCAGGTCTGCCTCGATTGCAATGTCGAGCGCTTTGTGGATGTGGGGCATCACTTCCGTCATGCGCGGAAGCAGCAAATCAATGTTTTTCTTTGCGTTGCCGTCGCAGCTTATGAAGGAAAAAATGCACTTGTCAATATCCATGCCGGCAAAAAGCCTGACCGCTTCGGGAAGTTCGGCGTAATTTATTTTGCTCACTATATAATTTACTGTGACACTTTTATTGAGTTGCTTTATGTTCCTCACCCCCCTGGAGCGCCTGCTCGAAAGCACCGCTGCACTGCGAAATGAAGTCGTGGGTTTTTGCGTTTGTTCCGTGAAAGCCGAACATGAAGCAGTCAATGCCTGCGTTCACCAGTCTTTCACAGTAATTCCTGTAGTAAAGCATTCTGCCGTTTGTCTGCAACACTATGTACTCGTAGCCGGTTTTTTTTGCGTATTCCGCCAATGCCGGCAAATCAGGTCTCATGGTCGGCTCGCCGCCGGTCAGCACAAGGGTTTTTGATTCCCTGTTCCTGCCTTCATCGAGAAGGGCTTTTGCTTTCTCCGCGCTCAAATCGTCCCACGGCTTTCTGTGCGACTCGGAGCAGGAAATGCAGTTGTTGTTGCAGTAAAAACCCACTTTAAGGGTGTAACTCTTGTTCTCCCCCACGCTCATCAGCCCTTCCAATAATCTCTTTTGCATTCCCTGCTTTTTTTCCCTGCACTGGCTTCAGTTCCTTGAACCCGAATTTGTTCGTGTATTCCACCCACGGACCTGGACACACCAAATCGTATTTGCATTCGGAGCACTGCGGCCCTTTTCTTTTCGCTGACCACTGGATTTTTCTGAAATCCTCCCAGAATCTTGCCTTGTTCCTGACTTCCTTGTAGGGCATGTAGAGTTCGGAGGAATATTTTTCATACCCCTTGAGAAAGCAGAAAGGGTACGCTTCCACTCTCATCAAAAGCCCTGCCTTGATTCCTATGTCAAGCGCTTTGTGCATAAAAGGCATTACTTCGGATTTTTTTGGCAGGAGCAAATCGATTTTCTCCAGTGCATTCCCGACGCAGTGAATGAAAGCAAACTGCAATTGCTTCACTTTCAGTCCTGCGAACAATTCCGCTGTTTCCGGCAGGCGCTTGTAGTTTATTTTGTTAACCACCGAATTAATCGATACCGGCTGACCCAATTCCTTGAGGTTTTTTACTCCCTGGATTGCCTGCTCAAACGCCCCGGGAGAACGCGTCAGAAAATCGTGCACTTTTGCTTCGGGTCCGTGAATGCCGAGCATGAAAGAACCGGCGCCGGCTTCAATTATTTTTTCGCAGAACTCTTTGTAGCAGAACATTCTCCCGTTGGACTGCAGTTGCACGTCCTTGTAGCCGATGCTTTTCGCGAACTCTATTATTTCCAGTATGTCTTCCCTTACAGTCGGCTCGCCGCCGGTCAGCACAACCTGGTCACTGCCCCTCTTCCTGCCCTCGCCGAGGAAAAATTTAACTTCGTCAGTGGAAAGGTCGCCCAAATGCCTGTTTTGGGCCTGGGGGCAGCTCAGGCAGTTGTTGTTGCATTTGAATCCGAGCTTCAGGTCAAGGGAACTCAAAGTCATATTAAAATCTCCCTGGAAAGGTATTAAAAGGGAAATTCACCGAAAAGGGCAGTCCTGCAGGAGATAACAGAAAGCGGAACAGAACCAAAAGGACGGAAAAAAGCAACAGAAAAAAATAAATACTAAAAACACCTAAATATAACGAATGAAAGAAAAAAGAGTGCTGTACGGCTGTTTGGTTCTTCTGTCGTTCATTGCAATGATGCTTTCAGCCAGCGCTGCATCCAACTGCAACATTTCCAACATGCAGTTCAAGTTAAGGGATCCCAACGGTGGTGAATCCGGCTGGAATAACATGCAATTTGACTCAAAGAGCGGAAGCTGCCCGCCGAGCGTAACCGAAATCTGGAAATGGACCTCGCAAAACCCCTACTTTTTCTGCCCTGTTGAAGGGCAGTACCAGATAAAGGCAAGGGTTTACGAAGCAGACAGGGACGGGGGAGGCAATGGAGCCTGGAGGGAAACATCTTGGACTAATGCTTATACTGTTGATTATTGTTCTGTTGAGGAATGGTGCGAGTGCTCCGGGCACACATGGGCTACCGCAGGAGGAACGGGTATCTGCGACTGGATCGGGGAATGCTACGCAGGACCTGGAAGACCCTCTGTGACGGCAAATCCCGTGGGAGGAGACGCGCCTCTGAGCACGGATCTTACCGCAGCAAAAAGCGCGCAGGGAGACCTTTCCATAGAGGAATGGGAATTCAGAATTGACGGAGCGATTGAAACGCACGACTGCGGGGGAGCGGACTGCCCGCAGAAAACAGTGAACAAGCAATTCGCTGCTCAGGGGGATTATGTCGTGGAAGTGCGGGCAATTGACGAACTGGGGAACGAATCAGACTGGTCCAATCCCATAACCATAAGCGTTGCGCCCGGAAACAATCCGCCGACCGCTTGCATAGATGCCAATCCGACCGAAACCTACAGGAATTCCAGCGTCGACTTTGACGGGTCGTGCTCTTCCGATTCCGACGGAAGCATTGTTTCTTATGAATGGGATTTCGGGGACGGCGGCTCGGACTCCGGGCAGATAGTGCAGCACAGTTACTCCGCCCTGGGTCTTAAAACCGCAACATTAACAGTAACAGACGACGACAGCGCAACGGGCTCGACAACAGCCCAGATTAACATTGTAAACAAGTCGCCTGTGGCTGATTTCTCTTACAGCCCTGCTAACCCTGTAAAGGGCGAATTTGTCAGTTTTGACGCCTCTGCTTCAAGCGATGACGACGGAACGATTGTGTCTTACACGTGGGATTTTGACGACGGAACCGGCGGCGGGGTAAGCCCCACACACAAATATAATGCCGACGGGGACTACGATGTGGAACTGACCGTGGAAGACAACGACGGCGGCACTCACAGTATAACAAAAACGGTGACAGTGGAGGATAATCCGCCGTTCAAGCCGACAATAACGGCAAATCTCACGAGCGGGACAAAGCCCCTGACGGTCAAATTCGATGCCAGCACCTCCGACCCGGAAGGCGATGCCATAAGGAAGTGGGAATGGGATTTCGGGGACGGCACTCCAATAGAGGAGCAGAGTTGTGCGGACTGCCCTAACACCAGCATAACCCATATTTTTAACGACGGGGGCTCTTTTTCAGTGAAGGCGAAAGCATATGATGACCCTACGGGAGCCGGCTCGGAGTGGAGCGATACTTTAACCATAACCGTGTCGGACGCAACGGTTCTCCAGAGCGTCAGCGCGAAAAACATCACCCTGAAGCAGGACCCGGCGCAGAACAAAACGGAAATAACGCTTACGTGCAGTGCCCCGGGCGCTCCTGTGAAAGTTACAATTGAAAAGGGGGATGGAACCGTAATCTACAGCACTGACCTCGACGGCGGGGACAAGAGCTGCGGAACAACGTTCACTCCAAGCTACAAGTTTACGGAGGAGGGCGCTTATCCCGTGAGAGCGCATATAACCAATCCCTCGCAGTGTGTCGGGGATGGGTGCTCGGCGGACGGGGTCCTGAAGGTTTTCGCCAGTGCGCCGCAGATTGAAAGCCCCGAACTGCACCCATTGCTCGTTCTCGGAGTGCTCGCCGCAGCACTGTTTGTAATGCGCGGCAGAAAAAAACAAACAATTTAATTAACTTTTTCTCCTTTATTTCCTTGATTTGAATGGCTGGACTGCTTGTTTTTCTTGGCTCCGATCACGGCGGCTTTGCACTCAAAGAAGCCGTGCGCAAATGGCTTGAGGGAAAAGGAATTGAAGCAGTGGACCTGGGCTGCTTTTCAGAGGAGAACTGCGATTACCCTGATTACGCGGAAAAGACTGCGGTGAAAGTCAAAGGGGCGAAGAACGCTCTGGGAATTCTTTTCTGCGGCACTGGAATTGGAATGTGCATTGCCGCAAACAAAGTGAAGGGAATACGCGCCGCTCTTATACATAATGAATATTCTGCGCGGATGGCGAAAGAGCACAATAATGCAAATGTGCTCTGTTTGGGTGGCAGGACAATGAATTTCGAGCAGGCTACCTCGGCAATAGAAGCGTTTCTCAAGGCAGAATTCCGAGGCGGGAGGCATTCCCGCAGGCTGGAAAAAATAGCCAATCTGGAAAAGTAGGGGAAAAAATGTTCGAATTGTTCGAGCATGAAGCGGACATCGGCGTGAGGGGAAAAGGCTCCACGCTCCGGGAAGCATTCGAGGAATGCGCAAAGGCAATGTTTTCGGTAATGGTTGACTTGCACGGAGTTGAGCCGAAAGAGGAAGTTGGAGTAAGGGCAAGGGCAAGGAACAGGAGCGAACTGTTGATTGAATGGCTCAACGTGCTTTTGTCCGAGGCATCACTCAGAGAAATGTTCTTTTCCGAGTTCATGGCGGAAATTTCGGAAAGGAACGGGGAACTGGTGCTCGCGGGGAAGGCGCGCGGGGAAAAAATAGACAGGGAGAAGCATTCTATTGATGTTGAGGTTAAAGGCGCGACGTACTCGCAGCTTGTTGCGGAAAAGCGCGGCGGAGAGTTTGTGGCGCAGTGCGTTGTGGACGTTTGATTGCGGGGAGAAAAAATGGAAATAAAAAAAATCGACGAATTCCGCTGGGAGATTCCAAAGCGCGAGGGCATGAACGTTCCGGGCAGAATTGTTGCCGATGAGGGCATTGTGGAAATGCTCAGGGAAGAGAATGAAAAGAATGCCGAGTGGAATTCATTGAACCAGATAAGGAATGTTGCTTCCCTGCCCGGAATTCAGAAATATTCTCTGGCGCTCGCGGACGTGCACTGCGGTTACGGGGCGCCAATTGGCTCTGTTACGGCGATGGACATGCAAACTGGAGTCATAACCTTTGGTTCAATCGGCTTTGACATCAACTGCCTTGAAGGGAACACAAAAATATTGCATGAATTCGGCTATAACAAAAAAATGAAGGATTTTGGGAATAGCTGGAGAAAAGAGAGAATAAAATGTTCCAATCCGGCCAAAAAAATGAAGGACACGGAAATAGAAAGGTTTATTTCCTTCAAGCCAAAAGGCAGGGTTTTCAGGGTTAAAACCGAAACAGGAAGGGAAATAATTGCAACTGAAGAGCATCCCTTTTTCACCCCAAAGGGGATGGTTGAATTGAAGCATTTTAATGGTGAAAAAATAGCGGTTTACCCCTTTACGGGTGTTGAATTTGAGGAGCCAAGCGAAAAAACAATTATTGGAAAAAAGGATATTGAAAAACTGTCATTAAAAAAGAACTTGAAGCAATCAATTGACGAACTTGAAAAACGGAATTTGCTACCATTGAAAATGAACAATGAAAAATTTCCCTATCTTATTAAATTGATGGGTTACATAATTGGAGATGGACAGGTGTTTTTCTCAAAAAATGAAAGAGCCTGCATCTGGTTTTATGGGAAGAAGGAAGACTTAAGGGAAATCCGGAAGGACATAGAGAAAATCGGTTTTAAGGCTTCAAGGGTTTATTCAAGGGAAAGAGAACATTCGATTAAAACAATGTATGGGTTGGTTGAGTTCAAGGCAACAGAGCACAGCATTAAGAGCAGCGCTAACTCGCTTGCCGCCCTGTTAATGGCAATGGGTCTGCCGGTTGGAAACAAGACAACTCAGGACTTTGCCTTGCCAAAATGGCTTTTTGAGTGCCCAAAATGGCAAAAAAGGCTTTTTCTGGCATCATTTTTTGGGGCTGAATTAACATCGCCAAAAACGGTGACAAACCACGGATACAATTTCTATAACCAGATAATCTCAATGAACAAAAAGGAAAAATTTGCCAACAGCGGGAGAAAATTCTTAAAACAACTGACCGAACTTCTCAAGGAATTCGGAGTTGAAAGCTCCCAAATCAGGGAGCGAGAAGAGTACAAGAATAAGGCGGGGGAAATTTCCGTCAGGCTCAGGCTGCAAATAAACGGCACAAATGAAAACCTGCGGAATTTATGGGAAAAAATCGGCTTTGAATATAACAAAAAGAGAAGTTTTCTGGCAAACACGGCATTGCAGTATCTTAAGCTTAAAGAGAATGTTCTGCGGGGGCGCAAAAAAGCGGAGAAGAAAGCAAAATCATTAAAGGCAAAAGGAAAAACCATGCAGGAAATAGCCACTGTACTGGAAAAGGAAAACGTAAACAAGCGTTTTTTGGAAAGAAGCGTTTGGAGCGGGAGGAAAACAAGCCCGAGAATAGCATCCAATTTTCCCAAATTCGAGGAATTTTTGGAAGAAGCAACTAAGGGGCTCGGGGAAACGGGACAGGTTTGGGAAAGAATTGTTTCAAGAGAAGAGATTCCCTTTAAAAGAGAGGTCTACGATTTTACAGTTAAAGATGAAAACCACAACTTTATAGCGAACAATTTTGTTGTTTCAAACTGCGGCGTCCGCACTCTGCGAACCCCGCTCCGGGAAAAGGATTTGCAGGGAAAAAGGGAGGAGTTAGCGGAAGAATTATTCAGAAAAATTCCCGCGGGGCTTGGTTCCACGGGAAAACTTAAACTGGGCGAGGAAGAGATTGACGAGGTGCTCACAGGGGGAGCGGAGCACGTGGTAAAGCTCGGCTATGGTTTTCCGCAGGACCTGGAGTTCACTGAACTGGAAGGAAAAGCCAAGGGAGCAAAGCCGGAAAATGTTTCCCGCAAAGCAAAGCAGAGGCAGTCCAAGCAGGTAGGCACGCTTGGCTCCGGAAACCACTACCTTGAAGTGCAAATCGTTGAGGAAATATTCGACGCCGGGGCAGGAAAAGCGTTCGGCTTGAATGCAGGGCAGGTGCTTGTGAGCATTCACTGCGGTTCACGCGCTTTGGGGCACCAGATTGGAATGGATTACCTACAGGAACTGGCGAATGCCACAAAAAAGTACGGAATAAAAATAGGGGACAGGGAACTGGTTTGCGCGCCGGTGAGAAGCAAGGAGGGTCAGAAATATTTTTCTGCGGTGAACGCAGGAATGAACTGTGCCTTTGCAAACAGACAGGTGCTGGCGCATTTGACGCGTGAGGCATTCGGCAACGTGCTGGGAACAGGCGAAAGAGAGATTGGAACGCTTTACGATGTGGGGCATAACACTGCAAAAATAGAGGTGCACGAGATCGGGGGCGAGAAAAAGGAATTAATGGTGCAAAGGAAGGGTTCCACTCGCGGCTTTGGACCGGGGCGCAAGGAAGTGCCGGAGCAATACCGCAAAGCAGGGCAGCCGATTTTGGTGGGCGGAACAATGGGCACTTATTCATATATTCTGGCTGGCACCGAGCAGGGAATGCTCGAGGCTTTCGGCTCCGGAGTTCACGGAGCCGGCAGGAAGATGAGCAGGCATGCTGCAACGCGGCAGTTCCGCGGGGAGCAAATTGCGCGCGAACTCAAAGAAAGGGGGATTATTGTTAAGGCGCATTCTTGGAAGGGAGCCGCAGAGGAAGCTCCCGGCGCCTACAAGGACATTGATTCCGTTGTGGGGGTAATGCACTCCTCGGGCATAAACAAAAAGGTGGCGAGGGTAAAGCCGGTCATAACCGTAAAAGGGTGAACCGGCTGATTTTACTCCGCTTTTGAGTAAAAAATCCTCAATAAATTTTTTTCTTCCGGACAGTTTACAGTGCACACAATCTCGAAGACGAGGACGCCTTTTTCCGGTTCTTCAATCGGGAAATCGCCTCCTTCCAGTATGTCGAAAACATAAGGCATTACCACGAGGTCCAGTGCCACTTCCTCTCCTGCACCAACTGCAAACTGGGATATCGGGAAACTTTCCCCTTCAAGCGACGGCGAAAACACTGAAAAAGAACGTGCATTTTCGGAACCGTTTGAAAGGACAAGCGTGACCGCGCTTTCCAATAAAAGCTCTCCCGAGGGAAACCCGACTACTGCAACATCCATTCTTTCCGCCTTCAGGTTCCCGGGACCGGGAAAATCTGAGCCTTCGGGGGGCTCATAGTCCGGATTCTCTTCAACGAAGCGGGTTACAAAGTAAGGTTCAAGCACGACGTGCTGCCCGCCATCGCCCTCGTAGGGAACATTTCCGGGTAATATCAAAACAAAGAGGGCAACTAAAACAAAAAAAACAGCAATTCCCAAAACCGCCAGCTTAAATTTCTTATCCATCACACCACCAGA
>CAZKED010000027.1:0-13742 GCA_964551725.1 uncultured archaeon | reverse complement strand
CTCCTGTCCAAAAAATACTGGTAATTGCGCTCGTCGATTATCAGTATTCCGCCATCGCGCAAAAGGAGGCGGAAATTTTTAACCGCCTTGAGCCTGTCCTGCTTTTTGAAAAGATAGGAAAGCGAGTTTCCCAGGCAGAGCACCGCATCAAACGATTTAGGGGAAAAAAAAGGGCGGAGGTTCCGCCAGTCGTACTTTGTTATCTTGAGATTGACCTTTTCCCTTTCCGCGTGCCCCTTGGCTTTTTCAATGAAAAGCTCGTCGACGTCATTGCTAGTGACATCAAACCCCTGCTTCACCAAATAAATCGAGTCGGCTCCGTCGCCCAAACAGGAATCGAACACTTTTTTGCAATTGAATTTCTCCAGCTGCCCCAGCAAAAAGCCGTTCTCGCCCTTCCTGCGCTTTTCCCAGTTAACAAAATCGGTCCAGATTTCCACCAGCACCCGGGAACTGTAATTTTCAGGGCATACGTCTTCCACGGTAAAAATTAACCGGGAAAAGTTTAAATTCTTTCCCGGGCAAGTTTTAGTTGCGGAAGGGCCTGTGGTCTAGTGGTCAGGACATCGCGTTCACATCGCGAAGCTCGGCGGTTCGAATCCGCTCAGGCCCACCTGCCTTTTCTTTTTCAAAAAAAGAAAAGGTAAGTTGCGAAAAGAAAAACAATTGCGGAAAGAAAATAAAAAATGATTCTAATTCGCCGCGAGCAGTTTTCCTTTGAAGCCGTTCTCCCTCGCCTCGGTCAAAACGGACAAAAGGCGCCATGCAAGCGCTGTCCTGCCCTCAACCACGAGCAGCGTTGACTGCGTTTCCGGCTTTTCAATGCGTTCCACCACGCGCAAGTCATTGAACTCATTGCGGAGGAATTCCGAGGAATTAACATCGGAAAACCAGTACACCTCAACAGTTGAAACAGTGCGGATGGGAGCGCCCTCGTCAATGTAAAGGTAGGTTTGAGGAGAAAACCTTTCGCGCAGGAACGCCTCAACTTCGCGCTCCCTGACTTCCCGGGCGGGAGAAAACCTGACATAGGCAGTCCAGCCGGTTTTTTTCACTTCCAGGGGAACGCCGAATTCTCCCACTGCCGCGGACAATTCCTGCTCCGAGACCCGTGCCGGAAGACCATAGGCAAAGAAAGCCGCGCCCTCGTCCGCTCCGCCGAGCAATCCCTGAGCGCGGTAATCCACCAAAACCCTGCCTAAGGCATAGGTGTCCAGCAGCCCAATCCAGAGGGAAAAAGAGTAAAGGAAAAGAACCAAGAGAACAACGTTCACAATGCTTATTTTCAGTTTTTTTCCGCGGAAAAGGGAATAGAAATAGTAGCCCAGGGAAAGGGAGAACATCGGCGCGAGCTGGTAAACGCTTGTCGGCATGTAATAATCCAGCATGCCTATTGAAAGGGCGAGCAGGCCAGCGGAAACCGCCAAAGCAAACAAGGATTCATTGAACGGAAGCCTCAAGTAAGAGCGCGCAACATAAAGCAAGAAAAAGAAAACTATTACCACAAAAGGTCCCGCGGCAAGACCGCCGTCAAGAATGTAAATGAAGAAACCGAGGAACGCCGCGCTGAAAAGCAAAAAATCAAACCATTTAATGGAATTCAGCCTCGAAAACAGGTGGAGCAGGCCTGCAATGAGGACAACAAGCAGAATTACAACAAAAGCGGAAGCCCACAATTCCGCCTGCGGGAATAATTCAAACCAGGGCCTGCCGTCATCGAACTGACCCCCAAAACCAGTTCCAAGCGATTGCAGAACAAAATGCACGGTGAGCTTTGGAAAATGGTTGTGATAGAACTTTGAGGCTTCCCAGTTCGTGTAGCCGGGCTCGGAAACAAATGAAGCGAACTGCCATTTCCCCGCGTACTGGGAGGAGAAAGAAGCGTACTGCACGGCGCCGAGCAAAAAGCCGAGAGAAACAAAAAGTGCAAAGAGAATCAGGGAAAACCGCTCGAAGCGCGCGAGCTTTTTGGGCAGACCGAGCCTTATTGCGGCAACAGAAAGCAGGGGCAGGGCAACAAAAAAGGCAAGCGAAAGAATCAGTTTGCCGATTGAAAAACCACTGTAGAAATTCCTGTTGAACGCGTGCACTAAAAGGAGAATTGTGCCGTTAAGCGCTGACAAAAGAGCCACAAGTAAAAAAAACGCAGAGATGAGAAGAAGGCGTTTTTCCTGCGGGGAAACGCGGAAATTCATGAACTAAATAGGCTGGAGAGGTTTTTTAAATTTGTCCGAGGCAAAAATAGTGTAAGTGAGCCGGATGAAAAAAAGAATGAGTGCGGAGTGCGCATTCCTCGCCCTGCTTTTCGCGTTCCTCCTGCTGGCACTCTTTTCCAGCCAGCACTGGCATTCCCTCGCCGAAAAACAGGAAAGCGTTTCCTTTTCCCTGAGGGAATTCGGCTTATTTGCCGAGGAAGGAAAAAATGCCTGCTTCACGCTCGCGGTTTCGCCGGAAAACCTTGAGGAAGCAAGAGAACTTTCCGTTGAAGCGAGACTTAACGGAACGGAAGTGCTCAGGGATTCATTGGAGGTGTTCCGGGGCGAACTGGAAAAAGAATACTGCTTCAAAGCTGGAATGATGCAGGAAGAAAATCTAGTTGAGGTCTTTGCCGGGGAGGAAAGGCTTTTTTACCACCTCAAAAAAGGCAGCATTCAGGCAACAGAGCCACAAATCGCAATTGAAAAAGTGGAAAACAGCACCGTCAACTTATACATAACAAATTTTTCCCGCCACAAATACGCGCCCCTGGAAATTTTCGTGAACGGAAAACTGGACCACAGGCTCTATCCCTCGGAACAGGAACAGCGCTTCGCGGAAAAAATATCCCCTGTGCCGGGAAAAAACCTGGTCAGAGCGGAATTCCTGGGCGCAAAAGCGGAGAAAGAATCATTTCAGGAAACAGCATTCGCACTTAACCCGGCGGCGGGCATTCTCCTCCTCCTTCTGGGACTGCTCGTTTTCCTCTGCTTCGTTTTCCCGGGAAGAGAGTTCATTGAAAGGGCAGCGCTTTCAATTTCCTGCGTTTTTGCGCTTTTCATTGCCGATTCGCTGCTCCTGGATTTCATGGGAATGCTCAACGCTGGAGCGCTTGCCGCGTTCTATCTCGCAGACCTCATTATTATAGCGCTTGTTTTAAGGAAAAAATTCTCCCTCTCAAAGCTGAAGTTCAAGGCAAAGGAGATTCCCTTCATTTACGCCATTGCTGTATTCCTCCTCGTGTTCACTTCCCTTGCACTGCACCTTTTCACGCCGTCCTATTTCACTTACTTCAACGTTTACTATGAAAGGCAGTCGAATTTCATTGCCTCGCAGGGCGCAATTCCCGCAACCGACGAAATGAGTTATCTTGGAAGAAACTTTTCATTCGTGCCCGGCTACTTCCTCATAGAAGGGAGCATTGCACTGCTCACAGGCACCGGGGGAACGGAACTGTTCGCGCTCTCGCTCGCTCTCTCGAACATTTTCCTTTTCTTCTCCGCGCTCTATTTCGCGCGTTCGCTGAAGCTATCAAAAGAGCATTCCGCGTTATTCTTCGTGCTCCTGAGCACGAGCACCTTCATTTTCTCCGCGCTCAGCGTCACGCCGAGGCACGCCATTGCGCTGTCATTCCTCTTCGTTTCCGCGGCGCTTTTCCTCAGGTACAAAAAATGGTTCCATTCCGCGGGAGCGCTCGCCCTCACCGCATTCGTCCAGATTCCCACGCTTCTATGGTTCGCTTTTTTGGTTCCAGCGGCGCAGAAAAAAGTGCGCTGGAAACCGCTGCTCAAAACTCTTCTCGCTGCATTCTTTCTCTTTGCGCTCATCTATTCTCCCACGCTGCTTTCAAGCGGCATTCCCGCCCAATCAAGACCAACGGACTGGGGCTACCTTATAAGGCTGCCTCTTGGATACGTGCTGAGCGATTTGGGAATTCTGTTCGTACTGTTCGCGGCATTCACTGCAGCGGAGGCAGTCTCGCTCCTGCAGGGAAAACTCAGGGCGAATGCCCTGCAAAAAAAGCTTTTCATTGCGGCAATTGCAAGCATTTTAATACAGCTCTTCGTGAGCTCGCGCTGGAACATTGTTTCCTCCGTAACAATAGCCCTGTTCCTGTCTCACGCGCTCGCGGAGCGCAGCAGACATTCACTTAAAGAATTCTATTCTGCGCTCGGCGCAGTAATTTTGCTCGGCTTGTACATTGCTTTCCTAAGCTTTCCCTCCTACACCCTCTCCGCGCAGATAACCGCGCCGATGGAATTCCTGCACGAGAATTCTTCAAGCGCGGAACCGGTGCTCGCGGACCCGTTTTACGGGCACGCGCTCGCCTTTGTCTCGCAGAGAGGCACGCTCGCAGACCTCTGCGTCGAGTACGCGGATGAAAAAAAACTCGCCGATTCCTACGAATTCCTGAAAACAGGCAACACGGCAATACTTGAAAGGTATGCCCTGCACACGGTGTTCAGCCACAGGAGAATAATAAACGAGCACGTGGTGGACAACCCGCAGCAGGAAAAAGACATTGAATTTCCCGAGCTGGAAAAGGTGTTCGCAAACGAGCAGTTCTTCGTGCACAGGAAAATAAGTTAAACCCTTTACAGCACTGATTATTGCATGAATGCCGAAAAAACCGCTCTGGGGAATTCTGTGAAGAATGCGGAAAGGCAGCTTTTCCGCCTGAAAAAATTCCTCAAGGAGGAAAGCGGTGCGGAGAAAGCACTGCAGGAACTCATCGCAGAATTCGAAAAAATAAGGGAACTCATCTCGGAAGACGCGAACAAAAAAAGGGCGCTTGAAATCATTGCAAGGGAACACGCCCTTCTCCCGCTGTTCAAGGAGGTTTCCTCGGAACTCGGGAAACTTGAAAAAGGGCTCAGGGAAAACGAATGGAAGCTCGCGGAAATCGGAGAACTGCTGGAGGAATTCAGGGATTACCGCGAGTATAAGTTTCCGGACTCGGAAAAAGCCGCTGGATTTATTGCAGCGGCACTGGAGCACTATGCGATTGAAAAAGCGGAATTCAAGATTGAAATAATCGGAACTCCGCACTTTGAGGAAATAGAGAAAAAGCTATCCCTGGGGAAAAAAGGCGCGGGATTCGAAATCGAGGCATCCCGGATTGAAGAACTCGTAAAGCATTTGAACAGGAATGGAATAAAAAAAGGCTTTCAGGTGAATTCCAGCGCGTTCAGGACAACGTGGAAGGACTCAAGCATCCTGCTAATAAAAGCGGACAGAAAAGTGCTCAAGCAGTTGGACAGCCTGAGCCTCTCCCACGAGGGAAAATACTCCGAATGCTGAACACGCAAAAAATCAGAAAGGCAGCGCTGAAGCCGTTACTCCCGCATCCCAGCTGAAGCGGGGTCTCACTTTTATGAGCCAGAGCTTTTCGGTGTTGTCGTCCAGCACCAACGCGTAGCCCCTGCCGCGGGGCATTTCGTGGAAGTACTTGTCGAAGTCCCTGTACATGTAGCTCGGGCGCAGAGCGCCGACTGCCTGAATGTCCGACTGCGAGGTCATGCGGTGGGAAATGAACAAATCGCACTGGGAAATGGCGTCAGTGTGGAGTTTGTTGGGGCGCTGCGTTGCAAGCACCAAGCTCAGTCCGGGCTGCCTGCCGACGCGAACCCACTCGAGTAATACCTGCAATGCCAAATTCTGCTCGTCCTTTGGCATGAACATGTGGGCTTCGTCAATAAACATCCATATAAGGGGCATTTTGCTCTCCCTTTTTTCCCCGGAAATGAGTTTTGCTTCCTCGCTTTTCCTGTAAAGCATTCTCTCCTCGAACAGGCGCTTGCCTACAAGCGCGACAACCAAGTCGCGCGTGCCTTCCATTCCAATCGCCTGCCTGTAGGCTGAAACGTCTATTACATTGATTGTCCCCGGCTTCACCATTTCCGTTATTGGTGTTCCCTCTCTTTCAATAAGCCCCCATTCCTTTGCAACCATTAACCTGCTCACTATGGCGTCCTTGGCGTTTTCCTGGGCTTTTTTGTCCTCTTTCACCGCGGCAATTATTTCTTCTACGCCGAACGCCTTTCCCGACTCTTTCAGTTCGTCAACAATCCTTCCGAGTAGAACGCCCTCGGGATCCTGCCAGCTCAGCTTGAACAGTGTCATCCATTCCATTCCCTCCAACTCGGACGCTTTAATGGTGAATGCCCCGTCCACGGGAATTTTGTGCTCCTGGTAGAACGAAAGCTTGCCCTTTGGCACGTACACCCTTACATCCGTTCCCTGGGGCTTCAGGTCCCAGTTGTCAAGCAGCATTACATCCTTTTTGTCCGGGATTTTCAATGACCAGAAAATTCCAACAGTATCAATTACAACAACGCTAATTCTCTGCCTGACAGAAAAAGGCAGCCTCGCTATCTCTTCCATCAAAACAGCCATAGAATAGCTTTTTCCATAGCCCCGCTTGCCGCAAATCAGTACCAAGTGGGGTTCTGCGAGGTCAACGAGAATGCGCCTGCCCAACACTGGATTCTCGCCAGAAGACATTACCACTTTTCCGAGGAAGCCCGTGCCCAGCGCGCCGTGCTTTTCTATTTCCTGCTCAGCTCTCCCTATGATGGATTGCTCCTCATCTTGCCTTAACGCCATACTCTTACTACGTCGTTAGGGTATTTAAATGTTTTTTTCCTAAAGGTAACGGCGTTACGCAGGTTAGCGAGGGGATGAAAAAAATGCCCGCTTTAAAGGACGAGGAAGAAGAACTGAGAATGTTCATTAAAAAGACTGATTTTGAAATAAGGAAATTCAACGAAATAAAGCAGAGAATCGACTCGAAAAAAACGGAAGTCGAGCAGTCACTCAAAAACATGAACCTCGAGCCCGTTCCAATACGCATTGAACCGCACCCCAACGCCGGCAGGGACCTCGCCAGGGAAATAGACGAGCACTTGCTTGAATTGAACAAGCTGAAGAACTACATTAACACAAAACTCAAAGCGGTGCTCAGGGAAGAAAAAGTGCTCGAGTCCCTGAAAAAAAGGTTCGGGGAAAGTGTTGACATAAAAAAAGCGAGGGAAGGCGATTTTGAGGTAACGTATTACGACAACGATTCGGAGTTCGCGGCAGGCGAAATAGAGCAGAGCAGGCGCTCCCTGAAAGAAATGAAAAAAACGGTTGACGGAATCGAAATCTGAACTCTTACAGTTCTAATTTTTGAGAGAATAAGAGGCAAAGGAGGGGGAAGGGCTTTGGAAGAACAGGGCAAAGGGGGCTTTTTTGGAAAAAAGGCACCGTTAAGAGGGAAATAAGAAGGGTGGTTGGGATCTTAACGGCAAGTGTTGAGAGCAAAGAGGCTTCACTTCTTTGCCAAGTACATTACCTTTCTTCCTGCCCTGACCTTCCTCAAGTGCCCTTCCCTGTATAGTTTGTTTAAGCGTTGGGATGCGGCATTCTGGCCTTTGTAGGATAATACCTCCATTACTTCTTTTGCTGAAGCCATTCCGCGGGTTTCAATGAAATCCATTATTTTCTGGTCCTGTTCCGCCAAAATTTCCATTTCATTCTCTCGGGTTCCGGCTTCTCCCATGAGAGGCTGAATTCTTTTCCTTTCCCTTCCCTCGTCAATTTCCAGTCTCGCCAGGCGCTGGTTTATTTCGTCCAGCAGCCCGTTCGTTTTCTCGCGCTCTTTCGCCAGTGCGAACAAGAGCAGGGACAGGAACATTGGATCATTTGCATGCTTTGCTATTTCCCTTACATCGTCGGTATGCTGTGCGAACTCCGGACTCAGTTTTTCGATGACGTCGTCCACACTCGTGTCACTACGCTTGACAGAATCATGACCCCTCATGTAGTATCATGATTGTATCATGACATTTAAATACCTTTCGGTTTTGCAGTGTTTGCACATTAAGGGGTTAAAAATTAGGATTCCAAACCCCTTTTTGTGCATTAAATTCGGGGTCGGTGGTGCACTTCTGGTCTTTTTCGGGGTTCTTTTCCAGACGCGTGAATTGCGTTCCAGGTTGTCCTCAGTCTGTGTCTGTCGGTGAATCTGTATCTTTTTGCGAAAGCAAATCTGGTTAGAAGTCGTTGGTTAACTGGGACATGCGGCTCTCTTATCAAATGACTTGCGACGCCTTCGCGGTATACGCGTAAATTTGATGCATATGCTCGATCAGTTCCGTATCTTTCAATAAGCCTTTCTTTGTACATTCTAATTCTTTCTGCTTCAGGAAGTTCAGCCAATGCCCTTACATCTTCTTCTTCAATTTCCTCTCTGAAATGTCGGTACCTTCCTGTCAACCCTCCAGTACTGCGTTCAAATCCTTCACGTATCAAACTGCCATCAATGTGTTTCATTGACTCTAGTTGGGCATAATGTTCTATTTCCTTAGGTGTGAATTCCCTATAACCATGTCTTTTATACCATTCAGCTAGTTTTTCTCTGTCCATTGGTTTCTCAGATGTTGGTTCAACTTCAAGAACCAATGGAACGTTTTCTTTTGCGGCAAAATGATCGACCAATGCAAGAAAGGAATTTCCAAAACCTCCTTCTCTGAAACCAGGCATTACTTTGATTTGCCTCAATTCCATAAAATCAGGCCTCACCTCATCCAAACCGTGTCTGACGTTCAGTCCTGCATAAGCCACTAATCTTTGAGTTCCAACTTCTCTTGCTTGTATTTCTACGGCAAAATCCCCATACCAAGAAATTAGTTCTTCAACAACAACTCTTTTGCCATTAATTGTTGTTTCAGCGATTTTTCTTGCCCTCGCAACATAGCCGCGATCCTTTGCGCGAGCAAATTCTTCGTCTTCTTCCATAAATAATAAGTGGGAAAAGGGGAATTTAATTGTTTCGTATCTTCAGATTTCCGAAACCCCTTTTTGTGCATTTGACACCTTTTTGTGCAAATTCGGGGTTTTATGTGCAGGGTTTACTTTATGCGCAAAGCAGGTTCCGCCCTTCAAACCAGCGCAAGGAAAAGGGGTGGGTTTTCAAACAACTGCATCCTACTTTCACTGACCTGAAAGCCAGGGGCGCTGATTTTTCAGCCGGGAATTGGTTATTTGCCTCTTTTGTGCTCGGTTGCGTGAAAGTAGGTGTCAACAAAGGTTTTGATTAACAGGAACAGCGTGAGGCCAGCCCTGCCAGCAGTGCTAGCAAAGCCCGCCTTGCCCATTAAGAAAACGCCCAGCGTGAGGAACAAGTGCAGTGGAACAAGCCTCTTGCTGAGCATGCCCTGCATAGACACAATGTTTTTGCTTGAAGCGTGATTTTTGTGAAATGCAAAGGAATAGGAGTGCGCGGCAAGGAATGGGAAGGCCCCAACCAAAAGGTCTTGGACTGGAGGAACAACCGAAAAAAACATAACCAGGACGAGAAAGTAAATGTAGTGAAATACTACGCCAAAGAAAAGGTTCAATGCAAGCGAGGGAATTCTGCCGACATGCTTCCTTTCTCCCAGCACATACAATTCGAACGCGTCTTCCCTTTTTGCGTTGAATAGTTTCAGTGAAAGAAAAAACCATAGTACAACGCTTTGCATTAAAAAAGTATAAATTATGACAGAAAAATCCCATTCAAAAAACAAAGCCATTGCAAGAAAAGAAAGGTTTGCGAGGACAATTCCCCAAGCACTCGGGTCGTGCAGGACATCTTTTGCGTTAGGCGGTCTTCTCCCAAGAATCTTTAATGCCATCAAAAAAATAAGCATTCGGTGAATTTAATGCTTTCGCATTATGGATTTGCCAAAAAAAGCCTCGCACACGCTACCTTTTTCTGTATCCGAATTTTTTGTTGTAGGCCGGGTGGTCGATTAAATCGAGAACAAAGGCAATTATTTCAACCATTGTTTCGCCTGCTGTGAGCGAGTAAAGCATTCTCCACCTGTTTGGCAGTTCCACCCTGAAAAGGTTGGTTACGCCGTACTTTTCCCTGTACTCTTTGGGGATGAGCTTTTTTGCAATGGGGTTTCCGTAATGCGGGTTCGCCTTAATAAGTTCAACCTTTTTGTCCACCGCTCTCAAAATGCCCCACTCAATCTTGGAGTTTGGCGCTTCCCTGTTAAGGTAATTATAGACTTCCTCAGCCTCATCCGACAAAACAACTTCAATCCTTTTCATAGGCGCAAACCCTTTACAATAGCTTCCCTCAACTTAGGGTTGGAATTGTGAATCCACGTAATGCCCTTAAGAGAAACGGCAATCTTGTTGCTTTCCTCCAGATACTCAAGGACAGCCATCAAAGTGTAATGGTTTACCTGCTTCGGCAGCTTTCTCTTCAATTCAGCCACGGAAACAACGCTCTCATCCATATTCTTAAGGGCACCCTCAACCATTAAAACAGTGTTAAGGGTGGGGGAATGCCTAAATTTCTGAACCTGCTCTAACACAAAAATCACCAAAAGTTATTAACTAATAAATAATATTTACCAAAAAGAATATAAATTGCTTGCACTCCTGTCCAGCAACTCATATATAACAATTCCCTGAAAATAAATAAAATTCTTGTATATTTTTCGGTTTCGCAGTGTTTGCACATTAAGGGGTTAAAAATTAGGATTCCAAACCCCCTTTTTGTGCAGATTGACCGGCTAAAAAGCTTTGCGGGCGGATTAATAGGTTTTAATGAAACAGCCCCCTTTGACATCCGCGGTTATCAGCAGGTGGGAATCGCACTTGTTTCTGAGCTCTCCGGAACTGCCCGCATAACAGTGTATGTTTACAACTTCTTTTCCCAAAAACTGAACCAATTCCACTGCTGGAATGAAATCAGCATCCCCCGAAAGCAAAAGCACGGTTTCGTATTTTTTCTGGTAAGCTCCGCGTATCATGTCCACAACCAACATTACATCCACGCCCTTTTCTTTTGAAAGCTTGCGCAATCCGGCTTTTTTCAAAAATGTTTCAATCTTTTTGTCACACTTGGGGCAAAAAGCGCAATCCTTCCTGGCTATTTCCACTCTCCTGCCGGTATTCGGGTACTTCAACTTTCTGGTCTTGATTGAAATCCGCGGAATCTCCTTTCTCAGCCTCTCATGGAACTTCTGCTGCTCCGAGTACTGCTCAGGCTCAATCCTAATGCTTTTCATCGCGTCGTAAAAGAACACTTTTTGAATCTCAAACTTTTTTGAAAGCTCTTCGAAAAGCCACTTGTAAGAGAAATAGTCATACAGCCTGTTTTCCTTTAGGCCGTGATATGCGTTTGAACTGTCAATAAACAGCCAACTCTTCTTAAGCAACATAAATAGAAAAGCCCGAGTTTGCCGAAGCAACCTCGGGGACGCAATACGATATTATACTATTTTTATGTTTAAATACCTTTCGCCGGCCGTGGCGGTGTAGAAATCCTTAGCAGTATATAAACAGCCGCAGTTTTATGGTTCTGCCTATGTGCTCGATGTTGTAGCTGATGGCTTTGATTGTTACCTGTTTCTGCTGGTTGTCTGCTCTGCGAGAGCAGACGTATGCGCCGAGAGTGCGTTTTATGGCTGAGTTAACGCTTTCAATCAGGCTTCTGCGACTGTATGCTGCCTCGTCAAACTGTTGTTCCAAACGTTGTCTTCTGGATTGTGGGTTGAACTCTTGGTGTCTGGATTGTGAGAGTTTGCGGAATGGTATCTGCACGCTTATGCTGTTGTCTTGACAGAACCTCCTGTTTTTCATGGAGTCGTATGCTTTGTCTGCCAACACGGTTTTGAGCACGCGAAACAACTCTTTCACCAACGGAATAAAGTCTGGGTTTTCATGCCTGTTATCAGAATTGGTGCGCAGGTTGAGTATCAGCTTTGTCTTGTTATCTGTTAAAAACACTGTTTTAGTATAGTTTTTAGCTGTTTTGCCATCAACTATTTTGGAATAGTAATGCGGGGGATTAGTGTTGCTGAAACCCGTGCCATCAACACAGGCCTCCACGCCTTTGAGACCAAGGAGTTTCGCGCACGCTCTAACCAGTCTCTCAAACAACGCTTTAGGAGTGCGTTGCACAAACTTCTGCAAGGTAGTGAAGTGTGGTATGCGCTTTATGCACAGCATACGTTGAACGTTGTTTTCCCTGCATATTTCAACAAACCTGCGATAGGATACGTTGAGTTTCTCCTTGTAACAAACCAAGAAAGCAAGCCTGATGTTGCCATACATCTTCTTAGAAAACCACGAGTTAGTGTTTTTCACACCAGCAAGCACGCAAAGCCGTTCAACCAGGGAATAGAAAGTATTAAGTTTAACAGGATACAATACACTCATAGTGATTCACCGATAAATAGGAGTGCAAAACTCCTATTTATCACTATTTATAAAGGATTTCTACAGAGCTGCCGGCCGTGACTTTGCACATTAAAGGGTTAAAAATTAGGATTCCAAACCCCTTTTTTGTGCAGAAGAGGGGTTTTATGTGCAGGGTTTACTTTATGCGCAAAGCGGGTTCCGCCCTTCAAACCACAGCAAAGGAAAAGAGTTGGGTTTTCAAACGCTGTCTCGTTCAAATGCGCTTCTGCGCATTAAAGCAGCAATGCGTTCTCTCCCCTGAAATGCTTATCCCCTGTTATTACCTTGAGCCCGTAAATTTTAGCAGTTGCAAGAATAATTGCATCAATTAAGCCAAATCCCTTCACTTTTTTCCTCTTTTTAACCTTGAGAATGCCCGCCAGTTCCAGAGTGAGTTCATCCAAACCAATTATCGAAGAAAGACGCTTTACAGCATTCATTATTTTTCTCCTGTCCAGTTTTTCCCTCTCAATCCACTCGCTCAACTCGGCCAGGCAAATAGCACTGGTAAAACAGGCATTTTTCCCAAGGATGCGCTTTACTTTTGTCCCCTTACTGGTTCCGTTGAAGAATTCAACCCAGGCAAAAGTGTCAACAAGCAATTCAAACCGCCCTGTCCCTGTGCTCCCTTTTAAAGGGCTTGGTTTTAACAGAACCGAAACTCTGCTCCAGTAAATCCACGTCTTTCTTCAAAATAGCAACCTTTACCATCTGGTTCTCCTTTATTCTGTCGGAAACCACCACTTCCTTTGGAATGAGAACGCCGAAAGAAGTGCCAACCTGCCTCACCTTGCTTTCAAAAACTTCCATAACAAACCACCATTATAATTTATTATAATAAAAGTATTTATACCTTGCGCTTTCCGATCCGCCCTTCAAACCAGGGCAAAGGGAAAGGGTTGGGTTTCCAAACGCTTACCTTTTCTTATACCCGAATTTTTTGCTGTAGGTCGGGTGGTCAATCAAATCGAGAACGAATGCAATTATTTCAATTTTTGTTTCGCTGTCGGTCAAAGAGTAAAGCATTCTCCATCTGTTCGGCAGTTCCACCCTGAAAAGGTTGGTTATGCCGTACTTTTCCTTGTATTCCTTGGGAATGAGCTTTTTTGCAATGGGGTTTCCGTAATGCGGGTTCGCCTTAATCAGTTCAACCTTTTTGTCCACCGCTCTCAGAATTCCCCTTTCAACATTGGAGTTTGGAGATTCCCTGTTCAGGTAATTGTAGACTTCCTCGGCCTCGTCCGACAAAACAACTTCCACCCTTTTCATAGGCGCAGGCCCTTTGCAATCGCTTCCCTCAGCTTAGGATTGGAATTGTGAATCCATGTAATGCCTTTCAGTGTAACGGCAATCTTGTTGCTTTCCTCCAGGTACTCGAGGATAGCCATCAAAGTGTAATGGTTAACCTGTTTAGGCAGCTTTCTCTTCAATTCAGCCACGGAAACAACGCTCTCATCCATGCTCTTAAGGGCATCCTCAACCATTAAAACAGTGTTAAGGGTGGGAGAATGCTTCAATTTCTGAACCTGCTTTAACACATA
>CAZKED010000026.1:0-14451 GCA_964551725.1 uncultured archaeon | reverse complement strand
GTAGCAATTTTAAATTATGGTGATTTAGCGCTACAAATGGAAGAAGCAGGTGATTATATTGATACTGTTTTATCGTTTCGTGCTGTATATTATTTAAATGCATTCCGGGCAATGCCTGGGTTTTAACAGGTCTTTCCCTAACAAAAGCGAAGAGTTATTAAGAAATATGCGTCCTTTTATTCCTGGGAGGTGAAAAAACAATGGACAAAAATAGTTTGATTCTGCCAGTTTCAATCATTGCAGCCGCAATAATCATCGCGTCCGGCTTTGTTTTTTTCCTGGCAGGACCGCAGGATTCCGGCCAAGAAGGGTTAGTGGAACTGCCCGCCTATCTTGAAAAATCACCCAGTTATGTCAGCGAGGCATCTCTGGCAGGCTATGATGAAGGAATTCTCATGCTGGCCGAGGATGAATCGGGAGACAGCATTCGCTTGATTTCCGTTTCGGGAACCGTGACAAAGACCGCTGGTCCCGAGATTGCGTATATTTCCCTAAGCATTGAAACCCTTGACAAAAGCGCGAGCAAGAGCCAAAGCGACAACGCTGTGCTGGCAAACGAGGTAATGGCTGCACTTGAATCACTGGGAATCCCTTCGGACGACATTGAAACAAGCTCTTACAATCTGAGAGAGGAATGGGAATGGAACGACGAACTGCGCAAATCCGAGTCAATAGGATACAAGACCTCGAACACGATCAGGGTAACTGTGAGAGACTTGGACAGCGTAGGCAGCGTGGTTGATGCAGCGGTCAGTGCGGGAGCCAACAGGGTCGACAGCGTAAGCTTTGCGCTCACAAAACAGACGCAGTCAGATCTTAAGACAGCTGCACTGAAGGAAGCCGCAGAAAACGCACGCGAAAAAGCGCAGAGCATTGCCTCGGGTCTCGGAGTGAACGTGGGACAGGTTTACAGCGCGAGCGAAAGCTCGGTCTATTCGGTGCCCTACTATTCGAGGTCGTACGCAGTGGAAGCAGAGGATGCAGCGGGAATGGCTCCCACCCCTATAACTCCCGGAGACATAGAATTCAGCGCAACGGTCAGCGTGCAGTTCGAAATACAGTAGGCATAAAAAGGCACTTTTTGTGCCTTCATTATTTTTTTAAAGTTCCAAAAAAACTCAGACCTGCTGCCATATTCCTGAAATTCCTGAAAGTTAAAAATAAATATGACATTGGACTATAATTAGGCATGAAATTAAAACTTATTGTACTGGTTTTTCTTGCCGCGATGGTTTTGCTGAGCGGTTGTCCGCAGCCGCAGGACGGGGGCACAGAAACTCCGGCCGGAGCCACGGAAGCGGAGAGCCCCACTCCCCAGCCCAGTCCTTCGCCCGAGGAAACGCCTACTCCTGAAGAGAGGCTTGAACTTCCTCTCGCAATCTCTTACAGAATGCCTTTTTACAAGGAAGACGAAAAGATTGACCAGTACGTCGTTTACTACCTCGAAAAGGAAATAAAGTGCTCCGGCAGGAATGCGGTTGCCGGCGTCCTGAATTCCTACGGCGAGGGAGAGTCCCCTGAAAAGGCGTACTGGGCAAAATTCACGCTTTATTTGGACAACGGCGAGTTTGCCTCTTCCGGGGGAATAGGAAAATCCGCGCTTGCCTTTGACGATGCCGAGCCGAAAAGACCCGATTACGCCATTATAACACAGCTTAATTCGGTTTTCGCCGCGAACGGGGAAAACTTCAATTCCTCAAATGCGTGGGAATCCGATATTCCTGTACTGCTCAAGGACATCTATTACGCCGGCAGCAACACAGGCGACCTCATAGGCAGCCTTTCAATAGTAAAGAAAGGGGAATCAAAAGAGCACGCTGTTCCCTGCACGGAATTCAGCGTTAACGTGAAAAGCGAAACAGGTTTTTCCGGGGAAACAATTTACTGCCTTGCCGCGCTGGACAATGAAATCGGGCTGCCTTACACGGTTTCCATAACCGTGCCTCAAATGGAAAAGAGCAACGACGTTGAACTGGACAGGATTGAAAAGGTTTCATCCGGCGCTGCTTTCTATCCTCAGTGCCTTGAACCGGTTTACTGCGCGAAACCCGATTTCATGAGCGAAGACGAAAGGGAAGCATGCACTGCACAGGGAATGACCGTTCAGGAAATAAGGGACGAGGACGGCTGCATTACCTCGTACGAGTGCCTCAGCGAACTGGAGTGGGCGAAGAGGGTAATCATGGAGAGCCAGCCCTCACACTGCCCGGAGCCAGGCGAAGAATTCATACAGGAAGCAATGAAATGCATTAAAACAGGGTCGGACCCGAAAAGCCTCGAAGTGGACGAGCAGGGCTGCTTTATTTCAATCGATTGCAGCCAACCGCAAGAGTAAAGAACTATTTTCTCAGGTTCCAGATGCCTTTCACGAAGTTGAACCTGGGCACTTCTTTCATGTACTGCCTGTATTCATCGCCCCATTTCTTTAAGTTGTATCTTTCCTCGGCATACGCCATGTAATAATGGAATGCGACCGCGACCAGGATTCCCACTGCCGTGAGGAAAGTGAATCCAACATATCCGCTGAGTATTACGGGCAGCAGGGCAAAATATGCAATAAACCCGAATATGCCGGGATGCCTCATGATGAGGAAAGGGCCCTCCTTGTAGAAAATTATCGTCTCGCCTGTTTCTTTCAGTCCGCCCTTCCTGCGGTGCAATACATTCATCCAGACCAAGAGGGCAGTGGCAAACGCCAGGAAAACGGCAGAGGAACAGATTGCTGTTGGAGGGAAACTTATTGCGGGCATTCCGCTTAAAAAACGCAAAAAACCGGGCTTAAGGTCATCCGGCAGCACGGGAAGCAGCCAGCACAGGAGATACGCGCCCCAGACCACAACGGTTAAAAGCCACCACTTCAAGGATTCCTGTTCGCTCAGCCCTCTTTTCCTCAACTCCGCTTTTGCTCCTCTGATTGTAATATCGCCTCTTCGGAGTTTCTCCACCAAATCAGACACGCTGTTATTTTCCATTTTCTCGTAACCATTTGCCTAATTGTTTATAAAAAGGGTTTCCCGGCACAGGCAGTACGGGCTTTCATAGCCAGCTAGCCCTCTGGCATTCCGCCGTTCAAGCCATGCTCTTCGCCGTATTCAAGGCATTCCTCGTAGTGTTCGGGCTGGCTGCAGTAAGCATCACATTCTTCTTTTGTAGTGCATCCCCCGGGACCAACGGGAGCCTCTCTCTGTTCGGCTGCCTGCCTCAGTCCTTCCCTTGCCTCTTCGCATTCTTCTTCGCTCATATATCCATTCGAGCAGGCAAAGTCAATGCATTCCTCCGCATGGGCGGGGTCCTCACAATATGCTTCGCACTCCTCTTCGCTTTTGCAGCCGCCCGGACCAGTAGTGAAAGGTCCTCTTCCTTTTTCCAGTTCGTTGCGGATTCGCCCGCATTCCTGCTGGCTCATTATTCCGTTCTCGCAGGCAAAATCAAGGCATTCCTGCGCATGCTCTGGCTCTTCGCAATAAGCATCACATTCTTCTTCTCCCTTGCAGCCGCCGGGACCTCTTCCGCCCGTTTTCTTTAAAATAGTGTATTCCTCTTCCGAAATCATTCCATGCTCATGCGCGAACTCAATGCATGCTTCAGCATTTTCGGGCTTTTCACAAAAGCCATCGCATTCGTCCATGACACAGCCGCCCGGGCCGGTAAAACTTCCAATCTTTTTCACATTTTCAATCTCTTCAGGGGAAATCAAATCATATTTTTCCATGAATTGAATGCATTCGTTAAAGTGACTTTCCTCTCTGCAGTATTCCTCGCATTCTTCCTTCCCCAGGCATCCTCCGGGGCCTTTGAAGTCAAAACTGCCGAATTTTTTTATTGTTTCAATTTCCTCCCGTGACAATAGTCCGTTTTCTTCAAAAAAAGAAATGCATTCATCAAAATGCCCGCTTTCCCCGCAATAAGACCTGCATTCCTGCTCGTTTGCACACCCGCCGGGCGTTTTTCCTTCAATGATTAAATTTGCAATCCTTTTTTCTTCTTCAGCCTGCCGGCTGTCGATAAACCCTTTTTCTTCCGCAAAACCAATGCATACTGTTATGTTTTCCGGTTGGTCGCAATAAGTTTCGCATTCTGCCTGGGAAGCGCAATTGCCGAGTTCTTTCACAGGATACTCCACTCCTCCCAAGGAAACCGCAAAAGCAAATAATAAAAATAACGCCAGAAAAGGCAGTGCTACCAGCTTAAAGATTTTTTCCGCCATTATACTTCCTCTGGAGTTTCCCTGAAAGGATTGGTTGTCCACACGAAAAGCGAGTTCAGGTCGGGCATTGCATTAAAGGAACCCATCTCACCAAAAGCGGGCACGGAAGGAAAAACGCTTTTCGATAAAAAGGAATCAAACCCGCCCGAAGGTCCTCCCCCAAAAAAGACAATCAAGACTGCGATTATGAAAACAAACGCGAATATAACCAAAAGCTTCCTTTTTTTGTCCATCGAACTGCCGCTAACATAATGGTTTTTCTTTTATTTAAAACTTGCGGAACGAGGAAATCTGTTTCCAAAAGTTAAAAATAAATATGACATTGGACTATAATTAGGCATGAAATTAAAACTTATTGTACTGGTTTTTCTTGCCGCGCTGGTTTTGCTTCTTTTTTCGGGCTGCCCCGAGCCCGAGGAAGACAATGGGGCTGGCGGCATTCTTCCAACGCCGGCAGGAATCTCCCCGACGCCTGGAGGCCCTGCAGCACCTCTTGAATCGCCTTCCCTTCCTAAATCGGAATGGACGCTGATGGTTTACCTGGACGCGGACAACGACCTGGAGCAGGCATCAGTGATGGACGTTGACGAAATGGAAAAAATCGGCTCGACGGAAAGCGTGAAAGTCTTGGTACAGTGGGACAGAATAGAGGGCTTCGACCAGAGCAATGGCGACTGGACGGGAACAAAAAGGTTCCTGGTTAAAAAGGACGAAGAGGAGGGAAAAATTGCCTCGGAAGAACTGGCGGATTTGGGGGAGTTGAACATGGCAGAAGCGGGAACACTGGCCGAATTCATTGAATGGGGCATGCAGAATTATCCGGCGGAAAAATACGCCCTGTTTTTATGGGACCACGGGGGAGGCTGGACAATGCACACCGAGGACAAAACAAGCAAAAGCCATTCTGATCTGGATTCCCTGAGGGACGCTTTCAGCAAAGCCGGCCTGGAAAAAGAAAAGCTTGACTTGCTCGTATTCGACCAGTGCCTCATGGGGCAGGTTGACGTGGCTTACGCGGTTGCACCTTACGCAAAGGTAATGGTTGCCTCCGAAGACGTGGTTCCCTTTTTCGGT
This sequence comes from uncultured archaeon, assembly GCA_964551725.1. Taxonomy (GTDB): domain Archaea; phylum Iainarchaeota; class Iainarchaeia; order Iainarchaeales; family DTGL01; genus JAFCFP01. Next base: position 9,170 of record CAZKED010000026.1, on the reverse strand, counting down.
GGGGATTACTCCGCCATACTGACCGAATTGAACAAAGAGCCCGGATTTGACGAAAAAGAACTGGCAATAAAAACAGTTGAAGCGTTCGAAAACTTTTACTCCGAAAAAATTCCGAACCCTTTCACCACAATGACCGCAATCGACCTGGAAAAAATAGGCGGAGTGAAAACGTCCCTGGACGCATTTGCAAACGCACTGGAAAAAAACGTGGAAGAGGACTGGCAGGAAATAGGGGAAAGCCTCTACTTCTCCGAATCTTTCGCTACCCCTGAAGGGCTTGCCGTGGTAAAAACGTTCAACATTTACGACCTGGTTGATTTCTCGGACATAGTAAGGCAAAAAATTGCCTCGCAGGAAATAGAAGAAACCGCGCTGGCATTAAAGGAGGCGGTGAGGGAAGCGGTTATTTCCGATTATTACGGAAGCGAGCACCCCTACGCCAACGGCTTAACGGTTTATTTTCCCGAGGACGAAACGCTCTATATTGAAAACTATTCACAGACGCCTTTTGCAAAAGAAACCGGATGGAATGATTTTATAACAGAATACATCCGGGCGGAAAAAACAGACGTGATTCAGCCGGCAATGAAAATAACCAGCGTTTCCCCGACCACGACTAACATTGACAGCCCCGTAAACATCAAGGGCACCGCAACAGGAAACAACCTCGTTTCACTGTTCAGGGTCGTGGGAAGAGTGCACGGGGACACGATTTACATGTTAAGCTCCCATCCCCTAATCCAGGTTTACAGGGAATACGAGGGAGACAGAAAACTGCCCGAATTCGTTGACGGAGAAAACAGCATTGACTACACCTGGGTGCCAACGGCAACGTACATCACAAACGGAAAAGAGCAAATAATCGCGCCAATACAGCCCTTCGGAAAGGGGGATTACTTTTTTGCCGTGCAGGGAGAATACTCAGGGCGAGAAGAAACATTTGACGCAGTGCTGGTTTTCGATTACAGGACGGGATCATTGCTTAATGCGCTGCGCATAATTGAAACGCAGGACACGGCAGCACAAAAAGAATTCCTGGTCCGGGAGGGGGACATTTTCACGCCTTACATGGAATACTACGACATGCAGGCAAGGGAATACTCCCTTATGAAATCGGATTCTATTGCCGTAAGCGAAAACGGCTTGGGATTGGACATCTTCCTGCTGCCCGACGGGCAGTACGTGGTGGGAATATTTGTTTCCGATTTGCTGGGGAATACCGTAACTGACATTGCGACAGTGAACGTTGCGGGCCAGCCCGAAGAAAACCCGGGAATTTCCGTCCACAACGTAACCGGGAACTGGATTGGGGAACAGATTAGCTTTGAAATAAGGGAGGACGGAACCTGCATTTCAAAAACGGCTTCAAGCCAGAACGAATGCACTTACTGGTTCAGGAACAACGGTCTGCCGCTAATCAGCTTCTACATCCAGGCGGATGAGCTGGTCTTTGCGGTCTTCATGGTCGAGGCAACGGAAAACAGGCTGACGCTGACGGAAATGTTCGAAGGGCAAAAGTATGTAATGTGGAGGAACGGAATAGAGAAAGAGGAAGAGGAAATCGATGCAGCCCTGACAGGAAAATGGTTCAGTTCCACGGGCAGCATTGAATTCCTGGAAAACAGGAGCTATGTCTGGGAAATAAACGGCAAAACCATTGCGGGAACGTTTTCAACAGAAAACGGAAAACTTTATTTGAACAGCGAAGGAAAAGAAACTGAATACTCTTACAATATTTCCGGGGAAACGCTTTCCCTAACCGATTCGCAGGGTTCAACCCTTTCCTTTTCCAAATCCAGCGGACAGCAGAACCCTGTGGCAGGAACATGGTACAATTCAATGGTTGACGAAACGGTTTACTTCAATGCCGACAGCACCTACCAGTCCTACATGTCCGGCGTACTGTTTGTTTCCGGAACATACGCAGTGAAAGGAAGCACTCTGACGCTGAGCAGCGTGTACGGAACGTTCAATTACACTTTCACTGTGACTGAAAGCACGCTGTTCTTGTACGACCCGCTTTACGGGACAACCACGCAGTACATTAAACTGGAGACTGCCTGAATTTTACAGGGCGGGTTTCCAGAAAAAGCGTATGAAGAACACTGCCGCAATCAAAACAGCGGCGGTTCCCGCCGCAATTATTCCCACTGTTCCTATATCCGCCTCTGTTGGAAGCTCTCCAGCCGGGCTTTCCCCGCTGTCAAGGGCGCCGCCCGCCCCGCCTTGGCAGAAATCGACATCCGTCAGATTGGATTCACCGGAAACGGAAATGTTTCCTTGCTTGTTGTTGCAGACCTTTCCTGTACTGATTTCGGCATCGCCCTCTACATGGATGCCCTTGTTGGCGTTGTCTGTAACTTCAATCCGCGAGGCCTCCAGCCCGAGGGCATAAATTCCCGGTCCGTTATTGCCGGAAACCTTTGAATCCTGCAGCCTGACCGTTCCGTCGGCATATATGCCTGAATTCTCACCGCTCGGACCGCCTGCACCGTTGTCCTTCACTTCAAGGAACCCTGCCTGAACATTCGCGAACGAACCGTTCGGGTTCTCGGCGAGGATGCCTTCCCAGGCGTTTCCGCTTACGCTGCTTACCTTGCCGTACAGGGGTGAGTTTGCAAATTCACTGCCCCAGCCAGCCAGGTTAATCTTCACGTCTCCTTTCGCCCATATGCCGTGCCCGTCGTTGCCTATTACTTGGATAACTGCCTTGCTTGCGTCCACCGGGCCCTCTGTCCCGATTCCCGTGTTCCCGTTGTCGCTTACTTCTACCTCTCCTTCCATTACCACGCCCTTGTCACCATCGCCCCATGAATCCACAAGCCCGAGGGCATAAACCCCTGCCCCGCTGTTTCCGCTAACCTTTGAGTCAACCAGTTTGACCGCTCCCGAGGCTTCGACGCCTGCATTGCCACCGAATTCCGTAATTGTCAGACCCATGAGTTCCACGAAGTCCGCCTCGACCTTTAGTCCGCTGGCATTCGCTCCAGCCTGTTTCCCGTTTAATTCCACGTGCCCGCTACCAGGCTGCGTGCCGGCGTCGATTACAAGCTTGTCTGTAATAGCGGGAAGAGGCGAGAGAGGAGTGATGACTGCCGAGCCGGGCAACTCGAATACTATTGTTTCCCTTCCCTGGTTGGCGTTTGCCTGCTGGATTGCCGCCCGGAGAGTTCCCTGCACGCCGGCTTTTGACAAGTCAACGTCGTTTGTGCCGTCGCTGAGGTCAGCGTCGGGCTCGTCGCTGTCAAGGTTGACAACCAGCTCGCTCAGGGTGGTTTCCAGGAGCAACGAATCATCAGGGATGCCGTCCCACTGGTATACGGATGCTTTGATTGCAACCAACTGGCTGGTGCGGGGGGGCAGACCCTCGGTCGGAGGGGTCATGGTCACAATAATGTATTGGGCGGCACCCGGTCCCAGTTCACGGGTAGTGTAGCCGTCCACGCCTCGCATCTGCTCGGTGATGTCCCCGCTCGATTGTGGAGTCCATTGCTCTTCTGTTATCCCGCTCAGCGACCGGTTATAAATATCCATTATGCCTTCGCCGGCGGCAACCGTGTCAGTCCAAAAGTCAACTTTCCACGGCTCGTGCGGGTCGCGCTCCGGGTACACGCCGTACTGCACGTCTGCCTGCAGCCCAAACGTGTCTGCAGTGTCGCCGTCGTTCTCAATTTTTATTCTGTAGACCGCTGTCACGCCTGGTTTCACAAACCGCTCTGCATGCTGGGAACCGTATTGCTCTGTGTCGAATGAATGCCCCTGCCGGACTCTGCCCTCCAGATAGAAGCCATCGCCGGCATAGCCAGTTTTCTCTTCAACATCCGTCTTGTACTTTTCAACAAGCAAATCAAGCACAACACTCCTCTGCTCTACCTGAACCGCGGAGCCCAGAAAAGGGTTTGGGTAATATTCCCAGTCAGGCGCCTGGCGGATATTAAACGTGCCATAGGGCATGCCTGACCTCGACCCCCAGTATTCTCCAACGGTTTCCCCGCTCTTTTCTGACCACACGTCGACCCACCAGCAAGGAGTGTAAAGGATAGGGTCCTCCTCCGCACTGGAACAAAACTCCTTCATTGCCAGCTGGACACTATATTCTTCCGTTTCCCCGCTCCAGGCGCACTCTTCAGGCGCTGTCACAAGCCTGTCAAAGTCGCGATGCAATAAAAGCCAGCCCTTGCTGCTCTTCAACATCACGACCTGCGGACAGCGCTCGGGTTCGTCTTCCGTTGGTACAGCCAGCGCTTCGGGCACCATATAGAACCCTACAGCAAAGAGCAATGTTAGAATAGTTAAAGCCCGACAGCCCTGCATAAGAGTTCCTTGTGTTTAATTCCTTAAAAAACTTCCTGTTCCTGGCAGTAATGTCTTTTTGGCTTGGAGTGATTGATTGGCGATGTCTCAGGCAAAAATTTTTAGGGTGCAAGCCGGTGCACAATGTCATGCGGAGCCGTTTTTTTGCAGGCTGTCCAAAAAATCCATTGCAAATTTTTGTGCGTTTTTTGCATCCTTGCTGAGCCAGAAGCAAAGGTGCGAGCCCTCTTCAATCCAATATCTTTTCGCTCCTTTGATGTTTTCATAGGCATAAACGCCGTCATAGAATTTTACATCGGCATCATGTGTTCCGTGAACAATGAGCGCGGGAATTTTGATTTTTTCCACTTCCAAGTGCGTTAATTGCCTGTAAAGCTTCATATCGTTGTCAGTGCCCGGCTTTCTTGGGCGGTAGGGATTCATCGTGTTTACAAATGCTTTAAGGAATCTTCCGGGCTCCTTGTTTTTCAGCACGTAATCCATGTGCTCCCTTAACTGGTCCCTTGTGAAATACGCCTCTGACTTAAAGAGTTCACTTGCAACCCATTCCGGCTTGTTATCGCCAATTGCCTTTAAGAGTTTTTGCCCGAAATGGCTTGTGAAAAACATTGCTGCAATCGGTCCCACGGTTTCCGGCATATCGTAAAACCCGCTAACGCTGTCAACTGCAACAAGCCCCCACTGCCTCTCAGGATGCCTTATTGCAAAGGCGTATGCCGGCGGACCCCCGGCTGAACCTGACAGCACGCACGCTTTTTTTATGTCCAAATGGTCGAGAAGGCACGCGAACAAGTCTGCCTGCTCTTCAATGCTTTTACCGCTTCCGAGAGGCGTTAAAAGATAGCCCGGTCTTGACAAGCAAAGCAGCCTGTACCTGTCTTTTTCCACCCAGTCGAGCATCAGCCGCGACTGGTCCACTCCCCCTATGCCGCCGTGAGAGCACATGACGACCGGTTTTTCTTTGTTCTCTTCTTCTGTCAGGAAATATTCAATCCTGCCCTTCTTCGTTTCCGCTATTTTGGATTCAAAAGAAAGGTCTTCGAAGATTTTGTACTCTGCGCCCTTCACGTCTGTCATTTTGTCTCTCCCGCAAACATTACACTAAACTGGTACTTAATGTTTTCCATTAGCCATGGCTTTCAGGTAATCGTATTTTTCCCCCATTGGCAGGTAATCGAATTTCATTTCCTTCAGTATGAGCACGGTGCGGTAGTCCTTTATGTTGCCTGGAAAACTGTCCCTCACTCCGGCAAGGATTTCCTGTAGTTTTGCCGTGGATTCCACCTCGCACTCAAACTCCAAATCCCAGGGAGCAACGCATTTTGTCGCGTAAACAACGTTTGGGAAGGTTTCAAGGCAGGAAACAATCTTCCTTTCCACTTCCTCGGTGCGGTTGTTCAGCGAGAGCAGAATCTTGTAGTACTGCACGCCGAGCTCGTTCGTGTCAATCCTCGGCCTGAAGCCCTGTATAACGTTCTCCTTGAGCAGTTTTTTCAGCCTGTATTTCGCCACTTCTGGTGAAAGCCCTGTCTCGCGGGCAATTTCAATCGTGGGAATCCTCGCGTTCTGGGAAACCGCGGTGAGAATTTTGATGTCCGCCTCATCGAGTTCAACACGCCGGGGCTCCTCGCCGTAATAGGTGAATTCCCCGGCTTTCCTTTTTCCACCAATAAGGTAAGAGCGCCTGAAATTGTAGAAGCCGGAGATAATTGAAAGGTCTTTCTGCGCCATGTGGCTCCCTATCTCCTCCTGTATTCCTGAAAGAATGCTGTGGAAGTGGACAATGTTCCTCGCGTAAACCGCGAGTATGAGGTCGTAATTACCCTGGCAGAAAGCCACCCACTGGATATAGGGGTGAGCAATCAAAAAGCCGAGAATTTCCCCCTCCTTTTCTGAGGAAACGTTCGCGAGTCTTATGTAAAGCTTGTAGTCAGTGAATCCCAGCCTCGAGGTGTTCATTATCGTAATGAATTTTTCAATCACTTTTTCCTCGACGAGCTTGTTCAGCCGGTAGGAAACAATGCGCTCCGACAAGCGCAACTTTCTCGCTATTTTTGAGAGCGGCTGCCTGCTCCCGAGGTCGAGCTCGTACAAAAGCCTCCTGTCAACCTCATCCATAATGTAAAATATGGTTAAACTTATATATAAAATTAACCATTTGCGACAAAAATCTATTGAAAAACATATTAATCTGTTAATCCCTTATTTCTTTATACACTTTGGCTGGTGATAAAGTGATTTTGGAAAGTTCGCTTCCGGGGGGAAACCCCATGGCTCCAAACAAGGGACTCTGCTTTAACTGCCTCTATTCCACCGAAAAAACCATCAGGGAGGGAAACCCGGACAGGATTCCCTTTCCGGCAAGGCACTGGTTTGACATCCATATGGCGGAAAGCGATTTCCTTAAGAAAGTGCTTGAGGAAAAAAAACCGAGAACAACGCTGGAAATAGGATGCGGAACCGGCAGACTTGTTGAAACGTGCCTGGAGAACTGTCCGGGAATAGAGAAACTGATTGCCGTTGAAGGCGCAAAAGAAATGGCTGAATTCGCGGAAAAAAGGTTCAGGAAGGAAAAGAAAGTAAAAATAATTAAAATGTTCGTAGGGGGCAGAACGCCGTTCACTGACAACTGCTTTGATCTGGGAATCAACGCCATGAACATCGTCGGATGGCAGGAAGACGAGAAAAAATGGCTTGAAGAAATGCTCCGCTGCTGCAAAACCGTGGTTTTTTCCGTTTACAAAAAAGGGTTTGAGAAGCAGAGGAGGGAAATGTACAGGAGCCGCGGTCACACTTCTCTGGGGGAAACCCGGCAGGGACACATTATACTGGAGGGCTGCAGCGTCTGCCCCGCAGCGGTAAGCAAAGCGTACACAAGAAAGGAAGTGGAAAAACTCTGCAAAGAACTGACCGGAAAATTCAGGGTACGCAGCATCTGCCGGCTGATGTTCGGCTGCGTGCTGGAAAAATAAAATCATTTGAGGACCTTGCCTGTTTCCAGAAACCACAGGTAAAGGTCCAGCTCCGCGAGGTTGAGTCCCGCCTTTCCCGCCAGCCTTTCGAGCACGGACTCAATTCCCAAATACTTTTCGGGAGTGAGCGTTTTCGGTTTCTCGCAGACCCCCTCCCTGTGGAGCAAGTCAATGATGTGGAAATCGATTATCGATACATCGGTAAAGCCGATGTTGCGGAGAAAATGGCTTGCTTCCTTGTAACCGAGACCGCGCACATTCTGCACCAGCCACTCCCTTGCCTTTCTGCCATCGGGAAAGGAGGCAATTTTTTCGGCAATAGTGCCGCTGAATTTTCGCGCTCCGCAGATGTATTCCGAGCGCTTGTTCGGATACCGGTAGCCCAGCTCGCGCAGTTTCTTGGAGAGTTTCCCGCGGGGCAGCGAGCAGAAGCCGCCGCCGATTCTGCCCTGAATCTCGATAGCGCGCTCCGCATTGAAATTGGCGGTGAGAAGGCAGAAGCAGAGTTCCTCGAATTGCTCTGCACTGGGCTTTTTTCCGAGCGCGGAGAACTCGCGCATTCTCCCATCTATTTTCTTGCGGACAGCGCTTTTTTTCAGCGCTTCAATGCGCTGCAGCAGTTCTTCCATTGCAATCATGCCCGCGATTTCCAGAGACCGTGCACGTTGCAGTATTCCCTTGCCGTGACCTGCTCCGCCGAAACCCGGAATTCCGCTTCGGGATTTTCCCCAGGCTTGAGGAATTTTTTGTACGACCTGCCGTCCGCAATAATTTCAATCCATTCAATGTAGTGCGCCTGTTCCATTGGGTGCGGTATCGACCCAATCTTCACCTTTATTCCGCCCTCTGTTTTTTCTACCACCGGCACGTGCTTTTCCATTCCCTCGTCCCGGGTTTTTTCCTGCATAAGCTGCATGGGCTTGCCGCAACAGACAAGCTCGCCCACGCCGGCGTGCAGCACTTCAACAATGTTGCCGCATACTGTGCATTTGAAAACCTGGTGCAACTCAGTCATCTTTTCACCTCCCCGCGAAAGGGTGTTTTCCGCGGTAAGAGGTAGATTCGGTAAATTTAAAAACACGAATCAGAGTGTGAAGAGGAACGAAGCGGCTCTCACCGAATAGATTATTGCAATGCAGACAGCCATTCCCGCCATAAACACTTTTGCACCCCGGATTGTTCTTATTGCGGAAGTCCTCTTTATTATCAAATAAAGGAAAAAGCCCGAAACAAAGGCGAATGCCGCGTAAAACATTTCAAGGAAAGGGTTTATCAAAAAAGCATAGAATATGCCGAGCAGAGGGTATGCGTCAAAGAATATGTCAACCCAGAGACTCTTGTAGAATTTTTTGTAGAGGTCGGTAAGGGCAAGGGATGCTGAGACCGTGGAAAGGATAAAGGGGCTGAGAAGAACCAGCCCCGAAAGGAAGGGCTTTGAGTTGAGAAAAAAGAAAATTGCCATTCCCTCTATGAAGAACTCAACATAATAAACCGGCGCGTCAACGGACGCGATTGACCTGGATTCCTCAGCCTTCCTCCTGTTCACATAGCATATTTCAATAATAAAAAAAACCGCAAATCCGAGAAACAAGAATGAAAAAAGGGTTTCCTCGAGCACTTCCCAGCCCGAAAAAAGTTCCGGTAAAAACTGAAGGAACACAAAAGCGGTAAAAAGACCCGAAGAGAACTCGGCCAGACTGGAGAAACTTATCCCTCTCCACCTTATGAAGACCATCGTGAGAACGTCAGCGGTAAAGAGTATTGCGCCCAGTAGGAAGAGCTCCACAAGCTCCATTGCTCAATGCCTCCTTTCCCCCTTTTTTGGTCCGAAGAAGCCCATTTTTGAAAAATGCCTGTTCTGCTTTACGAGAATCCTTTCAAGCG
>CAZKED010000025.1:0-17819 GCA_964551725.1 uncultured archaeon | reverse complement strand
GCATTGAATCCATATTCAGAGAAATCGTATCCTTCGTCTACAGTAAAATCTGGCTTAAATCTTTCCTGTTTGCCAAACCCGAAGATAACAGGGGCAATCATTTTAATGAGGTTATTTCCTTTTTTTCTGTTCCAGAACATGTTTCCATTCTCAACCATTCCTGAATCGTTATAGTGCATGGCTATTTTTGCACCGAATTTTTTGCGGAAATAAGCGGCATTGCCTGTGTGGTCAAAATCCCCGTGCGTCAAAATGATGAGCTTAAGCTTTCCAGGCCAGCAGCCTGCTCTTTCAATTTCCTTTTCAATGATGTTGCGCTTATTGTGCAGTCCCGTATCAATTAAGATGCAATGGTTGCCCGTCTTAACAAGGTAACAGTTCACGGATATGTTAAAGATTCTAAAAATAAAAGGAGTGCTAATGGTTTTAATCTCTGAAGTCATTTTGTCACATTCGCTTTTTACTCTTAGCAATCGCTTTCGCCCAACTGGCAGCATGCTCTAGCTCTCCTTCTTCCAGCGGGCCTTCTTTTCCTTTTACCATAAAACCTTCTGGTGCAACAATTGAATTTGCTCCTTTCTCTTGCAGGGCTTTTGCAATGCGCGGCGCAGCATAGCCAAAAAAATTGATTATTGTACGGATAAAAGCGCCTTGCCCTTCTTTTGATGCCCTTGTGTCAAATGAAGCTGCGTCTGTGTCTTTAAGCGCGTTTGTCGGAATTTTTCCCAGAAAGCTCTTGATTGCTTTGGTTGGTCTGCCGGCATGGGTTGGAGATCCAACAATAAGAATGCCAAATTTTCCCAGTGTAGAAAAGTCCGCTTCGCCCGCATGCAGGACTTTTGTTTCGCAGGGAATTGCATTGCCAATGGCCTTGGCAATCTTTTCAGTGTTCCCATAAACCGAATCATAAACAACTAATGCCCTCATTATTTCACTTCATCATTGCCTTTTTGAATCCAATCGTTCCAGCCCGCTGACCGTCCCGCCCGCGCTGACGTTCTCGCCGCGGACGAGAACAAACCTGCCGAGTTCGGGAATTTCCGAGAAATTTTCCAGCACCACGGGCTTGTCTGTCCGCAGGACAATCTCGCCGACCTCGTTTTCTTTCAGTTCGGAGGCGTTTTCCCCTATTGTTTCAAGCGTTGAGGAATTTATTTTTCTTTCAATTTTTTTCACTTCGCAGCCGGCTTCCTGCGTAGCGCACCTGAAAGCCAGGCGCTCGCCGAGGGCGAATGCCCGCGGAGACATCCAGAACACGCTCGCGGAAAATTCCTGCGCCACGGCGGGCTTTCTCCCGGAAAAGGCGACTTCGCCGCGCTCGATGAAATACGGCTGGTCTATTGTAATACCGGTGCTTTCACCGGCGGAAGCGGAATGCCTTTCTTCCATGAATTCCTCCACGGATTTCACTTTCGCGGTCTTGCCGGAGGGCAGGAAGGTTATTTCGTCGCCTTCGCTTACAGTGCCTGATTCAACCCTGCCCATGAGAATGCGCTTGTTTTCAACCTTGAAAACGCCCTGCACCGGAAACCGCAGCGGCTTGTCTGGAGAGCTTTCCTTCACAGAAAAAGAATCAAGCGCCGACAGAATTGTCGGACCGGAATACCACTTCATTTTTCCGCTTTTTTTCGCTACATTCTCTCCGAGTTTCGCGGAAATGGGAATTACGTGCGAGGGAACAATTGAAATGGAGGAAAGGAATTTGAGAAGCTCGGCTTTCACTTCCTCGAATCTTTCCTTGTCGAATTCCCGCAAATCCATTTTGTTCAGCACGGCGATAACCTGCTTCAAGCCGAGCATTCCTAGAATGTACGCGTGCCTTTTTGTTTGTTCCTGAACGCCCTCGTCCGCGTCAACGATTAGAATGGCTGCTTCCGCCTGGCTCGCGCCGGTAATCATGTTCTTAATGAATTCCTTATGGCCGGGCGCGTCAATTATTACGTAGTGCCTTTTATCGGTCTTGAAGAACGTCTGCGTTGTGTCAATTGTAACGCCCTGCTCCCTTTCTTCCTGCAAATGGTCCATCAGGTAGGCGAACTCCATTTCTTTGCCCAGCGTTTTGCACGCTTCCCTTACCTCGGCGATTTTTTCCTCCTGAATCGAGTCAGTGTCATAAAAAAGCCTCCCAATCAGAGTGGACTTGCCGTGGTCTACGTGTCCCACTATCACTATTTTCATGTGCTCTTTTTCCTTACGCATGTTATTCCCCCCTGTTGATTTTCCTAATCTCCTCAACTATGCTTTGTTCCTCTTCCGAGTGTTCCGAGTGTTTGCTTCTACTCAACCTAATATTTATAAACTCGATTAGCAATTTCGCATTTCTTTTTTTAACAATCAGAAAAGGCAGGATTTTTTTCAGGAATGGTTTGGTTTTATAACCATGGATAAAAAATTCATATTTATCCCTGTACTCTGGATGCTTTTTATTCTTTGAAACAGTGACAGGCGTCTTTAGTTTTTCCCTGAGCCAATTTGCAAGTTCGCTATTGGTTGTGACAATGGAAATCTTTGCATTAAAATTTCCCTTCTTTGAGTCAATAGTTAGCGTGCCTTCTCCATCAATAATTCCAGCCAAATAAATCCACTCATCCCTTTTCAGATTGAAATCTTTCCTTGTCCGCTTTTTAAAAACCTCCATCGATCTTGAAGTGCCAAGGTTTTTTATTTTTTCATAAATCCCCAATTCTGTTCTTTTTGGCAACAACTGCAACAGTGTTTCCATCGGTTCCCCTAAATTTTTTCTTAGAATATCTGTTTCTTCTGGTGTCCAAGCGTCTGCTCTTTCGCCCTTTTTTCTTCTCGGAATATCATATTTTACTAACCAGCTTCTAACAGTTATGTAATGAACATGAAACATTTTCGCTATTTTTGGTAAAGAAAGTCCTTTCTTCCAATAAAGTTTATTTAAAAGTTCCTTATCAGGTATACCCATGCCATATATGTAGTTAGCAACATATTTAAAGATATCCTAGGGCTCTGAGCTTTTGCATCATATATGGTTTTTCCTTGTCCTGGCTCCTGCCAGCCCTTTCAGCGGTTTTTGTTGTCTTGAGTTCTTCAACTATTTCATCAATGCTTGAGGCATTCGATTTCACTTTGTGGCAGCAGGGCACGCAGCCCAGGCTTCTGTAGCGCATTCCGTTTTTTGCAAAATACATTTCCGTTATGGGAATGCCCTCCCTCTGTATATAGTGCCATATGTCGTACTCGCTCCAGTGGAGCATGGGGTGCACGCGCAGGTGCGTTTCGCCCTCTGCCTTCGATTTGTACTGGTCCCAGAGTTCCGGGGGCTGGTTCTTGTAATCCCACTTGAACTCGGTGTCCCTGGGGGAGAAATAGCGCTCTTTGGCGCGTATGCCGTGCTCGTCCCTGCGAATTCCAAGCAGGAGCGCCCTGAAGCCGTGTTTTGCGATTGTCTGTTTCAAGGCATTGGTCTTGAGCGCGGTGCAGCAACTGAATGCCCCTTTTTCCGGGCTCATTCCTGCTTTTATTGCTTCCTCGTTTCTTCCCACGATAAGGTTGAGGTTCCATTCCTTCGCATATTTGTCCCTGAACTTGTACATTTTTGGGAATTTGTAGGAAGTGTCAATGTGCACTACGGGAAAGGGCATTTTTCCGTAGAATGCTTTCCTGCAGAGCCAGAGCAGTGTGGTTGAATCCTTTCCTATGCTCCAGAGCATTGCTATTTTTTTGAACTGCTCGAATGCTTCGCGTATGATGTAAATGCTCCTGCTTTCCAGTTCGTCCAAATGGTCCAATAAAATCACCTCAGTAATGAATGTCCGTCCATTTTTTTGTTTTCAGGTAGACCGAAGTACTGCAGTGCAGTGGGCGCCAGGTCCATTATGCTTGCATCCTTCAAATCCAGGGGCTGCGAGCAGAAAATAATTCCCTGGTTCGTTTCCTGCAGGAAAGGCCCTATGTGGTCGCCGCTCCATTTGTTAAGATTGTCGTGCACTATTTCTTGTTCGGAGAAAGAGCCCAGCACGTTGGTTTTTTCAACGCGGAATCCCTCGTTGTATATCGGCAGGATGTCGGGCATTTCATTCAGCAGCGGACCCGAATAGATTTCCTCGCTTTTCTTTGCGTCCCTGAAGGGTTTTGCGCCATCAAATGAAAACTTTTTGAGCGCCGAGCAAATGCTGTCCCTCACCGATTCGTAGTCTTTTTCGCTTACTATGCCGTAGCGGTCCCTTCCCTCGAGGTTAACGTAAACAGAACTGAAGCCGAGCGCGTACGCCTGCGTTTTCCCCCAGTCAGTGTTGCTGAACCCGCTCTTTCCGGATTCCATTTTGAGGAATCCCTCCTGTTCCAAAATCTTGTTCAGCTGCACGTTTTTTCTGTAGGGCATAAAGCCGTGGTCGGAAATCACGAATGTGAGGCAGTCCTTTCCGCACTGCCCGAGCAATGCGCCCAGCTTTTCGTCCGCGAGTTCGTAGCTGCGGTCGATTGTCTGGGAATACTCGCCGTGCTCCTCGAAGAGCGGGCTCTTTTTGTCAATGTAGCGCCAGAAAAGGTGCTGTGCTCTGTCAACGGGAAAAAAGTCCGCTGCGAAAAAATTCCAGTCAGTGTTTTCCATGAGGTATTCCGCTGTTTTCACCCTCTGCCTGAATGTGTACTCCATGTCCTCAATCCATGTTTTCTCAGCGATGAGTTTTTCCTTCAATGCGTTTACGTCGGACTCAAAGCTCACGCATTTGAAACAGCCGGTTTTCCCGAAAAGCGCGGAGGCAATTTTTTTGGGCTGCGCTATTGAAACCGCGGGATTCAACTGCGAGTGTATGACTGGGGAGACGTAAATTTTTATTTCCTTGCCCGAGTGCCTGAGCACTTTCGCCCTGAACATTCCTTCAGTGCCGTCAAAGTCCACGAAAAACCAGTCGCTCCATTCCCCCTGCTGAACGAACTTTTTCTCTTTTCCCGCTTCGATAAGGATGCCTTTGCTTGAAACGGAGAACTTTATGGGTGCGAGGGCGCCCTGCGGTCCCATCAGCGTGGACTCTGTTTCCTCTTCCAGGGGAATATGCCTGCAGTCCTCTTTTTCTTCGGCTATTTCACTGCTCCAGTAGATTGTGGGAACTCCCTGCGTGCCCCTTACATCAGGAGTGCCCATTCCGCTTATTTGAATGCCCTCTATGGGTTCGGCCGGAAAAGTAACCGGAATGAAAAGACTTATGGAGGGAATTTCCTCCGCACTCAGGTAATGCCATATGGAATCCCCAAGAATCCTTTTCCTGTAAACGCTTTTTCCCTCTGCGTTAACTCTTTCCCTCACAAGCCCGAGGTCCAAAGCCATTGTTTCGGCGTTCCTCACGATGAAATCGTAAATTCCGTGCTTTGCGGGATTCATTCCTGTCTGGAAGCTCGACCAGGCGACAGGGCTCTGCGAGACGTGCGTTGTTTTGAGCTTTCCGTACGAACCGCGGTCCTTGAGTTCTGCGAGGTTTGGCAGCCTTCCTTCCTTGAGCAGCCTTTTAACTGTGCCTGGATTGGCACCGTCAATGCCTATTACTGCCATTTTTTTGTCTGTTTTTCCGAGCATTCGAGCACCTAATCGTTTCCCGCGAGATATGGGAACGAAATAATTTTTTTGTCCCCGTTTTTCGCCGAGCTTACCGCCTGCCTCAGAATGTAGCGTATCCATTCGGAGGGGGAGGAAAAGCCCGTTCCCTCTATTTCCCTGCCTATTCTGTCGTAAAGTTCCTTGGGAATGCTTATTGTGACCCTTTCCCCGTGCATAAAAACCACCTTACAACTGCAATGCAATTGCAGTGTAGAATCTGGGTTCCATTAATATTTTAATTGTTGCCTTTAAAAAGGCGTTTTGGTTCAATCCTCGGATTCCGGAACCTCAGGGCGCTCTTTATGCCTTTCGTGTCCTTTAAGATGCTTCTGCCTCTTGCCCAGCAGCTCCAGCGGCGTCTTCCCCTTCTCCCTTCTCGTGTACAAGTAGTAGCCTCCGAGAACTGCAATGACAACAACGGCAAGCGCAATGCCGACGATTCCGCCTATAAAAAGCCAGTCAATCCCTCCCGCGGAAGGCGCGGGAGTCGGGCTTGCCTCGGGGGTTGCCTCCACCAGGGAAACGCATACGCCGTCCCTGCACTCCCCGCCCTCGCAGGGAGTTCCGTCCTCTGCGTTTGAGTAAAGGCATTTTCCGC
Organism: uncultured archaeon; assembly: GCA_964551725.1. Classification (GTDB taxonomy): domain Archaea; phylum Iainarchaeota; class Iainarchaeia; order Iainarchaeales; family DTGL01; genus JAFCFP01. The sequence goes on along the minus strand of CAZKED010000025.1, from coordinate 11,658 downwards.
TCTTGGGATTGCATCTTTCCCTCTTGCACTCCTTTTTCTCGCATTCAACTCCCTCGCAGAGGTCCAGTTCCTCCTCGGTGAAAGATGCAACCACGGGCTTGCCGAAGGAAGCGGCCTGCTCGCTGTTTGTGTCCTGGGCAAAAGTGTATTCCAGTGTTGCGGTTTCACCCGGCATTATCTCAGGAACAGTGAATTCGAGTATCGGGTCTGCTTCCAGAATGCGGAAATCAAGCGCGGAAGAGATGTCTTCCTCGCTGACCGCTTCGAGCACGTTCTTTGGAATTATTTCCACGACCTTTACATCGTTCCATTTTTTATCCGAGTTGTTCTTCACCGTAATGGAAAGCGTGGTCTTGTAGGATACCTCTTCCCCTGTGGTAATTTTCTCGACCTTTATTTCCCTCACGATTTCCACGTTTTCATGCGCCTCAATCGCTTCGGCAATTTCTCCCTCGGAAAATCCCGCCTGCTCCAGCACGTCTCTCAGTTCCTCCTCGTTTGCCCGCTCCACGAATTCCTGCTCGAATACTGTTTCGGTTTCACTCGGCGTGGCTGTCGGTGTCGGAGTCGGAGAACTGCTCGGACCGTTTCCGGCGCCGAGAACTGGAGTGGGCGTGGGAGTTGGAGTAGGGCACGCCCCGCAGTCTGTGCTGCACGAAGAACAGGACTCATCGCTGGAACACAGACCGTCGCCGCAGACGCCGGTTATCGTAATGCTGCATGAATTGTCGTCCGGATTGTTCTGGTTTGACGCGATTGCCGCGGTGATTGTTTTTGTGCCGGCATCGATTGCGTTGAAATCGTAACTCAGCGCAATCTGCCCCCCTGCGTTGATGTCGCCGTTCCAGGGGTCGGAGCCCGCTTTAAGAGTGAAATAGCTTGCGGAATAGCTCATGTCAACCTGCGCATTGGTGGAATCGCCGCCCGTGTTCTTTAAAGTGAATCTGACGGTCAAATCGTCGCCCACGTTCGCGTCGGAAGCCGGGCAGGTGAAGTTCTCCACTTCAATGAACGGTGGCGTCAGAACGCTTAACTGGGTTGTGGTACTGGCTGTAGCGCCGCCCGAAGCGTTGAAGGTAATGGTGTAAGGGTTGCTTGAAGCGGTGTCGCCCTGCACTGTCCAGTTCACGCTCTGCGACTGCCCGGCGGAAAGGGATGCAATCATCTGGCTTTCCGAGCCCGAAGCGCTTATCCCCGCAGGCAGCCCGATTGTTATCGTTACATTGCTCGCCGAGGAACCGCTCGCTGTTGCAGTCACAGTCACGGTGGTTGATTCTCCCTGGTAGATTGGATCAGGAGTGTTGGCTGAAAGGCTCACCGCCGCATTCGCGCTTGCGAGCAAAAAGACTGCAAAAACCAAAGCCAGTATTGCATGTTTCATTTTCATTCCTCCTATCCCGCCCTCGACCACAGGAATCCATAGGTCGGGGTCACGTCGTTGTTGTAGTTCACGTCCACGCTCACCATGAAACCGCTTCCGTTAGTGCCGGTGGGAGCGAAATTTCCGTCCATTAAAATGCGCCTTCCCCTGCCGTCAGGCACACTGCCTGAAAAACTGGGAATTACCTGCAGCCCGGTGCTTTCGCTGAACACTGAACCGCTCGCGGAAACCGGCGTTGTAACGTAATTGTAGTCCAGGTCCCTTACCTCCAGGCGCAGGTATTCCCTTATTTCCGGGCTGGAACCGTATGTTTCGGGATTGTAGAACTGGTCCGAGTAATCGAACAGGTTGTACATTATGATGCCGTCCTGGATGTTGTCGTCCGCCAAGTCGTTGAGGTCGTACAGCGAACCCGGGTTATAGCCGTGCCCGTCGCTGGAGCACTTTCCTTCGCCGTACAGGCAGACAAGGAAAGCCGAGGCACTTGACACTGTGACCTCGTTCAGGTCGCGGTGGGTCAGGTTCTGTGGCGCGCCTACTAGTTCCATGCCTCCCTTGTGGTTGTATTCAGTCATTCCGTCGTCCATGTTAACGTCAATGTAAGTGTCGTCGTCAATCAAAAGTTTGGCTCTTCCAGTGCCGAAATCCGCCATCGGGCAGGATGCATGCCCTGTAAGCGGAATGAAATACCAGTTTTCGTCAACTATTGGCGCGCGGTTCTCGTCAGTGTCGTTGTCGAGGTTTAATCTCACGTTTGCGCTCCTGCGAGTGTTGACATCCTCCTCTCTCAGTACTCCAATGAGCGTTGTGTTTGGATTGAAGCATGTCAGGGGAATGACGTCAGTGTTCACGTCAAGACCAAGTTCTACAGCATTCTGGTCGAACACGATGTTCAGGTCCTCCAAACCGTAGCTTGTAACAACGCTGTAGGATTTTGTCTGGAATACCGCGCCCTGCCATGGCATAACGAACTGCGTTGTTGCCCCGTCGGTTATTTTGAATCCTGTCATTATTATGCCGCTGTCGTTTACTGCAATTTTGGGCAGCGCGATTCCGTTTGAATCAGGCATGTCACCGAACTTGTTGTAGTCCGTGCCTTCAGTCAACTGCGTGGGCATCCCGCCGCCCATTTCGGCGAGCATTACGCTGTAAATGCTTACCTGCACATCGTTCACTGGAGTGCCTCGCAGCGTTTTAACCGCCAGGGGAATACCGAAGTTCTGGTCGGTGTCATAGGTTCCTATATACGCGTCTCCCTGCAACCCGAAGTTGGCGTAATTTGCATACTGTGCCATTGTGTCAGTGGTGTACCAGAGCCTGCCTTTGGTGATTCCCGTAATTATCGGAACGCCGTTCCAGGGGTTCTTCCTCCAAGGCGCCTGCCCTGTTTCCATGTTGACGTCGTCCCAGTCCTCGTACATCATGTTTGAAACCATGCCACTAACATGGCTTCCGACTGTGAGGGCGTTTATGTCCGGTTCTTCGTTGAAATTGCAGTCGTTGTCCCTGTCAACGTAAACGCGCTCGTTGTCGGTGTCAATCAGTATAATTGCGTTCCAGTCTGTCTGCGTTCCGTTCTCGTCGTCGTCTCCTGCTTTGACCATTACAATCCTCGAATAGTTCAGCCCGGCATCGCTTATGTCCGCGGCAGTGTAACCCCTTTCGTCCGCAATCGCAAGGCAGTTGTCTATAACGTTGTCGTCCACGTACATTTTCCTGTGGTCGTCGCCTGTAATCCAGAAAAAGAACGGCCCTGTGTCGCCTGAAGCCCACATTCCCTCGGGCTGCTTTGAGACAACAACCTGCCATTTCAAGGGGACAATAAAGAGTTCAATGGTTGCAACGGTTGTGCCATAATTTGCGTCAATCTGCAGTATGTATCCGTCAATGTCCATTTCCTTCGCGATTGAAAGGTTTGCGGGCAGGTTGACGTCAATCGTTGTATACGCGGAAGTTCCGGCGTTCACGTCGTCATAGGCATAATTGCTTCCCGTTCCTGAAATCCAGTCCCCTGTTTCCTTCAAGTGCATGTTTAGGTCAGAGGCAAACAAGCTCCAGCTCTCCATGTCCATCAATTTCGCGCTCAAATTCACGTCAACAGCGCTCATTATGTTGAAATCCCACTGGGCGCCGGGCTCGGCGAGCATTCCAAGGTCTCCCTCCACAGCGGGCACTGCAACAATAAAGAAGGGCTGCACCATTATGAACGCTTTAACAGTCTCGTTCCCCTTTAAAGCGCTGTTAGCGTATATTACGAATTTGTAAAAGCCCTGCTCCCATGTGCCATTGTGGTTTACGTCGACGTAATTGTAGTCCTCGCCCCCGCACTGCATCGTTCCGGTTTTGAAGGAAGCCACTGTTTTTTCCACCGGCATTGACAACGGCTTCGAGGGACTGCCCTCGTAGAAAACCTTTACATCCGTTACATTCAGATCGTTTATCACCTGCCAGTTCCATGCGTTCTTTGCCTCAAGCAAAAAAGTTGAATTCATATCGCCGGCAATCATTGGCAGCGGACCGCAGTTGTTCTTGTTTATGGGAGTTGCTTTGAGGAAGAAATTCCTTCTCTCAAAATGGGTCATCACAGTATCGGTTTTTCCGAGCGTTGCCGCATTAATGTCCAGTTCAATTTCAAACTCCCCGGAACCCATTCCCAGCGCCTGGTAGTCAAGCGCAATGGTCACAATGCCGCTGGAATTCGTTGCATTCGAGTCAACGCCCGAAACGTCTATGACTTCCCTTTCCTCGAAGTTCATAATCCTTGAAACCGTTACAACCGCGCCGCGTATTGCGGTGCTTCCGTCAGAATCCTTCACCGTAAGCTTTATGTAGGTGTTCTTGTCGCTTGAATAGGTTGGAGGACCGTGCGATGCAATTGAATTTCCGTTCACGTCCACGAGTTCGGTTGTAACGTTCAACACCCTTAAATAGAAAAAACCGAACGCTGTAACGTTCTGCTGCGCCAGCACGCCGTTCGAGTTCACGTCAACCACGAAGCCGCCTGGATAAAAGCCGCCGCTCAGGTTCTGCACTGTACTCGAGGCATTTATTGCCAGTATGTTCAGGTCCGCGCGGAAGTTCACGTCAGTCGGGGAACTCAGTGTTGTTTCACTCCCGCCTTTAAAAACAACGGCGCTGTGCACTGAACTCAACTGGTTTACGCTCGTGCCCGACTTCATGTCGATTATGTCGGGTCTCAAGCCAATTTTTTCTCCGACAGTGAACTGGAACTTGAAGCCGCAGCTGTCAGCAACGTTTCCCGCTGCACTTGTATCGCAAGAACTCGGGTCCACGGGCTCCAAGAAAACCAAGTAATCCTGCACCGTGACCATTGTCTTGGCACTGAGCGTGAGGGTGTTCCCCTCAACGTTTAAGTCCTTTCCCACAACCTTGATGAAATAAGTGGAAGCGTTTGCAGGAGTCCTGAAGGAAAGGGAGCAGTAAGTGTCAGAGTCCGCAACGTGGATGTCTCCTTCCCCCAAAACGCTGTTCCAGTCCATGGCGCCCATTTTCTTGTAGTAAAGCAAAAAATTGTGATCCTGGGCGCTGCCGTTGTTGCAAATGTAGTCCAGAGAAGTTCCGCTCAGCTCGGAAGCGTTTATTTCGGAAAAATACAATTGCAGTGTTGCATTTGAAGCAGTTGGGAAAACGCTCGGCATTTTTTCCTTTTCGCCCATTCCCCCGCCCTCGAACTTGCTTGAAACGACCTCCATTGAATAGTTCTGCACTTTAAATGAAATTTTCTGCGATTGGGTTGTGCCCCCATAAGTTACATTGATGTCCAGGTAATAATCGCCTATCGTAGCGGGGGCAGTGAACAGCGCGTAATAGCTTCCCCCCGAACTGGAAAAACTCAAAGCCGACTGCGCGACATTACTCGAATTGTACACCGCGCCTGCGACAGTTGCAGTGCTGATGTACTGCGTGCCGGCATAATTCATTACGTCCACCGTAATCCTGCCGTTCGTGCCTGGCTTGAACACGCTCTGGGCGTTGTTGGTGTCCGGATTCGCCAAGGACAAATACATCCGGAAAGAATAAATGGAAAAAGAAAAAGATGCAAGACCGTTGTTCACCGAAAAGTAATAGGTTCCGGCGCTGTAACCGCTCAAGTTAAAGCGCAATTGAGCGTTTCCGTCAGCGTTTGTCGTGCCGGAATTGAAATCCTGCTGCACGCCGCTCGAATTCACTATCCTTACGTTTAAGTCCTCGCCCGCAATGGCGTTTCCCGCTGCATTGTATGCTGTAAAAGTAACAGGCACAACGGCAAGGGAACTCGCGTCAAACGGGGGTTTCAGGGAGAGATTGTCATAATTTATTGAAACGGAAGCAATGTTGGATACACGGAAGGGCATTGACGACTGCACGCCATTGTTTAAATCCCTGACAACAATGTTATAGTCTCCCGCTGTCGCATAGGAATGCGCAATGGAATAAAAGCCGTTCCTGTCCGAAAGGTAATTTTCGTCCGTTACCGTTCCGGCGGAATTCCTCACAACAACGTTCAAATCAACATTGTTGGAATCCATCGTCCCGTAAAAAGTTATTGTTTCGTTTGTAGTGAAAGGCGCTCCGTCCGCCTGCAAAGTAATATAGGTCGCGGACGCGCCCGCCGAAAAAAAAGCAAAAAAAACAGCCAGAATTAACAACATCCTATACCGCTTGACAGTGACCATTAAACCCCCCCTTTGGCCAGCCGTACAGCCAACTATTCTTTTTCTTTTATTATTAGGAGGATGTCCTATAAATTTTTTTCTGTCACGCTTTCACTGGCTTCAGAGTCTGTTTTCCCTGAACCATTTGATGAATGCCCGCATTCCGTCCTCAACGCTGGTGCTCGGCTTCCATCCGAGCAGTTTTTTCGCCTTCGAAATGTCCGCATAAGTTACAGGCACGTCCGCTTTAGGCATGGGCTTTTCGCGGATTACCGCCTTTTTTCCGAGGTTTTCCTCAATCAGCGAAATGAAATAGTTCAGTTCAACCGGCTTGCTGTTTCCCAGGTTGATTATTTCAAACCCGAACTTTTTTTCCACGGCTCTGCCAATGCCCTGCACGATGTCCTGGATGTAAGTGTAATCCCTCTTGCTTTTTCCACTGCCATACCTTTCAATGGGCTTGCCCCTTGCAATCAGGTCGGTGAACTTGTAAGGCGCCATGTCAGGTCTCCCGCGAGGACCATAAACAGTGAAAAAGCGCAGGCAGGTTGTCGGCAGACCATAAAGCGAACTGTACGCACGGCACATTGCTTCTCCCGCTACCTTTGTCACTGCATACGGGGAAACAACGCTCTCAATCTTTTGCTCCTCGCTCCAAGGCGTTTTGTTAGTGCCGTAAACGCTCGAAGATGACGCGAACACGAACTGTTCGACAGAATTCTTCCTCGCGAATTCGAGCAGGTTTGTCGTGCCGTTAACGTTCACGTCGATGTAGAGCTGCGGGTCTTCAAGAGAAGCGCGCACTCCTGCCCTTGCAGCAATGTGCACCACTCTCTCTATTTCGTTCTCTGAAAAAATTTTTTTAAGAGCTTCTCTGCTGCGGATGTCCTCCCTGTAGAGGGTGAATCCCTTGTCATCCGCGAATCCCGCGATGTTTTCCTCTTTGAATTTGGGGTTATAATAATCGTTGAAGTTGTCAATTCCAACAACGCTTTTCCCCTTGTCAAGCAAAAATTCCGTAAAATGCGAGCCGATGAATCCAGCAGCACCTGTCACAAGAATCATTTTTTCTCACAGCGAGTTTTAGGGAAATGGACTGCGTAATCAATAAAAATCCTTTCAGGAGCGGAAAAAGGGCAATAAAAAGGGTTAAATTCCTTTTACTTTTAATTTTCACTAATGAAAGGAAAACTGCTCATAATAGGTCTTTTGATTATTGCAATCGTTCTCTTTTCAATCGACCTCTCCGCACTGGTTGAAGCGCTGCTCAAAACCGACCTGGCGCTTTTTGGCATTGGCACGCTGCTCGGATTCCTGAGCGTTATAGTGCGTTCTGTGAAATGGCATCTGATGCTCAGAAAGCAGAGCCATTCTTTCGCTTTTGCGAGAATTGCACGGCTCTACTTCATCGGAATCGGCTTGGGCACGTTCACGCCGGGAAAGCTCGGCGATTTTTCAAAGGCATTGTTCATTAACAAAAAAGTGCACTCGCTCAGCGAGTCCTTTTCCTCCGTTCTCCTGGACAGGATTGTTGATTTTTTGGTTCTTGTCATGCTTGGAATTCTTTCCGCGGCATTCTTCTTCTACTCCTACGGCATCTCGCTCATTTCACTGCCCCTGCTCCTGCTTCTCGCCGCAGGAGTGATTGCGGGAGTTTACATAATGCTACACAAAGAACTCCTTAAAAAAATCCTCAAGCCCTTTTATTCCCTGCTTGTGCCTGAAAGATTCAGGGAAAGACTGAGAAAAAGCTTCGGCTCCTTTCTTTCCTCGTTTTACTCGCTGCTGAAGGACAGAAGCCTGCTCGCCGCAGCATTCGCAATAGCCATCGCATCCTGGTTTTTCACCGCGGCATCCTACCACTTCTTCGCGCTCTCCCTGGGTTTGGGGTTTCCCTTCCTTTTCATTCTCCTTTCAACGGTGCTCATTGAACTCGTTTCCCTCATTCCGGTGAGCGTTTCCGGCATTGGCACGAGGGACGCGGCACTCATCGTCCTTTTCTCCGTTTATTCTGCGAGCGCGGAATCCGCCGTGGCATTCTCCCTCCTCATTCTGCTCAGCACTGTAATAATCGCACTCGCCGGACTTCTCATGCTTTCCGCGGAAAAAGCCGGGCTGCGGGAACTCGTAGGAAATGAAGCGAAACCGTGAATCGGGAAAAAGAAGCGCGGTGCAATTCCTTGCAATCCTCTTCGTTAATCCCGTTGCGACAGGCGTGCAGTGGCCCATGCCCCGATGCCCTGGGGGAGCATTCACCTGTAAAAAGAGTTTATTTTTTCCGCCACTTCTTTCACCTGGCTTTTGCCCAGTTCGGGGTAAAGGGGAATGGAGACAATCTCGGATGCGATTTTTTCCGTGAGCGGCAGTGAGCCCCTGCCGGGACCGAGGAAGGAATACGCCTTCTGCAAATGCACCGGAATTGGATAGTGAATCAGCGTGGAAATGCCCTCCTCTTTGAGGAACTCCTGCAGTTTTTCCCGCTCCTGCGCTCTCACAACGTAAAGGTAGAATGCGTGCTTTCCGTATTTCTCTAGGATGGGATTTCGGATTCCTCGAGCAGTAATTTCTTTTCCATAAATTGCAGCAAGATTCCTCCTCTTTTCAACCCATTTATCCAGGCGCTTCAGTTTCACCCGCAGGACTGCGGACTGCAGTTCGCTTATCCTTGCATTCAGTCCCACGCACTCGTGCTCGCAGCGGGACTTCCGCCCGATGTTCAGCAACATCCTTGCCTTCTCAATTACCGCTGAATCCCTTGAAACCATCAAGCCGGCGTCGCCGTAGGCGCCCAGGTTTTTCGTGGGATAAAAGGAGAATGCGGCGGAATGTCCGAGAACGCCGGCTTTTTTCCCGCGGAATTCAGCGCCGTGCGCCTGGCAGGCGTCCTCTATTACTGTGAGAGAATGCTTTTCTGCAATTTCCATTATTGGTTTCATGTCGCAGCATTGTCCGTACAAATGCACGGGAACAATGGCTTTTGTTTTTTCCGAGATTTTTTCCTCAATCCTTGCAGGATTAATCAAATAATTCTCCCCTATTTCCGCGAACACCGGTCTTGCGCTGGCATTCGAGATGCCGAGTACAGTGGGAAAGGCGGTATGCGAGACCGTAATAACCTCGTCTCCGGGGCGAATGCCGTGCGCTTTGAGCAGTATTTCAATCGCCTGGGTTCCGTTGCCGCAGGCAGCGCAATGCCTTGTCCCCAGGTAAGAGGCGAATTCTTTCTCGAACGCGCTTGTTTCCTCTCCGAGCAAATACCAGCCCGAGGAAAGCACGCGCTGCACTGCTTTGTCCATTTCGGGCTTTATTGAATCGTACTGCGCTTTAAGGTCCACAAAAGGAATCATTCGGGATGCCATCCTGCCAGTAATGTTTTTTGAATTTTTTATAATACTCTATTGTCTTCCTTAGTCCTTCGCGGAATTCGGTGCGCGGAATCCAGCCGAGGTCTTTTTTTGCCCTAGAGTAATCCGCGTAATAGTTTCCGATTTCTATTTTTTTCTTGTCCTCCGGAAAGGGAACGTAATCAATTTTTCCGCTACCCGCAACTTCAACCACCGCCTGCGCCGCCTCCCCGACACTGACTGGCTTTCCTGTTCCAAGGTTGTAAATTTTCCCCTCCGATTTTTCGCTCAGCGCTGCGAGAAGGAGAGCGGAGACAACGTCGTCAACGTAATTGAAGTCTCTCTGTTGCTTGCCGTCGCCGAAAACCTTTATTGTTTCGTTGTCTATCGCCTGCCTTATGAACCATGCCAAAAAGCCCTGCCTCGGCGTCTTCATCACATGCCTCGGCCCGTAAGTGTTTGTCATTCGCAGCGAGCATGTCCTTATATTGTAATTGTCTTTGTAAATGAGATGGTACATTTCGCCGGCAAGCTTGTCCACGCCGTTCACGTCAGTGGGATGCGTTAAATGCTTTTCGTCTACGGGCAGATAGTCCGCTTTGCCATACTGATTGCGAGTTCCCGCGTACAAAACCTTTACCCCGGGATTGCTGTTCCTGCATGCCTCGAGCAAAGTGAGCTGGCTCCTGCAGTTTATTTCAAGGTCAGTGAAGGGATCCCTCATTGAATCAATGTGGCTTACCTGCCCTGCCAAATTGAAAATAAAGTCCTGCCCTTTAACGAGCTGCCTTATTTTGTCCGCCTCGCGCAGGTCGCAGATTTTGACCTGCACGTTGCCCTCTATTCCATGTATGTTGAATTTGTTGCCGCCGTACAAGGGAATGAGCGAATCAGCAATTGAAACCCTTGCTTCCGCTGCAGCAAGCGCGTGCGCGAGGTTCGATCCGATGAAGCCCAATCCGCCGGTGATGAGCACGCTCTTTTCCGAGAATCCGTTGAGGAATTTTTCACTTTCTTTTTCCTGAAAGCGCGGGCAATACAACGATTCTGAGCCACTGCCTTGCGAGACCATAGAATACCTTTAATATTCGATGTATTTTAAAAAACTGGCTCTTGCCGCTTTGCCTGGGAAAATGGCGAACCGGCACTTCATAAAAAGTGAAGCCCGCGTCCTGTATTTTCTTAATCATTTCAACGCATATCACGCCTGAATCCGATTCGAGTTTCACGGTGCGGAAAATTTTCCTCTTCATCAGGCGGAAATCGCAGTTTATATCGCGTATTTTAATGTGGAAAAGCCTGCGGGAAAACCAGTTGTACATGCCGCCTAAAACAGCGCGGTAAGGGGAGTCCGAGCGCTTTATTTTGTAGCCGTTTATTACGTCGGCTTTGCCTGCATGCTCTGCCAAGAGCGCCAGCTCGGAAACATCGTACTGGGCATCCCCGTCCGTGTAAAAAACCCATTTCTTTGTCGAATGCCTGAAACCGGACTTCAGGGCGCCGCCGTAGCCCCTGTTTGTTTTGTGGTGAACCACTTTAACAAAGGGGTATTTTTTTGCCAGCGAATCAGCGATTTCCCCGCTTTTGTCGGGGCTCGCGTCATTGACCACAATGACTTCAAAGTCGTCGGTTATTCCGCGCAGCGTTTTAATTGCCTTTTCCACCATTTTTCCAATGGTGCCCTCGTCGTTGTATGCGGGGAAAAAAACGCTCACGCTTTTCAGTTTTGCTCTCCTGTCCTCTGCCATGGAATCTCACAAAAAAAAACACAATACACTTTTAAAGGCTTTTGAAATTCCTGGCCAAAGGGAGCAATCGCGCGAACTTGAAAAAAGCAGATGAAGTAAAAAACCAGCCTGGCAAAAGCAGCTGGGTTCATCCTGATTTCATTTTTGGGAGTGCCTCTTTGATTTTATGCACAGTATTTGAAAAGCCTTTTCCGGATTATTTCTTACAATAAGTTCGGTAATATCGGATATCACCTTCCAGAAAGTTTTTGGTCGGAATTTAATAGAAGCACATTCCCCGCGCAATGGTTTCCAGCCATTTACGCCAATTACTTCATATCCTCTCTTTTTCATCTCTTTAACCGTCCACCCAGACTTATGCACTTGCCAAGGATTGTTATCATACTCCTCTTGGGGTAAAAATCCGTTCGGGGTAAATACTATCACTTTTTTATTTGCAATCTTTTCCATTGCTTCCAATAACTCAACGCCTTCTTTTTTAGTAAAATGTTCTATTAGGTCAGAGGCAAGAACACAATCAAAAGAGTTTT
>CAZKED010000024.1:0-18846 GCA_964551725.1 uncultured archaeon | reverse complement strand
AACATTTGCCAGTGAATAATATAAGTAAATTTAAGAAGGAAAAGCCTCACAGAACTTATACATAATTATTGGTTGGGTTAAATGCATTCGGGGGGATTTTTTTGAATAAAAAAAACGCGTTTTTGGTAATTTTTTCTTTAATTCTTTTGTTTGAATTCTCTTTTTCGGCTGTTCCCGTAATAGACAGCTTTGTGATTAAAGGCGGCGACACGCATACAAACTCTGTTATTAACCCGGCAGCTCTTAATGTCACATGGAACTACTGCGACGGGAAAGCCAACCCACAAATGGCATTCAACTGCCAGGATACTGTAGGAGCATGGAAAGCATTCAGTGCGAGCACGAACATCGATTTCACTGAGGCTGACCTTCCGAACTGCAACGATGACGAGGGTCCTAAAACAGTTTACGCATGGGTAAGGTGCGACCTTAATGATGAAACAATTTCCCTGAGCGCAAACGACTCGATAAGCCTCGACATGTCCCCCCCGACCACGGCTTTCTCCCCCAACGGGGAAATTACGAGCGATGATCCGTTCACCGTTTCCATCAGCTGCGCAGACAACCCCGCGGCAGGGGGCGCCGGATGCAATGTGATTGCATATAATATTGACGGCACAGGGTGGAATTACTCTAGCACTATTCCTGCATCCTTCCCGATTGCCGGGGAAGGGCTGCACACCGTTGATTTTTACGGCAGTGACGCCTTGGATCAGAACGAAATCCAAAAAACAGGCTGGATAATCATAGACACAACCGCACCATACAGCAAGATTGACCAGAACGACATAGGCCAAAACATCCAAATAATATCGTTCGACTTGAATGATGACCTCAGCGGCATTGACCTCTCTGCAATTGTTGTCAAAATAAACGGTCAGCAATCCACAGTTTTCAACGCACAAAACCACTGCACGGAAAAAGATGACACCAACAGCTATACCTGTTCATACCAGGAAACGGGCTTGCTGTTGCAAACAGGCACTTATTCCATTGAAATCACGGAAAAAGACAAAGCGGGAAACCAGAGAACCCAAAACGCGGACTTCAACTACAATGACGAAAAAAAGCCCGCAGAACTTTTAGGCGGGCCAAGCTGCACCTCTGGGGGTTCTGACATTCCACTTACCTGGGTTGCTTCAACCGAAGCAGATGTCCACCAGTACTATGTTTACAGGTCAACCTCGCAGACATTCAACGCTGACAACAACAAGAGGGTGAAAAAAGTGCTTCATTCGGGAAACTGCAGCGGCGGCAATTGCAATGCTACGGATTCCAACAATCTTTCAACAGGCACCACATATTACTACAAAATAAGCGTTGTGGACAAAAGCGGCAACGAAAGCGGTCCTTCTCCTGCGAGTTCGGGCTGCAGCACTTCGGCAGGAGGCACGCCCGGCACCCCGACGATTTCTTTCTCCACACACGACGAGGGGGGATGGAATACCAGCAACGACCCGCAATTCACTTGGACCACTGTAACGGGAACAAACATTAATTACTATTACGCTTTAAACGGAACCTCGGACTATAATCCGGATGCGGGAGACGACCACAAGACAGGGACTTCGCAAAATTATACCAACAAGAACGATGGAAAATACTGGTTCCATGTCCGCGCCTACAACGGCACGACCTGGGGCAGCACCGACCACTACAAAATAGGAATTGACACGGAGGAGCCTAGCGAGCCCGACGATTTCACTTTAAACGTGCAGAGCGACGGCGACATAAAGCTTTCATGGGACGACTCAAGCGACGACACAAGCGGAATAGAATACTACTACATTTACAGGAGCACGAGCAGCAACGTGGACGTGGACGACGACTATCTGACGAGAGTGGACGGCGACGACACTTCCTACACCGACGAGGATGTTTCATCGGGAAAGAAATACTATTACGTTGTGAGAGCAAGGGATTATGCAGGGAATTACAGCGATGAAACCAACGAAAAATCCGCCACGGCAAGCGGCGAAGAGGGCATTGAAATAACAATCGACGCTCCGCGCTACACCAAGGCAGGGGAAATCACAATAAAAGTGACCTCGACCAACGGGAAAATGTACAATGCATACCTTTACCTTAGGCACCCCGACGGCGACAGGGAGAAACTGAGGTCGGGAGTGAATTCGAGCAGTTTTTCAACGGACTACACCTTCGGCGAGGACGAGGACGGCACGTACGAAATCGAAGTTGAAGCGGAGGACGAGGACGGGGAAGTATACAAGCCCGAAAAACTCGTAACAGTGGATACTGCAAAACCGAGCGTTGAATGGAAAGAACCTGCAGCCGGGGAAATAGTTTCGGACAAGACAAACCTTGTAGTGGAAGCAAAAGACAGCGAGTCAGGCATAGAAAACGTCACGTTTTACAGGAACAGCACCAAGATTTCCACTGTCAAAACAAAAAGCGGAGCAAACGAATACACAGAGCAGTGGGATACGACAAGCGTATCCGACGGCGAGCACACGCTCAAAGCGGTTGCGACAGACAAAGCGGGAAACAGCGAGGAAGCCACGTTAACGGTGAGAGTGAAACAGACAGCGGACGAGAACAAAAAGAAAGCGGACGACGCAATAGCGCTGGCGAACGCCTCAAAGGAAAAAAGCGATTTGCTTGAAGGACAGTTCGGGGAATTCTTTGATTCCCTGCCGGTCGAATTCCTTAACCTCAAGGAAGCAGCGGACAACGCGCTGGCTGACGCGCAGACAGCATTAGAGGAAAAGAATTACGCTGCAGCAGAGGAAAGCGCGAAACTCGCGGAGGAAAAATACAAGCAGATCTGCGAAACCTTTTCGGTGGAGGAATACGAGAGCATGGAAAAGACGTTCACCGAGGAGGAAATAAGGGCTGCATTGAGCGGTCTCAAAATAAAAAAGGAACTCATCGACAGGGCACTGGAGAACTCGCTGGGCAAGCAGCCGGTGAGGAAAATAAAGGTAGTGCAGGTAAAGGACGGGGACAACCCGGAGTTCCTCGTGGTGGTGGTTTTCTCCTTTTCAAGCGATTTGAACGATGAAAATGTGCAGATAGTCGAAATAGTGCCCAAGTCTCTGTCATACTACGCCGCGGGCTTGGTTTCGACAGCGGAATTCACAGTAATAAAGGACGACCCTATAATAGTATTCGATGTCAGCGGCATGGAACAGGGCGGCACACTGGAAATAACATACCAGTTAAAGGAACCCATAACAAAATCAAAGGCGGATGTCTTACTTTCAAGGATTGAACAGGACTTCGCAATTCCGCCGATTTTCTTTTCCCAGGACACTGAACTCAGCGAGGAGGACTTCGAGGAAATAACGCAGGAAGTGCCCGCTGTGCCAGCAGGGGAAGCATTCACGCCGATGCTCTTAATACTAGCGGCTTTCGCAATAGCCATAATAGTTCTCGTTTTACTGTACGCAAAGAAAGCCCCGCCGAAGGAAAAGGAAAAGCCCACCCCTTTGGGAGCGGCAGTCGGAAAAACCTACGTAAAGGAGAAAAAGCCCGGCAGGTTCAGCGGAATGCTCAAGGGAAAGCCCAAGGAAAAGGAAGGGAGATGGGCTTATAAAGGTGAATGACTGAATTCAATTGGTTGCATGAATACTGTCACCATAATAGGAGCAGGCCCCGCCGGGCTGCAGACAGCAATAGAACTCAAGGAAAGGGGCTGGGATTCGCGCATTCTCGAGGAGCATTCCCAGGTTGGAGTGCCAACGCACTGCTCCGGTCTCATAAGCTCTTCGGGCGCCAGAGAACTGGAACTCAAACTGAAAGCATGCACGGAAAACGAAATCTTCGGCGCTAAACTGGTTTCGCCGAAAGGAAGCATTCTAACAGTGAAAAGGAAAAAGCCCGTTGCATATGTGATCGACAGGGCGGCATTCGACAAGTCACTGCAAAAGCAGGCTTCGAGACTGGGGCTCAAAATAACTTTCAACTCAAAGCTCATTGACATCCACGGCAGCACTGTGTTCTTCAAAAAAAAGCACCGCGGGGAAATGGAAAAAACAAAAATTTTGGTAGGCGCCGACGGCGTGCAGTCGAAAACAAGGGAACTTCTCGGCGTGCCCGTGCAGCAGGAGAATTTCGTTCACACCTACCAAGAATTTGTTTCCGGCACATTTGACCCAAAGCTCGTGCAGATGCACTTCGGTTCTTTTGCCCAGGGTTTTTTTGCATGGGTGATTCCGGAAAGCGCGAAAAAAGCGCGCGTTGGAATCGGCACTTCTCTGGGGGAGAATGCCGCGGAGGCGTTCAAAAAATTCACCTCTGAGAAAAAGCTGGAATTCACTACGCTGAAGCGGGAAAGTTTTCTGATTCCCGTGGGACCGCCCTTGAAGAATTTCGTTTTCGGCAGCAATCTGCTTGTGGGAGACGCGGCATTCCACGCAAAGGCGACAACAGGCGGAGGCCTTGTCATGGGATTGTCTGCGGCGAAAAAATGCGCTGCCTCAATCGACCATTTCCTCAAGAACGGCAAGCCGCTGAATTCCTACAACTCTTACCTCAAGGACGTGACCAAGGAACTGAAAATGCACTGGAAAATGCGCTCTTTCCTGAACTCTCAGAGCGATGAAAAAATCGACAGGTTGTTCGGAAAACTAAAAAAAGCGGGAATAGAGGAATTCCTCGAAGAGCACGGCGACATGGACAAGCCCTCACGCTTTGTGGGCAAAGTCCTCAAAAAACCGGGAATGTGGAAGCTCGCAGGACTGGCGGTGAAGTTCAGGTAGTGTTTGATATATTTTAACTGGATTTCAGTGAATTGGCCAACTTGTTTTACTTAAAAATATCAAGTGAGGGGGGATTATAGACTTCGACGAAGGTGACAAGCTGCAGTTTTCCCCTTTTTAGCTGATAGATGTCAGCGCCGGGCCTGTAGATGCCTCCCCTTTGAAGTTCTCTGTGATGGGAAGGAGCCACTATGATATAGCCTCCCTCTTCAAGAGATTGCATAGAGTGTTTGAAAAGCCTTTTACGTTCTGCTTTTGGCAGATATTGATGGAAGAATCCGATCCTTACGGCTCCAAATTTTTCGGGAAAAGGCACTTCGAGGATTTTGTGTCTGACAAATTCAATTCCCTTTTGTTCCGGGGTCTGCTTTTTGTCCTTATAGGCAGTTGCATCAATGCCTACAACCCTTGCTTCTTTTCCAAGCTTTTCTTTTGTTGTAGCGGTGGTTGGCGCCCCCATGGATGCCGCGCAGCCTACATCAAGGAGGCTTTTTACTCCGTGCTCTTTCAAAAAGCTGTCAACATTTGCATATCTTCTTTTCAAAGTAATGACATTTGGATAGTGTGTTTTCCCGAGCAGTATTCTTAGGAACCTCCTTTTTCTTGCAGGGTCTCTTTCGATGGCATCAACCATTGCAAGCATATCATCTCCCAAAGGGCTCTGGCTTACAACAGCAATATACTCATCCTCAGTAAAACACTTTACAAGCGAAAATTCTATTTCCCTTGCGTCAAACTCGGAGCCAAGCCTCTTGCGATGCATTTCGGCGGTTCTTTCGATTAAATCCCTAAACGTGCCAGTTCCAAAGCGAAGTTCGGCAAGTTTGGGATAACCTTTAAAAAAATCTGAAACAGATAAAACAGCTAGTTTTCCGTCCATTCCGCGATATATGTCTGGGAGCCATTTTGGCTTAATGTGCTCTCCAACCGCAGGCTCTTTTTTCCTTAAAAAAATCCTTCTTTTTTCCCACTTGGAACGCAAACGCCTGAAAGGCATGCTATTATTGTCTCAGCAAAACTATAAATTTATTAGTTATTGCTGAAATTGCGAGTGATTTACTAAAAATAGAAGAATAGCCCCGGAGAGATTCGAACTCCCGTCAGCGGGTCCAGGGCCCACTATGCTTGTCCGCTACACCACGGGGCTGTGTGTGCAGAACTAATTCTGCATGAAAAGTTTTTAAAAGCGGATTACTTGCCGTACTTCCTCTGCCTTGAATTGAACTCCTTTACCGCGAGGTCGAGGTCCCGCTCGCTGAATTCCGGCCAGTACTTGTCGCAGAAATAGAGTTCCGAGTAACTGGACTGGTATGTGAGAAATCCGCTGAGGCGCTGCGTGCCGGAGGTGCGTATTATTAGGTCCGGATTGGGGAATTTTGAATAGAGGTAGTCCTGGAACGACTGCTCGTCAAGCGCTTCGAGGTCAACCTTCTTTTGGGCGTAGTCAAGTGCAACGGCGCGGGCGGCATCGACTATTTCGGCTTGCCCGTCGTAGCCCAACGCGAGGTTCACCAAGCGCCTGCTGTTTTCCGCGGTGAGTTGCTGGGCTTCAAGTATTTTGTCGCGGATTTTTTTTGGGAACTGCTCCAGTCTGCCGATGAAATTGAGTTTTATTCCCTTTCTTGCGAAATAATCCGTTTCGAGCACTTTGTCTAATTCTTTTTCAAAAACCCTGAAAAGGAGCCCGAGTTCGTGCCTGTTGCGCTCAAAATTTTTGAGGGAAAGCGTGTAGAACGTGCCTGCCTTAATGCTCTGGTATTTTGTAATCCAGTCAAGCGTTTCCCACGCTTTCCTCGTTCCGAGCATGTAGGCATGGAGGAGCGAGAGACCGTGCTCTTTCGCGTAACGCCTGTTCCCGTCGGGAATGAAAGCAATTGATTCCAGCATGCGAATCAGCCGTTGGAACAACTTATTCCTATTTATTGCTGTTGAATAACTAAAATTCCCTGAAAACTCATTTAAAAGTTTTCCTATTTTTAATTGCTTTAGTACAAACCTCGAAAGCAAAAAACATGTAAAAAACGGAGGAAAGGTTTAATAAGTGGTAAAACGTATTATTTCTGAAGGGCTGGGAAAATGGAAAGCGGAAAAAGCTCGGGGCTTACTGAAATAAGGCTGCCCAAAATAAAAGTGGTGGAAAAGGGAAAGGCGGAAATTCCCGCCAAAAAAAAGGAATCCCTGGAAGAAATAGTAAGGGCGCTTGAAGCCCACATGAAAAAGACGGAAGAGCAGAGGAAAACTATTCTTGCAAGAAAGCCGGCTTCTTTCACGCCGAAAGAGAACGTCAAGTTTCTGGAGGAAATTGTAATCCCCCCGCTCAAAATGCTGAAGGAAGAATCGCCGAAAAAAAGCTGATTCTATGCTCTTTAACAGTACAAAGCGCATTGAGGTGACAGGCAAGGTAAGGCACGCGCGCTCTTTTTGGCGTAAATTCCGCGGGCTGATGTTCGAATCCGGGAAAAAATTCGATTACGCCCTGGTCTTCCACCTGGGCACAGAAAGCAGGGCAAAGGCAAGCATTCACATGCTTTTCGTTTTCTTTCCAATCTGCGCACTCTTTCTCGACTCAAAAAAGCGCGTGGTGGACAAGGCATTCCTGAAACCGTTTGCTCTGAACTACACGCCGGGAAAGAAGGCTGCCTTTGTTGTCGAGGTTCCGGTTGAAAAATTTTCAGCCGCGGAAATAGGCGATTTTCTGGAATGGTGGGAAAATTGCAGCGTTTGCGCTGAAAAAGCGAAAAGAACCAAGCCCTATGAATAGAGGTTGTAAAAATTAGAGAGGAAAGTTAGGATGCGCGCGAACGCTTTTAACTTTCCTCCTTTGCCTTCTTTTGCCTTCTTTTGCAGAATTCGGGGTGATAAATTACCCAACCAGTAATATATGCCCCTAACTTATATATAAAATGTGCTCATTTGAAGAAATAACTTTTGGCATCCGCCCTGTTATTTAAACTAAGTCACTGGCTTTCATTAATTTTTTCCCGAAATCCAGAATTCTGCCGTTTTTCACGCGCAAGCCCTCCGATTTCAGCAGTTTTTCCTTCTCCGCTTCGCCCCTGCCGAATCCCCCTGTTTCGGCATTCGCCCTGACGACGCGGTGGCAGGGCACAACAGGAAAAAAGGGGTTTCTGTTAAGCGCGTTTCCCACTGCCCTTGCCGCTTTTTTTCTTCCCACAGCCCGCGCTATTTCACTGTAAGTTGAAATCCTGCCGCGCGGGATTTTTTTGACCGCGGCATAAACAACGCGGTTGAATTCGGAAGGAACAAAAAGGAGGTTTTCTTCGATATATTTCCACACCGCCCCGGGAACCAGCGCCGACACACTCTTTCCCGAGGAAATGCGCTCTCTCACTTGCGTTGAGGAAATGTTTTCAACTGCCCCGCGCTTTGGCAGAACAATTGCATTGTTTTCTTCCAGCCATTTTGCCGACAAAATGCTCCTGCGGGTAAAACCCTCGACAGGAACGACAACAATTCTCACCTCTTTCACCAGATCGCTGAATCCCTCCCATTCGGGAACTTCGCCGACCAGATTCGAGCCAATCATCCAGAGGAACGCGAAGCGCGGATATTTTCTCCGCAGTTCCCTTACAGTGTCCAGCGTTCTGCTCTCCTTCCTTCGCCTTTTGCCGAGTTTTATCTCCAGCAGGGAAACCTTCATTCCTTTTTCGCCCTTCACTGCGCGCTTCAGCATTTCGACCCTGTGCTTTTCCGGCGCGAACTTTCTCCTGGACTTGAAGGCGTGAACGCGACAGGGCATGAACCAGATTTCATCCGCTTCGGTCTTTTCAAGCACTTCCCTTGCCGCGAGCAAGTGCCCGTTGTGCACGGGATTGAACGAACCGCCAAAAACTGCAACGCACTTCAAGCTCTCACCACAAAAGGCTGCTGCAACTTGTGGGCGTTCTCCTTAATTCTTTTCCTCAGGCGCTCCGATTTTTTCTTTGGAATTTTTGTCCTTTTCTTTTTTCCCCGCTTCCCCAGCGATTGCAAAAATTTGTCGATGTCCACATAGCACGCCTCAAGGTCCTTTTCGTCGCACTGCCCCTTCCTCAGCCCGGCGGACGGCTTCTTCTTGAGAATCCATTCCGGAACGCCGCGCCACTCCGCCAATTTCCTCACTTCAGTTTTAAGGAGGTCGCCCAATGGCATTATGTCCGCTGCTCCATCTCCGTACTTTGTGAAATAGCCCAGTTTTCTCTCCGATTTGTTCGAGGTGCCGACAACAAGCGCGTTTCGCGAATTTGAATAAGAGTAAAGCAAAACCATCCTGATGCGTGCACGCAGGTTTTCCTTTGCCAGTTTTGACTGCTTCCACGGCACTATGCTGAGCGAGGAAACCATTACGTCGATTGGCACAATCTCGTACTTTATGCCGAGTTTTCCGCACAGTTCTATTGCGTCGTCCCTGTCTCCCGCATTCTTCAATTTTGCCTCCGGCATTATAAGCGCGAATACGTTTTTGCTCCCGAGCGCATCGCACAGCACGAATGCAGCAAGCGCGGAATCCAGTCCGCCGCTCAGCCCGAATACCGCTTTTTTCACTCCGCTTTTCTTGAAGTATGCTTTTGTGCCGCGCACTATTTTCTTGTATGTTTTCTCGCAATTCATTTGTCTCCCCATTTTTCAATTGCAGCCGCGAGTTCTTCATGCATTAAGGCGTATTCCCCTGCGGGAACGCCCTGGAGTGCGGCTTCAACCGCCTGCCTTGCCGCCTTTGCACCGGCAATTGTACCGCGGGGGTGCCCGTGCGCGCCGCCGCCCATCTGGATTATTATGTCTTTTCCCAGCATTCTCATTAACGCTTCCACTTTTCCCGGGTGCAGTCCGCCCGAACAAACAGGAAAAACTTTTTCAAGCCCGGCGCACTTTTCAGTTATTCCCTTCACAATCCCTTTCACTTCCTCCGCGGAGCCGTGCATTTTTCCCACTATTGCGCCGACGTGCAGCTGGTCAACGCCGGCCAAACGCGCGAGTTTGGCGATTGCGAGCATTGAAATCCCGTGCTGGGGCATTCTTGTAAGGGCGGCGTGCCCTGCCCTGTGCGCGTGAATAATGAGACCGAGGTCTTCATCGCGCAAAGTCTGCACCGCAGCCCAGCCCGCCGTCAAAATGTCAACCATAACGTATTTTCCGCCCTCTTTTTTCACCAGTCTGGCGCGGCGGAGCATTTCCCCGGTTTCGGCGGTAACATTCGGCATGTAAGCCTTTCTTTCGCCTGTTTCGCTTTCAGCGCTTTCGCGCATTTTTAGCGTTTCACGCAGACGCCTTTCAAAGGAGTTGAATTTCATGCTTGTCAGGTTCTCGTCGTCTTTCACAAGGTCGCATCCCCCCAACCACGCATTGTATGCAACCTTTGCGTGCTCTTTTTCATTCAGTCCGACTTTCGGCTTAACTATTGTGCCGACCAAAGGCCTGCCTTTCACGCCGAGCTTCTTTCTCACGCCTTTTATTCCAAAGCGCGGTCCCTTGAATGCTTTGATGTAAGAATCGGGAAAACGGATGTCCTCCAGTTTCAGGGACTGCAGCGAGTTCATTCCGTAAACGTTGCCCGCAATGCTGGACAGCAATTGGGGAATGCTTCCCTGCTCGAACAGGTCCGGGGGATAGGCGATTTTTGCTGTGCTCCCTGAAATGCTGTACGCGCTGGGCTTCAGTTTTTTTGCAATGCGCGCTTTCATTGTTGAAAGCGAAGTCCACGTTCCGATGGATGACTCCTTAGCGATTTCCTCCGCGGCGCGCTCCATCGAAACGCCGCGCGCTGGCTTCACCCTGAATTCCACTACAAGCTCGCCCTTCCGTGGCCTGTGCCTTTTGTCCACAAAGCTTATTTTTCCCGTTTTCCCACCGATTAAAAGAAAGGGCGTTAGTTATTTATTTATTGTTCCCTCTATTCATTTGTCTGAGGGATTGAAAATGATTGTAATAGTTTCCGGTCCGCCGGGCTCGGGCAAGAGCACTCTCGTCGAAAGGTTGGCGGAAAAGTACTCCCTTACGCCTATTTTTGCCTCGGACATTCTCGCCCAGCTGAGGGAAAAGCATGCTGATGAAATAGACGCAAGGGGCACGGAAAAAAGCAACGGCTTCTGGGAAAGCGAGGAGGGAAAAAAATTCGTGGAACAGCGCCTTAAAAACCTCGACTTCGACCGCAAACTGGATAAGGAACTGCTGCGCCTCGCTAGGGAGGAAGACAACCTGATTTTCGACTCCCGCACACTGCCCTGGCTTTTCGAGGGAAAGGCGTTCCGCATTTGGCTAAATGCTTCACTGGAAACGTGCGCTCAGCGCATTGCCGGCAGGGATGATGTGCCGGCAGAACAGGTGCTCGAATCGCTCAGGGCACGCTTTGAAACGGACAAGCGAATTTACAAAAAACTCTACGGCTTTTCGCTGGGCGAAGACTTCAAGCCCTTTGACCTGGTCATCGACACTGAAAAAATGGATTCAGAGCAGGTTTTCCGAAAGGCAGTGGAGGGAATAGAAAAGGAGAAATAAAAAAAAGAAATTCGGGAACTATTTCTCCTTCACTACAAGCCTTATGTCTTCCGCGGTTATTGTCTTGCGCTTTGCGTGGTTTGCAAACACGCGCGCCTGCTGGGCAATCTTCATTCCCCTTTCTTCTAAAACTTCGGCTAAAACGCGCGCGGCATCCTCGCTCACTCTCTCTCCGCCGCCCTTGCGAATGATGCGGTCAACAGCCGCTATAGGCAGTTCTCCCATTTTAAGAACCTCCACTACCATTAAACGCAAAAATAGTATTTAAATGTTTCCCTTTCGGGGAAAAAAGCCCGTTCTGCACTTTTTTGCCCAAAAAAGGTCAAAATATTAAATTCTTCGCATAATTATTCTTTTGCCGGTGGAAGCATGGGCGAATTCGTATCCCACAAACTCATAAAGAAAAAGGCGCTGGAAGCACGCGCATACCAGAAAAAAATAGCGGAAAACGCGCTCCAAAAGGGCAACACGCTCGTTGTAGCGCCAACCGCACTGGGAAAAACAATAATCGCAGTGCTGCTCGCAGCATTCACCCTGGAAAAATGCAGGCAGGGAAAAGTGCTTATTCTCGCCCCGACAAAGCCGCTCGCAATGCAGCACTTCAACACGATGAGGAAACTCATACTCGTTGAAAAGGAAAAAATCGTGCTTCTTACGGGAACCATAAAGCCCAGGGAAAGGGCTGCACTTTTTGAAACAGCGAGCATTGTAAGCGCAACGCCGCAATGCATACGCAACGATGCAAGGAGAAAAAGAATTTCTCTGGGTGGAGTGCGGCTGTGCATTTTCGACGAAGCTCACCGAGCCGTGGGCGATTACTCATACGTTTACATTGCGAAAAAGCTCGCCGAGCAGTCTCCCAGCGCACTGCTACTCGGTCTTACAGCCTCGCCGGGGCACGAAAAAGAGCACATAGAGGAAATCGTTTCCAACCTGGGAATAAAAAACATTGAAATCAGGTCGCAGGAGGACTTGGACGTAAAGGAATACGTGCAGCCGATTGAAGTGGAATGGGACCGCGTTTTCCTGCCCTCCGAGTTTGAGGAAATCATTTCACTGCTTCAGGAATTCACGCAGTCCCGCCTGACAGAACTGAAAAGAATGGGCGTGGCGCATACAAGCAATTTGAAATACTACAACAGGACAAGGCTGCTCGAACTCCAAAGAAAAATAAGTGTCCGGCTGGGAAAATACGGGAAACGACAGCCCTCCCTGTATGCAGCGGCAACAAAGACCGCGGAACTCCTCAAAGCAAGCCATGCAATCCTGCTGATTGAAACGCAGGGCGTTCCAGCATTGAACGATTATTTCGACAGAATGCTCGCGCAAAGCAAGCAGGAAAAGGTCTCGCGCGCACTGAAAGCAATGCTCAAGGACGCAAGGGTTGCCCGCGCGATTGTCGAAACGCGGAAACTCGCGGCTGAAAACTTCGAGCACCCCAAGCTTTCCGAACTGAAAATATTGCTCGAGGAACAGTTTTCTCAGAATCCCGAATCACGAGTGCTAGTGTTCAACCATTACAGGGATTCTGTCAGATATGTTGTCCAGCAGCTTTCCTCGGTCAAAGGCGTCAAGCCCCTTGCGTTCATAGGGCAGGCATCGCGCGGCGAGCAGAAGGGAATGACGCAGGAAGAGCAGGCTCTTGCCATCAAGGAATTCGAGCGCGGAAAGCACAACGTGCTTGTCGCAACCTCTGTTGCAGAGGAAGGACTGGACATTCCCTCCTGCGATTTGGTGGTGTTTTTCGAGCCGGTGCCGAGCGAAATAAGGCACATTCAGAGAAGGGGGAGAACAGGGAGAATAAAAAAAGGACGCGTGATAATACTGATGGCAAAAGGAACAAGAGACGAGGCATTCTACTGGAGCGCGCACAGGAAAGAGAAAAAAATGGCGCGCGAATTGAAAAAAATGAAGTTCGGCGGAAAAGAAAAAAGCGAGAAGCAAAAAACCCTCGGCGAGTGGTGAAATGCATGAAGCAGGCGCGTGAGAAAGCAAAAAAGCAGAAAATCCTTGACGACGGGAAAGGTCTTTTGGTGTTTGCCGACCACCGAGAGTCGGCGTGCCTTGTCATTGAATTCCTTGAATCAATGGGGTGCAGGGTTCAGAAAATGCTGCTGGAAACAGGTGATTACGTTATCTCCAACAAGGTCGTCGTGGAAAGAAAGTCCGCGAGTGATTTTTTGTCGTCGCTCATGGACGGAAGACTTTTCTCCCAGCTCGTGAATCTGGGCGAGGCGTACGAGCAGCCGCTTCTGCTCATCGAGGGAACGCCCAACGAGTTGTTCGCGCTGAGCAACATTCACAGGCACGCTATTATTGGAGCATTGACTTCCATTGCATTGAACTACCGCGTTCCCGTTTTGTTCACCGAAAACCCGCGCGGCACCGCGGAATTCATTTACGTTATAGCAAAGCGCCTGCAGTCCGGGAAGGAAAGGGATATTGCGCTGAGAAAGGGAAAGCCCGGCTTAACGCTCAGCGAACAGCAGCGCTATGTCGTGGAATCGCTGCCGTTGGTAGGACCGAAGACAGCGAAGCGCTTGCTGGAAAAATTCGGCTCGGTGCACAGCGTGTTCAACGCGGATGCCCGCGAACTGGAAAAGCTGGAAAAATTCGGACCAAAAAAAGCGAAGAAAATAAGAAAGTTGCTGGATTCAAAGTATAAAAAGGAATGAAGCGTCCGTCAGCCAGTGGTTAGGCTTCAAGCTTCCCAAGCTTGTAACCCGGGTTCGAATCCCGGCGGACGCATTTTCTCCAAACCCGCTAATTTTTCTGGTTTCGCCTTACGCCGAACAAAATCAAAATGGCTTTATTAACAGCAAGTGTTAAATACTGTAAAGCAGTATGCTTTACTTGGATTCGATTGAGGTGGTATTTTTATGGGAAGAGAGAATGGAGTTTTTGCTGTGTCGGCGGTGGCGCTTGTTGCACTGCTCGGGCTGGCATTGTTTTTAAGCGGCTGCCCGAAAATTGGCGATACCGAAAGGCAGGACAATTTGGCGAGGTACGGAAGCTACAGCGAACTTGTCGCGCAATTTTCAAAAGCGCGGTCATCAGGATACGGGGGTTATTACGGCGGCATTCTCGACATTGCGGCGCCAATGGCGGCGGAGAAATCAGAGGGCGCGGCTGCCGGAAACTCGGCGCAGGGCGTTGAATATTCTGCCACAAACGTTCAGGTTGAAGGCGTTGACGAGGCGGACATAATCAAGACAGACGGAAAATACGCTTACGCGATTTCAGGGAACAGGCTTTTCATCGTTGAAGCGTTTCCCGCGGAAGAGGCAGGAATTCTCTCGGAAACAAGTTTTTCCGAGGAAAATTCAATCCCACTCGAACTCTTTGTCTTGGGGGACAAACTGCTCTTATTTTCCAGCCAGTACAGTTACGACCGCGACTGCGTTGGGTCAGAAAACGGGGAAACACAGGCGAGATGCTTTGGCTATGGCGGCGTGGTGCAGGCAAAACTCTACAGCATAGAGGACAGGGAGAACCCGAAGCTGGAAAAAGAGGCCGAATTCGAGGGCTCCTACCTGAACTCGAGGCTTATTGGGGACACGGCATACTTCATAGTAAACAGTTATCCGCGCTGGCCGGTTTACGGAATAGAGGAACTCCTTGCCAGCGAGTTCGATGAAAGCAAGAACATAATTCCCATGATGAGACTGGACGGCATTGAATCAAGGGTCGCGAGAGCGAACGAAATAGGTTACGTGTCAAATGTTCCGCCCTCAA
Source organism: uncultured archaeon (assembly GCA_964551725.1). Classification (GTDB taxonomy): domain Archaea; phylum Iainarchaeota; class Iainarchaeia; order Iainarchaeales; family DTGL01; genus JAFCFP01. The sequence goes on along the minus strand of CAZKED010000024.1, from coordinate 3,895 downwards.
ACTTCATTACCATTGTATCCCTGAACCTCGGAACAGGGGAACTGAACTCCGAGACGGTCACTGCCTCCGGGCAGACAATTTATGCATCGCAGGAAAACCTCTACATTGCAGCAGGGGTCTGGAGCGGAATAGAGGAACTCCCTGTTCCATTGCGGACGGTGGGAAGCATTTTCATTCCCGGCTGGGGCTCAGTGGAAAAAACATCGGTGAGCAAGTTCGAGCTCAGCGACGGCGAAATTTATTTTGTTGGCGAGGGAATTGTTCCCGGCAGTATACTGAACCAGTTTTCAATGGACGAGTTCGATTCGCACTTTAGGATTGCCACTACTGTTGGGCATGTAACGAGAAGCGGCTCGGAAAGCAAGAACAATGTGTATGTACTGGATTCTGAAATGAACGTTGTCGGGGCACTGGAAGACCTTGCGCCGGGGGAAAGAATCTATTCAGCGAGGTTCATGGGCGAAAGAGGCTATCTGGTAACCTTCAAAAAAGTGGACCCTTTGTTCGTGCTTGATTTGAGCGACCACGAGAATCCGAAAGTGCTGGGAAAACTGAAGATTCCGGGATACAGCGATTACTTGCATCCAATTGACGAATCGCATATCCTCGGACTGGGGAAGGAAACCATTGAGGCACTCAAGGGAAACTTCGCATGGTATCAGGGAATAAAAATGGCAATATTCGATGTCAGCGACCCGGAAAATCCCGTGGAGATGGACAAAATAGTGATAGGCGATCGCGGAACGGACAGTTACGCCCTCCATGACCACAAGGCATTCCTCTTCGACAGGGAAAAAGAGCTCTTGGTGATTCCAGTGACGCTGGCGGAAATTCCCGAGGAACAGAAAAAAGAGGACCTCGAAGAGAGACTCAGGCCAAGCTACGGGGAATACGTTTTCCAGGGCGCTTTTGTTTTCAACGTTTCCCTAGAAGACGGAATCTCCGAAAAGGGAAGGATAACGCATGTGACTGCAGAAGACGAACTCAAGCGCGGCTATATGTACAGCGGGGATTATTCGGTCAAGCGCTCGTTCTACATTGACGGCGTTCTATACACTTTTTCCGACAGGACACTGAAAGCAAACGATTTGGATTCCCTGGAGGAAATAAGCACAGTGGATTTCGGCAAGCCGGAGTACAACGGATACCCCCATTACTACGAATAAACCCAACAAACCCCTGGGAAAAGGTTTCCTTTAAATCCTTTTCCCTTTTTTCCTATTCGGGGGATTTTTTGGAACTCTTCTCTTTGCCTGAATGCAGTAAAATAATCGACAATCCGTCGCGTGAGGAAATGCGGGAACTGGCGCGAAAGGACGAGCGCACAACAGAATTCGGTTCTCCCTCCTACGTGGGAAAGGTGAGGGCGCGCTCTGCAAAATTCACAAAAAACACGGTTGACGACAGACTGGATGGAGACGATTTTCGCGCGTTGGAAGAAGTGCATTCCTGCCTGCGGGAAAAAGGGGAAATGGTGCAGGTCGACAGGACAATGGGAGAATCAGTGAAATTTCACTGCCGGCTGCTTGTTTCAAAGGAATACGCAAGGGTTGCGCTCGGCTGGAGCGAACTTCTCTCGGAAGGAAATTGCCTGGGCAAACCGGACATGGTCACGGTAATGGTTCCGGGATGGAAGGAAAGGAAAATACTGGTAAATCCCGACAAGGCAATCACTTTTGCACTCGGCTCGGACTACATTGGGGAAGCGAAAAAAGCATTTCTCAGGATGTGGATGTATCTGGTGAGAAAGAAAGGAGGACTCGGACTGCACGCAGGAAGCAAGCTGGTGAAAATAAAGAACAGCACTGGGAAAATGCAGGAATTCGGACAGCTTTATTTCGGCTTGAGTGCCACGGGAAAATCAACTCTCACAGGGAACGGTCTCGGTCTCAAGGGAGAGGAGAGAGCCTGGCTCGTGCAGGATGACGTTGTCGGACTGCTCGGCGGGGAATGCATTGGCACGGAGGGAAAGGGCTTATTCATAAAGACAGAGGGCATTTGCCCCGAAGAGCAGCCCGAACTGTTCCATGCTGTAACGCAGCCCAGCGCGGTGCTGGAGAACGTCTGGGTCAGCGAGCAGGGAAAGGTGGATTTCCTCAACTACAATCTGACATCCAACGGCAGGGCTGTGGTGCAGCGCTCCGAAATGGATAATGCTGCGAAAAGCATTGACATGCAGAAAGTGAACCACCTGTTCTTTATTACCCGCAATCCCCTTGTGCCGCCTGTAGTGCGGCTGAACAGGGAAAAGGCTGGAGCGGCATTCATGCTCGGCGAGAGCGTGGAGAGCAGTGCCGGCGACCCGTCTAAGGCGGGGCAGAGCGTCCGAATTGTGGGCACGAACCCCTTCGTTGTGGGCAGCAAAGGCGGGGAGGGAAACAGACTCGTGGAGCTTCTCAGGGCGCAAAAGCACATTCAATGCTTTATTCTGAACACAGGCAGGGTCGGAGAGGGAGAAAACGCTAGAGAAATAAGGGTAAAGGACACTGTTGAAATAATAAAAAAGGTCTGCCGCTCTGAGTTCGAATGGAAATTCGACGGGGAACTGAAATGCGAGGTTCCCGCGGAAATCGCGGGAACGGCATTCGACCCCAGAACGCATTATTCGAGGGAGGAATTCTCTGCAAGGATGGAAAAACTCCGCAGGGAAAGGGTTGAGTGGCTAGCGCGCTTCCCCGAACTCAGTGAGAAAATAAAAAAAGAGGTTTACTGATTTGGTAAAGCGCGGAGCTTTGAAGCCGGACCTATTGCCGTAACCCGCTTTCCGTCAAACCTGAATTCAATGTCGTGCAGGAAAAGGGATAGCTTCTCGCCTTTTTTTGAATGCTCTATGAAATCGAACAGCTGGGGGAGGAATTCGGCTTTGACGGCAAGGCTTTTTCCCTTGAGTTCGCCGTTGAATTTTTTCTGCAGTTTTTCCCTCTCTTTTTGATCCTGAGAGTCGATAAAAAATTCCCCGAGTTTCGTTTCCTTTGACTGCTTGAGTGCGAGTTTTTTCACTGCTTTCATGTTTTCTGTTTTCCTCGAGTCCCTGAAATCCATTTCTTTGAGGGAAGCAACATGCTTTTTCAGGACTTCGTCCAGGTAGGAATAATGCTTTGCCCTCTCCCCGATTTTTTCCCGAAGGGCGGAAATATCGGAAATGAAAAAACTGGAGCTCTCCCTGGCGATTTTAAGCAAATCCCTGTCCTGCTTTCCCCGCTCTATCAGCGTGGACAGGAGTTTCACGAATTCATCCGGGTCCTCGACTGCGCGCTTTTCCCTTGTAAGGGTGTTCAGTTTGAGCAAGAGCTTGTTTTTCATTTCCATGTTCACGCGTATTATGCCCTTGTTCGTCAGCTGAATGAGGTCGCCGCGCCGCCTTATCATGCCTAATGCGTCCAAGTCCTTGAGCGTTCTGCTTAACGCCGCGCGCGCTGAATTGATATTTGAGTAGTCGCCGAGGATTTTGTTTAAGAGAGCATGATATTCAACGCCCTTGCCCTGCTTTGCAATTAACAATAGGGACGTGCGGGAAGCCATGTTAATATTGTGCGCGCAAGTATTGAAAAAGAGTGCGGTGTTGTGTCGCATTACTTCACTATGTCCGGCTTCTTCATTCTCTTCGGTATGACGAAATAGTGCTTTGCACCGCACACGGTGCATTCCGCCATGAAAGTTGGTCTTTTGTTTTTCTTTTTCACTGTTGCAATTGCCTGATACTTGCCGCCATAACCTTTGACGTGCACGTCGTGCCTTCTCGTGCCTTTGGATGACTTTCTCGCGCTGCGCGTCTTGAATTCCTTGAGATTGTGTTCTGTGTGTCTTTTGCACTTCTTGCAGTATTCTTTTATTTTCGCGGGAATTTTCATCCAAAACACCAAAAAAAGAGTTTCTCTGGATTTAATATATAGAA
>CAZKED010000023.1:0-20117 GCA_964551725.1 uncultured archaeon | reverse complement strand
GGAAGTAAATCAAGGGGATTAAAACGAAATGACGAAATAGCTTCATTTCCTGGAGTATACACTTCTAGGGCTTCCCCAAGTGTACGTGCATTTTCGTCTTGTTGCTTTTTCAAAGTTTTCAGGATGCCTAACACAAGTAGTCTTTCCACCCAATATAGCACCCCAATAGCGTTCTTTAAAAACAACATTTTCTTCAAAGTAAGCCTTCTCAACGGGAGAAATTCTCTCAATTACAAAATCAAAAAGCGTTCTTGGGGTCAAAAATTTCCCATTTCGGTAATACTGGAAAGTAGCTCTTCCGGTTCCCCAAATATCGTACAATTCCTCCCAAGTATCCACCCCTTTTATCTCCTTCAGTTTCTGGAAGAACTCTTTTCTCACACCCGCATCCTTGAATTCAACCCTCTCTTCAGCCATATTAATATTCCGCTTTTCGCGCTTAAATAGCCTTGCAGAGCGCGGTTCCGTTAAACTCTGAACGCAAAGCGAAGGCTATCAAATGATTGATTCTGCCCACTGGCAGATTGTCTTTGCCAGTTGCGCCTCGCGGCCGTAAAACCAATGGTTTGTGTTTTCAAACAGTTTTGTTTCGCAGTTCTGCATTTTTTCTTTCAATAATTCCAGTTTTTCTCCCGGTTTTTCCTGGTATTCTGTATTTTCTCCAAATATCGCAAGCACGGGGCAATCTATTTGTCCTGCTTTTTTAAGTTCCCCGGAATAGTTGAACAATTCACCCTCTGCCGAATTGGGGTCAGACATGCTGAGGAACTTCTGCGCGCTGAGCATTACGCCGAAAGGCAGCCATTCAGGCATAGGCGCGTTTTCCTTTCCCTCTTTCACCATTTTCCGCGCAATTTCCATCGCTTCCTGGTATCTGTTGCCCAAAAACCTCCTGGAAACGGAGGGGTCGTCCGTTGGCTCCAAAAGGATAAGGCCTTTCGCTCTTCTGTCTTTTGTTTTGAGCATGTAAAAGGCAGCCTTCTGGCAGCCTGTGCTGTGGCCCTGCAATACAAAGCGGTCAAAGCCGCGTTTTTCGAGGAAATTAATTGCCGCTTCAATGTCAGTGAGACAGTCCTCGAATTTTTCAAGGCTTCCCCCGATTTTTACACATTCTGGTTTGCTGCCTTTTTGCCTTATGAATTCCTGCACATGGCCGGCGCCCCGTGTATTGAAAGTAAGGAAGGCAAAACCCTTCAGGACAGCCTCTTTTGCTATGAATTCAAGGAACTTGTTTTCGTAGAAATTTCCCGTCCAGCCATGAACGTGAATAATGGCTTTTGAGGATTTTTTTCCGGGTTCGAAGAGCAGTCCCTGCAATTCAAGAAAGTCTTTTGTCTCTATTCTGGCCAGTTCTCCCCTAAGGCACATAACATTACCGATGTGTCGAAAAAGATAAATACTGTTTTGGGGAAGGTTACTTCGGAGTGCTGAGTTTATGGCTGAGAATATCAAAACCACCTCGGTTGCCTGGAAGCAAATTGCCGACATGTGGAACGTTTATTTCACGCCCCCCAGCAGAATTTCGGCTGGGGAAATTGAAAAGTACGCAGAATGGCTCAAGCAAATTAATCCGGAAAAAAAGCCGTTGAATGTACTGGTTCTCGGGGCAACACCCGAACTGAGGGATATTCTGAATGGACTGGGCTATAAGACAACCATTATTGACATTAACCTTGAAATGATTCTCGCAATGAATTCCGTTTTAAAAACAAAAAACCCCGATGAAATCATAGTCAAAGCTAACTGGCTTGAAAACCCGTTGCAGGACGGCTATTTTGACGTAGTTCTCGGGGATGCTGTTCTTCCAAACATTCCCTGGAAGGAAAGGGAACACCTCCTCTCGGAAGTTAAAAGGTTGCTCAAACCAAGCGGCACATTTTTGACACGCAGTTTTTGCGTTCCGCGAGAAAAACCGTTTGCAAATATAGACGAACTGCTGGAACATTTTTCAGGAAAAAAACCGACAAACAAAACCTCGTTGGAGTTTGTCCTGGAACTGCAGATTCTGGCCTATGACCCAAAAGACCACTTGGGTACGTTTTCAAAACCCAAGGAGATTGTGGAAAAGCTCGGGGGAGACAAGGGATTCAATTTTAAAAGCGAAAACCTGAACAAAATACTGGAAATGACGTGGAATTTTTGGTGCAAAAAATTCGCCAACAAGGTATTCGTCTATGCCTACAGGGACGAGGAAGAAAGGGACTATGAAAAATTCTTTGAAATTGCGGAAACCTTTGAATCAGAGGACAACCCTTATTCAAAAATTACTCCAATGTATGTCCTCAAACCTAAGAAATAATCGGTTTGGGACAGGACCTCTTTACCGCAAAGCAATACCCTTAAAAATCATTAAACCAATTATATTTCACATGACACTCGGGGAAGCGTTTATTGAGGGGTTTGTGAAGCGTTTTGTGAAAGATGGGTATGTGCTCGGAATAGGAGCGGGAGAGCATGATGAAGCGTTCCTCAAAAAAATAGCCGTTTTTGTAACGGAGCGCGGGATGAACATAAGCGTTGTGCCGAGCTCCATCGACATAGCGAACATGCTTGCAAGGCTGGGGCTGCCGATTGCTTCAATCAATGACCGCGAGATAGACCTGGCGATTGAATTCGTTGACTTGGTTGACCAGGAATTCAATTACATCAAAAGGGACAGTTCTTCTTTGGTCAGGGATAAAATGGTGGGACAGAGCGCAGCCGAACTAATCGTGCTCACGGAGAAAAAGAATTACGTCAAAACGCTGCGCGGAACAATTCCCTTTGAAATATGCCCCTTTGGATGGAAGCATTCCCTTGTGAGATTGGACGAGTTCGGAAAGGCGACAATAAGGGAGAAGCCTAATGGCGAGTTCGTGCAGACGGAAACAGGCAACTATCTCGTCGACGTGGACATTGACGAAATTTATTCCCTTGAAGACCTTGAATTCGACGCAAAAGAGGTGCCGGGCGTTCTGGAATCAGGGCTTTTCCTGCACTACGCAGACAGAATCATTCTGCACAATGGAAGAGTGGAAATGAAGAGCAGGATCGGGCCGGAACTCGCCCCGGAACAGCAATAGAACAATTAAAAACTTTTTTTGAAGCAATTAATACCAGCAGATGATATCAGCAGAAGTTCTGCAAGCCAGAGTAGCTCAGCCTGGTTAGAGCGTTCGACTCATAATCGAAAGGTCGGGGGTCCAAGTCCCCCCTCTGGCATTTCTGACACAAAGAAAAAGAGTGTGGAAAAAATGTCTCTTTGCCTATTTTTTCTGTCTCTTGCCATTTGATTGCTCTGGATTGGGTAATCCTTGAACTAAAAGCTCTGGTTCTCCATGTTTCATCTCGCCTATTCCTAAATTCATAGAGTTCATAAATTCTCTTGCAAAAGCAAATGGGTCGTGCAAAAACGTTTCAACATATACTGTATTTGTGAGATTCTCCCCAAGCGGGGTAGTTAAATGACGAAGGAAAAAAGGATTTGAAACAACAACTATTACATCAGGGCGGGCTTTTCTTTCCAATGAAGTGGGCTTAATATAAACGTGCAAAAGAATTTCCTTCTTCTGGCCTGCTTCAGCATATCCTTCCGGGATTGCTTCCATTCTAGTGAAGTGGTGGCATATGCCATATCTTGTCGGAGTTCCTTTACGGCCTTTATAGGTCCACCCATTGTTTGATTCCACCTTGGGTCTTTTTGAAAGCCTTCTGACAAGCCAAGAGGGCATCTTTGAAGCAAAATGGAGCCGCCATCCTCGAGTCTCAATGCGCTCGCCTATTTTTCTCCACCATTTGGCCCTTCTTTCCCTAAAACTAGGCTTCCTCTGTTTCCCACTGACCGGACTGCCCGCACGCATAAAGGTATTACCCAGCGAAAGGATTTAACAACTTTCACTTTAAGGGAAAAAGAATGGGTAAAACAGGAATGAGAAAAAGCTTCAACCTCGGAACTCATTATCGTCCCCATGTGCCTGCCTTGGGGCAGGCGTCGGAGCCCAGCCTGCTCTTCATCGGTTGAACCATTAGTATTTTTATTGAATCGGCTTTAAAATTAATTGTATAACGCAATTCACAATGCCCCGGTGGTGTAGTCCGGTTAAAATGGTTTGCGATTGTTTCCATTGCAATCTGTTGCCGAAAGCATCGGGCCCTCTCAAGGCTCTGACCCGGGTTCAAATCCCGGCCGGGGCACCATTTTACAGGTCAACAAGCGCAATTCTTATTCTTCCGTCCCCTGTCCTGCCAGTCCTTTGCCCCAAAATAGCAACGTTCTTGAAGGCAACGCTCTGGTGCGGGAGTTCCTCCTTGCAGAACAAGTCGAATTCCCTTTCAAGTTCGCGGAGCTCTTCTAGTGTTATTCCTGGGAACTGACCGAGCAATCGCTTGCATCTCAGGGCTTCTCCCTTGGTTATGGGTTTTTTTATTCCTGTTTTCTTCATCTGCAAATAGTTCAGCAACTCGGAAAGCGTGGGCCTGTCAACGTATTCCTGCACTCCGTGCTTTGCGGATGCAGCCAATGACTCAAGAAAAAAATGCTTGGCGCGCTTTTTGGGATTCTTTTCCCTCCACTTAAAGGCTGATTCCAGTTTCCTTATCCCGGGAAGATTTCTTTTAAGTTCGTGTGCGGATTGCTTGAAAACAAGCCTTCTGTGCTTTCCGAGGCCAATCCTGATGCAGACATCGTGTCTCACCCTTTCCATGAAAAGGGGCTTTCCGTTCCCTCCAATGAAAACTCTCACCTTTTCGCCGTCTATTTCCCTCTCTGTCACATTTTTCCATCTGTAAATGTCCCGCGCAAAAGCTTCCGCTCTTTTTCCAAAGTGCTCAAGCCTTCTCTGCCTTCCTCTCAAGCTGCCCATGATATAATTAAACAACTTTGCAATTTAAATGCTTTCTATGAAAAAAATAATGCTCAACCTCGCGGAGCCCGCTTACCCTTTGCCCAAATTCGTGCAAAAAGAATTGTGCGAATTCTTGGGAAAAGTGCACAGGCTGCCTCGCAACTACCATGAACTGGAAAAGGCAATTGCCGGAGAATTCCACGTGCACCGCGACAACGTGCTGCTCGCTAACGGAGCGGACGAAGCAATTGATTTAATTGCAAGGGCGTTCGGAAAAAAAACGCTTGTGTTCACGCCCTCCTACCTGGAATACGCACTTGCCCCGAAAAGGAACGGCTTTGCTGTGGAAAGGGCGAATGCTTTGCACGGAAAGGAATACAGCATTGACCCAAGGGAGAGCAAAGCGAAAAAAGCAACGCTCATTTTTCTGGCCAATCCCAGCAACCCCTTCGGCTGCACTGAAAGGAAAAAAACAGAAGAACTTATACATAATTCGGGTGGGGTCGTGGCGGTGGATGAAACGCATTTATGGTTCTCACGCAAAAGAAAAAGTTTGGCTCCGTTGGTGCGGAAGCATGGGAACCTGCTTGTTTTCGGCTCTTTCTCAAAGGTATTCTCCCTTGCGGGAATGCGCATCGGTTACATAATCGCGGGAAAAAAACTGCTCAGGAGAATAAAGGGGAAAGCGCTTTGTTTCAATGTTTCCGCGCTTTCCGTGCAGGCTGCCTTGCTGGGACTGAAGCACAAAAAGCACTTTAAGAAAAAGGCGGAGAGGACCGCGAAGGAAAGGAAAAAATTCGAGGGCTGGCTGGAAGAGCGTGGCTTCAACGTGTTCCACACGGAAAACAACAATGCGGTGATTAAATTTCCCTCGGTGGAAGAGGCGGGTGCTTTTGTGAAGCGTTTGGAGAAGCGAGGCATCCTTGTGCTGCAGGGAAACGGAATAAGCACTCTCGGGTTGAGCAATGCGTTCGTGAGGATTACCATTGGAAACGCGGAAGAAATGCGCGCGGTAAGGGAGGCCATTTCGGAAATTTTTCCCAAGTCAGGAATTTAAATACTGTAGGCGCTAATATTAATATGGCTGTTAGAGTTGCACGTTTGCGGGCAATAGGCAGCGCTTTTCCCAGAATAGGGTTCTGGAGGAAGAGGAAGGCAAAAAACAGCGCAATGTTTGAAGCTATCCGGAGAATGGGAAGCCCGAAATCTTTTGAATCAGCGCGCGCTGAGGTGAAAGCCGACCCGAAAACAGTCAAAAGAATGCTTTTTTCTAAAGACCCGAGGTACAGGGAGAAAGCCGCATGGGCGATTGGAAGGGCGGCACTGGAAAGACTCTTTGGTTCCGTGGCAAAGCGGCTTGCTTATGACAGAAAAGGCAGACCTGTTGAAAGATCCACTACGGCGAGGAATTGGCTCGTTTATTCCGTTACAGAGCTTGCCAACACTGAAGAGAGAAAGGTTCAAGCCGAGAGACTGCTTTTCAGCGTCCTTGAAAAAGACCCCAAAGGAGAGCCAAGGGTGGGGGCAGTGAAAGGGCTGAGAACACTGGGAAACAAGCTCATCGTCTACAGGCTCAAGGAAGCCCTAGAAGCAGAGGAAGCAAGGTCCAACGGCGGAGACTGGCGAGTGGTCAGGGAGCTGACAGAGACAATAGATGCACTGGAAGAAACGGAATATGAGAGATATCTGGCAGAGAAAAAGCCCGGACCGGCGCCCTATCCCGGACAACACCCATAAACTGCTATTTCCCCAATCGCTTGGTGTACGCGGTGCACGAGAAGCCTATTCTGCCCTTGTCTTCTTCGGTCAGGGAACGCTTTACCTTTGCGGGAACGCCGGCTGCCAGCGAGCCTGCTGGAATCTTCTGCCCCTCCCTTACAACAGAGCCCGCTGCAATAATGCACCAGTCGCCTATTTCTGCGTTGTCGAGGATGATGGCGCCCATGCCTATGAGGACATTGCTTCCTATTTTGCAGCCGTGCAGGACTGCGGCATGACCGACTGTAACGCTGTCGCCTATTGTGAGAGAGTGACCGTGCAGTACGCAGTTGTCCTGAATGCTTGAATTCCTTCCAATGCGGATGGATCCTTCGTCCGCCCGAATCACCGCACCCGGCCAGACGCTGGAGTTATCGGCAATTTCAACATCGCCGTGCACGAAGGCTTTTTCGTGCACAAATGCTTTTTTGGAAATTTTCATTTTTTTCCACCTTTTTTACTGTAAAAAAACAGGCACGAAAGGGTTAAAAAAGTGCCATTTTATCGCTTTTTGACGGCAAAAAAGGGCGCAAAAAGGGTAAAGTTTTTAAATAGCAAAAACATAATTAGAACAAATTACCCGACTCTAAAGGAGGTTTGAAATGGATCAAAAAATCGGCACCTGGGCATTCATTCTCGGCGTAATAGTGGCAATCCTTATGGGATTGGTCGGAGCGGTCGGTGTAGCTGGAGCAGCAGCCTGGACCCCGTGGATAACTCTATTGCTTGTTGTCTTGGGTCTTGTTGTTGGATTCCTCAACATCGGAGACAAGGAAATCACCGGCTTCCTTATTGCAACAATTGCCTTGATGGTGGTAAGCAACGCAAAACTGCAGTTAATAGACAACATACTCCCATTGCTAGGAACAGTACTGCACTTAATAGTTGCCAACATCGCAGTGTTCGTTGCGCCAGCAGCATTGATTGTTGCCCTGATGGAAGTCTACAAGCTTGCAAGCGGACCCAAGGGAACAGTCAAGAAATAGGCGGAAAGAAAAAAATCGGTCGCCCAAGCGGCCGAGTCTTCTTTTTTATTTTCAATACTGCTAGGCAGAGCCATTTTGAATCCCGAAAGCGGGCATTCGCCTCTCTTCTGCGAGCGTTCAAGGCATTTTTTCCGGCTTAAGGTAATGGTCTTCCGAAGGAAAAGGAAAAGAAATTAAAAAAGTATAAAAAGGATTGTTTGAATAAGTTAGTAGTGCGTTGGGCATACGCCCTGGTAGCATAGCGGCAATGCAGCAGACTTGTACCGCCCTTTCTTTTAAAAAAAGAAAGGCAAGTTCCGTAAAGAAATGTTTAATGTGGATGAAAGGTCGCAAGAAATCTGCAGATCGAGGGTTCGAATCCCTCCCAGGGCTTTTCCGAAGGGAAAAGGTTTTTAATAAGCGGGGGAGTAATTCTAATGGTGCTGGCTGTGGACAAAAAAGCACTGGCTTTGCTTGCGGTAATTGTGCTTGCTGCAACCGGCATTGCGGCATTCTACTTTTTGAACCAGCCTCCTGTCCCTGGGAAAACGTTTGGAGCGGAATTTACAGAAATGGCCTCTGTCTGGAAGAAAGCCGGAATAAAAGCCGAAAGGTTCCATGAGGCATTTGATGAAATCGACGCGCTGGACGGGGAAACACTTGCCCTGCTGGGGGGTGAACTGGAAGAATTCGGCGAAAACGCCGAAAACCCTGCTTCACGGGAACTCGCTGCAGCGTATTCAATGCTCGCGGGTGTCGGGCTCGCCTCCAAAAAACTCGCCGCCGCGGAGGAAGAACTTGCGGATGTCGGCTTCACCCTTGAGGAGGAATGCGCCAACAGGGATAAAATTGCCGCATATGCGGGGGCAATGGAGGAACTGCTCCTCGCCCTTAAGGAGTATTCCGCAAAATCGAATTATGTAATCGCAAATTATCCGAACGAAGCAGCGGCAGTATTGCTCGAGGAAATGCCTGAATCCTTCGAGGAAGAGGAACTCGTACTCGATGAATTGAAGTATGCTGTATCTGCTCTTGAGAGCGAATGCTGAAGCAGGCAAGGCGAGGAACTATTTTAATGCTTTTCAGTGCCCAATTGTTGTGAGCAAAATGGCGAGCGCAACGGAAAAAATAAAGGAATCCATAGCGGAAATGCTGGATTCCGGCACTCATATAAGCATTGCCTCCACCACGGAAAAAATAGCAAAAAAACTCGGACTGAACGAGAGGCTGGTGCACTATACACACATTGAACTGAGAAACAAAATGTACGAGTGGAAATACAAGAAGACCCCGGTGGAAAAAAGAATTCTGTTTTTGCCGCACTGCCTCAGGCACCCCAGAAAATGCAAGGCGAAATACAACAGCGAAGGACTGCAGTGCGAGAAATGCGGGAACTGCAAAATAAAAAAACTCGTTGAATTGGCTGAAAAAAGCGGCTGGCAGGGCGTTTTTGTCTGCCCGGGGGGAAGCATGGTAAAAGAGCTGGTGAAAAAGTACAAGCCCCAGGCAGTGCTCGGGGTCTGCTGCTACAACGAAGCGAAAATGGCGTTTGAGAATTTCAAGAACTCAAGCGTTGCGCCGCAGGCAGTTCTTCTCCTGAGGGACGGCTGCGTGAACACCGATGTCAACATTGACGAAGTGAGGGAAAAAATGGAACTGATTGAAAGGAAAAAAAATGCAAAAGGTGATTGAATGGACGGGATTCAGTTTGTCGCGAATTACGGGGACTGGATAGCGGTAAAAAAGCTCAAAATAGACGAAAAAATGGATGCACGGACAATAATGGAATTCATTGCTTCCCTGGGTTTTTCCTTCGACAGGAAAATAGAGGAAAACCTGCGCAGGGAAATTGAACTCGGGAAACTGGAGGCTGTACTGCAGGAAGAGCTTGAAGGAATCGGGAAAGGAGAAGCGGGAATTTCAGCGGCGCTTGCAAAAACCAACGGTGCGAGAGTTGGGAGGACAATAAAGGAAATCTGCGAAAAGCCGGAACTCCAAAAAAAGGAGAAAAAGGAACTCGGGGAATTCTGCAGAGTATTCGCCCTGAGAAAGGCGCTGGGCGCCGCCGGCCTTAAAGTGAATTATTCCGAGATTGAAACGCCGAGCGTGAAAGCCGCCATGAAAAAGGCAAAAAAGCACGGGAAATAAAAAGGTATTTAAACATCCAATGCACAATTAATCCATGCCCGCGGTTCTTGCAAACGCGTTCGATGAGTTCGCCCTCTCGGCCATTCAATCGGTTGCCAGCGAACCGCTCACGCTAGCAATGAACGCGCTGACATTGCTCGGAAACCCGGCTTTCTGGTTCTTGATTGCAACCTATTTTTACTGGAAAGGGAAAAAAAGGGAAGCCTTCCACCTGGTTCTCCTGATGTTTCTCGCAGCCATATCCACCGATGCATTGAAAGCGGTTTTCCGGAGAGCCAGGCCTGCTGCGATTTCCGGCTCGGAAATTTCAAGGAAACTGGCGGAACTCGCGGGAGGCTTCACGCACTATTCTTTTCCGAGCGGTCACGCTGCGGTAACCGGCTCCGTGTCAGCATACTTGATGGGCTTCGTGGGGAGGAAAAAAGACTTCGCGCTTGCGCTCATGGCAATTGCCGTGGCATTGTCGAGAGTGTATCTCGGAATGCATTATTTGAGCGATGTTATTGTCGGGCTTGCCTTGGGTGTGGCAATCGGCAGGTTTGTTTTGTTCGAAAGAAAGCACAGCGAGAGGAAAAAAGTGCATTTTGCCTTTTTGGACGGATGGCCAATGATTTTCATCATTATTGTAACCGCTATAGCGGCATTTTTGCTTAGAACAGAACTTGCATTGTACTTCTGCCTCGGGTTTTTCATCGGCTTTGTGCTGTTGCACCGCTCAAAAATCGAAACACGCGTTGAGGAAAAATGGAAACTTGCACCGGGATTAATTGTGCTCGGAGCACTCGGACTTGGCGCAGTTTTTTCCGCGGAACTGTTCAGAGCGTTCTTTTCTTTTCTTGCGGGCTTGTGGATTTCGTTCATTTTCCCGTTGCTGGCGCAACAGGACCTGAAAAAAGGATTAAAAAGACTAACAAAGAAAGAATAGTATTACAGAACGGAAAAAACCCGCCTTAGTATAGTAGCTAATACGTCCGGCTGTAGGCTTTCTCCCTTAAGGGAGCAAACCGGCTTCCCGCTCCGCAGAGCGGGGAAGTGGGCGGTTACCGGAAGATCCCCGGTGCAAATCCGGGAGGCGGGAATTGTCAAATTCACGCCGAGCAAAAGCCTTTTAATACGATATTAATGCCATATTAATATGGTGATTATGTGCCTACCGCGATTGTGGAATTGAACGATAAAACCAATAGAGTGGTAAATATCGTGAAAGCCATGTATGACCTCAAAGACAAGAGCCAGGCTTTGAACAAGATGGCTGAGGAATACGAACATGAAATCTTGGAAATGCAGCTCAGGCCAGAATACTTGAAAAAGTTGGAAAGGATTGAAAAAGAAAAATCCTTGAAGGTAAGAGACGTTGACGAATACTTCCGCCAACTTGGAAAGGGATGAATCCGCTTGGCTTACGAATTGAAAAGAAAGAAACACTTGGACAAAGTATTTGCGAAACTGGCAAAAAAAGACCCAGAACAGCTCAAAGCAATTTGGAAGAAAGTAAAACAAATTCTCGAAGACCCATACAGATTCAAGCCACTGAGCGCATTAATGAAGAACAAGCGAAGAGTACACATATACAAATCGTTTGTATTAGTGTACGAGATTCACGAAAAAGAAAAAATTGTCGAGTTATGGGATTACGACCACCATGACAGAATCTACCGAAAATAGCAAATCCGGGAGGCGGGATTGCGCAATTAGGCCGGGGAGCAGAAAGCCTTAAATAAACTTCCACTTATTTTACTTATTTAAGGTGATTGAATGGTTAATATGACCTTGGCTATCCCGGAACAACTGCACAAGACAATGAAAAAACACTCCGAGATTAAGTGGACAGAGGTCGCGAGGCAGGCAATTGAAAGAAAAGCAAAAATGCTTGAAACGGAAAAAGACCCTTGGAGGTTTTACGCTTACAGGAGATGGGCAGAGAAAGGGGAAGACGCGCATGAACTCTTCGAATTTTGAGCAAGGAGACCTCGTTGTAGCTGACCTAATATTCTCAGAGCAAACCGGGGTGAAAAGACGACCAGCACTAGTTATAAGCAATTCAAAATTCAACCGAGAGTCAGACGACTTAATCTTGCTTAAGATAACTTCCCAAGGAAGCAAAACAAAATACGATGTTTTACTAACTTCAAAAGATTTAGAAAAAGGACGACTGAAGACTGAAAGCCAGATAATGGTTGACAACCCAGTGACGGCCTACAAGAAAATTATAGAAACCAAAATCGGAAAAATCTCAAACCAAAAACTAAAAGAAGTAAAACAAAAAATAAGGGAACTGTATGGGCTCTGAAACCAGGAGCGATTAAAATGAAGGAAGTGAAAATAAAGGGAAAGAGAGAGCCTATAACCCTGGTGGAATGGAAAGACATCAAGGACATAGTAAAAGCCGACTTGGAAAAATACAAAGAATTCTATGCAGAACTCGCAGAATTATAAAAAGGCAGGCGCAAAGCCTCCAATGCGCAAACCCGGGAGCGGACTTTTCTCAAGAAAAAGGAACGCCGACCTATAATTATTAAATACCCACAGGGAAACAATTGACTATGAGATGCTGGTTTGGTGTTGGTGCTTCCAAGAGACTCTATGGCGATGAACAAATAGCACATTATAACGAGCAATTTGGCAATCCACTTTTTGTTGTTGCAATATCGCTGCAAGCAATAGACGAAGCCGTTAAGAACGAGAAAGCTCTAAGAAATCCGGGCCTGTGGAAACTCACCCCTGAAGAATTCGTTGCATCCATTCCGGGTCTCAAGGAAAAATGGGGAAGAAAAGAGACAGAAAGAGCTGAACACCTGAGGTCATTGGGCTATGATGTGCAGACAGCAACTGAAATTGCGAGGACACCCGAGTTCCAAAAAATACTAGGCGAATTGAGAAAAGCCTACCGCGAAAGAGAAGCGGTTAAAGAAGCCATTGACCGCGCAACCTCGGAATTGTTCCCGAAAGGAAAACTATATAAAAGATTTGGGATTGGAATACATGAATTTGTGTTCAGAGTTTTATCAGAGTACACATTGAACGAAATAGCCCATACGATCCATTTTGCAAGGCAAGATTTTGTGAAAGCCGGACACAGCGGAGAGCAAAGATATGACAGGGCAACAAGAAGGATACTGAGATACAGAGGGGTTCGCAGGGGTTTAGGAGTAAAACCACGGCAGTTAAGATTTCGCAGATTAGCATGAAAATACAAAATGGAAAATCCCAGAATCGGATTCTTATTCCGTGCGGAAGGAATTCAAAACGCACCGAAAGAAATAAATAAACCGGAAGCTTAATTCTCCTTAAATGAAGTGGAAAGCAGAATTCGGGAAAAACAGATACGGGATTTACTCTCTTGCGTTTTCCGCGCTGGCTGCCCTCTGCACGGCGTATTATTACGGGGCACTATACCTTGGAGGCAGCATTCCTTCAGGGACCATAAACGCTGTGTACTCTCTCGCCGTGTGCGTGTTTTTCTTCTCCGCTGCGGGCTTCTTCCTTTTTCCCATGATTGCAATCGCGCTTGGGATAATCTCGTTAAAAAAAGGAGAGAAAAGGATATTTCCTGCAATTGGAATCACTGTAGGAGCATTAATCCTGCTGGTTTCCAGAATGATGCTGCAATTCGGCATCATGGCGCTCTTTTCCCCTTTCTTCGTCGGCGCGTTGTCGTACTTTCTGCTGGGAAAAGCATGCGGAAGAGCGGGAAAAACGCTTAAATTCTTTAAATCGGGAATTATTGCAAAAATATTGCTTTACCCTTTTGTTCTCCTGGGCACGGCAACGGCATTCAATCTCTTCTTGGTTTTAATTCAAATAATTCTCATGGGCTCTATTGCGCAGGGAACGGCTTATTGGGGCACAACACCTGAACAAGTCCTGCCTTCAATGGCTTTTTTCTTCTTATTGGCGACTTTTTACTTACTAATAACCAGCCCGCTTTTTTCCTTTATTTTTTTCATTTCCAGCCGTGTTGTGAGGTTCGCGGGAAAACAGTCAGGGAAAATCAAAAAGCACGAATTGACGGCAACGATTGCCCTCGGAACCCTTTTATCCGCGCTTCCGGCGCTTTTCTTCGCGCTCCTCTCGGTATACTATGCGGAATTCATTATGCTGGCAGCCGGCGGCATAGGGTTCACATAGAATGGAGGAAAGCCAGAGCAGCTTTTTACCCGGCTTCCAGTTCTATTATTTCTGTGTTGAAATTGTTCTGAATGCGCTCGAGTTCCTCGTATTCCATTACGTTTGTGCAGAATGTTATTGCCTCGCCGCGGTTCCCGAAGCGCGCTGTCCTGCCAATCCTGTGAATGTACGTTTCCCTTTCCTTGGGGAAATCGAAATTCACTATGTGGGAAATGTCACTTATGTCCATTCCTCTCGCCAATAAATCGGTTGTGACGAGCACTGGGATTTTCTCCGACCTGAATCCGGCAAGTATTCGCTCGCGTGCCCTTTGCGGCAAGCCACCGTGAATTGAGCGCGCTTGCACGCCGCGCTGGCTCAACTGCTTTGAAAGCCAGTCTGCCGTGCGCCTTGTCCTGCAAAACACCAAGCACTTGGTCATTCTCTTGCCCCGGAGCAGTGCCGCGAGAATGGGCAAGCGCTTCCTGCGCTCAACGCTTATGTAAAACTGGTCGATTTCGTCCACTGCAACCCTGTCCTGCGAGACATTCACGAACACTCTTTCCCCGCAGAGGTGTTCCCCTGCAAGTGAGAGGATGTCTTCCGAAATCGTGGCAGAAAAAAGCATTGTCTGCCTTTGCTTGGGGCAGTGTGAAAGTATGAATTCAATGTCTTCCCTGAAGCCCATGTCGAACATTTTGTCGGCTTCGTCAAGTACCACGTATTTTACTGCATTAAGGCTTATCCAGCCCCTGTTCATTAAGTCCATGAGCCTGCCCGGTGTCGCAATTATCACGTGCTGGCCTTTGCGCAATAGGTTCCTCTGCACGCCGATGCTCTGGCCTCCGTAAACGGAAATGCAGTAAACTTTCTGCCCTTTTGCAAGGGAGGAAAATTCCTTTTTCACCTGCTCCGCGAGCTCCCTTGTGGGAACGACCACGAGCGCCTGTGCCGAGGGCCTTGTGCCAGAAAGCCTTTCAAGCAATGGAATGGCGAAAGCCGCCGTTTTTCCCGTGCCTGTCTGTGCCTGCACGATGACATCCTTTCCCTCCAAAACCAGGGGAATTGCTTTCACCTGCACTTCCGAGGGTTTTTCATAGCCCTTGTATTTAACGGCATGGGCTAGACTGCCGTTTAATTCAAATTCTCTAAAGTCCATTTATATCACTCTTTCATTTTCAATCAAAAAAGGCAAAAGTTAACTTTCCTCCCAAAAAAAGGGAGTGCTTTTCAGTTAAGAAAATCAGGCTAACTTTTTTTTAACTTCAAATAAATCCTTCTCTAATACAACAAAATTCCCCCGACACCCTTATAAAACGGGCGGTTGCAGGAAAAGAGATTTAAAAAAAGCAACGCTTGGAGAATTTCCCGGTTCGGCGCGATGCTTTTTTCACCGAACGCGCTATTTTTTTTACATAACCGGAATCAAGCGCGCCCGGTAAAATTTTTTCCGGACTCGGCTGCAAAGATGAAGCCAGCGCTTTTGCTGTAGCAAGTTTCGCGACTTCGCTGAGGCGCTTTGCGTGTGCATCCAAAAGGCCGCGGAACATGCCCGGGAATACGAGCACATTGTTGATTTGATTGGGATAATCGCTTCTGCCCGTTCCGACAATGAATGCCCCGCCGCGCTTCGCGCTCTCAAAGGAAATTTCGGGGACAGGATTCGCCATCGCGAACACTACCGGTTTTTCGACCATTTTTTTGATGTTGGCAGCGCTGAGAAGATTGGGCGCGGAAACACCAATGAACGCATCCGCTCCGTGCAGTGCTTCTTTCATTGAGCCGTGGAACTTGCTTCCCGTGAGCGCTGCAACTTCCCTCATGTGCTCCGGCATTTTCTTCCCCTTGCGCACTGAACCGAATTTGTCGAAGACGAGCATCTGCCTCGGGGTGAATTTTTTGGAAGAGTGCAGCAGCTTTGCGATGGCTGTGCCGGCTGCGCCGCAGCCGCTGAGGACAATTTTTGCATCGCGGAATTCTTTGTCCGCGAGGTTGAATGCATTAATCAGTCCCGCGAGGGCAACGATTGCGGTTGCGTGCTGGTCGTCGTGCACTACCGGAATGCCCAGCCCCTGCAGTTTTTCCTCAATGTAAAAGCAGTAAGGCGAGGCAATGTCTTCCAGGTTTATGCCGCCGAAACTTGGAGCGATTGCTTTTATTGCCTGGACTGTTTCTTGGGGGGAACGGGTGTCCAAAACAAGGGGAAAGGCGTTTATTCCCGCGAGTTCGGAGAACAAAAGTGCTTTGCCCTCCATTACAGGCAGCGAGGCTTCCGCGCCGATTTTTCCCAGTCCCAGTACTGCTGTTCCGTCTGTTATTACTGCTATCGAATTCTGCTTTCCCGTGAGTGAGAAAACCTTTTCCCTGCGCTTCGCGATTTCCGTGCAGGGAAACGAGACGCCGGGAGTGTAAAGAAGGGGGAGGTTTTTGCCTGAAAGCTTTGCCCCTGGTTTTGCTTTCACTTGGAGCTTGCCTTTGAGTTTTTCGTGCAGTTCCAGTGAGTCTTTTTTCTGCGGGGTTTTCAAGGCATTCACCTTATAGAGCGGAGGAATTTTTTGAAGTTTTTGTTTTCCTGGATTTTTTTGGCGAGCGCTTTGTCGAATTTCTGGGGCTTTGTCATTTTTTTGAGCGAGAGCAGTGCGTCCAAATCTTTTTTGGATATAAAATTTTTTTCCAGAATGACTTCCTTCACGGGTTTTCTCCTGCGAGAGGCTTCTTTTACGAGTTCCGCTACAGCGGAATAGCCGAGATAGGGATTCAGGGCAGTGGCATAGGAATAGGAGGATTCGAGCATCTGGAGGCATTTTTCCCTGTCGGCTTTTATTCCCGTAATGCATTTTGTTCTCATCATTTTCAATGTGTTTGAAAGGAGCGCTGTTGCTTGCTCGAGGGAGAAAAGAATTACTGGAACAAAAACGTTTATTTCAAGGTGCCCGCTGAGGGCAGCGTTTTCCACAACGTGGTCAATGCCTTGGACGTAAAAGCACGCCATTTTTGCCGCTTCGGGAATTGATGGATTTATTTTGCCGGGCATTATTGAACTGCCTGGTTCCACTGCCGGCAGAATTATTTCACCGGCTCCCGCGTCGGGACCCGAAGAGAGGAACATTAGGTCCGAGGAAATTTTGTGCAGAGAGATTGCAAGGCATCTCAGCGCGTTTGAGTAATCAACAAGGCAGTTCATTGAATGCATTGGTTCAAAGGGGTTTTTGGGGGCGTTCAGCTTGAAGCCTGATTCTTTAGAAAGCTCTCTTATTGCTTTTTTTCTGAATTTTGGATGCGTGTTTATTCCCGTGCCAACCGCTGTTCCCCCGAGAGGCACGGTTTTGAGTCCCTCCAAAGCGAGGGAAATTCTTTCAAGGGAGGAATCCGTCAATGAAGTATAAGAGGAGAATTCCTGTCCGAGTGTTATGGGAACCGCGTCCATGTAATGCGTGCGACCGCACTTCAGAATGCCTCGGAACTCGAGTGACTTTTTTCTGAACGCCTTGCTTGTTTTTTTGAGTTCTTCTGTGAGGCGCGCGGATTTCATGAGGAGAACGAGCCTTGCCGCTGTCGGGATAACATCGTTTGAACTCTGGCTCATGTTAACGTCGTTGTTTGCATTCACCCAATAGGAGCCCTTCTTTCCGCCAATGAGTTCGGTGGCGCGGTTTGCTATTATTTCGTTTGCGTTCATGTTGAAGGGCGTGCCTGCTCCCGCCTGAAAGTAATCGAGGGAAAATTCTTTCGCGAATTTTCCTCTGGCGAATTCTTTTGAGGCGCGGGCAATTGCCCGCGCTTTTTTTTCTTCCAGCAGCCCGAGGGAGGCATTGGTTCTCGCGCATGCGAGTTTTATTGCGCCTAGCGCTCTCATGAGTTCCGCGGAGGGCTTTGATTCCGAGAGGGCAAAATTTTCTTGGGCGCGGAAGGTGAATATTCCCTGGTAGGATTCTGCCGGCACTTTTTTTTCTCCCAGCGAATCTTTTTCTTTTCTTAAGCGCATTTTTTCATCTCCGTTTGCGGGGTGTGGAAATTTAGCGCAATTATTCTTTTAAATGGAGTTATTTTGGGGCAAGGAGCCGGCTGCAAGCCGGCACATATTCTTTTTAAAATTTCTGGTTCTTATTTTTTCAAATTCGGGGCTGAATTCATGGCGAAAACCAAGAAAAACGGTCGTCCTTTGCCGGACACTCCTGCCATGCAGATGTGGCGCGAGGAATACGAGCACATGTCCCTGGAGGAGCACGAGGCAAAGTTGCGCGAATTGGGCTTGGGCGAGGAAGAAATCGGAGAATTCAGGGAAGTGTGGGGGAAGGAAAAGAAGAAAAAATAATTTTCAGAGAGTTTTTGGATGGATGAAATTTTTCTTATTCTGGGAAGCGTTTTTCTTGTAAGCATTGCATCGCTTGTGGGAATAGCGGCAATAGGGCTCAGGGAAAAAGTGTTCAGGAAAATTGTTCTCTACCTTGTCAGTTTTTCCGCCGGCGCATTGTTCGGCGGTGCTTTTATCCACCTGCTTCCGGAGACAGCGAGGGAATTCGGATTCGGGGTAGAGGCATCTCTTCTCGTGCTTGCCGGAATTGTGCTTTTTTTTGTTATCGAAAAGGTAATCCACTGGCACCACTGCCACCTAGCCACTCCTGCTGGAACGGTTCACTCTTTCGGGTACATGAATCTGCTCGGGGACGCAGTGCACAATTTTGTCGACGGTCTGATGATTGCTGGCTCTTACCTGGCGGGATTCAGCCTTGGCGTTACCACGACTGTCGCCGTGCTCCTGCACGAGATTCCCCAAGAAATAGGCGATTTCGCGGTTTTGGTGCACAGTGGTTTTTCGCGCAAAAAGGCGCTCTGCTTCAATTTTCTTTCAGCGTTGACTGCTGTGCTGGGCGCGGTTGCGGCGGTGGCAATGAGTGCATTTGTGGAAAACGCCGCGTTTTTTTTGCTGCCTTTTACTGCGGGCGGTTTTATTTACATTGCGGGCTCGGACCTTATTCCTGAACTGAAAAAATGCATTCCCGTGCGTGAATCCCTGCTCCAGCTTGTTGCAATGCTTTGCGGCATTTCTGTAATGTTTTTGCTTGTTTTACTGGAGTGAAGCGGGTTTAAAAGAATTTTGCATTTCTTTCCTTTGGTTGAAATGATTTCTGAAAGCGCGCTTATTGCAAGGCTTGTTTTGTCCACAATTTTCGGCAGCCTTATCGGAGTGGAGAGGGAAATCCAGGACAAGCCCGCGGGAATAAGAACGCATGCCATTGTCTGCATCGGCGCATGCCTTTTCACAATTGCTTCAATCGAGTTTTCCGGCGGAATTGCCGGAGGTCTGGTCGACCCCTCAAGAGTTGCTGCGGGAATTGTGACAGGCATTGGTTTCCTGGGCGCGGGAGCCATATTCCGCTCGAAGGACAGGGTGGAGGGACTGACTACTGCAGCGGACCTCTGGCTGGTTGCTGCAGTGGGGCTTGCTGTGGGAATAGGCTATTATTTTGCGGCATTTTTTTCAACAATAATTGCGTTGTTCATACTTTACAGCGGAACGCTGTGGAAGAGAAGGCAGGAAAGGAAAAAAAAGGGAAAAAGAAATAATCCAGGTAGCGGCATCGCACCGAATCATTTTTCCAGGTAAATTGTCTGTGTGGGGAAAGCGAAGTCCAGTTTCGCTTTATCGAAGCGCTTTTTTATTTCAGTGTTCACTTCGGAGCGGATTCTCATGAAATCGGCTTTTTTAATAATCCAGTAGCGCATCATTAGGTTAACGCTTGAGTCCGCGAATTCCTTGAATACTATGAGCGGGTCATTCTCGCAGTCCTCTCTTTCGTTTATTATTTTCTCCAGAATGCCTATTGCTTTTCCCATTTCCTTAACGCTTGTGGCATAGGTTAAGCCGACTGTTACCTCTGTCATTTTTCTCGGCGCTCGGGAAATGTTTTCTATAATTGAACTGGCCACCTTGCTGTTAGGAATTGTAACGAGGCGCTTGTCCAAAGCGCGTATGCGGGTGTGCCGCAGCCCCACTTCATTGACTGCGCCTGAAATTCCCGCTACCTTGACCCAGTCGCCTATTTTGAAGGGGCGGGAGGTGAAAATTGAAACTCCCCCGAAAATGTCCGCTATTGTCTCTTTTGCCGCGAACGCTATCGCCAAGCCACCTATTCCCAGACCTGCTATAGCGGGAATTATGTCAACGCCGTAATGGGAGAGTATTACCAAAAGCAAAACAATGCCTATTGCCACTTTGAGGGTGTTGCGCATTACTGGAACGAGCTGGTCGTCGAGGTCGGATTCCGTTCTTTTCGCGAGCGGAACCAAAAAGAACATTATTAATCCGTCTACA
>CAZKED010000022.1:0-20401 GCA_964551725.1 uncultured archaeon | reverse complement strand
GACCAGAATTTTTGTGTTGGTTTTGATGGGTTGCTGGGCAGGACTGGTTTGCGTTCCAAGCCGCGTGTTTTGTTTTCTTGGGATTGGTTTGATGTTGGATTGAATGCCTGTGATAAGGAAAGCGTGTTTGATGATGAGTTTTTTTATTGTGATCCTGTTCAGTTTTCCATTGAACTGGCGCGCAAACTGAACGAGCTTTACGAGTCTGGGGAAAGCGATTCCCCCGCCTCTTTCCAGGCTTTCCTCATAAAGGATAATTTTTCCGAGGATTTTTGCAAAGACTTCGCGTACTATTACACCCACAGTTTTTTCGAGGTTCCTGAGTGGTTTTCCTCTGCGGCAACGCCTTGGCACAAGTATTTTGAAAACCCGGCAAAACTCCAGTTTGAAGGCGGCGATTTGCCTGACTCCGGCCTGTACCAGATTGATTTGAGTTTTTCCTTTGAGGTGGAGGACTGGATTTTCTTTGAGTCCGGGGAGCCGGCAGCAGTTGTAACGGTTAAATTTGAAAAACTGCACGGTGCAGGAGTTGAGGTGCCTGATTCTCCTTTCTATCACTTGCCTTTCAACGGCTTGGTTGGCACGCTGAGAGAGGAAGGAGGCAAGAACAGGGCGGATTACGGCCTGGGCTACGATAACCAGAACGAGCCCATAACAATAAGCTTTGCCGGCGCTGACCTTATAAGAACGGTTGACAATGACGGGGGAGCGATTGACGGTGCGACAGAGTATTCTGCTGGCAAGGAGGAGGGCTTTGATTACCTCAATTTAGTGAAGAGAGGGCAGCTTCTTTCGATCAAAATGCAGGACAGGGAACTGCTGTTCTCTCCGAGCATGCCTGTTCCCATAGTGCAGGGCATTGAAAGCCACGACACAATAGGAGAGGCATTCTACTATGTTATGGAAGGTCAGGATCCGGTGGGCTCTGACAAGGAATATATGACTTTCTGGAACGGCTGCGGTTCCTCGGCGGAGTGCGAAGACTTTTACGGCAACTCGCTTTTTGATAACAGGCAGGATTCTAGGGCGGACGTTTTCGCTGAATCCTGCGTTCCCGAAGACCAGAAAAGCGTTTCATTCGGGTTCAGGTGGGTCGATATAGCAAACGGTCAATACCTGTTCCAGAAATCGGTTTTCTACCTGCCTCTCGGGCAAAGCTATCTCCTGAGGAATGCCTGCAGTGACGGGTTTTCCATTTTTGCCAGCAATAACGGAGAGGCAAGCACCGAACCAAGCGAGGCAGTTTCTTTGAGCGGGACACTGCAGACTGTTGGCTCCCTCCGCGACATAGTGGAATTGATTGGTTCGAGTGATGTGTGCGTGCACTCTGACCTGGAGAATGATGTTTACACTTTTTTCTGGAACGAGCAGCGCTTGCAGGATTCAACAAGGAATGCGGAGAACGCTGTCGAGGTTGCCTGGAACCTTAACATGGAAAATTACGATTGTGAGGAGGAATAGTGCAAAAAGTGGGTTTTTGGATGTTGAAAAGAATTAAAAACAATTTTGCACAATAAATAACTATAAATACGATGTTTACTTTGTCCGGTTAAAAATGAATTGGAGGTTTTGCGATGAATGGTAAAAAAATTTTCCCGTTTTTTGCTTTTGCTTTGGCCGCGTTTCTGTTTGTTTCTTTGAGCGGTTGTGACGAATTTGATTGCAGCGAATTTTCCGTCAGGGTCGATTCTGGCGAAATAACCTATCAGGGAGGCGATGTAACGCTGAGCGTTATAGGCATTGACAATTCCATTCTCGGCGATGTAACGCTCAATTTCACGTGCACTGCAGGGGATGGCACTGAGCACACTGCCACTGAAACAGGCACGAGGTCGCACACCTTCAATTTAATGCCCGGGCAATACAATTGCACGGTTATAGGCACATATCAGGACAAAACATGCACTAAAGCAGTAAATTTCACCGTGGAAGCCAGCGTGGGAGCGGAATGCGGCAACGGCTACTGCGAGCCGGGTGAGAATTCTGTCACCTGCCCGGAGGACTGCACCGGACCGCACGGTTTCACCATCAAAATTGAACCCCTGGAACAGACAGTAACCCTCCCAGAGCAGTTCGCGGATTTAAAGCCGGGCGATTACGAGGCAGAGTTTTCAATAACCTTCACAAACAACACGGGACGGCTTGTAATGGTTCCAACCAGCCATAATTACATGAATTACGTTCAAGAGGAGGAAGGAAACATAGGCCAGGTTTCTTTCGGCGTGCTTGAAAGAAAAGCGCCGAACCTTTGCGACATGTATTATTTGGACCCGACGGAAGAGGAAGCGCCTAACACAATAAAAATAGAATTCCATGTTCCCAATATCGGTTACCACACTTCAAGCAAAACCTACCCCTTCAAGTTCTGGATCAGGTACAGTGAAAACCCATTTTGCTCTTGGCAGTCCGGGGAAACCTGCCCCTGGCACCTTGTTGAGTCTCCAACATTCTACCTTCACGTAAATGTTTCCTCGGGCTTGGAGGAAGAGCCGGTGGAATACGAGAAAAGGCCGACAGAGGTGCAGGAATGCGAAGTGCAGGGACTGAAAGGCGAGACATTGGGCGGCGCAATACCTCACATGCTTTTTTCCTGGGACTGGGAAGATATAGGAACATACGAATGCGACCAAGCGGGCTGCCACTCTGGAACAAGCGATGCAGAAAACGTGCCGGGAGGGGAGCGTTACTGTGATGCAACGCAGTTTTCCATTTCGCTTTTCAAAAAACTTGAAACAATTGAAAGATACATTGAGGGAGGGGGAGCGGTTCCCCGGAACCTCCTACAGTTCAGGTCATACCTTACAAAGGATTCTTTCAGTGATGATTTCAAGGAGGATTTCGTGGACTATTACGTGAACGAGTTTTTTGGAAATACTCCCGACTGGTTTTATCACACTGATCACTGGAACCGTTACTTTGTTGACGGAAGCGGAAAAGCAAACGAAAGCATAGAATTCCGCGGGGACATATCCAAGCCAGGACCTTACGACGTGGTAATATCGTTCCAGGGCTACGAAGAAGGGGAAACCCCTGACAATTTCTTTTTCAACCAAGTCGAGCCAAACCAGAAAATAATAGTGAACCTTTCCTATAACACGAAACACGCAGAGCCGGGACCCGATTCGCCTTTGCTTGAAATGCCATTGGACGGCTTTGTAGGCACTACAGGAAGCAATCCCGACAGGCAGGGCTATGGAGTCGTGGCTGACGAGATTGTGGGGACGCCCTTTGTTTTTTCAAGGCAGGGCGACGAAATAGTAACCATTCCCTCGGTTGCAGGGGACAAGGAAGTAGGCACTCATGTTACAGGCATTTTGAGTTCGAGCCCGAAGGTAATGACCCTTACAACAAGCGATGTGGCGCTCTCGGAAAGAGTGCCAGTGGAAATTTTTGCAGGAATTGAAAACCACGTGCAGAACTTTGGCGCGTTTTACAGGATTTTGGAGGAAAGCGGTTTTCCCTATTCTCCGGCAAATGCGACAAACTTCCTTAACTGGAGCGTTTTAAGGGCTTCCAGCGATGCCGAAGTGGACCTTGCATGCCATGGGTTTAACCAGGAATCAATAGGATACGACGATGCAGCTTCATCCTTCTCTTTTTCAGGGGAAAGCACTTGCGTTGCCGCTGACAAAATCAATGCCTATGGTTTCTGGTGGTCCAATCCAGTGAAAAGGAAGGGAAAGATTGTTTTGGGCAGCCTTATTTACGTGCCCGAGAACCCGCAGTACTCACTGGAGAGAGTGTGCGATGACAGCGCTTTCTTTGCGGTCGGAAGCAGCGTGCTAAGTGAACAAGAGAAAAAGCAGCTCCAGAACTCTGCGTACTCCATTTCCTCGCTAAAGGACGTTTTCGACCTTGTAAAAGAGGGGAAGGTCTGCGTTGTTGACGGCAGTGAGTTCTACTGGAACGAGGATTCAATCCTGAGCACGAGGCATGCCCAGCTGGCAATTGATGCGGAATGGGGTTCAGGAACCTTCAATTCCTTGGAAGAATGCTGAATTGGAAACCCGCGGGTTTCCAGTTTTTTTATATTGGTAGAAAAAAGGAAGAGGAATAAGGAATGAATGCTCGGGGAGCCTGGTGGATTCTGGCGGCGATAATCGCAGTGGTGGTTGTTACCGCAGTTGCTATTATTTTGGGTGGAGGCAATGGCGCTGACGGCGGCGGAAACGGAGGCAACGGTTCCACTGCAGAACTGGACTGCTCAAATATTTCCCTTTCCGCTGATAAAGCGCAGGAGGAAGCAACCCTCAATGTTTCAGGAATTCCCGCGGAACTTTTAAGCGAGACAACAATAGAATTTGAATGCGTTTCCGCTGACGGAACTCCTTACAGTTCAACCAAAGTCGGAATAACCTCCCACAATTTCCCATTCCTTCCTTCAGGGCAATACAACTGCAGCGCCGGAGTGAAATACAGGACGCAGAGCTGCGCAAAAAGCATTCCCGTTGATGTTCCCGGTGGCGGAACAAGTGTTGTAGAAAGCAACGGTTTCACAGTGAAAGTTGAGCCAAAAAGCAAAATAGTGAGACTTGAGGAATCCGGGATTCCCGCGGTCGGGCAGGGAAAAACGGTTAACGTAACATTTACCTTCACCAACAATACAGGTTCAACTGTTTATGTCCCGATTAATCCATCTTTCACCGATATATGCAGCCAGGGACCGCTGGGAAGCTGCCAGGGCGGGATAAGGGAGTGCCCGGACATAAGCCACATAGGCGAACAGCACATGGTCAAAAATGGTGAATCCCTGCACGTTGATGTAATCATAGGGCCAATAGCCCAGCATTCTACGAGCAGGAATTACTCAATGAGTGCAGGAATCCAGTATTCCAAGCGTTCGGACTGCATTGGCAACATGATGAACCCCTGCAGTTGGACAAACGTGCAGTCAGACAGTTTTGAACTTCATGTTAGGGTAAGTTCCGCAATAGACCAGGACATTCATTACGTCCAGCCGGACACGCGCTATGAGGAATGCAGTGCCGCAGGGCTTACTGGGAAAACCTTGGCGGGAGCTATACCTCACATGCTTTTTTCCTGGGACTGGAAGGATGTGAAAACATACGAATGCGATTCTTCCGGAGGTCAGTATTTCTGTGATGCAACGCAGTTTTCCATTTCGCTTTTCAAAAAACTTGAAACGATGAACCGTTATATAGAAAAAGGCGAGCCGATTCCCTCCGAACTTCTCTCCTTCACCTCTTTTTTGAAGAAGGATTCTTTCAGTGATGATTTCAAGGAGGATTTCGTGGACTATTACGTGAACGAGTTTTTTGGAAATACTCCCGACTGGTTTTATTCCACGGGGCACTGGAACCGTTACTTTGTTGACGGAAGCGGAAAAGCAAACAACAGAATCGCTTTTGAGGGATTGATTCCCGAGCCAGGGCTTTACAGAGTGTCTGTAAGTTTTGCCGGCGATGTCTCCCAGGGATTCTTTGACTCCGCCGGAGAGCCCGCAGTAAACATAGAAGTCAGTTTTTCAGGGCAGGCAGCACAGTTTCCCGCCTCGCCGCTTCTTGAAATACCCTTCGAGGGACAGCTGGGCACTATTGGAAGTGTAAAGAACAGGATTGGTTATGGTGTTACTGCAGTTTCCGAGAATTCAATACCCGTAGCAGAGGGCGGAGGCACAGAATTGCCTCTTGTAGCCGGAAGGGGAATAAATTACGCCGAGGAAAACGACATCGGCGTTCTGAATTGGACTGAGAGAGGCAGGTTTATGAATATCAATGCAGACTCCATCAAAGTGTTCAATGGTCTGCCGGTGCATATTATTGCGGGAGTTAATGGAGAGCAGAGCCACTTCGGTGCATTCTACAGGGTTGTCGACTGGGACGGAACAGCCGTAAACCCCCCCGAGGGGGTAAATTTCTCCAAGTGGAATGTTATAAGGGCTTCCCCCAACAACTGCAACGGCTTTTCCCCAAACGAACAGATTGGTTACGATGATGCCGCTTCCTCTTTCAGTTTTGAGGGCGGCAGCGACTGCGTTTCAAATGACACAGCAAACGCCTATGGTTTCTGGTGGACCCACGTGAATGCTGAAGGGAAGAAAATCCTGATGGACAGCCTCGTTTATGTGCCTGCAAGTTCTGATTATTCCCTGGAGCATGTGTGCGACGATACAGCATTTTTTGCCGTGGACGGAACTCCGGGAGAAAAGCTCTCCTTGAGGGGGAATGATTTTCCTTTGTCCATCGAGGGAATACTGGGGCTTGTGAAAGAAGGAAAAGTCTGCGTTACCGAAAGCGGAGAGGAATTCTTCTGGAACGAGAAAGAATTCCTAAAAGAAAGCAATGCCTCAAAAGCGGCGGACAGCGAATGGGGCTCCAGAGCATTCGGCTCGCTGGAGGAATGCTAGCTTTCCTAAAACCCGAGTTCCTTTTCCAGGGTTCCTTTTATTTTTTCCGTTTCAATCCCGAGCTTTATAAGGCGCGTATTGCCTCTGATGCCTTTCCCGCTGGGCGTCGAAAAAATCAGCCCGCACATTTCCAGTTCGTCCAAATACTGCCTGAACCATCTCGCGCTAACAGGGCTTTCCTTCAGAGAGAGGGCGAGCCTCCTGTACTCGTCGAATGCCTCGCCGGAAAAAAGAACGCCTTTTTCCTCGCTTTTTCCGAGTTTTCTCACCCCTTTCCTCTGCGAGGTCAGGAGAGCGATTGCATAAAGAACCAATTTCTGCTGTCCCGGCAGCGAACTGACCATTTCCGTTGTTATTTCCTGTTCCACGCTTTTCTTTGCCTTTTTTACCTCTGTGTCTGAAACCTTTTCCTTTCCCCCCTTTTCGGCGAGTTCTCCCGCCCTTAACAGGAGCATTACCGCAGTGCGGGCGTCCCCGGATTCCTTTGCCGCAAAAGCCGCCGCGAGATTTATCGCCGAGCTTTCGACAACATTTTTCCTGAAGGCTTTTTCCACTCTTCCCTTGAGTATTTCCGTGAGTTCCTTTGCGTTATATGGCGGGAACACCAATTCTTCTCCACAGAGAGAGCTTTTTGTTCTTGGGTCCAGCCGTTCCTTGAATGTGAGCTGGTTGCTTATCCCCATGATGCTTATTCCGCCGTGCTTCAATTCGTCGTTGGCGCGGGTGAGCGCATAAACCAGTTCGTCAACATCTTTTACTTTGTCTATTTCGTCAAGTCCCACGATTGTCTGCATTTCCCTTTCCTGGGCGAATTCTGTCATTTTTTCGTATATGAACGAACCGCTGTACCCAATGAAGTCCTTCTCGGGATAGAATTTCTGCACTATTTTTGCCAGCACTTTGTACTTGCTGTTGTAGTTCCTGCAGTTTGTGTAGATTGCCATAACAGGCTTTTTTTCTCTTTCCGCGAATTCCACCAGCTCGCCAAGCACGAGTTTGGTTGTTGCAGTTTTTCCAGTGCCTGTTTTGCCGTACAAAAAGAGGTTGTTGGGCTTGCTTCCTTTGAGAGCCACTCTGAGCGTGGATGTGATTTCCTCTATCTGCTTTTCCCTGAAAGGCAGTTTCTTGGGGGTGTAATGCGGGGTAATGATGTCCCTGTTTTTGAATACTTTGCTTTCCTTTCCGCTGGATTCGAACAGGTTTTGGCTCATTTTACCCCCATGATTTCTTTCCACCAATATGGTTAAAATCATAAACAGTTTGGAATCCAAATTGCCTCCGGTAGCGCGCCCGCCGGGAAAGGCGGCGTTAATATTAAAAGAGTGTTTGAGGCAAATCTATATGTGATTGTTTTAGGGGTGATGCTGATTGGCTTTTCTTAACAAGGTTTTCAAGAAGGAAGAGGGAATCGATATAGAGGAGTTCCTCAACAATCTCGATGTGGAAGAGGAAACAATGTATGAGGATGCCGATGCCTTTGTCAAGCCCCTCGTTCTCAACGGCAAAGAAGACGCCATGAGCGTTGTAGAGGAAGCAAAGCAGGGCAACATAGTGCTGTTGAACATTGAGAGCCTTTCAAAGAGGAATGCAATGAAGCTCAAGGAACTGATAACGGGAATAAAGGAAGGCATTGCGCAGATTGACGGCGACATAGCAAGAATTTCCCACGACAGGATTCTTATTACTCCGAGCAAGGTAAAAATAATAAAGAGGAAAGAAGCAAAGTAAATTGCTTCTTTTTATTGCTCTTTTTTCCTTAAGGGGCGTGAAGATGCCCAAGTTGACCCGCAAGGCAGTTCCTGTGAAAGTATCCCAAAGGCAGGCAATCGAGTCGCTGAAATACGACATCTCAAAAAAGAAATGGGCGAGTTCAAAGATTGAAAGCACGGCACTTTTGCTGCAGCCCTTCTATTTGCTTGAGTTTGATTTGTTTCGGACGGAGGGAAAGGAAGGCGCGGAAATAGTTTCGGAGCATTCCACGGAAAAAATAGCATTTAATCCTGATTCAAGGGAACTGGACAGGGAGAAAACCCCCCTTTTCCAGGGAGGAGAACTCACCAACGAAATTTCGGAAGAAGCGGAACCGAAAGTAATAAGGTCCCCCCTGGGAACAAGCGAAGCGAAAAGAATAGCATCGCTTATTTTCTCAAAGGAGAAAGGGATTCCTGTTGAAAAAATAATAGTTTCCGGATTTGAGGCATTCTATTACCCTTACTGGGAGATAAAGGTTTCAATCAATGGATTCAGAACAGAAGTAAAAATAGACGCGGTTGACGGGTCGTTTTCCGGGAAGGAAATTCCGTCCAAAAAGCAGTCCGCTTCAGAGCTTACAATGGAAACATTCACTGAATTGAGGCAGCCTGCCGCCTGGCTCGGCTATTTTGAGAATTTGTTCCTCCTAATTCTTAAGGGTCTTAAAGGGCTTTTCTCCAGAGGCACACTGAAATGGCTCTGGAGGAATGTTTTCAAAAGGCGTTATTTTAACTATCTCCTTATGGCTTTGCTTGCGGTATTGCTTTTTTTCCTCCTTACGGATTATTTTTTCGCGTGAGCTCGCGGACTAGGCAAATTCGCTCAGCGATTTCTGCTTTGCCCTGTCGCTTCCGAAAACAGAGTCTATTTCTTCCTCTATAAGTGTGATTCTTTGCTTGAGGTATTCGTTGAGGTCGTACTCTTCCGCGAGGTTCTTCGCTATATCCAAATACTTCCTGACCGAGCCTTCGGCGATTGTGAGAATCAGGTTTGATTTTCCGCATTTTCCGCACTTTCCATTCAGGGGCGGTCTCCTGTATTTCGAGTTGCAGTTTGTGCAGCGGAACTGCTGCCTGCTGAATGACCTCGTGTTCCCTATAATATCTGGCATAAAATGGCTCACCATCACCCTTTCGATTGAATCCTTTGTGTCAACCGCGTCAATTTTGCTCTGCAGTTTTGCTTGCCGCGTAATTTTTTCCTCCATGGAATGCAGCTGCACATAGCGCGAGTAAGCCGGACCATTGCAGAATGAACTTGTTTCGTGTGTGAACCCGAAGCCGGAGTACTGTTCCCTGCTTCCGAGCCTTTCCTCAACTGTTTCAATCCTCTCAATGTACGGTGAAGAGAATTCAAGCGCTTTCTCGTATAGTTCGAGTGGGTATTCGCTGCATACCTCCATTGAATAAACCTCGTCATCTATTTCTGTGGGACGCAGGGCAATAGTGAAAACAAGCGGCGCGTCCATCCGCCCGCCGCGAGAAGACGGCAGATAATGCTGTGAAAAATTGAGCAGCCCGTCGAGCAGCAGCATCAGCGAATCTTGGTCGCCGTCACAATTCCTTCTCTTGGTCTGGTGGAAGTAAGGGTGCGCAAAGCATCCGCGGCCTTCACAGTATCCTATAATCCTGCCTACTATTGCAGCGGAGGTGTGCGGCGCAAGCCCGAGCGTCAGCTCCCCCACCAGATCCTCCTTTTTCTTGGCATTATAGTAGGCATTCAGTCCGTAAAACCTTTCCAGTTCCTCGTCGATAAAGCGGCTTACTTTTAGGAAGAATTCCCCCGCTTTGCTGTGCACTATTAAATCCTGGGGCATCAGTTCCACCACTTGGTCATTGCTTTGAAGTTCTTTGCCGTGGATGTCTTTTGTATAGCCCAGTTCTTTCAGTTTTTCAATGCCTGTGCTTATTTCCGAGGGCTTGAAATGTGTGAGGGGGTTGTTTATTAGCTCGTAGCGTATTGTTCCGTCGCGGAAAAGGTGCACTTCGTGCTTTGCTCTGAGCAATCCTTTTTCCACCGGCTCGGAAAGTTTTTCCGCATTAATCATTCCCCTCACCCCCTTTACAAGTTCCGGCACCGCTATGCCCAGCGTTCTTGCGGCATCTTGCACTGTTTTGTCCACCCTTTCCCTGTGCTTTGCGTATCCGCGCGCTTCAACCCCGCATTTTCTGCATTTTTCTCCCGCGATTTCTCTTCCGCACCGGGGGCACAGGTTGAGCCTTTTCGTCCTTGTCCCGCATTTCCTGCAGCGCGGTGACGCCATTGTCCTTCTGCACTTCGGGCACCTGAAAAGCCCTATTTCCACTTCTATTCCCTTGTTTTGCTCGGATTCGATCATCGCTTTGTTGATGCTGCGCGTGCTCCCTCCGTAATTCCCTATTGGGAAGAGCACATGCGGGTTTCCCTTCATCTCCCTCGGCTTTGACTGTTCGGGGCGGCCCATTCTCGTCCCAATAAATGTTCCGCTTTTATCCCTCAGGATCACGCCGGCAAGCACGGAAAGCGAGTCCAGAATGCTGTCTTTTTTTCTTATGCCCTTTTTCTTGGAGAAAAAGCCGAATGTTCTGAGGAATGCATATGCCTGCTCGTTCCCTATTGCTATTTTTTTCCCTTCCAAGGAATGCTCGAGCCCTATTTCTTCAAGCGCCTTTTTTGTTTCCTTTTTGTTTTCAATGAATGCTTTCTCGGTTTTTTCTCCGGTACCCTCTGTTTCAGCCACTCTGACTTCTTTTAGGAGGTGGAGCATCTCTTCCTGTTCAAGGGCGGAGTAGTAATGGACGAATTTCGGATGCAGTGGAATTCCCAGCTGTTCAGAAATTTTGAACGCCTCTGCCGCGCTTAAACCTCGCGGGTTCTCAAGCGCTTTTGCAAAAGGGCTTTTTTCCTTTCCTTTCCCGAGCGCTTTTTCAAGTTCTTTTTTCCACCACTCTTCGTTGTATCCCGCGGGAACCAGGGGGTGCGCGCTGTGCCTGAAGTCCCCGAATGCCACAAGCAAATCGCCCAGGAAAAGGATCCTGTCAACGCTGTCCCTCAGATCAATCGCTTCCTCGGCGGAATTCAGTTTTTTTACCTCGCCGCTCTTAAGCCTTACAATGGGACCTTCAATTGAATCGCACGAGGTTATTCCGCCGGCTTTTCCCGGTCTTTCAACTTTTATTTGCGTTCCTATGGCGATGAATTCATCGAGCAGGAACATTGTCGCCGGGTGCACGGCTTTGCCCATTATTCCCATTCCCCTTGTCCTTCCATACCTCAGCCTGAATCCCCCCCTTCTCGAGGGATATCCGAATATGGGCCTGCCGGCAGCAGTGCCCTCCAAATAAGCTGCTTTTGGCTCTATTTTGCTTTTTTGCCCTCCCCCCTTGCTTACTTTTATTATTTCCTCGAGCCAGCTCCACTCAAGTTTCAGCATTCTGGAGAATTTAAGTATTTTCTGCGCTTTTAATGCCACGCCCTCGCTTATCACGAGGCACATTCCCCCTCGAATCCTGTTGTGCGGAATCCTTTTCAGATTCCTGTGCACTGACACTTCCCTCTCCTCTGTCGGCTCCCCGTTTATGCACACCGGGCATCCTGAAACAATTTTCCTCACTTCATCCGGCTTGAGCCTGTACTGCCTGCTCACTATTTCCTCGTATATCTGGGTTTCTTCCACATACCTCTCTATTTCGTCCTTTGTAGGCTTGTATCTGTCCAAGTCAAGCAGTTTCCTGGCGTAATCCCCGAGAATGAGCGGCAGCACCTGCGATGTTCCGCCGGCAGCCCTTATTGGTCCTGCATAATAAATGTCAACATACCTGCTTCCGTCAGGGTTCTCAGAAATTTTTATTTTTGGAACGCCGTCTATGGGTGCAACGACAACGCCCTCTGTGTTGAGCACAAGCGCTGTTTTTATTGCCTGCTCTATTCTTTCCGATTCGTTGGGGATGGAGCACCATTTTTGCTCTATTATTTCCCTGAACAATTTGAATATTGCCTCCATTCTCCTCCCTTTCATTTCACTGAAAAGTTCCCTGTAGCGTTTTGCAACACCCTTTGGACCTATTATTGTTTCGGTTCTTTCCGCGAGGTCCGTGGCGGGCTGCGTTTCTATTTCGGTGCTCAGGTCAAAACCTTTTTTCTTTGCCTCTTTCGCAATTTCAACCTGCCTTTTCGTGAGTCTTGTTATCCCCTCGTAATATTTTTTTATTTCCGGCGTTGCATTAATTCCTATTTTTTCCATTCTATCTTTCCTCTCTCTGGAACTGCACTTCCCTTATCTTGCCTGTTTTTAGGTTTATGACAGGAACGATGCCCGGCGTTGGCACGTGCCCCAGTTTTACCTGGTAGTCGGTGCGGTCCTGCCATGTACTGTTGTTTATTATAAGCGTGCCGCGGTAGGTTCCGTAACCGGAATGGTGCAAATCACCTATAAAAACAAGGTCGGGTTCCTCTCTTACGACCATCAAGTCCTTTTTTTCCGGCACGTAAGGCTGCCTCATTCCGTAGGCAGGCATCAAATCGCGCTTTCTCAGCAGTTCTATTACCGCCTGCTGCGGCATTTCGTAGTTGAGGCCGGAAACGCTTGAGAAAAGGTCGTGCATTGAAGAGCCGTGGTAAATGAGTACTTTGAGTTCTTCGATTTCCACCCAGCTCGGCGAGCCCATCAAGTGAATGTTTTTTCTTTCCGCCAGCCTCGGGACAAGCTTTTCAGGAACAGCGGGCTGGGGGTCTGCCCATCTCACTGCGTCGTGCTGCCCGGGAATAATGAATATTTCAATGTATTCGGGAATCTGCAGTATGTATTCGGAGAATTCCTCGTATTGTTCCCTTATGTCCTTTATGTTCAGTTCGTCGAACTGCTTGGGGTAAATCCCTATGCCGTCGACGTTGTCCCCGTTGACCACGAGGTATTTTATTTTTCCGACTTCCTCTTTTTCCTGCTGGCTTCCTATCCTGCCGTTTATCCAGTCAAGGAATTTTTTAAAAGACTGCTCCAGAAAGAGCTTGCTCCCCACATGCATGTCCGAAATGCTCGCAATTGCAACATCTCTTTCAATGAGTTTCCTTTTCCTCTGGGGCAGATCCGCCCAGAAAAGCTGGTTGACTATGAGCATTTCATCGCTTATTTTTGTCGCCCTCACGGCAACAACGTCGTCAGGCATTAGTGCGTCCTTTTCGTGCAGGAGTTCCCTGTTGTCTTTTGAAATTACGGCAATTATTTTCCCTTCCATGTCCTCCAGTTCTAATGCGGTGTGACCGTTTTTTGTCACCCATTTCCTGTTCACCATTCCTATAACGTCAACCTCGCTTTTGTTCGCGGTGTATTTGAGTCTTTTGATGGGTCTGGGTTTCAGCGTGTGCCTTTGCTTCAATATCCTGCTCAGCAGCCTGAATTTTTCCTGGAAGAAATTGAGGAAATCCTGAACCGTGCCTTCGGAATAACTCTGTCCCGTGATGTCCAGTTCCTTCATTATTCTGAAGGAAGCGTTCTTTCCGCTGGCTTCTGCTCTGAATTCTTCCCCCTTTGTTCTCGTCCTTGACTCTATAACGCTTATTTTCGTCTTTATTATTTTTTTTTCCAGTTCTTCCTTTCCTACAATGAAGCTGCCTTCTTTGCCCAGTTCTGAAAGAATTTCCTGCCAGTTCTTTTTTTTTGAAAGTATTTCAAGCGCTTCTTTTTCAAGGAGAATGCCTTTCCCGCCAGCGAAGGAAACTATTTCTTTTTGTGTTTTTTCCCTTTCCATTCCCGTCATCATTTAATTTTTTCCTTTACTCCCTCTAGCTTGCTTATTATTTCCCATATTGTTGTGCGGGTATGCGAGGGAATGTTTATGTCGTTGCTTATGTCGTCGAGCAGATAAATTGCTTCGGAGCAGTTAACGACAGTGGCGTCTTCACTGCTCACTTTTTCAATCGCGTCGCTTACAACTTTTCTTATGTTCCTCGGCACGGTTCTGTCCTCCGCCACTTCCTCCATCAGTTCCTTGGCGTCGAGGAACTCTTTTTTTGTTTCCTCATTCATGTTCTCTCCTCCAAAAAATCAGCCGCTGGTATGCCAGACCGAAGTATAGGATTCATTGAAGGAAAAGGATTTAAAGGGAATTATGCCCTTGCCCCAGCGCCAGGAAAGCGGCTTCTTTGAGGCATTCCGCGCTCAGGCCTTCGCCCTGCTCCACAGCCTCAAAGCCAAGTTTTCCGGATTTTCTTTCCGCTTTTTCCAGTTCCTCGTCACTGCACAAATCAGCCTTGTTCAGCGCGGTTATGACGGGAATGCCGGGAAAGCTTTTCACCAGTCCCTCTAAGAGGGCGAACTGCTCCTCGATGGAATAACCGCATTGCCCGCTTGCGTCAAGAACGAAAACAATAATCCCTGCAAGGTGCTTCAGCGCAAGCACTGCTTTTTTCTCTATTGGGTTCCTTTCGTTTATCCTGCGGTCGAGCAGGCC
The DNA here is from genome assembly GCA_964551725.1 of uncultured archaeon. Lineage (GTDB taxonomy): Archaea > Iainarchaeota > Iainarchaeia > Iainarchaeales > DTGL01 > JAFCFP01. Next base: position 5,854 of record CAZKED010000022.1, on the reverse strand, counting down.
GGGCGTATCAATCACCTGCACTCTTTTGTGCCCGCATTGCATATAGCCGATGTTTATATTTTTTGTGGTGAAGGGATAGGGTGCAATTTTGGGATTTGATCCTGTTAATCTTTTGAGTGTCGTGGTTTTTCCCGTATTGGGGAATCCCGCCAAAATAACGCTTTTTTCAAGTCCTACTGAAGGAATTTCCCTCAGCGCCTTTGCGGCGTTGTTCAGTTCGGAAATGTTTTTGCTGTTCTTTTTCACAATGGATGCAATTCTTCCCAGCGCTTCCCTTGACTTTTTTTTCACACCCTGTGCGTTTCTCTGCTTCCAAATTTCCTTTGCAAAGAGGTTTCCCTTTTCCCTTACCAGCTTTCGCGAGGCGTTCAATTGTGCCAGCGCTCTCCGCGTTTTTTCCTCGTCCACGAGCAGGTCTGCGAGCTCTCTGGGAAAGGGTTCCATTTCCTCAAACCTCGGGAAGGAATTCACCGAGCCCAGCAGTCTTTTTCCCAGTTCTTTTGAGAAAAGGAATATTTTTTTGCTCTCCCTTTCCTTGAGCGATTTTAGTCCGCGTTTGCCTCCTTTTCCCTTTCCCAGGGAGCGGAGCGCTTTCTTGAGCGAAATTTCCACAATCTCCCCCGCTTTTGGTATAGAATTCAACATCACTTTTTCCCGCCTCTCTTAATGCACTGGTTTTATAATCTTTTTTTCCTCCTACTATAGTAATATATTCCTCTCTTGCTTTTATTATGTGTGTTTTATGGTGTTCCTGAGTGTCTTTCATTGAGGATTTCTACAGGGGAAACTACAAAAGGTATTTGCTTATTCCGCTGGCGCTTTTTTTCGTTCTTGGTTTCCTTGCGTTCGTTTTCCCCGGCGTTTCCCTCGGCATAGATTTGCGCGGCGGGAACATGGTTGTCGCGGGCTCGGATTCCCCGATTGATGCCCAGGGACTCGAGCAAATGCTTCTCTCGCGTTTCAGTTTCTCGGAACTGAGGGTGATTCCCTTCCAGGGCGGCGTGCAGATTCAGTACGATTTGCTGGAAGCAGATGAAAACAAGCATTCGCAGATTGACCGCGCGATAATTGAATTCACCGGCCTTGGAGCGCAGGGCCAGGAAAGACTGCAGAGGACAAGGGTGTCTCCCGCTCTCGGCTCGATTTTCTGGAGCAATGCCCTGTGGGTCCTTACCGTTTCCCTTGCCGCGGTAATAGTGGTAATATTTGTTTTCTTCAGGGAAGTTATTCCCTCGCTTGCGGTCGTTGCCGCAGCGGCATTTGACATTCTCGCCGCGCTCGGCCTTATGTCGGTGTTCGGCGTAAGGCTTTCCCTTGCGTCAATTTCCGCTCTCTTAATGCTTGTGGGTTATTCCGTGGACACTGATATAATGCTCACGACAAGACTTTTCAGGCGCAGGGCAGCCGAAATAACCCATTCCGCTTCAGAATCAATGAAAACAGGTCTCACGATGACTTCCACCTCCGTTGGAGCAGTGGCAGTAATGCTTTTTCTCTCATGGCTCTGGCAAATGGAATTGATTTTCTCGATTGCTGCAGTACTCCTCTTCGGGCTTCTCGGCGACTTGATTTCGACTTGGTTTATGAACGCGCCTGTGCTCCTTCTCTACATTAAGAGAAAGGAGAGGAAAAGGAAGGGATAAAATGAACGAACTTGCAAAAAACTGGCGCATATGGGTTCTGTTCGCAGTAATATTCCTCTCCTTTTTCGCGGTTCTCGGAAACCTGCTGAATACGGGGAATGCGTTCAATTTCGGAATTGATTTTGCAGGCGGAACATTGTTCCAAATACACCTAAATGAAAAAGTGCAGAACATCGAGGAAGTTGAAAACATAATACAGAACAGGCTCAACTGGAGCGGTCTGAGCGACATAAGGGTTTACGGGGCAGAGAGCGAATTCGTTTTCGTAATCGTACCCGAAACAAGGCCCGAGGACGTCGAGAGAATCGAATCACTCATAAAACAGCAGGGGCGCTTTGAGGTCCTCATTGACGCTAACCTAATGTTCACCGGCAAGGACTTGGTGCAGGTGGACCAGAGTTCTTCCCTCGCATCCTTCAGCGAGGGCTCGCAGGGATCCTACCAGTGGCATCTGCCTTTTGTGCTGAGCGGTTCATCCGCCGAAAGGTTCAGGAATTTAGCATTCCACCGCTGCCCCCTTATTTCATTTGAGCAAAACCAGTATGACTGCGCTTTGACATATTTTTTCATAGACAGGCCCCGCGACGCTGTTTTCATTTTCACCCAGGAATTGTTCGAGCTGGACAAACTGGGCTTTGAAGCCGGGAGCATAGAGCACGGAATTCCAATGGGTTCTGACATGCAGGAAATCCTCCTCAACATTGATGCCCCGTACTTTGTGGTGAGCGGGAACCTCACCGCGGAGCAGGAGCATTCGCTAACAGAACTTTCCCGGAAAAAAAGCAATGCAATAATTCCGAGTTCGCTTCCGGCTGCAACGAGAGAAAAACTTGGGGCAATTGGCTTCACTCTCAAGGAATTCCCGGATGAAAAAGAAAAAGCTATAGAGCAGAGAATGCCCTGGCTCTGGAGGGTTTCGGGCCTGCAGTCAATTGTGAGACTGCAGCCCTCGATTACGGGCGACAACCCCTATGTGAACACGGTGCAGGAAGCGCCGATACTCACAGACCTGCAGATAACCGGTCAAGCGCCAACCTATGATGAGGCGGTCGATGAAAGGTCAAAAACGAAAATAATACTGCAGTCGGGCTCGTTGCCTGTTTCTGTTGAAAGCATAAGCTCTTTTTACACTTCGCCCACGCAGGGTCTCGATTTCCTGTTCAAGGCAGCGGTAACCGGGCTTATTGTGCTGTGCGTTGTTTCCGTGATAATATTTGTGCGATACCGTTCGCTTAAGCTCTCGCTTGCAATAATTTTCACCGCTTTGGTCGAAGCATTTGTCACAACAACCCTTGTCTCAAATCTGGGCGGCACAATTGATTTGGCGGCAATAGCCGGAATAATCGCTGCAGTCGGAACAGGCGTCGACGACCAGATAGTAATAAGCGATGAATTGCTCAGGGGCAGGGGCGCGGCTGAACGCGTTTCCCTTGTGAGGCGCATAAGGAACGCGTTCTTTATAGTAATTGCTGCCGCAGCCACGACACTTGCAACAATGCTCCCAATAATAATATTCGGCTCGCTTATGATAAGGCTCATTGGCTTCGCAACAGCGATAACCCTGGGCGTTTTGGTCGGCGTTCTGGTGACAAGGCCCGCCTACGGGGAGATAGCGAAATTCATAATGCAGTCATACTGATTCTTGTCGTGCATTAAAGCAGTTCGGAGAATTCCTTTATTCCGGTCATTCTCTTCGTGAGCGCAAACCAGACCGCGAGTATGAGGCCGGACATAGCAAACCAGCTTATTACATGGCTCATGCCGGCGGCTTCTCCCCCGAACTGCACTCCGACCAGGAGCACGCCGTAAACCCTTGCGAGGTTTACGAGGAAAAGGAGAATTCCGCCAAAAACAGCCATTTGGATTTTTTTTCCCAGCGTGGGCTTGTGCAGTGAAAAAATTATTGCCGCGAGGATGCTCCACGACACAAGCCCTGTGCAAGAATTTGTTATTACGTATAGAGAGTTGCCTGCAACGATTGAATCCTTTGCGAACTCTAGATCCAGCAGATTCGCTTCAAGGGAGGCAATGGAGTGAGTGAGCGGTTCCAGGGGTGCGAGATAGATTATTGCCTGTGCTGCAAAAAAAATGATGAAAAATTTAATTGCAAAGAGAACGCTTTGCCTTTGCATTACCACGGCACCTTCTTAATCCTTATTTTGAAGGCGATAAAATTCGTTATCCTGTGTGCCACAAGCGTAAGAACGGCAATGAGCGCGACTTCCGCCGGAGCGGGGATTCTCACGGCAAGGCTTAACAGAATGCCCCCCAAAACGAAGTCCAGCTGGTCAAGCAGCAAAACGGGGTGCCCTCTTTTCAGACCGAAGCGCCTTTTCAGGAAAGATCCCGCCAAATCGCCGAGAATTGAGCCGCTGCAAAGGAGAATTCCGAACGCTGCGTAATCCCCTATTGCTTCAGCAACTGCCTCAGGAAAAAGGAAACCTGTTATAAAAATTGAAAGAATGCCAAAGGACAGCCCGGAAAAAGTGCCCCTTACGGTCTTCCCTTTCCCCAGAATAGGCCTTCCGCCTATTTTCCTGCCGAAGTCCAAGGGCATTCCCCCACCGAAGAGGAGAGAAGAAGCATTTGTTATGTATAATGGAATTGCATATAGCGCTGTTGCGACGAGGAACTCCATAAAAACCCAACTTCTTTAAAATTATTTATTAAATAATATCTAATAAGCATTTAAAAAATGATTAAGAGCCGGAGCTGGGCAAAATGAGGGCGAAAAAAGTTTTTATAATATTCCTTGCAAGCATTCTCCTGCTTGTAGTATTCGCTTTAATGCTTTCTGTTGCTTTTCAGTCCCTGCAGCCCGGGATTTCCCTTTTCGGCGGCAACGTTGCGCTCATTTCAATTGAAGGCGAAATTTCCAACGAGGAAGTGCTTTTCCTGTCTAACAAGACAGCATTCGATCTCGTGGACGAAATAGAGATGGCGGAAAACGACCCAACTGTTTCGGCGATCCTTTTGGAAATAAACTCTTCCGGGGGAAGCCCTGTTGCCACAAGGCAGCTCACAGAAAAAATCCTCTCGGCGGGGGAGAAAAAACCAGTTGTTGCGTGGATTTCCGATGTCGGCGCAAGCGCCGGCTACTATATTGCGGCTTCCTCCGACCTGGTTGTTGCAGACCCGGATTCCCTCACCGGAAGCATCGGCGCAATTTCGGTGATTCCCGATTACTCCGAGCTTTTCGAAAAACTCGGAATAGAAATGCGAGTTTTTAAGAGCGGCGAATTCAAGGACATGGGCAGCCCCTTCCGAGACATAAACGAAGAGGAGAGGGAAATGCTGAACGAAATAATACAACAGGCAACCGAAAACTTCAAGGAAGAAATAAAGGAATTCCGCGGGGAAAGGCTGGACACAGAAGAATTTGAGAAAATAGCGGACGGAAGAATCCTCACGGGAAAGCAGGCCCAGGAAATAGGTCTCGTTGATGAGCTGGGAACAAGGAACTATGCCCTAAAGCGTGCGGGGGAAATGGCGGGAATTGAAAAACCCGTTCTAAAATCCTACGAACTGCAGGGCTTTTCCCTTACGGACCTTTTCTCGAGGGCAGGCTATGCCCTGGGAACAGGGTTTAGGGAAGGCCTGTCATCCCAGAACCTGAGCATTGAATCCTAGTGCCCAGCACCCGAAATACAGCCCAAAATCACAGGAAGAGGGAGATGAATTTTGCGAGGACAGCGCCGCTTCCCGAGCCCATGAAGTTCACTTCGGTGTTGTTAAGCACGCCTTTCAGTTCGAATTTTGCTCCAGCGTAGGAGTCAACCAATGAACCCATAATTCCCGCGCAGCCAATTGCTCCGGCGATAAGCGGGTCAGGGTTTACCGTGAAATAGAAAGAGCCGATAAGCGCCGCCCCGAGAACAGCCGCGGCTATCCCTAAAGGGGTAATGCCGCCGTCCGTGCCGGGTGGAACCTCTTCAAAGGTTGTTATAAGCTTGGGCTTCCTTTTTGAAAGCAGGCCGATTTCGGAAGAAAGGGTGTCCGCGAGCGCGGCGGACATTGCCCCGAAGAAAGCGATTTGGGAGTTCAGCAGCAGTGCGAGTATGGCAGCCCCGCTGTTGCCTATTATGTTTCCCGCAGTACGCTGCTCGTGTTCCATTTTTATTTTTTTCCTTCCAAAGCGGGTGCAGGTTTCGGCTACAATGTAAAAAAAGACCATTAAAAGGAATGACCAGATGCCGCCGAGCAAATAGACG
>CAZKED010000021.1:0-22299 GCA_964551725.1 uncultured archaeon | reverse complement strand
TGTGCCGAAAAAGGGGTTTTTTCCCTATTTTGTGAAAATAATGCTCGCATAGCCCACAACGCTCATTTCGTCGCCTGTAACAGCCGCGGAAGTGCTGTATTTTAGCATTTTAGCCCTTCTAAGCCCCGCCTTCCTGCAATACTGCATCAGTGCCGTTATGGGCCCTACACCGCAAATGCTGGCGTTGATTCCGGTGGCAAGCTCGTGGAATCCCCTGATATCAAGACTCTTAATGGCGTCAATTGCCTTCAAATCCTTTTCTTTTGCGCTCTCGAGAGGCACGAAATGGGAAAAATCGCTCGAGGCAACAATTCCCGCTCCTGATTTTCCCACGGCACTGTAAAGCGCGTTACCCAGTTCAATGAGCTCGTCAAAATCGCTTGTCATAATGGAAACAGGCACAATTGAAAATCCGTCAAAAAGGTGCTGCAGCAACGGCAAGACAACCTCGACAGAATGCTCCGACAGGTGTCCGAGTTCATCAAGCTCAGCGCTGCTCTTTTCCGCAATTTCCTTCGCTATTTTTCCGTCCACAGGCACGCTCCCCAGGGGAGTCATCCACCTCCCGTGGGATGAAACGGAAATTCTTTCACCAAGCCCCGTATGATTGGGGCCCATTATAACAAAAGAGTTGAACTTCTTCAGCTTGCTCAAGCCCAGCGCGGCAATTCCCCCGCTGAACGCATAACCGGCATGAGGCACGATAGCAGCACTGGCTTTTCTGTCCCTCTTAACTTTTGAAAAAAGAGCCTCGACTTCAGTTTCCAGCGCACGGCTCTTTCCCGGATAAAACTGACCCGCAACAGCGGGCATTCTCGTCCCCATAAAAACAATTAGCCCCGGAAAAAATTAAAAAGCCCTTTCCAATTACGCGGGGTCAGCGCCTTTTCGAAAACCCCCTTTTGGACTTTCTTTCATCGCGTTTGGGCTTCTTGAACCTTGCCGCGGACCTGACTTCCTCAAGCTTGAATTCAAATTCTTCCAGGGGCGTTTTGAATTCTTCGTCCTTCTTTATTCTCTTGGATTCCCTGAGCGCTTCCCTTGCAAGAAGCCAGAATGCAAGCGCAATGCTCTTCCTCCCCTTATTGTTTATTGGAATAATCAAATCAATATTGTTCGTCCTGTTGTCAGTGCTGCAAAGTGCAACGATTGGAATCTTTATTTTCACCGCCTCTTTTATCGCCTGCCTGTCAGCATTAGGGTCGGTAACAAGCAAAACAGAGGGCTCAATAAAATAATCAGTATTCGGATTGGTAAAGGTCCCCGGCACAAATCTCCCAGTCAAAGCCTTTGCCCCGAGAGCTTCGGCAAAAGCCCTAACCGCGTTATGCCCGTATTCCTTTTCGGAAGTAGCAACCACTTTTTCAGGCGGAAAAGAAGCCAAAAATTTGGAGGCAATTCTTATCCTCTCGTCAATTGTGTCAACATCCAGCACCTTGAGCCTGTCCTTCCTGTTCTTGAAAATATATTTCTTCATCCCGTGGCTCTTGAATTTTGCCCCTATGTGCGCGCCGCTCTGCAAATACATTTTTGCCTGAACAAGAGTCTTTTCAACCATTCATTACACCTTGTATTTAAGTATTTCATCCACCAAATCAACATGCGACAAAAGCATTCTCCTGCAGCAGTACCTTTTCACTCCCAGCTCGTCCAGAACTTCCTTTGCGTCCCTGCCCTTTTTCACTTCCCCCAAGAACTTCTCGTAAAGGTCGCCTATAACCCTGCCGCAGCTGAAACACCTTACTGGAACAATCATCAAAATCACCTCTTGCTCTTTTGCTTCTTCCCTCTCGCGCCTCTTCCAAGGGGCTTTTTGGATTCTTTGACCCGTGAGTCGTCAACCAGGAGCATTCTGTCGTACTTGAGCATTTTCGCCCTCAATTCCCTGCCCCTGCTGTAATCCACGAGCGCTTTTGCAATCGCACCCCTGGCAGCAACCGCCTGGCTCATGAACCCGCCTCCCTTGACGCTAACAAAAATGTCCACTTTTTCGGCGAGTTCGCCGGCAATTGAAAGCGGCTCAGAAATAAACACCCTCCGATATTTGGGTTCAAAGGTTTCAAGCGCTCTCTTGTTAATCCTTATTTTTCCCGTTCCTTTCTTTATTGACGCCCTAGCAGAGCATGTTTTCTTCTTTGCCTTTGTGTCAATTCCCTTGCCCTTCTTTTTCCTCGGCATAAAATCACTTTCCCCCCAGCGCCTTGGACAGCTCGTAAAGGGTCACAAACGCTTCCTTTTCAGAAAATTTTGCTTCCTCAACAGTTTCGGTTTCCTTCCCCCGGAACTCTTTTGGGACTCCCATAAAAACGCTCACGCGCCTGAACGCTTCCTTTCCGCGCGGCTTCTTGAAAGGCAGCATCCCCCTTATTGTCCTGCGCAGGATCATGTCCGCTCTCCTCGGAAACTTTGGTCCTTTTTCAGGATTGCCTTTCGCGCGCAAATCAATCCTTTTCTTAAACCTTTTAATTACAGCATTCCTGTTGCCCGTGACAACAGCCTTCTCGGCATTGACAATCACCACGCTCTCCTTTTTAAGCGCTCTCTCCGCGACAACACTGGCGATTCTCCCGAGAACCAGCCCGCTTGCATCAATCAAAGCCATAAAAAAACACCTATTTCACAACAACTATCTCCGCAGCCTTTCTCTTTGATTCAAGAAGCTGCTGCACTGAAAGCGCGCTCCCGTTTGCCCTTATTTTTCTGGCAGCGCTTTCGCTGAACTCGAGTGCAGCCACTTCCACTTTTCCGGAGAGCTCGCCGTTTCCCAGCACTTTTCCGGGAACAAGCAAAAGCTTTCCCCCTGCCTTTGCTGCCGCTCTGTTGATTTTCCAAATGTTCACGCAGGCAAGGGTCCTCCGCGGCTTGCTCAGCCTTTCCGCTAAATCCTTCCATAATTTTTCCTTCCGCTCGTTTCCCGCTTTTCTCAGGGCGCGGATTAAAAGCGCAACGCTTTTTTTCTTTTTTTCTTCCCTTTTCATACTTCCACTCTTTTTCTCTTCATTGCAGGAGGGAGGATTCGAACCCCCGAAGGCACTAAGCCACAGGATATCTCGAACCTCCGTGAGCGTTTCTTAAGTCCTGCCCCTTTGGCCGCTTGGGTACTCCTGCAGGTTATTAATCTTCCCTCATAGCTTTTTTAATTCTTTTTCAAACTCCTCCGATTTTTCCTTAAGGGCTTCAACCGCCTTGAGCAGGATATCAGCCGGCTTCAGCTGGCCGAAACTTTCAACGCTTAAAATGAATGTGTTCCCGTTCCCTGAAACCTCGAGTCTGTTTCCGCTTTCAGTTTCGCATCTGCCGCACAAATTGCATTCGTAAGGGTCCTTGAGCACCACCTTTCCTGCTTTCAGTTCCAAGACTTTTCTCGGGCAGCATTCCACAATCTTTTTGGTGTTCTTCAGTTTTTCCTTCTTTTTAAGTTCGGGCAATTCATTGTACGCAACAATTCCCGGCTGCCATTTGGCGTGCTCCTTTCCAAAGCCGACAACCGCGTCCATTTCAGCCTTTATTTCCTGTCCCGCTTTCAGTTTTGCAATTATAATTTCCTTGTTCGCCACATCCGTCTTTATGCCAGAGCACTCAATATCACCGCTGTAAACCATGCAAGGGCCTTTCTTTGAAAGGCTCATTTTCACTTTGTCCCCAGGCTTAAGCGATTTCAAATCACTCTTTATTGGCACAAGCCCGAGCCTGCTTGCAAGGTATTCGTCAAAGAGCACGGAATTGTTCCTGTAAATTGAAACTCCCTCTATTGCCAGCACAGGTACGGAACTCATTGCCGCACGCCTCAGGGCGTTCATAAATTTTACATCAGCGCCCTTTACAAGCAATTTGAGTTCTTTTCCGTCAGCTTTCAATTTCTTCACATTCATCCAATCACTTCTTTTTAGTCCTAAATTTCTTCTTCCTCCTGCAGCCGTCGTGCGGCGCAGGCGTTACATTCTCAATGAACTTAATCCTTATCCCATTCCTTGTAAGGCTCCTTATGGCGGCTTCGCTTCCCTTCCCCGGGGAAAGCGCTTTGTTTCCTCCGGGTCCGCGCACCTTCACTATCACATTGTCGATGTTCCTCTCCCTTGCTTTCTCTGCAATTACCTCCGCGATTTTCATTGCAGTGTAAGGGGTTCCCTGCTTGTGGTCTGCCTTGACCATCTGCCCGCCGGTGCACTTTGCAATTGTTTCGCTTCCGGTGATGTCTGTCAGAAGCATGAGCGTATTGTTATGCGATGCGTAAATGTGAATTATTCCCTCGCGCGTCTTTTCTTTTGCCATTATCCCGCCTCCCCGGAAACTTTCTTATCCCCGGCGGCTTTTTCCTTTTTATCCTCTTTCCCCGCCGGTTTCCCTGACTTTTCCTCTCCCCCGGTTTCCTTTCCCTCTTCCTTTTTTTTTCTTTTCTCAGGGGGTTTCTCCTTTTTTTTCTCCCCGCCTTCAGCCGTCTTTTCTCCTTCCTTGTCTTTCCTTTCAGCTTTTTCCCCAGCGGACTTTTCCTCTTTTCTTTCCCCCGCAGCATGCTTTCTCGCAGGCTTCTTCCTTGACTGCCTCACTTTTTGCTCCAAACCAGGAGTGAAATAGTCAACGAGCGGCTCTTGTGACTTTGTTACAATGTATCCCGGCGCGGTAACCCGCCTGCCGTCTATTGCAATGTGCCCGTGAACTATCAGCTGCCTTGCCTGCTTTACAGTATTCGCCAGACCTTTCCTCCAGGCAAGCGTCTGCAGCCTCCTTTCGAGCAATGCTTCCACATTCAGTCCCAAGACATCGTCAAGAGTGGGCTTTCTCGGCATTATTCCGAGCTTGCCCAGGCTTTCGAGCAGTTCCTTTTCTCTCCTAACCCTTTTTTCCAGCGGCAGTGCCAGAAGCTTCCTCGCATTCTGCCTTTTCTTCCTGAGAATCGTTTCCGCTCTCCATATCTCCTTTTTGTTCTTCAAGCCGTACCTTTCAGTGAGCGCTCTCCTTTCTTCCACTTCCGCCTTGTCCCACATCTTCTTGGGCTTTTGGAACTTTTTTCTTTTTCTTTTAGGGTCTCCCATTCACTCACCTTATTTTGCCTGCTGTTTCGCATCCTTTTTGAGCACTCCCACAACAGGTCCTTTGCCCCTGTGGGTGCTTCTCACTCTCTGTCCGCGCACGGTCAGACCCCAGCTGTGCCTAAGCCCGCGGTAGCTCTTTATTTCATTGAGCCTTTTGAGGTCTTCCCTCAGGGCGAAATCCAAATCGCCCATTGTAAGCTGGACGCTTTTTCCCGTGCGGAAATCCTTCCTCCTGTTCAGCGCCCATTCGGGAATTCCGTGCTTTTCGGGATTCTGTATTATCTCCTCGAGTTTTTTGTCATTCTCCTCGCTTATCGTGCCCAGTTTTGCATCGTACTTTATCCCGGTTTCCTCTTCGAATTTTTTTGCCGCCATTTTTCCGAACCTGTGGCTTACCCCCCTCAGCGCCATCAGTGCGCGCGGAATGGGAAGTTTTCCGTCCAAGTCCTTTCCGGCAATCCTGACAATGAACCTCATATCCTCTTCTTTTGCCATTAATTCACCCTTTCAATTTTCTTAAAATGTCCTCGTCCTTTTCTTTGCCGAGTACTTCGATTTTTTTCTCAGTGGGAAACAAGTGCCTTATGTTGCATTTCTGCCTTTTGATTCCGTTTCCCACAACTTCCACGATGTTTCCCTTTCCAATGCCGGCTATTACCACCTTTTTTGCGGCTTTCCTGCCTGTTGTTTTGTAGCAAACCCTTCCCACTTCTATTGCAGCCATTTTTTCACCCGCTCATTCCCTTCAAGTATTTTGTCACCACAGCAACAAGCCCCTCTTCGTTCAGCTTGCTTGAATTCAGAACCAAGTCAAACGATTTAAGGTCATAAATATTTATTCCGAGGGAATGCAAAAAAGCCTTTCTCTCCTCTTCCTCCTTTTCCTCGAGTTCCTTTCTTGCAACAACCATGGGAATTTTTTTCTCCTTTGTGAGCTCCAATGCCCTGCTCTTCTCGGGCGATTGGATGAATACCTTCAATTCTGCCTCGCTCAAAAGCCATGTTGCGAGAGAAAAGTCGATTATTACATGATCGCCTTTCGCCTCCTTCAGCACAAGCTGTTTCATTTTTTCCGCTGTTTTTTCCTCAAACATTTTTTCAGCCAGCTTTTCCTTCTGAATTCCCTCGCTCAATGCAAGCATTTTGAGTATTTCCTCCTCAGCCATATACCTCACGCCCAAGTGCAGGGCAAGCAACTTGCTTATTTTCCTCGTGTTGGTGCCCGGCAAACCCGTAATTGTAATAATCATTTTTTTTCACTCAATATTTTTACAAGCCTCCTCTGCTTCATTCCCACATCGCTCTCCTTTTTTATTCCTTCCCTGACCTTAATTGCTTCCTGCACCACTGCGTGCCTGCACCTGTTGCAGAGTTCGCCTCCGAACGGAGCCGAGGGTCTCTTCTGGCTTTTGCTTTCCTTTCTCGCTTTTCCCGCTTTTTTTGTTCCCGCAATCCCCGTTCCGCAGAGCGCGCATTTTTTCTTCCCTTTTTTCTCGCGTTCAAAGTACTCTGTGGCTTTTCCTTTCGCTCTGCGCCTGAATTTTTTCTTCAGTGTTCTTTCAGCGGGCTTTACCATTCAATCACCTTTTTTCCCTGCCCTCAAAACCAATTTTTTAATTACTCCGGCTGCAGCTGAAAAAGTCAGCGATACCAGGAAATAATACCCCAGCCAGTTCGTTTGGGTGTGGAACTGCATGTCAATCCAGGGAACGGGAAAGGGCAGAGGGAATACAAACGGTTCGTAGGCAGCCCTTATGAAAGGAAACACAGCCATGAAAACCGCCAGCGATACAAGCGTAATGGGCATTGTTTTCTTCATTACCCTCATATTGAGTTCTATGAGTTCCCTGTTCGCTTTTTCCACTTCCTTTTTTGAATGCTTGTCCGTGCGCTTCATTAGTTCCCTCACGCGCTTGTTCTTCTCTTTAAGAGTCTTCATGAGCGCCCTGTCCTCAGTCTTCCACCTTATCATGTTAAAAAACGCCACTACGCAAAACGCGATTACCGCAACGTCAACACCCGGATTAATCCATACCATTTTTTTCTCACTATCCCAGCATTTTCCTTATTAAAGGATGAGAGTCCACAAGCTGCGTTCTTGCAAGCTCCTCATAAATCCTGTAAACTATTCCGACGGTAAGCAGAATTCCTGTTCCGGAAGCAAGCGTTCCCAGAGCCATGTTTCCAATGCCCGCAAGCAGCCCCACGAAAATGCTTCCGAGAATGGTGATAGGCGGAATATACCTGTTCAAAACCCTTTCAATTATTCGCGGGTCCCTCCTAAAGCCAGGTATGTACATTCCAGAACTCTGCAACTGCCTTGCCACATCCTCTGGGCTCTGCCCACCCATTTTAACCCAGAATTTTCCAAACAGCACGCATGCCACCACCAAAAGCGCAAGATACACAATGCCCTGCAATACCCTTGGTCCCATAAAAGCGAGCCCGTCAAACAAGCCCATTGCCCCAACCTGCCTCAAAATGTCGGTAAACAGACCATAAACCCCTGCCCCGCCCTGTTCAAGCGATGAGCCGGTTGCCCACGTAAGGCCTGCCATAGCCTGTCCCACAACTGGAATGCCCTTTGCCATAAGAGCCCAAATTCTCACGTTTGCAAACAAGGCAACGGCAAGAATTACAGGCAGCACTGAAACATACAAAAACTTGACAGGATACCTTCCGCCCATTCCCTTTCTGCCCATTGTTATCGGAATGTTGACATGCATTGCATTGGCGTAAATCACCACAAGGAAAATGACCAGGGCCAGAACGATCGGCAGCAGTATATCCCAAGAAGGTCCTCCAGGAACTCCGAAAGAACCCAAAAACCTCCAAAGTGCTCCGCCGGCAGGGAAGTCGAGGCTCACTCCGGGCATCATAAAAACCTGCCAGAAAAACCTCCCTGAAACCCCCCCGGCAATAAACAATCCGATGCCAGAACCGATGCCGTACTTGCTTACGACCTCGTCCAAATAAAGCAGAATTATTGAGCCCAGCGCTATCTGCCCTGCCACAATGAAAAGCATTCCCGGCTGCGGGGCAAGCAATCCCGACATGGGATACACAATTCCTTCAAAAAAACAGAGCACTATGGCGAACAGTTTCTGCAGTCCCTGGAACCTTGCCCTGTCCTTGGGGTTCGTCAGATCGATTCCTATTATTTTTCCCCCCACGAGCAACTGGAGAATAATCGAAGAAAGCACAATGGGACCGATTCCCGCAGTGATAAGCGAGCCTGTCTGGCTTGCCAGTATTTCCTGGAATCCAATAAGCTGTTCCTCCGCCTCAGCCGCAAGCCCCACTACATTGATTTGCCCCAAAATAAAGAATATAAGCAATGCCAAGCCAGACCACATGAGTTTCCTCTTGAGCGGAGGCTCGGTCTCCGGCGGCCTCACGGCTGGCAAAACCGAATAAACTGGCTCCAAAATGTCAAGCACGCCCATTATTACACCTTTTCATTCTCCACGCTTTCTTCTTCTCCGCTTTCCTTTTCTTTCTCTCCTGTCCCGGCCGGTTTCTCCTCACCCGCTTTTGGGGATTCGCTTCCAATGACCCCGCCGGCGCTTTTTATTTTTTCCGCCGCGCTTTTTGTTGTCTTAATATTCACTAAAAACAATTTCTTTTCAACCTTTCCTCTTCCCAGAATCTTATCAAACCCTATAATCCTGCCGTCGATTTTTATTGCTCCCGCTTCCTCTTTCACTTTTCCCTTCTCAAGCCATTTGGGAATTCTCTCCAGGAGAATGTCAACATTTATAGAACGCTCTTTTTTTGCAGGCTTCATTGCCTTCTGTCCGCCGAAATCGGCATAATACTTTGAAAACTTGTGTTTGTGCGATCCTGCCCTGCCGGAGCCTCCGCGGGAGCCCGCTCCCCTGCGGTTCTTTGTATTGCCTTTTCCGTGCGTCCTGTGCCCTCTGACTTTTTCCTTCTTTCTCCTGCGCCTTTTCATTCTCTCTCCTCACAGCATCCTCGCAATCAATTCATTTATTTTTTCGCCCCGGTCGCCGAGCGCTCCCCCTATCCCAAAGGGCTTCTTTATTCCCTTTCTCTCAAATCCTTTTTTCGGCGGTCTGAGCCTGAACACCTTTTTTATTCCGAGCTTTTCCAGTTTGGCATTTCCCGCCAGTATTCCCCCCGCCAGTTCCCCGAAGGATTTTATTCCGCAATCCTTGAAAAACTCTGCGTTTGGCTTTTTGTTCCCCCTGAGCAGGGCCCTGTTTTCAAGCAGTTTTTCCAGTGTTTTCCTGTTCACAGTGCCCCATGTAATATAGTTTTCTGCTTTCTTAAGCATTTTCACAACGTGCTTCTCCTCAGGCAAAAGCACCAAATGGTTGACTCTGTAGAGCCCCAAAAGGTTCATTGTGCTTTCTGTGTCATTTCTCACGTTAATGCTTCCCCTGACCCTTATTGCAGCAATCATTTCCTGGCACGCTCCGCTAGTTTTTTCTCCATGTCTTCGGACACTTTCACCTTTGAAATGTTTTCAAGGGCGTTCAGCGCCGCGCGGACAAAATTAAGCGTTGTATCGGTGCTTCCGCTTGTCTTGCTCCACACGTCCTTTATTCCTGCAAACTCCATAACTGGTTTTATATTATCGCCCACAACCAGCCCGACGCCTTTGGGCGCGGGATAGAGCGTAACCCTTACAGAAGCATTCTTTCCCACGACCTTGAATGGAACGGAATGCTCTTCATTGCAAGTGCATTCCCAGCTCCCGCAGCCGCGTTTCACTATTACCAGGTTTAGTTTTGCGTTTTTTGCGGCCTTCCTTACAGCAGGCCATTTCTCCTTGTCCTTCGCAGTGCCCAAGCCGACAATGCCCTGCCTGTTTCCCACGAGAACGGCAACGCGGAAAGAGAACTTCCTTCCCGCCCTTACGACCCTTGCGGTTTTCTGAACATCGATTACCTTTTCCTCGAGCTCCTGCAAATAATTCGCAATTTCCGGTTCCATTATTTTCCTGTTGGTTGAAAGAATCTCCTCAAGGGATTTTATTTCCCCGTTCAAGACCTTTCTGCCCAGTTCTGTTCTGGGGACCCATTCCACCAGTTCCTTCTCCCTTCTCTCTTCCCTTTTGGATTTCTCCCTTTCAGCCCTGTTCATTTATTTCACTCCCGCTTCCTTCTCAATTCTTTCCTTCGCCTTCGCGAAAGCCTCGCTAAGCTTTCCAACATCAATGCCTTTCTTGGAATATTCCGAAAACCTTTTTTTCCTTTCTTCCCCGCCCAGAGACTGGGCGAATGCTTCAATGTGCTTTCCCTCAATTCTCCCCTTTTCCGGCAAGGCGCTGTCATCGTGCGGGATTTCAATGCCGGCATCCAGCGCTCCCTGCAAGGCAGCAAAAGGCATTGACTTGAGCGCAGGCGTAATAAGCCCTATGTCAAGCACAGCGCTCTTTATTCCCTTTTCAAGAGCCAGTTTTCCCGCCAGAAATCCAGTGAGATATGAGGAGGGGATGTTCGCATTCCCGAGCCATCCGAATTTGTTCAATTGCTTTGAGTTCACTCCCACAACCGTTTTATCCCCGCGCTTTCCGAATTCCACGAACTGCACTGAAACAAAGCGGTTCGATTTCCTGAACACGATTCTCGTCTTCCCCGACTTGAGCAATGCAAGCCGTTTGGCGTAATTGGTTTTTCCCTGCCTGCGCCTCCTGAATTTCAGTTCACGGGTTGAAACCATTTCCAATCACTTTCCTTCCTTCACTTTCCTTTCGACATATTTCTTTCCCTTGAAATAGCCGCCCTTAACCATCCTATAAAGCTTTCCGTAGCCAATTTTTTCAACTTCCTTCGGGTTGCTTTCCCTGAGTTCCGTGAGAGTGCGCCTCTGCGCTCTGACGGAGGAAATCCACGCCTTCTTCCTTTTGCTCCTTGTCTTGTGGCTTCCCCTTCTCTTTCCCTCGCCTTTCTTCCTTCCCTTCTTTTTTTTACCGCCCAGCTTTCTTGCCCTTCCGCGGCTCTGGGCCTCGCGCCTGCTCTTTTTTATTACGCCCTCCCCAACAAGAACCCTGACGTCCTCCTTGGTTATGGCTTCTTTTACCCTCTCAATTTCCTCGGGGTCAATCCAGACCCGGCTCTTCCCAACATTGAGTATTCTTGCCGAAATTTCCTTTGCTTTCTGCGCGTTCATTTCACACCAACTCAGTTCAGCACCTTCGCGCCTAATTCGGCGCACTTCTTCCTTATAGCCGCGCGCTTTTTCTTACCCACGCGCCCCGCGATTCTGACCGCGGCATTTTTTCCCTGCAAAAGGGAAAGCTCCGCTTCATTGCGCACGAGAACCTCCTTTTTTCCGCAGGGATGCAGTCCGCGGATTTTTCTGGCAGTTCCATAACCGCTTTTGGGAATCCTGCCCCCCGAAGGGCGCAAGTGAACGTCGATTCCCCTGGGCTTTCTCCATTTCCTCCATTTCTTCCTGCTTTTCCTCCTTATAGAGCTTTTCCCGAACCTGCCCCTGAATTCCGCTCTCGTTTTCGTTTTTATTTTTTCCTGAAGCTTTTTCTCCTCCTTTGTGGCAGGAACTTCAACCTTTTTTTCCTTTTTCCAAGCGGGTTTTTCCGCCTTTCCTTTCACTTCCTTTTTCTCCGGCTCTCCCCTCTTTTTCCCTTTCCCCTTTTCTTTCTTTTTTTTAAGTGGCTTCCTCTCCTTCTTTTTCCCGGGGCTTTTTTCAGTCATTCTTTTCGCCTCCCTTCACTTCGGCGAGGCCTTTCTTTACCAAGTAAATGCCGTCCTGAAAAACCCTCAAATCCTTTTTCCTGACCCTTGCGATTTTTTCAAGGTTTGCAGCGGTCTGCGCTGTTTTCTCCTTGTTCGTTCCCCTCACCACGATATCCTTTCCCTTTATTTGAACGGATGTATTTTCCCCCACTATTTGCGAAACCCTCGGCTTTTTCTCTCCCGCAAAATTGCTTATTATAACCTTTTTTCCCTCCACCTTAATGCTCATCGGAAAGTGCGAGTACACCGCTTTGAGATTGTACTCGTATTCCGTTTCAAGCCCGATTGCCATGTTCCTTATGTGAGAGGCAACAGTGCTCGCCAAAGCGTTCGTTTTTCTCTTTTCGTCCGTTCCAAGCACTTCAATTTTGCCGTTCTTTTTTGAAATTTTTACTTTTTTTGCCTTGAATTCCCTCTTTTCTTCCTTGCCGCCTGCTTTCATTGTCACAACGTTGCCCGAAACCTCCGCTTCGATTCCTGTTGGGATTTCAACCTCTTTCTTCATCCAACCACCTAGTAAACGAATGCCAGCAGCCTGCCTCCTATTCTCTTCTCCTTCGCCTCCTTGTGGGAGAGCACTCCCTCAGGAGTTGTAACAATCAATATTCCCACATCCTTTGAAGGCAAAAACCTTTTCTCAAATTTTTCGAACTCGTCCTTCTTCACGGTATAACGCGGTTTCACGGCACGGCACTCGTTTATTTTTCCGTTGAGCTTTATCCTGTAAAGCCCCTCTCTTCCGTCATTCACCGCCTCAAAACTCCCGATATAGCGGTTCTTGGCCATTACCTCCAGTATCCTGCCCAAGAGCTTTGAAGCAGGCCTGAAAATGCATTCTTTCCTTGCCGCTTTCTCGCAGTTCTTAATGGAAATCATTGCGTTTGATACCGGGTCCATTAAAGCCATACATTCTCACCATTCAATCAAACTTTTTAAACCCCAATTTTACCGCATTTTCCTTGAAGCACCTTCTGCAGATCATGAGCCCGTATTTCCTTATAACCCCGATTTTCGCGCCGCACATCCTGCACTTGTGCTTTTCCATTTTCTTTTTCTCCAAACCAATCACTCCACAGTAATATTGAATGTTTCCTTCACAAACTGGATTGCCTCCTGTTTTGTCACGCTGTGCCTTTTTCCCACTCTTTTCTTTTTGTACTTTCTCCTTTTCACTCTGTAACCGTGCCTCTCCAGCGACACGAGAACATCAAAACCGGTTATTCCGAGTTTCGGCTCATACTTCACTCCGGGCAATTCAATGTGCTCCTTCACCCCAAAACCGAAATTGCCGTTCCTGTCAAAATTTCTCTCGCTCAGAGTGTTTTCCTTTGCAACAAAAGCATTCTTCAAAAAATCAACCGCTTTTTTTCCGCGCAGAGTGGTCTTGACCCCTATTTCCAGTCCGGGTCTGATATCCCACTTGGGCTGCTTCACTTTCGCCCTTGTCTTAACAGATTTATTGTTCGTTATTTTCTCAAGAATTTTTTTCGCTCTGTCCAGTTCCTCGCCGCTCTTTCCCACTCCTATATTGACGACGACAGCACAAATGCGAATTTCCCTCATTGCATTCATTCCAATCAACCTACAACAAACACTTTCTCCGCGGTGGTGAGGAATTCCTTCTTCCCCTCTTTGAGCAGTACAAGCTTCGGCTTGTTTATTTCTCCTTTTCTGACCTCAGTTATTTCCGCCCGCTTTCCTGCGTGCTTTCCCCCTATAATATACGCTTTAGCGCCCTTGCCGAAGGAAAGCGATCTTACGACCTTTTGTCCGGGCAGTTCAATTTCAACCGAATCCCCGACTTTAACTCCGGCTTTTTCCTCCGTTATCGTTCTCCCGTCATTTGTGCTCAACTGCACCATTCCGCCTTTAACCTTCTTTTTTCCGACTACCTTGCAGATTTTGGTCTTCTTTTCCTTTCTCTCCATTTTCTCTATCTCAAACCTTCCCTTCAAATCGAACACGATTCTGTAATCCTCTTTGGCTCCTTCTATGGAAACGATGTCGAACAATCCCACCGAGAACCCGTAATCCTTTCTCCTCACTCCGTTCACCCTTGCCTTGCCTTCGTTGAGTGTTATTTTGACCTCCCTCATCGAATTGCAAACGCCGACGAGGTCCCTTAAAACAAAGCCCAAAGGAACGGATTCACTGCTACGGTAAGCTCCCGCCCTCGACCTAACGCTCCATTTCCCTTCCTTCTTCTTCAGTTTCCTTGCTCTGGGCGCCCTGAACCTTTTAAGCCCCTTCGTTTCCCCTTTCTTGGACATTCATTTCACCTTTCCTTCCTTCTCCCTGTTTTCCTCTTTCTTCTCCACGGCTTCCGCCGGCTTTTCTCCTTCTTTGTCTTTTTTCCCGGCTTGTTTGCCTTTCCTCTTGACCCTTCTCTGGTCGCTTTTGTCAAGCGTTACAAGCAGGAGGTTGCAGGCGGCAATCGGCACCGCTGCTTCGGTTCCGTCCGCCTTTTTTCTTGTGACCTTTTCAATGAAAACCCTGCCGCGCTCGTAGTCCACGCTGTTCACTTTTCCCTTTTCCCCTTTTTTGTCCCCGCGCATTATGAGCACGGAATCGTTCTTTCTCACAGGCAGTGACTTCCTTCCTGTTTCTTTCGCCAGTTTCTTCTCCAAATGAACGGAAACGTTTTCCTTTTTCATGTGCATTGCCCTTTCATAGAGGGCGCGCCTCTGCTTTTTTGGCTTCTTTGATTTTAAGCTCATCCGAAACACCTACGCTATTTGCTGTGCCAGTCCGGCTATTTTCGGCCAGCGCTCGCCAACCTCCTTTGCGATGACTCCTTTTATTTCCGACCCCTTTGGGATTCCCTTGTCGTCAACCAGAACGACAGCGTTATCCTCAAATGCAATTCTCGTGCCGTCACTCCTCCTGTACTCCTTTTTCACCCTCACGATAACCGCTCTCTCCACCTTTTTCCTTATTTCGGGCTTTCCCTTCTTGACAACAACGTTTACCATGTCCGCAATGCCTGCCTTGGGGTTCATTCTCTTCTTTCCCTTGAAGCCCTTAACGCTTATTATTTCCACCTCTTTCGCGCCCGAATTGTCGGTGCAGACACAGCGCGCCTTCTGCGGCAGGCTCTTCACAACGTTCGCTCCAATCGCCCTCATTTTTTACCACTCGCCCTTTCCAAAATCTCCAAAACAACAAAGCCCTTTGTTTTGCTTATTTTCCGGGTTTCGCCCACTTTGACAATGTCGCCCTCTTTTGCATTTATGCAGCTTGGATTGTGAGCGTGAATTCTCGACCTGATTTTTTTGTACCTTTCGAATTTTTGGACAAACTGGATTATCTTCCTTTCGACCGTAACGGTTTTGTCTGCCCTTGCACTGATTACCTTTCCTGTCAGAACGTTGCCTCTCACCTTTATACTGCCGTGAACAGGGCAGTTTTTGTCATTGCATTCCGTCATAGCCTTTTCCTCCACAGTTCCTTTGTCCTCTCCTCGGGTCTTTTCTCAATTTTTTTTCCGTCCACCAGGGCTTTTCCTCCGCCGGGAAGCTCCACTTCGAGCACCACTTCTCTTTTGGGGATGATTTTTTCTCCCTTTGCCGTATCAATACTCAGAGTGTGCATTGTTTCGTCGACAATTCTTCCGTTCATTCCAATCCTGCCTTTCTCTGTGCTTTCAATCACTTTTGCATTCAGCCCTATGAGTTCGTGTACAAGCACATTCTTGCTTGTAATGCAATACCTGCAATCCATTGAAAAAACCTCCAAAGTGCTTTCAGGCTTCAATCTGTCCTTCAGAGAAGCCCTCTTGCAGGAGTATTTCCTTTGCTTTCTGTCTGTGGTCGCCCTGCAGTTCAATCACGCCGTTTTTCACCGTGCCGCCGCAGGCAAGCTTTTTCTTCAATTCCTTGCCCAATCCCACTATGTTGATGTCGCTGTTGAAACCGCTTATGGTTGTAACGGTTTTCCCAAACCTGCGCTGCACAGTCCTTATTTTGACCCTTTGGGATTCCTTTGCAATCTCTCCGCAGACGCACAGTTCTTTGGGCTGACCGCAGACAGGACACACTCCAGGCATTATTCCTTAATCACCTCTTTCTCCTTTTTCTCTTTATTTTCTTTTTCCGTAAGTTCTTTTTCCCCGAGCACTGTAAGCATCCTCGCAATATTCTTTCTTATGCTGCGAATTTTGCAGGGGTTGTCGGGGCGCGTGCCGGAAGCAATAATGGAGCGTTCCTTTCTGAGTTCCTTTCTTGCCTCGGCAAGCTTTTCCCCCAGTTCCTTTTCGCTCATGTCTCTTATTTCGCCCATTTTCATTTTTTCACCTTTTCGTCCTTCTTCTCAGCGGGCTTTTTCTTTTTTTTCTTTTCCCCTTTCTTCCCTGCCGGTTTTTCCGCCTTTCCTTTCACTTCCTTTTTCTCCGGTTCTCCCCTCTTCTTTCCTTTCTTTCCCTCTTCTTTGGTTTTGGTTTCCTTCTTCTCTTTCTTTTTTTCCTCTTTTTTCTTCCCTGTTTTTCCCTCGGTTTTTTCCCCGGTTTCCTTTCCCTCTTTTTCCTCTGTTTCAGCCGCTTTCTCACCCTCCTCTTCCGGCTTCTCCTCGCTCTTTTCTTCCTCGCCTATCCTTGAAACATCCACTTTGTCGGGGAAAACAATGTCGGGCTTTATTATCCTGAGCTTCACCCCTATTGCTCCGGCTTTGGGGTATGCATCGCCTTTGGCGTATTCCACCAATTCGGAAAGCGCGCCGGCTTTTTTCATGTACCCTACAGCGATTCTTTCCTTTCTCTTCCTTCCGCCTTTTCCTGCAAGCTTTCCCTTGAGCAAAAGTTCCACGCCCTGCGCTCCGGCATTCATTACGTCTTCGACAGTGCGGTATGCGACGCTCCTCCAAGAATAGCCGCGTTCAAGAAGCGAGGTCATTTTGTCAACCATGGCTTTTGCGTTCAGTTCGGGCTGGGAGATCTCCTGGATTTCAATCTGCGGGTTTTCTATTCCGAATTTTTCTTCAAGTTCCTTGGTGAGCATGCGTATGTTCTTCCCCTTCTTCCCTATTGCCAGCCCGGGTCTTGTGACATGGAGCACAATTCTTGTCACTAGCGGAGTCTTGCTCATTTTTAAACCTGTAAACCCGGCTTTCTCCAAGTGCTTGTGCAAAAAGTTCTCAATATTTATTTTCTTTATATTCTGCTGTATAAACGTTCTTTCAATCATTTCACTTCGCCTCTTGGAGTATTACCTCGATGTGCGTTCCTTTTCGTTCCCTTCTCTTTCCGGCAATCCTTCCCTTTGACTGGTGGGAAAGTCTCCTGAAGCCTTGGCTCGCAAAGGCATGCCTCACAATGAGTTTTTCCGTGTCCAAGCCCTTGTTTTCCGCGTTTGCAACAGCGTAATTCAGCAATTCAATGAACGCATTGCATGCTTTCACGGGATACCTGCCGGCTTTGCAGCCGTCAACTGCCCTGCCTTTCCTGTGAGCCACTTTTTTGTTGTATTTCCTCAAAGGCAGGTATTCCTTTTTCTCTGCGACCCTTTCGAGGAACGCCAGTGCCTTTCCAGCGGGCTTGCCCTTTATTACATTGGCTATTTCAACCGCGTACTTGGTGCTCACCCTGCGGTTTTTGATCACTGCTTTTGCGCAGTGCTTTTCGTCCTTTACCTTCAGCTGGTATTCCTTTTTCACCATTTTTATCCTCTCGCAGTAATCGCAGTACTGGATTTTGTTGCGCCTATTCCCGCCTTTCCGTGCCTTAGTTTCTTCCTCGTGAGGGCGAATTCTCCCAAGTAATGCCCCAGCATTTCCTTTTTTACCTCCACCACCTGAAACTCGTTTCCCGAGTGAATGCCGAATTTCAATCCAACCATTTTTGGCACGACAATCATGTCCCTGTGGTGGGTTCTCACTATTACTTTGCTGTTCCCCTTTTCCGTTTCCTTCCTCGCTTCGTCTATTTTTTTGAGCAACTTGCTGTCAACGCCTCTTTTCAGGGAGCGCCGCCCCCTCGCGTTCAGCAGCTGGGCAAACTCGTCAATGGACATTTTTTCGAGTTCTTCCATTCTTTTTCCGCGAAATGTGAATTCCTTCAGAGCCATTCACTTCACCTTTTCTTCCTTCCAGTTCTTTTCGAGGCAATCTGTCCGACCTTTCTGCCGGGAGGAGCATGCCTTGAAACGCTCTTGCTTTTCCCAGCATGATGCTGTTCTCCGCCGAAGGGATGAGAGCTGGCGTTTTTTGCAACCCCTCTCGTGACAGGGAAAAGCCTTCCTCCCTTTGCCTTCATTTGCATTAACTTCTTTCCCGCTTTGACGAACGGTTTTTCCTTTCTCTCGCCGCCGCTGGCGCAGCCCACGGTCGCCCTTGATTCAATCGGCAGCGATTTTGTTTTCCCCGACGGGAGTTTTATGAGCGCGTTCTCGCTGTCCTTCGAGACCACGAGGGCAAATATGCCGGTAGAGCGCGCAATAGCGCCTCCGTCTCCCGGCTTCAGTTCAATGTTGAATACAGGGCATCCTTCGGGAATGCTCTTCAGCGGGAGAATGTTGCCTGTTTCAATTCCCGCCTTTTCCCCCATTTCTATCTCCGATCCTATGAACAGCCCCTCAGGCGCAATGGTGAAGAATTCCTTTCCTTCCCCGAGAGAGATTTTTGCAATTATCGTATTCCTGCCCGGTTCCTTGAGCAGGTCAACCACCTGCCCCCTGAGGAGCTTTCCCTTTGATTCCTCTATTGAAATATACCTGGATTCCTTTCCTCTCTTCCTTGCCCTGAATGCAGGACCGCCTTTTCCCCTGCGCTGCGAATCAATCCTTTTACTCATTCCTCACACCATTAAATTACTCCTAGTTTCATTGCAATGTCGTTCGCCTTAAATTGCTTGTTTATTTTAACCACTGCTTTTTTCCTCCCCCTCGTATCCCTGAGCAGATTCACCCTGTCGACTTTTACTCCGAATTCCTTTTCAATCTCCCTTTTTATGTCCCGCTTGTTCGCCTTCATGTTGACAATGAACGTCAGTTTGTTCTCTTTCTCTATTACATCAACAGCCTTTTCCGTTATAAGGGGGAACAAAACAACCTCGTAATCCTTCGCTTTTTCTCTCCCCTTTTTCCGCTTTTCCTTTGCGCTTTCCTTCGCTTGCTTCATTTCCCTTCAACCCCCTTTATTGCGCTCTCGCTCCAAACAGTGAGTCTCCCGGGAACCCCCCCGGGAGCCAGGAGTTCCGCATTAAGTTCCCGCAGGGGAACAACTTCCACGCCCTCCAGATTCCTCGCGGCCCTGAAGACTGGGGCTTTCTTTGAAGTAACGAGTAAAACGCTTTTCTTCTTCTTGAACTTTCTTCCGCGCTTTCTGCCCTTGCCGGTGCGCCTTTTTCTTTTTGCTCTAGCATTCTCCACGTCTTCGAGCACGCCCAGTGACCTGAACGCGTTGACCACTTCCCTTGTTTTCTGCAGTTCCTCGAGCTTATCCTCGACAACAACAGGCAGACCCTGAGCGGAAAACCTGTGCCTTTTTTCCACCATTTCCCTGACAGCGCAGGAAGCAATGGCGCTTTGCAGCGCTTTCTTTTTTTCTTTCCTGTTGATTTTTTCCTTTTTCGCGGAACCAACCTTGGGCGGGTGCGCTTTTGGTCCGCCGACTGCCTGCGGAACCTTTGCAACATCCCCCGCGAGAATACCCCTTGCATTCTTCTTCCTCGGCAGTCTTGCCCTGCCGACATTGATGCCGCGCTCCATGTGCGGCAGTTCCCTGCTCCCCCTGTATTCAGCGCTTCCCTGCCTTCCGGCGAACGGCTTCACGCCCTGGGGCTGTTTTCCTGCGGACTGTATGGAAAGCACCGCGCGCCCTATGAGTTCTGGCTCTATTTCAGAGGAAAACGCGCCCGGCAGCGCGATTTCCCTGAGTTTCTTTCCCTCAAGGGAAAAGACCGCAACGCTCCTACTTTTGCTCTGAGGCAATTAATTCCACCTCTTCAATTTTGTGCCTTTCCAAAGGCGCGGGCCTCAGCCCCTTTCTTAACGCAACGCACCTTTTCACAGGTCCTGCAACAGAGCCCTCGACCGCAATATAATCGTTCTTTACAACGCCGTAATTCTTGAAGCCGCCCTTGGGCGTCATTTTTTCCCCGCTGCCGACAATAAGGAGTTTTTTGTTGAATTCCGTCCTGAACTGGTAGCCCAGTTGTCCTGCCCTTGCCACTGTAAACATTACGGTGGCGGGATGCCACGGGCCAATGCTTCCCACAACCCTTTTCTTTTTCGCTTTGGGTCTGTGGTCCTTCACACCGAACCTCTTCACAACGCCGCTGAATCCTTTCCCCTTTGAAACGGCTTTGATGTCCAGAAAATCAAGCTGCTTGAATGCCTCCTTCACGGAGATTTCCCCACCGAGTTTTTCCTCGGCGAGTTTGAGCTGTTCCTCTTTGCTGCCGCTCAGGAAAATTTCCACGACCTCGGGCTTCTTTTTTCCTATTCCTGTCAGTTTTGGCTGGGTGTGAGCCAAAAGCCTTATTTGCGATATCTGCTCCATTCCCCCGGCGAAATCGAAAGCCCCTTTTTTTCCAGCGCCTTTATTGCTCTTTTCTTTTTTCTGCCCTTCCTTTTTCTTTTCCGGTTTTTTTCCGCCCAAAGACTTGACCCTTCTTCCGAGTTCCTTTGACACGTTTTCCGCGTGCTTTTCCCCCAAGCAGACTGTTCCGTAAGGGGTTTCCTTATAAGCGCGCATTCCGAAAACCTTTAGCGGCGGGCACTCGATTACCGTAACGGCAAACTGCACTTTTTGACCGAAACTCGGGCTCTTCTTGTGCTTATCAGTGCCAATCACGTGTGTCATTCCCGCTTTATAACCGAAAAAATTCAGGGGCGCGGAATTCTCTGAATCCTCTGCCTTAAAAGAAACGAATTGAGGGACCTCTCCCAAAGCGCGCTTCTTCGGATAGAACGCGAGCGAACCGCTCCTCGGCTTGTGTTTCTTGGTCACCGGCTCACCATGCCAGCCAAAAGGATTTTTGGCTAATGGCAATGAATTTCTTCTGCTTTTAAAAAGCATTAAAAAAAGAATTCAATGCCAGCATTTATGCTCCGAAACCGCTGTTAGGATTACTGATTCCCACTTTTCCGGAGCACAGTGTACTCCATTGGAACAATACTATAAATTCTTATAAATAGTTTTTTAAAAGGTTATTGTTCCGCTTTTTCCCCTTTTCTGCCCCTTTCCCAAGGGTCAATCTTCGGAATGAATTTCCTCGGCAGAACGAACAGGGCAACAAGCACGAGCGCGATAGCAATCAGCCCTATGAACAGGGCGCTTCCGCTGAGCACAGCGAACGCCGTTCCCTGCGCTCCGACCTGCGCTTCCCGCGGGGAAAATTCCACATCGTCCCCGATTACTTCGCCGCCCAATCCAATAGTGAGTTTTCCTGTTTCCTTTTCAAATCCGGCGGGCGGGAAAACATTTATTGTGAATTCTTTTTCGCTGTGCGCTGGCACGCTTATTTTTCCTGCGCCTTCAACATTCCAATCGCCCGGCAAGTCCAGCGAAATCATTCCGGTTTCATCGAAGCCGGAACCGTTCTTTACTTTCACTGTCAATTCAAATGCGTCCTGTGTCCATTCGACTTCATGCTCTGCGGTAATTTCTCCCGCCAGACCGGAACTCACGACCTTTGTGAATTTGCTCGGCACAACGCACTCGGCTAGTTCAACCTTATACTCAATCCACGCCTTGTCGCCCAAGGGCTTGACCAAAAATTCCTTTTTTGCCTCAACCCCGCTGGGGACATAAAAGTAATTAGTGCTTAATTGCAAGTAATCCCCGTCAAGCCTTATTATTGCGGTTTCCGCCGAAAGGTTGCTCACAAAAAATTCAACCCTTTCCTCGCCGTCCGCCGCAACAGTGCTTGGAACGATGAGGTCGAACGATTCGCAGCGCGAGTACTTCTTTTTCTCGTAGATTTTTATGGGAAAGCTTTTCTTCGAGTCAGCGTAACTGCATTCCTTCCCGCTCAAAAAGTGTCCGCGGAATTCAACGTATCCTGTTGCAATTTTTTCTTCGGCACCCTCCTCCGCTCTGACTTCCACTCTTATTTCCGCGCTCCCTCCGGGCTTCACGTAGGAATCGTAAGTGAGTTCCTGCGTTAAGACTGATGAATCGGAATCAAAGGCATACACCCTGTCAATAAAAAACCGCTCCGAGGCGTAGTTGTGGAGGAGGAATGTTCCATAGGCATTCTCTCCAGCCGTAACCTCAACAGCGTTCACGTTGAGCCATAACTCCGAGCAGTCCGTGCCCGAAAAAGAGCACTCGCTGCAAGCCGCTTCCGCGCAGGAAAAAAGAAGACCGCAGAGAGCAGTAAGCAGAATAATTCTCACTAAAACCAAGCCAGAAATATCGCCCCTCATACACAATAATACGGCAGAAATAGTATTTAAATCTTTCCCTTTCTTTAGTGAAATAGTTAAAAAAAGGAGGGGGTTTTTTGGGCAAATAAAAGGGCAAACACTGGAACAATCAGGAATAATTCTTTAACCCCCCAGCCGGTTTCCCTTAATTTGCCCATAAATAAGCCAGCGCAAGGAATA
>CAZKED010000020.1:0-24077 GCA_964551725.1 uncultured archaeon | reverse complement strand
CACTCGATGCTTTTTTCTCCTGCGTTGCATTCTCCTGCCGTTACTTCCCCGCTTACTTCCACGTACGCCTTTTCTTCCGCGTAGTCGGTTGGATCTGTAATTTCCTCGAAGTAAATTACAACCTCGTATTCCCCGGCTTCGCTCACTTCAATCTCCTTTTCAACTTCAACTTCTTTTCCGAGATAGAGCGGGAATTTTTCCAGCGAGATTTTCCTTTTTTCCTCTTTTTCTTTCTCACCCTCTTTTTCCCTGAGCAGAAGTATTGTTCCCTGCACTCCGATAATGTCCGTTCCGCCGGAATTCCGCAGTTTTGCATTCACTGAAATTTTTTCTCCTTTTCCTGTTTGTTGCGGTTCGACAGAGTACTCTGTTATTTCAATCTGCCCCGGTTCAAGCCCTATAAATCCCCTGCATATGAAGAATGTTTCCTCTCTGCACCTCGTGGAAAATTTGAGTTTCGTCTGCCGCGTTACAAGAAAGAACCTCGAACCCCACTGCACAGGCTTGCTGCACAGCTTGCCCAGCATTTCCTTCTCACAGCAGTTGCTCAGGTCAAAGCACTGGAATGCCACTGTCCGGTTTATAGTGTCAAAGTACTCCGCTTTGGCGTAATACCCCTCGCTGAACAGGATTTCTTCGGTGGAATACTTTCCCACGTTTATTTCCGAGCCCTGGAACAGCGCCTCTATTTTTTCCGTTTCAGTGCTTTCGGGCAATGGCGGGAAAAGCAGGAAAATAAGGGCTATTAATGCTATGGCTATAGCGGCAAAAACCAGCAGCCTGAAAGTGCCCTCCTCCATTTTTTCACTCGATACAAATAACGCCTTTGTATTTTTTATTCTTTCTCCCCCTTGATTAGTGGATGATTGCCATAATTGTTTCACGGCAGGATATTGCCGGAATGAATATGTATGAAAAATTTCGGGAAGAATTCGGCTTCTCGGAAACAGGCAAAAAATTTGATGGAAGCCCGATATTCGCACTGGGGCACAAGGGTGCAAGTTTCGAGCTCTACCTTGTAAAGAATCTCCAGATTTATTGCGATTATGTGGACAGAATTGAAACGGAGTGCTTTGTTTTTGCTTCGAGGCACTCTTCCTCGGCAGGAAAGCCCTCCCTTACAGTGCACCCCATTGGGAACTGGGGGAAGGCGGAACTGGGTGGAAAACCCGCAGAACTCGTTCCGGCGCAGCCCGCGCTAATGAAATCGTATCTCCGCGGGCTGCAGAAGCAGAAGGATGCACGCAACCTAGGAGAATTCGAGGTAAGCTATGAAGTAACCCACCACGGCCCGTCTCTTTCAAAGCCGGCGGTATTCATTGAACTGGGCTCCACTGAAAAGCAGTGGAAGCGCAGTGATGCAGCGCTCGCTGTTGTCGAAACAGTTGTTGAGCACACAGAATTCCCAAAAAGCAAAACAGCATTCGGAATAGGCGGTCCGCATTACAGCACACAGTTCACCACTGTTGCGCTGGGAACAGATTATGCGCTCTCGCACATGTGCCCAAAGCACGCCCTGCCCATGCTCAGCGCGGAAATGATTGAAAAAGCGGTAAATGCTTCGCCGGAACCCGCAGAAGAGATTTTGGTGCAGGGCAAGGGTCTCGGCGAGGAAAAAGAGCGCATTCTCGCCCTGCTCGAAGCACAGGGCGTTCCATTCAGAACATTCAAAAGAACGAAAGAACTCTCCGCGCATAAATGAGTTATGTATAAGTGCAGGGCGTCAGGCCTTCTTTTTCAAATCCTTAATGCTTTTTGCGCCTGCCAGGTAGAATGCCGTGCGGGTTTCCTCTATTATTCTGCGCAAATATTTTTCCACCCCGCGGCTTCCGCCATTCTGCTGCGCCCTAAGAACAGGCAGTCCAATGGCGCACAGGTCTGCTCCGAGAAGCAATGCCTTTGCCACATCTATTCCAGTGCGAATTCCCCCGGAACCAATTATTTTGCCCTTGAACGCATTCCTGCATTCCACTATGCTCACCGCGGTCGGAATGCCAAAATCCCAGAACACCTCGCCCAGTTCACTTTTTCCCCTCAGCGAATCAATTCCAATCCAGCTTGTTCCCCCCGCGCCCTGCACATCTATTGCCGCAACACCTGTTTTCGCGAGCTTTTCTGCAATGCTGCCGCTTATTCCGTGCCCTGTTTCCTTTACTATAACCGGCTTTTTGAGCAACCCGCTCATCTTGTTTATTGCCGCAATTCCCCCCCGGAAGTCAGTGTCCCCCTCAAACTGCATTGCTTCCTGCGCTGCATTCACGTGTACGCACAAGGCGTCGGCTTCCACTTCCATCATTGCCTTTGCAATCTGTTTTGCCGAGTATTCCTTCAGTTGCGCCACTCCTATGTTTCCAGCGAGAAGAATTCCAGGTGCAATATCCCTCACGCAGTAGGTTTCTGCAAGCTTCGGGTTTTCAAGCATCGCCCTCTGTGAGCCCAGCCCCATTCCGATTCCAAGAGACTGGCATGCCCTGGCGATGTCCCGGTTTATTTTTTTCGCCCGCGCTGTTCCGCCGGTCAAAGCGCTGACCATTAGGGGGGCGGAAAACTTTTTCCCCAAAAAATCGGTTGAAAGGTTCACTTCTTTGAGTGAAATTTCCGGAAGGCACTCGTAGTTCAAATCAACCCATTCGAGCCCTGTTGTTTTGCGCCTGAACTGCACGTTTTTTTTCAGGCATATTTCAAGGTGCTCGAGTTTCCTTTTCCCTGTTTTCATTTTTTTCCCTGCTTATATTATTCTTCAATCGAATTTAATGCTTTTCTTATTCCCGGGAGCAGTCCGTCCTGCTTTACGGGAACAATTCCCTGCTCCTCTGCTTCTTTCCACTGTTCTTCGCTTGAAAAACCCCATGTGGAAAGCAGTACGCGCACTCCGAGTTCCTTTACCGCAAGGGCGTTAAGCAAAACGTCCTCTGCAAAAACCATGTTCTCAAAGGAAATTCCCTCAACGCGTGAAATTTCCCTGAATTGCTCCCTCTTGTCGTGCGATACGCTCCAATCGAACACTTTTCCTTCGGGAAAATCGAGCCCCCACGATTTAAGGTATGCCACTATTGCTTTTTTTTCACGCGTGCTCGCAATAACCGTTTTTTCCTCCCGAAGCATTGTCCCAAGCGCTTCAAGGGCTTGGGGAAAAGGCTTTATGAGCGAAATCCATTTTTTGGAGTTTTCCCGCAGTGCGGTTTTCCTCTTGAAGTACTCTTTTTCCATTTCAATAACTTTTTTTTCACCCCATTTTTCCTTGAGTCCGGCGATTTCTCCTCTTTCCATTGCCTCCAAATCCCTGCCCATTGCAATGAAGTGCATTACGGGCATTACATCCCGACCAGTCCTTATCAAATGCCTTGCATTTGTGAATCCTGAAAACGCTTTTCCGTATTCCAGTCTGCCTTCGCACAACTCGTTGAACGTTTTTACTGCTGCGTGCACAATTTCCTCTCTTGCATCAACAAGGACGCCGTCAAAATCGAACGCAACAAGCCTGTCCATTCGCACTACCTTATAAGGGTGCCTGTTCTTTCCCCCAGAATTGCCTTTTCGAGGTTGCCTTTTTTCTCCCCGCTTATTATCTGTGAGGAAATCCCGAAGTCGGTGAGCTTAAGCATTTCCCCGACCTTGTGGAGCATTCCCCCCGTTACATCAACGCCGTGCGATCCTGCCAGGAAATTCCGCACAATAGGATAATTTTCTTTTGTTATCTCGCGAATCATTTCCGCTTTCTTGTCTTTTGTCGGGTCAGCGGTGAACACGCCCTCGACGTTCCCAGCAACAATGATTCTTTGGGCGTTAAGCTTCAGTGCAATCTCCTTCAAAATGCTTTCGGTGGAAAGTATCGTTGCACCCTTCTCCATGTCAATTACTGCGTCTCCAAAAGGAACGGGAAGAATGCCGTGCTTCAGCATTTCCGCCGCAGGTCTCAGGAAAGAGAAAGCAATGCGGTCGTTCTCGCACACAAAGCACGCCGAGGGCTGCATGCTAACCGCGTTCTCCCCCGCGCCGAGCAGTTCTTTCACCACAATCCTGTTCAGCCTTGAAGCGGCATCCTGGGTTAAAGCAAAGCCCTTGAGACTTTCCTTGTCGCTGAACCCGTCTTTCACTTTGAATCTTTTTGCCGGAAAGTGCGGGTAACTGCCACCGCCGTGTCCAACCACTAGCTTGCATCCGCTCTTCGTGTGGGCGGAGTGAATCTCAGCAGCAATCCTTTTCAGTATTCCGCGGTGCAACGATTCCTTTTTCCTTTTGTCGGTCAGCAGCGAGCCCCCCAACTTCACCAACACAAGACTCAAAATTCAACAACCCCCTTTTCAGTATCCACTCTTATTTTTGCCCCGCTTTTTATTTTTTCAATTTTCACGTGGTCAATGCAGGGAATTTCCGAAATTATCGCCCCGACTGCAACTATAGTTTCGCACTCCTTATTAATTATTGCTTTTGGTGCCTTTCCGGATTTCTTCAGCCTGTAAATCGCATAGCTTCCCACAGTACTGCCCTTTCCCTGCGGGAACACCAAAATTTTTCCCGCAACGCTTTTTCCCTCGAGCGAGTGCCCCTTTTCCACTACAGTGCCTGTGTTGGGGTCAACGCCTCCGTAAAAGGAAATCGGCTCTTTGCTCACCAAGGCTTCGCCCTCCGCTTTTCCGCCCTTGATTTTTCTTCCCCGCAGTATCATTTCAGCGCCTCCCTAACGCATTCCTCCATGGGGCGGATGCGCGTTTTGAAATTGTTGTGCCCTGCGGCATAATAGCACGCTTTCGCTGAATCTGTGACCATTCCCTTGTACCTGTCCTTTATGGGCGCGACAGCCATGCATGTATCGCATGCTATTTTTGCACCGCTTTCTTCAATTGTTTTGGCGTATCCCTTTTTGTCAGCCAGTTCCTTTGTCTTCCTTGCCGTGCAGATCCAGAAATCCTTACTGACCTTTTTTCCCCTGAGCAATTCCGCTATACCACGCAATTCCTCCAGGGAGGCGTGAGGGCAGCCCACTCCAACAAAATCTATCTCTGAGGCATCGCTCAGTTTTTCTATTGCCTCTTGAATCTCTGCCTCGCTTACCTCAATCGTTTCCTCCGGCACTTTTGTCTTGTTGGGGGTGATTCCTTTAAGGTGAAACAGCGCCGTGCCGCCGAAGGTTGCAATTGAAGCGCACAGGCTCTTCAACTGCTCCAAGCTCGCAGAGTCAATTCCTTCAATGTAGGGAATTCTGTTCTTTATTCTTTCTCCCAGCACTTTTCCCAGCGCCCCGAATTTAGGCACGGAATCAATTTTTGCCTTCACTTTCACGAGCACCTGCGCCTGCCTGTTTTCCTCCAGGTGCATTCCGTACTCAGGCGTTTTTCCGGTTAGCGCGGAAGCAATCGAGCTTGGTCCGCCTTCGCGGTTGGTTTTCGCGCCTATAACAGAATTGGCATAGCACACAGCGCTGCTTTCGCTCCATGCAATGTCCTGCCCGTAGCGAGGCAAATTTCCTACCAAATAGGGAGTGCAGGTGCAAGTTACGGTCACGCCCATTTTTCTGAATGCTTCAATTACTTTCATCTGCTTTTCCGCGAAATCCGCGGGAATGCCCAATTTCTCCCACTCCTTCAGGTCCATTCCCGCGGGATTGAGCGTTGTCAGCACTTTGACCCTGCCGTCCTTCGCCAGTTCCGCAAGGTATTCCAAGCCCGCATCGCCGAGATTGTGGTATGAGACACCGGCAATCTGCACGCTTGCTGCATCAATCATCCTCTTTGCACCGTAAATTTCCCCAAGCGCATTTAAAATTTCCATGCTCTCTTTCACCGCGTTTCCCAGCTTGCCTGAAAGCATTTCCCTTTCCTCTTCCGTAAGCTCCATTTCCTCACCCTCGGATTTTTTTCAAGCCTGTTTTAGGGTATTTCACCCTCTCGAAATCCTTTTTCTCCCTGCCTACCGGCACAGTCAAATCGAATCCAACCTTGCATGTTTTTCTTGCGGGCTGTTCCGCGCTCGGGTCCAGCGAGGAGCCTTTTTGCCCGGGATAGGTGTACATGTCCTTGTCCGCCTGGAATCTCGTGGACATGGCCCATTCCACGTCATTGGGATCGAGAATATTGATGTCTTTTTCCACAATAAACGCGTGTTTTAGGGAGGAATGTCCCCTGAAGGCAGCTTCAATGGCTTTTTTTGGCTCTTCATCGCTTTTTTTGTCAATTTTCACCACGGCGTGCAGCCAGGAGCACCCGCCGGGAGTAATGTTGACGTCAAGGCATTTTGTCACTTTGTTCACTTCCCTGAATATGGTTGGCTCGCGGGGCATTCCCATAAGGACGCGGTGTTCGTTGCCTCCGGGCAGTAATGCATGCCAAAGCGCATCCTTTCTGTGAGTCACTTTTTTTACGGTGAGCACGGGCTGTTCCCTCACGAAGTCATATGTTCCGGTCAGGTCCAAGAAGGGTCCTTCTTTTTCCGGCGAGTTCATTGATAGAGTCCCTTCAAGAACGAATTCGCACTGCGATGGAACAACGACGTCCGCGCTTTTTGCCTTTGCAACTTCAAAGGGCTCGATTGAATTCGCGATATTGAACTCGAATTCTCCCAGCTTGGGGCTTGTCGCTCCAGCTAAGAGAACATTGGGGGGGCAGCCAACGCACACAGCCACACCTAGTTCGCCGTCATTCCTTTTAAGGAATTCCATTGTGTTCCTTTCAAGCACGCGCACGCTGAATCTTTCCCTGTCCAGTTGCATGCAGCGGTGGAATGCAGCGTTCATTCCGTGCTCGTCATCGCGGGCAACGAACACGCCCGAGGTAATGTAATTGCCTCCGTCGATTTCGGTGTGACGCAGAATGGGCAGTTTGTCCATGTCAACGCTTTTTTCCAGAACTTCCTGGCATTCCGCTTTTTCCACCAGCTCGGGCTCGCTTGGCTTTTCAAGAGCATTCCTCATTCTCGGCACGAGATTCCCCGCCGGAATTCGCAGATATTCAGCGATTAATTCCTTGGATGAAAAGGGATTGCCGAGTACTTTGTACGCTGATTCCTTCACTTTTTCAAATAGCACAGCTGTTCCGTCAATTTCGTGCATTATCGCCGAGCACTCGAATTTTTTAGAAACGGGCTCTTTCACTGTTATGAGTTTTCCCTTTTCTTCAAGCGAGTTTGCAAATTCAGCAAGATTCATTTTTTCCACCTCTTGTAAGCATTGTTCTTTATTCCGAGCAAATCCATTATTTTTCCGGAAATAAATTTTTCCAAGTCCTCAATCTTTTTGGGCATGTGGTAGAACGCAGGGCTCAACGGCATTACAGTGCCGCCGTAAAGTGAAATGTTGTAAAGGTTTTTTAGCGCTGGCGCACTCAACGGGGTTTCCCTAACGCATACAATGAGTTTCTTCCCTGTCCTGAGCATTATGTCAGCGCACCTGCTAATCAAAGTGCCGGTATCGGCATTGGCTATCTGCGCAACAGTTTTCACACTTGCCGGCACCACGACCATGCCGTCGCACAAAAAGCTCGAGCTTGAAATGTGTGCGTCCATTTCTTTTTCCCTGTAGGAGTAAGAGGCCAGTTTTTTGAGGTCTGAGATTTTTTTCCCTGTTTCAATCCTGACAAGCTCTTCCGCCCACTCGCTTACAATTAAATGGGTTTCCACTTTTTTCTTTTTCAGTTCCCTGAGCAGGGGGAAAGAGTAGTTAACGCCGCTTGCGCCGCACACTCCCATTATTATCCTCATTTTTTCACCCGATTTTTGTCCTGAACGCGGTTTTTCCCGTTGCCTCAATCGCTTCCGCGACCTTTTCCTGCAATTCCTTTCCAGGCGTCAATGCAATCATCAACCCGCCGCGCCCGGTGCCTGTCAACTTCGCTCCAACCGCTCCCTGTTCCCTTGCTGTCTCCACAAGCTCTTCCAGTTCTTTGCATGAAACGCCTATTTTCTGTAACAGGGAGTGGTTTTCGTTCATTAGTTTTCCCACGCTTTCAACATCGTTCTCCCTGAAAGCGCCGAGAGCGCTTTCAGCAATTTTTCCGTAATCCCTGAAAATTTTGTCGAATTCCCTTTCATTGGCTTCTTTCTTCTTCCGCACGTCTGCCACCACTTCACTTGTATTGCTCGTGATTCCCGTGTTCCCTAACACAATTTCCACCGGTTCAATCTTCACTCTCTGTATTGTGTTCTCTTTTCCCGGCAGTCCCTTCTTGAACCATATGAGCCCGCCGTAGACCGCTGCAGTGTTGTCTATCCCGCTCGGCGTTCCGTGGTATCCCTTTTCTCCCTCGTATGCTGCCTTGTTTATTTCCTCGTCTTCCAGTCCGAGGGAGAATTCCTCGTTCAGCGCGCGCGCAATTGCAGCGCAGCTCGCTGCACTGGCTCCCACGCCGCTTGCCGCGACAAGGTTGCCTTCCAGCAAAATTTCCACTGCGTTCTCTTTAGGGTCAAAGCCGAGGAATTCAAAAATTCTTTTAATTGAATCCAGCTGCTGTTCTTTTTTTTTCTCCTTGTAGCCCGGCGTTTCTGGCCTTTTGTCCTCGATGCTATAGGAATGCCCTGAAACACGTCTTGCCACTGCAACAGTGCTGCCGGTAATGGCGGAGGCAATTGCCGGCAGCCCGTAAACAACGAAGTGCTCGCCGAAAACAATTGTTTTACCGTATCCTGTTCCCCTGCCCATTTCAAACCCCAATTAGTGGAAATTAAGTTCTTTTAAATGGGTCTTTTCCCGGCTCATTTCACTATCCTGAACTTGTAGGCATAGGTTATTGTGCCGTATTTGTCTGCCTGCCCCATTTTCCTGAACATTTTTTTTACCTTTGCGCCTATTTTTACTTTTTCGCCCTCGGTGTCCACCAATTGCGCCAGAACCCTTGCCTTGTTCTCCAGTTCGATTATTGCGAGGTAGTAAGGGGTTTCGTGCCTGAATCCCGTGGGTGCAACATGCAGTTTGGTGAATGAATAAATTTTTCCAGTGCGGGGCATGTCTTTCTTCACAAGCTTCCCTTTTCTCCTGCATTTCGGGCATATTGCCCTCGCTGGAAAAAACGCTGTTCCGCATTCCTCGCAGTAGTTTCCCCGCAAATTGTACCTTTCGGGAAACTTCCTCCAGTTAAGGGGCGCTGAATCCTTCATTCTCCAACCCCCCATTTTTTGAAAATGCTTACAACGGCAGTTGCTCCGCTGCCCCCGATATTATGGGCTAATCCAATTTGTGGATTTTTAATCTGCCTCTCCCCTGCTCTTCCCAACAATTGTTCAAATGCTTCAATTGCTTGTTTTACCCCTGTTGCGCCCACAGGGTGACCACATTTAAGTCCCCCGCTCAAGTTAATAGGAATTTCCCCCTCCAAAGTGGTCTTTCCTTTTTCCGTTGCCATGCCGCCCTTTCCTTTTTTGAAAAACCCCAGGTCCTCAATCGCAAGAATTTCCGCAATTGTAAAGCAGTCATGCACTTCCGCAAAGCTCACGTCTTTCGGGGAAATGCGGGCTTTTTCATATGCTTTCCTTGCTGCTTCCTTTGTTGCCCGCAGTTCTGTCAAACTCTTCCTGTCCGCCAGCGAGAGAGTATCAGAGCCCTGTTCCGATGCAAGGATTTCTATTCCCCCCAAACCCAGTTCCTCTGCTTTTTCCTTTGAGCATAGAATGACAGCGGCTGCGCCGTCCGTTATAGGAGAGCAGTCCAGGACCTTTATTGGTTCTGCAACATAGGTTGATTTCATCACGTCTTGGACGGTTATCTCTCTGTGGAACTGTGAATTTGGATTAAGCATTCCGTTAGCATGGTTTTTTACTGCGACCATCGCCATCTGCTCTTCGGTTGTGCCGAACTCGTGCATGTGCCTCCGCGCCAGCAGGGCGTAAAGGCTGGGAAAGGTCGCGCCGTGGAAAAGTTCTGTTTCCTGGTCTCCAGCTCCTCCCAACGCAAAAGACGCTTCCTCTGTACTCACTTCTGTCATTTTTTCAATTCCGCCCACTGCTACCACGTCGTGCTCCCCGCTTTTGATCGCCAAATAGCCGTTGCGCAGTGCAACCCCCCCGGAAGCGCATGCCGCCTCGCACCTCGTGCTCGGAATCGGATTCAATCCAAGCTGGTCTGCTATTAGTGCTCCAATGTGCTCCTGTCCTATGAATCTGCCGGAAGCCATGCAGCCGCCGTAAATCGCCTCGATTTGTTCGCCTTTTATTCCTGCGTCGCCTATGGCTTTTATTGCCGCCTCGGCAATCAGCTCGCGGAAAGAGCGTTCCCAGTGCTCGCCGAATTTGGTCATTCCCGCTCCAACAATCACCACTTCAGTCATTTCCAGCACCTACAGGCTCTTTATTTTCCCCCTGTGTTTCAAGTACACAGCGTAATCGACGTATTTCTTTTTCTCAATCTGTTTCAGGACAGGGATTCTCGCACGGCGTTTTTCAATATTCTTTGTTACTGTTAATGCAAAGGCGTCAGAGCCCGCTCCCGATCCGTAGCTCACCGCCAAAATTTTGTCCTTTGGCTTTGCCTTGTCCAGTATTGAGCACAGCCCCATTGGCGTCGAGCCCGAATAAGTGTTCCCTATGAGCGGCGTTATAAGCCCCTGCTCTGTTTTTTCCAGCGGGATGCCGAGCGCTTGCGCTGCCTTTACTGGGAATTTTCCGTTTGGCTGGTGGAAGACCGCGTGGTCAAAATCCCCTGCTTCCATTCCGGTTTTTTCCAGCAGTTTTTTCGCAGCGTTCAGCACGTGCTTGAAGTAAGCCGGCTTGCCCGTGAACCTGCCTGTGTGTTCGGGGAATTCTGCTTTCGGTCTTCTCCAGAAATCAGGCGTGTCCGTTGTATAGGAGCAGGTTGCATCAATTTCGGCGATTATTTCCTTTTTGTCCGAGCCAATGAATATTGCCCCGGCTCCGCTTCCCGCCGTAAATTCCAGTGCGTCATTCGGCTTGCCCTGTGCTGTGTCGGTGCCGATTGCCAGTCCAACTTCAATCATTCCGGCAATTGCCTGCGCATAGCATACCTGCATTGCCGCTGTTCCCGCCTTGCACGCGAACTCCATGTCGACAGCAAAATACTCGTTGTCCGCGTTTATCGCGTCGCCTACAATGCTCGCTGTAGGATTGACGGCATAAGGGTGCGATTCGCTTCCAACATAAATTGCTCCTACTCTTTTGGGGTCAATTTCAAAGTCCGTCAAACCTTTCCTTGCTGCTTCCACTGCAAGAGTGCATGCGTCCTCGTCGAATGCGGCAACGCTTTTCTCCTTCACGTTCAGTCCTTTCGCGATTTTCTTCCCGTCCTTTCCCCAGACTCTCGCAATTTCTTCCACGCGAATCCTGCGCCAGGGAACGTGCACCCCGTAGCCTATAATTCCCGCTTTTTCATTCACGGATTTCACCCAACACCCTTTCCGCTTCTTCCTGGCGTATTGTTCCGAGTGAAATCATTTTCTCTGCCACAATTTTTATTTCTTTTCCTTTCGCGCCTGCCTGCACTGCGATGTTTTCGGCGTGCAGTTTCATGTGCCCTTGCTGTATTCCCTCGCTTGCAAGCGCGCGCAGTGCGGCGAAATTCTGCGCCAGCCCAACGCTCGCGGTCACTTCCCCCAATTCTGCAGCCGATTTCACTCCCAGGATTTTGAGGCACAGTTTTGCCGTTGGATTCACTTTGGTGCTTCCGCCCACTATTCCGAGCTGCACCGGCATTTCTATTTCTCCGAGCAAATTCCCTTCGCTGTCCTTTGAATATTTTGCCAGCGGCAAATATTTCCCGCTCTTGGAGGCAAAAGCGTGAACTCCGGCTTCCATTGCCCTGAAGTCGTTGCCTGTGGCTATTGTTAAAGCGTCCACTCCGTTCATTATTCCCTTGTTGTTCGTTACGGCGCGGTATGGATCTGCTGAGGCGAACTCCCCTGCCTCGATTATTCCCCGCACCGTTTCTTCGCCGAGCTCTTTCACGCTGAACTTTGCCCTCGCTTTTGCAATCCTGTGCACTGCAAAATTGGAAAGGATTTTAAGCCCAACGCTGCAATTGCACAGTTTTTCAATCTCCGGCGCAAGCGCCTCGCACATTGTGTTGACTGCGTTTGCGCCCATTGCGTCTTTCACGTCCACGAGCAAGTGCAGCACTGTGAACTTTTCCGCGCTCCGCACTTCAATTTCCCTTGCCCCGCCGCCGTGCCCGCACAGCACTCTGTCGCATGAATTCGCTTTTTCCAGTAGTGCGGATTTGTGCTTTTCAATCACTTCTTTCACTTTTTTTTGGTCGGCGTCCTTCAGCTGAATCTGCCCTATCATTATCTGTTTGCTGCACTCGGCTTCAAAGCCGCCCAGCATCCTCGCAATTTTCGCGCCCTTGCTTGCCGCGGCAACAACGCTGCTTTCCTCCACAGCCATTGGAACGAAGCAGTCCTTTCCGTTTATGCGGAAATTTGTCGCAATGCCGAGAGGCAGGGCGAATGTTCCGATAACGTTCTCCGCCATCCTGTCCGCTGTCTCGAAGTCAAGCGGGTGCATTGATTCTAGCAGCTTCTTTTCCCCGGCGTTCAGCGAGCATTCTTTTGCAATGATTTCGGTTCTCTCCTTCCAGGGCTTTTCATAGAATGCCTTCACCGCAGAATTCATCAGAACACCTTTTATAACTCTCCGCTGGAAACCTTATTAAAGCTTACGTTTTTTGCCCGACGCAATTTCGTTCTTCAGCGAATTAATCCCTTTTTTCAATATATTTTAACTTACTTTTCTTCCACATTTAAAACCGAGGCGCGTTTTATGGCATACAAAAAGGAAGACGCCGAAATTCTCTCAAGACATGTTTCCAACTTGGATAGAGACATTTACGCACTGCATTCCCTGCCGCCGGAAGTAATCTCCGTTTTATTCGCCTATGTTTCCCGTTCGCCGAATTCCTTCCGCGACAATCTGCTCAAGCTCCTCAAAGAAGGCAGCATTTCCCCTGGTTCCACTGCAAAACCGGATTACAGTGCAGCGGAAAAAAAGGCCTCTGCATTTCACAAAAAATGGGTTGTCGGCTTCGGGCACAAGAGCGTAGCCGAGCACTCGGTTTGCTCCCTCGCCTTGGAGAACGTGAGCATTCTCGCCTCCAAAAGCATTGAAGACTCCCGCCTGGCAGCCTTCACTGAAAAAAGCACGCGCTACCAGGTATTCGACAGAACAAAATACTGCAAACCGAGGGAAATAATGGAATCAAGGCACTCAGAGCGCTATGAGCAGGTAATGAATTCCCTTTTCGATTTCTACACTGAAAGCCAGGAAAAAATGCTTGAATTCATGCGCTCCAAGCACCCTCGCTCTCAGGAAATGAGTGAAAGGTTCTATGAATCGCTGACCAAGGCAGGGGTCTGCGATGTCCTGCGCTACGCATTGCCTGCTTCAACGCTGACAAACATTGGAATGACCTGCAATGCAAGGGAATGGGAGCACGTTGTGGTGAAACTGCTCTCCCACCCTCTCAGCGAGATGAATTCCATTGCGGAGCAAATGAAGCGGGAGTGCAGTGGCATTCTCCCCACGCTCCTGAAGGCAGCAGCCAAAAGCGGTTATTTGCTTGACACCGAGAAAAGGATGCTTTCCTTCTCAAAGCGGTATTCTCCCCAACCGCAGGAAAGGAAGCCCGTGGAACTGGTGCACTCCGATTTCCTGGCGGAGGAAAAAATAGTTGCAGCCGCGTTATACCGTTACTCACAGCATTCTTTCACACGATGCCTTGCGCAGGCAAAGAAAATGGGCGCGGAAGAGAAGGAAAGGGTGCTGGAGGAATTCGTGAAAGGTTTGGGCGGAGAACGGCTGCCGCGCGAGTTCGAGCACTCCTATTTCACTTTCGACATTCTCGTTGATTTCGGCGCGTTCAGAGACATACAGAGGCACAGGATGTGCACTCAGACAACCCAGCTGCTCACCTGCGACCACGGCTTCTCGGTGCCGGAAGAAATGAAAGAATGCGGTCTCGCTGAATCTTTCTCCGAGAAAATGCAGGAGGCAAAGAACCTCTTCGATTCCATGCGGAAAGAACTCCCTTTCGCTACGCAGTATTGCGTGCCCTTGGCATTCAGAAAGCGCCTGCTCCTCACGTGGAATCTGCGCGAATTGTGGCACTTCATTAAACTGCGCAGCGGAAAAGCAGGGCACGAGTCCTACAGGAAGGTCGCAAAGCAGTGCTATGCGGAAATGAAGGAAAAGCATCCCCTGCTTGCAAAGTATTTGAGTGTGACTTCTGATTAGCCCTTTGAACATTAAATATAAATAATTGAAAAGCACTTATTCTTATACAGAGTTTTTTTGCGTGGTTTTTTATGGGCGAGGTTGTTTCAATTATTTCGGGAAAGGGCGGAGTGGGCAAGACCACTGTTGCACTGAATTTGGCTGCCGCGCTCCACAAGCTCGGGCATAACCCAATTGTAATGGAGGGCAATGTTACTTCCCCCACAGCTGGGCTTTACCTCGGCTTTATGCCTGCCCAAAGAACAATAAACCACGTGTTGAACAATGACTGTTCTCTTGACGAGGCAATTCTGGAGCACGGCTCGGGAGTCCGCCTTGTCACGTGCTCGCTTTCTCTCGCCGAACTGGAGCAGGATTATTCCGAGGCATTCGCACTCGTCTCCGAACTCAGGAAAAAAACCGATTTGCTTTTGGTTGATGCCGGCGCTGGCCTGGATGAAGAGGCGCGGCTGGCGATTACCGCGAGCGATTTCGTGCTCGTGGTAACAAATCCCGAGATGCCCGCAGTAATCGATGCCCTTAGGGCGGTGCGTCTCGCGCGCTCGCTGAAAAGGAAGGTCTTGGGCGTTGTGGTGAACAAGGTGAATGCCAAGGAAAGGCAGGTTTCCTTGGATGACATTGAAAGCATTGTTGAAGCGCCTGTTCTCGCGGCAGTAAACGACGATGTGTCGGTGAAGAATGCTTTTTCCGCGAATTATCCCGTTGTGTTCCGCAACCCGAGTTCAAGGGTGGGAATGCAGATGCTTTCCCTCGCAGCGCAGATTGCCGGCTCTCCCGAATACGAGTTCAGCAACGAATCAGTGCTCGAAAGACTTAAGAGAATTGTTTCGGCGTTTTTCCGCTGATTCACCGAATGCTCATTCTCGGAATTCTCGCAATCGTTCTCTTTGACCTGCGCTCTTTTTTCCTTGCCACGAGCAGTATTGCGAGAATAAGCACTACTATGAGAAAAACCAAAGCAAGCGTTATAACCATTTAAACCAAAAAAATTCGCATTAAAACATTTTTTAAACATTTTCAGAGCGAGTTTTTACTGCTTATTCGCACTTTTTGTACATTTAAACGGTGCAGTTTATGGGTCATACCAAAAAATTCGTTTTCCTTTTTGAAGAAGGAAGAAAGGAAATGAGGGACAAGCTGGGCGGAAAGGGCGCAAACCTTGCGGAAATGACAAGGATGGGTCTGCCCATCCCGCACGGTTTCACAATCTGTACGAATGTCTGCAATTACTTTCTGGAGCACAACAGGAAATATCCCCCGGGACTGAAAGAACAGGTTGAAAAAGCGATAACAAAAATAGAGAGAAAAACGCGTAAAAAGTTCAATGGAAAGAGCAATCCATTGCTTTTTTCAGTTAGGTCGGGAGCGCCTGTTTCAATGCCCGGCATGATGGACACCGTGCTCAACCTCGGGCTGAATGATAGGACAATAAAGGCGTTGGTTAAAAAAACCCGCGACGAGCGCTTTGCCCTGGACCTCTACCGCAGGCTCATACAGATGTTCGGCGAGGTGGTAATGGGCATTTCCCCGGAAAAATTCGAAAAAACTCTTGAAAGCGTTAAAAAGAATCATTCCCTGAGGTTTGATTCCGATCTCAAGGCAAAGCACTTGAAAGGGGTAATCTCCGAGTTCAATTCAACATATAAAAACGAAACAGGCAAGGAATTCCCCCAGGATCCCAAAGAGCAGCTCTTTATGGCAATAAACGCGGTATTCAATTCCTGGAACAACCGCAGGGCAATCACCTACAGGAAAATACAGAATATTCCCGATTCAGTAGGCACCGCTGTAAACGTGGAGTCAATGGTTTTCGGCAACATGGACAGGAATTCGGGCACAGGCGTGGGATTCACCCGCAACCCTTCTACGGGAGAAAGAGGGCTTTTCGGGGAGTTCCTCCTCAAGGCACAGGGCGAGGACGTTGTCGGCGGAACAAGAACGCCGCTGCCCCTGGAGGAAATGAAAAAGAAGATTCCAAGGGCGTATGCTGAACTGGAAAAGGTTGCCGGCAAGCTTGAAAGGCATTACAAGGACGTGCAGGATTTTGAATTCACTGTGGAAAGCGGAAAGCTCTGGATGCTGCAAACCCGTGCCGGAAAAAGAACTGCCGAGGCAGCGGTAAGAATTGCGGTGGACATGGTGAACGAGGGGCTGATTGGCAAAGAGGAAGCGGTTGTGCGCATCGGTCCGGAGCATTTGGGCCAACTACTGCACAGGAGAATCGATGCAAGAAAAAAACTCAGGGAAATAGCCAGAGGTCTTCCGGCTTCCCCGGGAGCCGCTTGTGGAAAGGTTGTCCTCCACTCGGACGATGCCGACCGCATGGCGGAATCAGGCGAGAAAGTGATTCTTGTCAGACCCGAAACAACGCCCGAGGACATACACGGGGTTGTTGCCTCGCA
This sequence comes from uncultured archaeon, assembly GCA_964551725.1. GTDB lineage: Archaea > Iainarchaeota > Iainarchaeia > Iainarchaeales > DTGL01 > JAFCFP01. The sequence continues at coordinate 7,509 of CAZKED010000020.1, read as the reverse complement.
GGGCGTTTTGACTTCCAGGGGCGGCCTAACATCCCATGCCGCTGTTGTTGCCAGGGGAATGGGCAAGCCGTGCGTTGCAGGATGCGAGGCAATATCGATTGATTTTGAAAAAAAGAGATTCAAAGCCGGAAAAACAGAGGTAAAAGAACGCCAAGTCATTACGATTGACGGTTCCTCCGGCAGGGTAATACTGGGCAGGGTGAAAATGCTTGAACCCGAAATGAGTGAAAGCGCCAAACAGCTTCTTGAGTGGGCGGACTCTTTCAGGGAACTCGGCGTTAGGGCGAATGCCGACACTCCAGAGGAAGCCCTAAAAGCGCGCGATTTCGGAGCCGAGGGAATAGGCCTGTGCAGGACAGAGCACATGTTTATGTCAAAAGAGCGCGTTCCAATAGTGCAGGGAATGATTCTCGCCTCGAACAAAAAGGAGAGAAAAGAAGCGCTTAAGAATCTCCTGCCAATGCAGCGCGGCGATTTTTTGGGAATATTCAGGGCAATGAATGGATTGCCGGTGATAATACGTCTGTTGGATCCGCCATTGCACGAGTTTTTGCCGGACCGCGGCGAACTGCTTGAAAGAATCCAGCTTCTTGAAGCGGACCGTTCAGAGTTACGCAAGCTCGAGGAAGAAAGGCTTCTTTACATGAAGGCAAAGGATTTAAGGGAAAAGAACCCCATGCTGGGCTTCAGGGGCTGCAGGCTGGGAATAATTTATCCCGAAATATATGAAATGCAGGTGCAGGCAATATTTGAGGCAGCACTCCAGGCGGTTGAGGAGGGCGTTGAGGTAAACCCCAAAATAATGATCCCCTTGGTTGGAGCAGGGAACGAAGTATCGTTTCTCAGGGATATTGTGTGGAAGACCGCAAACCAGGCAATGACAAAATCAAGCAAAAGAATTGCGTTCAATATTGGCACGATGATTGAACTGCCGAGAGCCTGCCTTGCGGCAAAGGAAATAGCCATGCATTCCGATTTCTTCTCCTTCGGCACAAACGATTTAACGCAGACAACGTTCGGTTTTTCCAGGGATGACGCGGAGGCAAAATTCTTGGGCGTGTACATGGACAGGGGCATTCTGGCGCACAACCCTTTTATGGTGCTGGACAAGGAGGGCGTGGGTCAGCTCGTTAAAATAGCCGCAGTAGACGGCAGGAGAGCGAATCCAAGGCTCGAAGTCGGAATTTGCGGCGAGCACGGCGGCAACCCCGAGTCAATAGAATTCTTTCACGAAATCGGGCTTGACTATGTGAGCTGCTCGCCTTTCAGGATTCCAATCGCAAGACTTGCCGCAGCTCAGGCGGCGATAAGGGAAAAGAGCAGGGTAAAGAAAAATGGCAGAAAGCGGTTTTAATACCTTTGCGCCCTTTTTTCCTTTATGCACTGCAGTTTCCGTTTCTCCGGATTTAATGCCGAAACCCTGGAAGAAATCGCAGCCTCGGCAAAAAAAGCACTGCGAGAATTCGAGTTTTCAGCGTTCCTCCTCGGCTGCACTTTTCCAAACTCAATAAGCGATGACGGAAAACTCCTGCTCAAAAAGGAATTCCAGCCGCTGATGGTAAAAAAGCTGGAGGAATCCCTCAACGCAAAAGCAGACTTCCGAAACGCGGAAATCGAAATTCTCGCAAACTTCAACCAGGATTTGCTTTTCCTGCACGTTAAGCCTTTGTTCATCTGCGGGTGCTATAAAAAATTCTCCCGCAAGATAACCCAGACAAGGCATTACTGTTTTGAGTGCAAGGGGCGCGGCTGCAAAAAGTGCAATTACTCCGGCATTATCACGCCGGAATCAGTGCAGGGGCTTGTTGAAAGGCATGCCCTCCCCTTTTTCAATTGCAGTGGAGCGAAATTCCACGGCTCCGGCAGAGAAGACAAGGATGTCAGAATGCTCGGCTCGGGCAGAAAATTCGCCCTCGAACTCCTCGAACCAAAAAAGCGTTCCGCTGACTTAAAAAAGTTGCAGGAGAAAATAAACTCCGCGGAAGGGAAAAAAATCGAGGTTCAGGGTCTTAAGAAATGCGGCAAGGAAGCAGTGGCGGAAATGAAGGAGGAGAGGAACAGCAAGGTTTACGAGGCGCGCGTTTCCTGCTGCCCTGAGCCGGAAATGAAAGCCCTTTCACTTTTGCAGGGCAGTGTTCTTTCTGTAAGGCAGCGTACTCCTCTGCGCTGCATTGGCAGAGCCGATAAAGTCCGGGGGAGAGAGGCAAAAATACTGTCGCTTGAGCCTGCCCAAAAAAAGCTCTCTCTGCGCTTGGAAGCCGAAGCAGGGCTTTACGTTAAGGAATTCATTTCAGGCGATTTCGGTCGCACCCTTCCAAGCATTTCCTCGCTGCTCAAATCGGAATGCGAGTGTCTTGAGCTTGACGTTGTTGAAATAAAGAAGGGAAAAAAAGCAGAGGGCTAAATTTCCCTGTTTACCGCGAATTCCGCGAATGCCTTGAGTTCCCTTTTGCCTTCGTTGTCCCTTAGGACTTTTTCCAGTTCCTTCCAGCTTTTTTTCACTATTCCGGAGGATTTTTGCCTTGCGTATTCTATTGCGTCTGTTCCTTTTATGAGTTCTACGGCTTTTTCTATTTCAGAGCGTTTTTTTGTATGCGAATCCAGTATTCTCAGCAGTTCTTTTGAGTGCTGTAGCTCGAGTTCTTCAAGCGCCCTGAGAACGAGCAGCGTGCGCTTGCCCTCGCGTATGTCTTCTCCTATTTCCTTTCCCCATTCCTCGCTCGCCGGCGCAATGTTCAGAATGTCGTCCTGTATTTGGAATCCAATTCCGAGCGATTCGCCGAATTTGCCCAGCGCGTTTATTTCCCTCTTTTTCCCGTTTCCCAGTATTCCGCCGAGTTTTGCGGAAAAGCGTGCCAGCACCCCTGTTTTGTAAACGCACATCTGCAGATAGGCTTTTTCGTTCACGCTGCTTTTGCCCTTGTGCCAGTGGATGTCCATTGCCTGCCCTATGCTCACGCGGAGCATTTCCTCTGCGTAGAGGTCGTAAACTTTGATTCTTTTTTCCGCCTCCAGGTTCTCGGGGTTCCTGTAAAGCAGCAGCAGGGGCGCGAAATAGAGCGCGTTGCCGTTGTTTACCGCGGTGTCCACTCCGTGCAGCAAATGCATTGTCTTCTTGCCGCGGCGCATTTCCGCCCCGTCTTCAACATCGTCAACTATTATTGTTCCGTTGTGAATCAGTTCCGGCAGCGGAGAGAAAGGCAGCGCTTCTTTTTCACTGCCCCCGACCGCCTTGCAGCTCGAAAGCAGGAGCGCGGGTCGCCACCTTTTCCCGCCCCTGTCCAGAAATTCCCACACCGGCTCATTGAATTCCCTGCTCACGGTTTTTTCACCGTAGGCATAACCCGTCTTTCCCAGCGCCCCGGCGAGCCATTCCTTTGATGCTTTTCTGGGCAGCACTTTCTCCATTTCCCTGTCAATGAGCGGTTTTTTCTCTTTGAGCAGGTTCATTATGTCCATACGCTTATTTTGTTCCAGGAAAAGAATAAAAAAGAATTGTTATGTATAAGAAGAGTGTGAATGCGGAAGCGCAAAGCGTTTTATTGTTTGCTGAACTAAATTTCACTATGTCTTTCATTTCGCGCTTCTTAAAGGGCAGGAAGGGTGCAGAACCACTCGAGGTTTCCCTCGGCGAAATTCCAGCCCTGCTTGAAAAGGAGAGCAGTGCCAAGAGGAAGGAACTCGAGATTGAAGTAAAAGGCAGGCTCTCGGAAGTAAAGCATCTGCTCAGCGAAGCCCAGAAGGACCTAACGGAACTTGAAAGAGGAGAAATAGGCGAGCACTCAAACAAGCGACTGCGCAAAATAGTGAAAACAAGCAGGGATTCAGCCGCAAAAAAAATGCGCGCTATCCTCTCAAAGCTTGAACCGCCTGCAACGGGCTCGCTGCAGGAATGCGCGGAATATTGTCTGAATGCCGCCCCGGAACTGAGGAAGGAGGTTTTTTCCTCGGGAAAAAACATTGCCTACGCAGGAATAATGCTCAAGGAAAAAACGAGAAAGCTCGGCGGAACAATAAAAGAGATTGAGGGAATTCTGTCCGAGCTCAAGAAAACAATTGAAGAGAACAGGGCGCTCCTTTCTGTCGAAAGGGCAAAAGAGCAATCCGCGCTTGTTGGAGAATTGATTGGAAAAAAGAAGGAAACCGAGAGCATTCTCCAAGGAAAAGAGAAACAGCTCTCAGAGCAGGGCAAAAAAATTGGGGAACTGGAGAACGCACTCAAGCGCCTCAATTCCTCCAAGGAATCAAAAGAGCTTTCCGCGGTCCTGAAAAGACAGGAGCAAATAATGCTCGAAAAGGGAAAACTGAGGGCAAAGTTCTCCGACCTGCTCGCAGGGCTGGAAAAGCCGCTCAAAAGACTCGAGAAAATGGTCGAATCAAAGCGCTATTTTTTGAATGCGGAAGGCAGGGCAACTTTGCACTCCTTCGTCGAAGAACCGTATTCCGCGCTCAAAAAGGACCCCACCGGGGAAAAATTCAGACTCCTCCTGAGGGAACTCAATAAAGCGATTGATTCAAAGGAGATGCACTTAAAGGAAAAAGATCTCGGCAAAAAGAAAGCGCTTATCTCCGAGCTGGAATCCTACGATTTCGCCGAGAACTTTTTCTGGAAGGAAAACTCGCTGGAAAAAGAATCGCTGGAACTGGAGGAAAAAAAGAAATCAATGGACGTGAAAAAGAGAATTGATTCGCTGGAATCAGAGCTCTCGCACGCGCGGGTCAGAGAAAAAGAGATGGGGGAAGAGGTCGGCAATGCCGGAAAGCGGCTCGCGGAACTCGAGCAAAAAATTTCCTCCTCAAAGCAAGCACTCGAGACACTGCTCGGCAGCATTCTTTCAAGGAAGACAATAATTAAAATGCCGGATTGGAACCAAAAAAAGCAGAGAAGTGGTGTGAAGCAGACCTAATATTGGTCAGAGACCAACAGCAAGTTCGCTTCACACCGTTTAAATTTACGCACTAAAACCAGTTATTACTATGCTTTTCGCTTTGCAAACCTTTTTTTCCCGGGAAATTCGGAATCCAAGCGCTTTTGCCGCCTTTTTCTCGGGGAAAAAACGCCGGTCTTTCCTTTTATTTTTTTTCCTGCATTCTTTCCATATGCGCGTTGTCGCTGTAACAGGAGGAATTGCCTCTGGCAAGAGCACAGTTCTCGGCATCCTCGCGGAAAAAAGCTTTCCTGTAATTGACGCCGACAAACTCGTTGCCGAGATTTATGCGAGTGGCGAAATCAGTGAATTCCTGCAGCGGGAATTCGGTTCAAGCGAGAAGGAAAAGATTGCCGCGGCAGCATTCTCATCCCGCGGGAAAATGAAAAAGCTTGAGTCAGTTATCCACCCTGTTGTGGAAAAAAAAGTTGCGGAAAAGCTCTCGGAGTTGAGGGAACAGCACGCTGAAATAGTATTTATAGAAGTGCCGGTATTCTTTGAATCAGAGCCAAAAACAAGCTTTGATGCAATTGTAACCGTTTACTGTTCTAGGGAAAAGCAAGAGGAGAGGCTGGTTGCCAGGGGCGTTTCCGAGAGTGAAGCAATTAAAAGGATTAATGTGCAGATTCCAATTGAGGTCAAGGCGGAAAAAGCCGATTTTGTGCTGGACAATTCTGGTTCACTGGAAAAAACCCGCAAAGAAGCGGAAAGATTGATTGAATGGCTGGAGGGAAAAAATGGCTGTTGAAAAGGTTGCGGTCTATGCAGGAACATTCGACCCTATTACTTTTGGACACTTGGATGTTATCGAGCGGGCCTCAAAGGTGTTCGATAAAATAGTTGTCGCTGTCACGACAAATCCATCAAAAAAACCGCTTTTTTCACTTGAGGAAAGAGTCAGGCTGGTAAGGGAATGCGCAAAGGAGAAGCCCTTTGTGGAGGTCGATTCATTCCGGGGTCTGCTCGTGGATTACCTCAGGAAAAGGAAGGCGAGGATAATTTTGCGCGGCATGCGCGAGATTTCGGATTTCGAGCGCGAATTCCAGCACGCTTCAATGAACAGGAAGCTCTGCAAAGAGGCGGACACCTTCTTTGTAATGACAAGCGAGAAATACTATTACATAAGTTCGAGTCTTGTCAGGGAAATAGCCTCTCTGGGGGGAAGCGTTGGTTGTTTCGTTCCGGAAGCAGTTGAAAAAGCCCTCAGGAAAAAACTTGCAAAAAAGTAGAATGCGTTGGGCATCAGGCAGATCAGCGCGAATGCCTCCTCGCCTCAACCACCAGGTCGAGCGCCCTTTCCCTCTTCCTTTCAAAATAAGGGACGCCGGGCAGGGAGTCTATGGGCACGTAAAGCAATTCCTTTTTTATTTTTCTCTCTATTTCAATCAGCTGCATGGGCGAATGCCCTTTCCTTTCCTCTTTCTCCATTCTCCTTTCGACATCCCCCGCGCTTATTTTGAATTTTCTCATCAAGAGCACGGAAAGCCTTTCAATGTCGTCGATTTTTTCCTCTTTGAATTCTTTGTCGAACCCGTGCTCCACGAGCCTCCTAAGAGCAGGGGAAAGCCTTTTCCTCCTCTTTTTCCCCGCTCTCTTTGTGTTCTTTCCCGCTTTTCTGGCGCGCCCGGCTTTTTTCCTCTTCTTTCCCTTTTTTGCCTTTGGACGTTTTTTTCTTTTTTTTACTTTTCCGCTTTTCCCTCCTTTTTTCCCTCTCTTTTCTGCTCTTTTTGCCGTCATTGAAACCCACATAATATAACGCGTTTCTCCTTTTATTTTTTGCATTTTTCCAAAAAACCCCCAAGCGTGCAGTTTTAATCCTTTTTTTTGTCTATTATGTATATGAATAACGCTGGGAAAGACCTCGGGAACGAGGAAGGCGGTGCGGGGGGCAGCGCATCAGAGAGTAGCGAGCGCCTGAGGGGAAAAATTTCCTCACTTGAAAAGCAGCTCAGGGAAAAGAGCGAAGCGCTCAGGGAACTGAGGGAAAAGATTGAAACCCGTTCGCTGTTCGAGTTCTCTGAAAAGGGTCTCAAGCTTAAACTGTACAGGATACTGCTTGAAAAATTCTCCTCCCTGATAAACGAGCAGGGAAAGAAAACAATAGGGGAGATAAAGGGGCTGGTCAACGGCGAGGACCTCACAATACAGGGAGTTCTCTCGGAACTGAAACCGGAGAATTACGATTTTGAAAAGCATTACCTGAATGCCGCAAAGAAGGCGTTCGGGTTTGTTAAAAAAGAAATTGATTTTGCAAAAGCCGACTTCAACCTCGTTTACTGGCTTGAGCCGAGGGAAATTTTAACTCACAGGGTGGCGGACGACGAGGACATTGCCGTTTTTTTGTGCTCTTTGCTGCACGGTCTTGGCGATGACAGCGCAAGCGTTGTAATAGCGGAAATGGAGAACCTCTCAACGCACGCGTTCGTTTTAATGGAGTTCGAGGAAAAGGCATATTTTTTGGACGCAACTCAGGACCATTCCTTTGGGGAATTCAGTGGAAAGATTACCGAAGTGCTCAAAAAATACTCGTTCAAGGGCGCAAAAATAAAGCGCTGGATGTACAAATTCAACCACTTTGAGT
>CAZKED010000019.1:0-24421 GCA_964551725.1 uncultured archaeon | reverse complement strand
TTATGCGCATGTCAACATAGATCATTTTCTGCAGTACTGGAATAATGAAATTCAGTCCGGGATTCCTCACCCCGGAAAACCTGCCAAGTGTCAGCACTACGCCCCGCTGCCATTCCTTCAGAACCCTTATGGATGCAAGCAATAGAACCACCAAAAATATTCCCAGCGGCAAAACTAGAACGAAGAGTAGTGCCGCCATTAAAGAAAAACCATCTGCCAATTAAAATCCCCCCAGACAAAATCCTCAAAGCAAAAAAACTGCATTTATACAGCATCAAAATAATTAAAAATAATGCTAGCGGGAAAAATAATGCTAGCGGGCGGAAACCGCAAGGGCTCTCGGAAAGTAAGCCCCTTTTAAAACTTTTTTCGTTTTCTTTTTTTAGGCGTTTTAAATGCAGGATTTCAGGTGCAAAGTGCTTTCCATTGAAAGGGTGAAGGAAAGAGGCAGGAATTCATACTTAATCATCCGCTTGAAGAAGCCCGAGGGCTTCAAGTTCAGTGCGGGACAGTACGTATTGCTCGCGCACCCGGGACTCAGGCAGGAAAAAAATTCCGCAGAACTGCTTTTCCGCCCCTACTCCGTTGCATCCTCTCCGTACATGGAGTTCCTTGAATTCTGCATTGCGGTAAAGTACAGCGGGGGACTGACTGAATTCCTCGAAAAGAATTTGCGGGTAGGCGGCGAACTGGTAATGCGAGGTCCCTTCGGCGAAATCATTCCTTTCAGAGAGCATGAAAAAATTGTCTTCGTTGTCACGGGCGCGGGCATTGCGCCTGCAATTTCCGTGCTCCGCGACCTCTGCCTCGAAGGCATGAGCAAGCCGGTGCAATTGTTTTATGGTTTTCCAACCTGCGAGCATTTCCTGTACCGCGCCGAGCTTGAAAAATGCTCCTCCGACAACAAGTGCTTTTCGGTTTACGCGGCTGCTAATGAGGAAGGAGGATGCTGCTGGCGCGGCGTCTGCGGTTACATACAGCCAACACTCGAGGAAGCCGGCTTGCGCGATGAAAAAGCGCACTATTACCTCTGCGGCAGTTCCGGTTCACTTAAAGCAATGCGCGTTGCCCTGAGGAGGATGGGCATTAAAAAGGAAAGAATCCATTTTATTGCGGGGTGAAAAAATGAAGTTTGATTCCCTTTTGTTCGGCACTGCGGGAATTCCCCTTTCCACAGCGCCCAGCAATACAGTGAACGGAGTAAAGCATGTGCGTGCCCTCGGCTTGGATGCAATGGAACTCGAATTCGTGCGCAGCGTGAACGTGAGCGAAGAACTCGCGCCTCAGGTGAAAAGAACCGCGCAGGAGGGAAGCGTTGCCCTCACATGCCACGCGTCCTATTTCATCAACCTCAATTCTTCGGAGAAAAAAAAGCGCGAGGCAAGTAAAAAGCGCATTCTCGACGCCGCGCGCCGCGCTTGGGAGTGCGGCGCTTTTTCCGTGTGCTTCCACGCGGCATTCTACCAGAAGCAGGAACCGGGAAAAGTGTACAGTGCAGTGAAGGACTCCCTGCAGGAAATCGTTTCCGTGCTCCGTGCGGAAAAAAACGAAATCTGGGTCAGGCCCGAAACCACGGGCAAGCGCTCGCAGTTTGGTTCCCTAGAGGAACTGGTTGAATTGAGTTCCGAGTTGGATGGAGTGCTGCCCTGCATTGATTTCTCGCACTTGCACGCCCGCTCTGCTGGAAAAATGAATTCCGCGGAGGAATTCCGTTCCGCGCTCGAGCTCGTGGAAAAAAAGTTGGGAAAGAATGCGCTTAAAGAAATGCACTGCCATGTTTCAGGAATTGCCTACTCCGACAAGGGGGAAAAGCACCACCTGAATTTGGAGGAGAGCGATTTAAAGTACAGGGAACTGCTCCGCGCCCTCAAGGAATTCGGTTGCAAGGGCGTGGTCATCAGCGAGAGCCCCAATATTGAAGGCGATGCATTGCTGCTGAAAAAAGAGTTTTCAGGGCTCTGATTATTTTCACCTTCCTCTTCTGGGTTTTCTTATTGTAGGGGGTTTTTTCGGTTTTTTCACTTCTTGTTTCAGGACCCGTTTCGGCGTTCTCGCAATGCCGGTTATGAGCTCCGGCGTGAGATGCGGAACCATTTTTGTTCTCCTTATTTTTGGAAGCGGTAAGGGGATTCTCTCCCACCTTATTTTCACTCTTTCCTGCCGTGTTTTGAGCCTCTTTTTCCTGCCGCCCCTCCTTGCCACGAGGAGGTTTACAACTTTCCTGGGTAAACCCAGCAGTTTCCTGATTCCTATTTTTCCCCTTGAACTGACACTGAGTTCGGTTATTGACGTTTGCGGGATTGTTGCCCCGAATTTTTGTATTTTATAGGCGGCTAATTCGTTTATCCTCCTTTCTCTTCCGTGGTCGAGGTCCCATGTCATCGTTGCTATTGTTGCCCTGTGGCTGAAAACAAATATTATGTCCGCTTCCGATTTCTGCACTGCCCTGTAAAATTCTTCAAGCGACTGCCTCTTGCCCTCCATTATTTCCGCGGTTCCTCCCCAGCCGTCAATGTATGATTCGTATGAGAGGTATTCGGGATTGGACATTTTCCCTGAACGGCTTCTCGTTTCCCCTCTTTTGAATTTTTTCTTTTTCCAGGGAAACGGAATTTCCCCGAGGCATTCCATGCTTCTTATGGTTCTCCTTATGGTGCTCCTTTTTCTCCTGTATCCGGATTCTTCCAGGGCGATTTCAGCCATCTGCATTGCTCTCGTGTAAGGGCTTGAAATGAATTCAAATGTCGCGTTTGGATTCCTTTCCCTTGCCCTTTCAATTGTTTCAGCCATCCATTTTGCGAATTCCACCGCTTGCTGTTCTCCCGTTCTGGTCAGGGTTGAATGGAAATCCCAGTCCCGTGTTTCAGTCCTTTCAGTTGTCAGTTTTTCCCCTTCGATCGTATACTGGGGATGCCGCATCACGTAAACGATTTTCGGCTTTGCCATTCAAAACACCCTGTTTTTTTCACTTCCGGTCCTGCCCGGCTTTTTGCGGTCTTTTGGGTTTAACAAGGTCAGCATCCCTGAATATAACGTTCCGAAGGTCAACAGGTCTGAATTTTTCAAGCGGGCTCCTGTAAAAGTAAAGACCGTCGTATCCGTGCGCTTCCACCCTTATTCCGGCCCGCCTCAGCCTTTCTACGTATCCCGGATTCGAGGCGATAACGTTCTGATAGTATCCTGCTTCAATGAATGCTTCCCCGCCGGGGGCGAGATGGTTCAGTATACTCTCGAATGCCTGCACTGCAGCGGGCGAGTCCTCTATTGCACCCCTTTTCATCACAATCATGTCGAAGAGAAGCGGCTTTCCTTCGGGCGTGGCAAGCCTCATTGTTTCCATTGCGCCCACATGCCTTCTGTCCGCCAGTTTCCTGTTTTTCTCGTATTCAATGATGTCGTTCCTGTATTCGTTGTAAAGTGCCTGTTCCCGTGTTCCATTGAATTCTTTGCCGGCGAACTTGGAGAACCTTCTTTCGAATTCTTTTAGTGAGGGCATTCCTGCAAGACCCAGCGTATGGATTTCAACCCGGCTTCCGAATGTTCTTTTGATTTCCGCGGGGAATCTCATTAGACCAGGCCCTATTTCAAGAATTCTCACTCCTGCCCTGCCGACAATCCTAGGCCTGGTTTCCTTTTGCTCGAGCCTCCTCCTGATGTTTTCCTTGAAGTCTATCACTTCCCCCTTGGTTCCCCCGAAAATTTCCCTGCAGTACTGCTCGTATGTGTGCTTGTCCCAGCTACGGAACTCGTACCTTTCCTGTCCCCCGCCTTCCCTCACGACTCTGCTCCGTCTACCTCTTCCTCTTGGTTCAGCGAACTCATATTTTCCTTCTGTCTCTTTGCCGAACCTCATCCTGTCCAGTTCCCTTATCATTTTTATCCTGTTAGCTACACTCTCACGGGTGGCTTTCCCCTCATGGACCCTGAAAGGGGGTTTTCTTGGGCGCTTTCCGGCGGTTTTCCCGGCTCTCCCTGTTCCCACAAGCGTGCCCCTGGCTTCAATTCTCCGCATTCTCGCTTTCCTTTCCGCAGCTTCGCGGGCGGCTCGCCTGGCACGGTTGGATTTCAATTCGAAGGCCTCCTCTAAAATAATTATGCCCCTCGAAGGATTTAAAGGTATCGCACAGGGGTTAAATTTATTAACCCCCTTCAGCATAATTTTGTAGCCTTCAAGGCAATTGCCTTTTTTAGAGGAGCGTGTTTTTTAGTGAACGAAGTGAGGGAAATCGCGCGCGCTGTAAAAAACTGGGACGAGCACAAGCGCGTTTTTGAATCCGCGTTGTTCATGGCTCCCGGCTCATTGCAGCTCTCCGATTTAATGAATCTGGTGGAACTAAAAGACAAGCGCATTGCTTTGAGAATGCTGGGCGAGCTCGCAGCGGAATACTCTAACAGGGAAGGAGGCGTTGAAATCGGCGCGGGCGCAGACGGCGTTTTCCAGATGCGCGTAAAGCCGCACCACCTGGAAAAAGTGAAGCATCTCGCAATGAAGAGCGAAATGCACAAGGGGCTGCAGCGCACTCTCGCGCTGATTGCGGTGAAGCAGCCCATAAGGCAGTCTTTGGTCATCAAATACAGGAACAACAAGGCATACGACCACGTAAAGTCGCTTGTGGAACAGGGTTTTGTTGAAAGAACGCCGAGCGGTCGCACCTACCTGCTTTCCACCACAAAAAAATTCAGCGAAGTGTTCGGGGAAGTGAAATTAAGGGAATAACTTTTTGACCGCGGAAAGGGCGTGCTCTTCCATTACAATCCTGCTCGCCTTTTCCTCTGCCGCCAGCCCGGCTTCACGCATTAACTGTATTCCAGCGCGGACGTCCCCGAGTTCCGCGGTTTTTTCATCCAAGATTTCCGCTGCTTCCCTGCTCCACGTGTCCTGGTAGAATGCGAATTTCCTCCTCTCGCGCATTATGTCCAAAATTTCCTCCTTTGAGTAAGCCCTGAATTCAAGTTCCTGCGGCAGAAAGCGCGAGCGGATTCTTTCATCAAGCCCGGCGAGCCATTTGTTGCTGTTCGTAATCGCTATTACTGCGCGGTCCTGCACTTCCTCCAGAACGGAATACAAAAAGTCCAGTTCGTCCGCCTGGTCAATTTCGTCGAAAACGAAAACAATGGGTTTTTCCTCGTTGCGGGATTTAATGCGTGCAAGCAATTGCGCGGAATTCTCCGCGGCTTTCACGCTGTAGCCCAAATCCGCGCACAATTTTGCCAAGATTTCCCCGCTTTTGTCGTAAACCCAGCAGTTCGCATAAGCACAGAGCACTTCACTGCTCTCCGAGAGCATGTCCTCCAGCACCCTTTTCACTGCATGCGTTTTTCCAATGCCGGAACTGCCGAACACAAGCAGGTTGCGGCAGCACTTTCCGTCGCACAGCGGTTTTATCGCCTGCGCAATGGTTTTCTGCTCCTCTTCCCTGTGGGGCAGGAATTTGGGAACGAATTCTGCATTCAATGAATCGATGTTGCTGAAAATGCTTTCATCCGCTCCCAGTGGCTTTAGCGATGGCATTCCAAAATCATTCCTTTTCCATTATTGCGGTTTTTCCTGAAAACAGTTCTGCCAGTTTTTCCGCGTCGGCCCTCGTGCCTGCTGCAACGCCGTAATGCATGGGCACAGCGATTTTTGCTCCAATTGTTTCCGCTGCCTTTGCCGCCTCTTCCGCGTTCATGGTGTAAGTGCCGCCGACAGGCAGCATTGCGATGTCCGTTGCCCCCAAAGAGGACATTTCGGGAATGAGGTCGGTGTCCCCGGCATGGTAGATTTTTTTGCCCCCCAGTTCCAGAACGAATCCCAAGCCGAGCCCCTTGGGATGAAAGGATTTGTTTGCGTTGTACGCCGGCACTGCCCTGATTTTGACCCCTTTCACTTCAAGTTCCTCGCCTTCCGCGATTATTTCAACGCTTCCCTGCACTTTTCCCGCGACCTTCTCGTTGCAGACAATGGTTGTTTCATTTGAGCGTATTTTTTCAATATCAGCGGGAGAGCAATGGTCGTAGTGCTCGTGCGTTATGAGTATAATGTCCGCTTTTTCAGTGCTTTTTATGTTGTAGGGGTCGATGTAGATGACCAGTCCCGAATGCCTTATCTTGAAAGCGCTCTGCCCCAGCCAGTGCACTTCAATTCCTTCCAGTTCCAAAAAGAACCACCCCCCAAAAAGTGGGGGTTAAAAGGATTAAAAAATTAATGAAAGCACGCTTTTTACTGAATTGCGCGGTTTTTATAAAACTTTGGGCAGCCAATACTAAAATGAAACTCAGGATTGACGGAAAGATTTTTGAAAGATTTCCCCGACTGAACATCGGCGTGGTTGTAGCGAAGGGAATAGAAAACTCCGCTCCGCGCAGGGAAGTAACGGCGCTGATTGGGGAAAGGCAGAAAGAAATAAGGGAAAAATTCAGCACAGAAACCCTTTCACAGCAGCCGAAAATTGATTCTTGGAGAAAAGCATACTCTTCCTTCGGCGGAAAGCCGAAAAAGAACAAGTGTTCTGTCGAAGCATTGTACAGGTCAGCCCTTAAAGGCGACGGCGTTAGAAGCATCAACAAAATAGTGGACATTTACAATTACATTTCCCTCAAGCACATGGTTCCGGCAGGCGGCGATGACCTCGACAAAGTTGAAGGAGACATAGTGCTCAAATTCGCCTCCGGCTCGGAATCCTTCCAGGAACTCAACTCCGCGGAAACAAAAAGCCCCAAACAGGGAGAAGTGGTTTACTGTGATGACAGAGAAGTACTGTGCAGGAGATGGAACTGGAGGGAATGCGACAAGTCAAAAATGACCCAGGAAACAAAAAACGTTTGCCTTGTCGTGGAGGGACTTCCGCCCTTTTCAGGGGAGGAAATTGAATCAATCGCCGCCGAGTTGGGTGAGCTGGTGAAAAAACACTGCGGCGGAGAAGCCCGCACGCTTGTTCTCAACAGGGAGAACCCCGAAGCGGAAATTTTTCCCTGAAAGAAGCGAAATTTCTCCCCAAACTCATTTTCACGGGAAAATAACAGGATACACCGGAAACAATGAAGCGAAAAGAATGGACACGACGGACATCAGTTTCACGAGAATGTCCAGCGACGGTCCCACAGTGTCCTTGAGCGGGTCTCCCACGGTGTCTCCAATAACGCTTGAAACGTGCGCTTCCGAGCCCTTGCCGCCGTAGTGACCCTCTTCAATGAATTTTTTCGCATTGTCCAATGCCCCGCCAGTATTCGCACAATAAATCGCGAGCTGCATGCATGAAAGCAGTGCGCCTATCAAAAAGCCCGCCAGGGCAAACCTTCCGAGCAGGAACCCTATCAAAAAAGGCATTGTTATTGTAAGGAGTGCAGGCAAAACCATTTTTTTAAGGCTGCTTTTGGAAGTAATTGCAATGCACCTGTTGAAGTCGGGCTTGCTTTTACCCTTCAGAATGCCGGCATCCGCCTTGAACTGCCTTCTTATTTCCCGCACCATTTTGTTCGCGGTATCGCTTACTCCCTGAATCAAAAGAGCCGAAAACACGTAGGGAACCATTGCCCCGAGGAACAATGCCGCAACAACCGTGCCCCCGATCAGGGGGTTTGTGCTTATTATTTCAATCGACGGAATCTGGACTTCTCCAGCAGAGCCGATCGCCGACCACATGTAAGCGGCAATCAGTGCAAGCGCGGAGAATGCTGCCGAACCAATCGCAAAGCCCTTCCCAATCGCGGCAGTCGTGTTTCCAATTGAGTCCAGGTTGTCGGTGCGCTTCCTTACGGCGTGCGGCAAATTTGAGCCCTGCGCTATCCCGCCTGCATTGTCGGCTATAGGTCCGTATGTGTCCACTGCAACAGTCATTCCCACGAATGAAAGCATTCCGAGAGCGCCGAATGCCACTCCCACGAGACCGGCAAGCCAGTAGGTCAGTACAACCGCGACAGCAATCGCTATTCCGGGAACAAAGGTCGAAAGCATTCCCACAGCCATTCCGTAGGTTACGCCTATTGCAGCGCCGGCGTCGTCCGCTTCAGCCACCTTTTTAACGGGTCCGAAATGCGATGAAGTGTAGTATTCGGAAACATACCCTATTACGATTCCCGTCACGACACCGATTAAAACAGCCCAGAAAACATTCATGCCCAGAGGCGAGACATAAACAATAACGTATGTAAGCGCAACCGTGAGGACTGCGGCAATGCGCGTGCCGTTCATTAGAACGCCCTGCAGTTTTTCTTTTCCCCTGCTTACCAGAACATACATTACGCCAAGCAAACTTGCGATTATTCCGCCCGAAATTATCACCAGCGGCGTGATCACGAGCCACCAGTAGTCCGCGGCGGCAATCCCTGTCCCAGCGGTTATTTTTCCGAGCAGCGCGCCTATGTCCGGGTTGCCCCTTGCAACAAAGAGGTAAAGCATTATCACAATAACTGAAATAATCGATCCAACGAATGATTCGAGCAGGTCTGCTCCTAAACCGCCGACATCACCTACATTGTCTCCCACGTTGTCCGCAATTGTAGCGGGATTTCTCGGATCGTCCTCCGGCAGGTGTTCTTCCGCCTTTCCGACCAAATCGGCGCCCATGTCCGCTGCCTTCGTGTAAATTCCGCCGCCGACCCTGTCGAACAATGCAACGAGCGAAGCGCCCATTGAATACGCGCTCACTATCAGCGCGGCTTTAATGAAGTTCAGATTCCTTCCAATGATCTGGCTTACAATGGGAACAGCCTTTGATTCAATATGGATTACGCTCGGATCAAAAGAGCCCTGGAAAAGGAAAATTACAAGCGTTAGTCCGCCGAGGGCGAGCCCTGCCACTGAGAGACCCATTACTGCTCCGCCGGCCATTGCAACATTCAGCGCTCTTTTTGAATCCTTTCTCGCGGCGTTCGTAACGCGCGCGTTCGCCAGCGTGGCGGAATTCATTCCAATGAATCCCGCGCTCATTGACAGCACTGCGCCGATTAAAAACGCTACTGCAACCTCCCAGTAAAAAATCCCCCAGAGAACTGCCGCGATTACGAGCATTACAAGGGCGAATGCCTTTGCCTCTTCCGTCATGAAGGTCCAGGCACCCTCGCGGATATACGACTGCAGTTCCTTCATTCTTGCCGTGCCTGCGTCGTGCTTTGCCATGACCCGGTGGAACATGAATGCCGAAAGCAAAGCAAGCACTGAAACCAGCGCGGAAATGAAAATCAATTCAAACATTGCCAGACCTCATTTTAAAAAAAGGCAAATTTTTTCTTTTCACCTATCAATCCTCATGGAAAAAAGTTAAAAAAACTACTCCCCCGCCTTCTCCCGCGGGATTCCCGTTTTTTCCGCTGCAAGCAGGAAAAGCGCGGCAGACCAGGCGAAAGGGTGCTCGCTTTTCAGCAGCGCCGAGCGCACGGGCTTTCCGCTTTCATCAAAAATTTCGTGCACTGTTCCCTGCCCGACAATCAGTTCGGCAATTCTCTCCATTTCTTTCCCCGCGCGCTTCCTTTCCCCGAGCCGTTGCAGCGCGATTGCATTCATTGCCCCGAGCCAGGGCCAGCTCAGCCCATTGTGATAGTAGAATGCTTTCGACGGAAAGGTGAAAAAGGTAGCCACGCGCCAAGGAGCGTAATTGGGATAGCAGGTGCGCATCGGCACTTCGGTGAGTTTTTTCTCCGCCACGAATTCCTCTATCCTTGCGCCCTTTTCCCCGTCAGCGATGCCCCACACAATTGCAAGGACATTGCCGTCGCTTGAAAAATTTTCATGCCTTTTCCAGTCAATCCAGTCCGCGTAATATTCCTGCAGCCAGAACTGCCTGTTAATTTCCTTCTTCACCCCTGCTGCCTTTTTCTCATAGCGCCCCGCGAGCGCTTTCTCCCCGAGCGCGCCTGCGATTGCAGCGAATTCTTCGAGAGCACGGCAGTAGCAAACATTCGAGTAAAGCACTTTCCAGCACTTGAACAAAGAGTCAGCCCAGTTGGCAAGCAGTCCCTCCTCGATAAGCATGTCATGATTCCAGTCGTGTCCTTCCACCCACTCCATTGCCTTTCTCACGCCGGCAAAATTCTCCCGCGCGAATTTTTTGTCACCGCTCCTCCGCAAGTAATCCGAAAAAGCAATCACGAAAAGCGCGTTGCCGTCCACGGGATTCGACAGCAGGAGCGGTCTGTATTCAGGTCTTCCCCTCGGCGTTATCAGCCCGGGCAGCTTGCCGTTCTTTTTCTCGTTCAGCAGGAAAAAATACAGCTGTTTTTTCACAACGCTCAAATCGCCGATTGCGCTCGCGCCCAGCGAGGCAAAGAATGAATCCCTGCACCAGTACTGCTGGAAGTGCCCGCGCCCCGCAAAAATGCCGTTTGAGGCATAGCACGCGCGCAGGTCCCTTTTTGCGATTTCGATTGCTTTTCGCGTGATTTTTGATGCCATGAAAGAATAATGCGGGAAGCAGAATTTATTGGTTTCCCTGCGGGGCGCTGTTTTCGCGGTCACGCGTAACCAATTTAATTGTTTTTTATATTATAATCCCTTGCAATGGATACAATAACCCAGTCCAGAGTGCTGGACTCGAACTGCAGTTATTTCGGGCTGAGCGCACTGCAGTTAATGGAATCCGCGGGAAGAGCCGTAGCGGAACAACTGAAAAAAGATTTCGGTTCCAACCTCAACATTGCGGTTTTCTGCGGCACCGGCAACAACGGGGGAGACGGCTTCACGGCAGCGCGCTATCTGGCGAAAGAGAACAGCGTAACAGTGCACTTGATTGGAAAAGAGGAAAGCATTTCCAGAAGCGAAGCGTACAGGAATTTTTTGGTGTTAAAAAATTCAAACGTAAAAGTCCTGCAGCATTCGGACTCCAAGGAACTTCCAAAAAGGGTGAATGCCGACATTGTTGTTGAATGCCTGCTTAGCGTGGGCGCAAAAGGCAAATTGCGCGAGCCGATTGCTTCCGCGGTAAAGCTCTTGAACAAAGCGCGTGCAAAAAAAATTTCAGTTGATTTGCCATGTCCGGGCTTTGACCCCGGCATTGTTTACTGCCTTGCCATGAAAAAGCATCCCGCAGGAATCACGCTGGACATTGGCATTCCCACGGAATTCTACAATTTCGCCGGTCCCGGAAACGTAAAATTTCTGCGGGAAAGGAAGGCGAAATCCCACAAGGGCGAGAACGGCAGCATTCTGGTCATAGCGGGCTCCAGAAAATTCCACGGCGCGGCGGTGTTCGCGGCAAAAGCCGCATCCCTTTTCTCGGACCTGGTTTACGTGCTCACCGAAAAGGAAAACATTCCCGCGCTGAAAAAGGCGGGCGCGGAATTCATTGTCTCGGAGCTCAACAAAAAGAATGCAAGGGAATTCGCCCAAAAGGCGGATGCCGTGCTCGTTGGACCCGGCCTTGCAGTGAACAAGAAGAACAGGGCGCTGCTCGGCTGGCTGTTGAAGGAATTCCCGCGGAAAAAATTCGTGCTTGACGCCGGCGCCCTGCACTTGCTGGGCGCGAAAAAACTGCACAAGAACTGTATTCTCACCCCGCACTCTGGTGAATTCAAAAAAGTGGTCGGGGCGAATGCCTCGCCCCGGGAGGTTTTCCGCAGGGCGAAAGAACTCGGCTGTCTTGTATTGCTCAAAGGACCTATGGACGTTTTGAGCGACGGCTTTTCCCTTTACTACAATTTTTCGGGGAACGCCCTGCTCACAGCGGGGGGCACGGGCGACGTGCTCGCAGGGCTGATTGCAGCGTTTGCGGCAAAAAACGATTTGCTGGATGCAGCGTTAGCTGCGGCATTCCTCAACGGCTTTGCCGCTGACCTGATTGGCGTGGAAAAATCAGCGCTGAACTCGGGAACGCTGTTGGACGAAATTCCGCGTGCCGCTAAATTGTGCAGTGAACTCTACTAACCGGCGGCGAAAGAGTTGAGAATCTGGTTGATGCCCCAGAGAACGAGCCCTATTACTATTGCCACTACAATGTAGAGCCACACGTTGTCCTTCCAGCTCTTGTGCGGAGCGGGAATTCCAGAATGCTTCACTTCGATTATTCTTTCTATCGGGAGCTCTTTTTCAGGAGAAGCGCTTTGCGGTTTTTCCGCCCCTGCTTCTTTCCCCGCTTTCGCGGTTTCCCTTGCGGCTTCCGCTTCCGCTCTTTCCTTTGCGAGTTTGGCTTCCGCTTTCAGTCTCTTCTTCTCCGCCTTGAGCCTTTTCTTTTCAATCTTCGCAAGCTCTTTTTCTTTTGATGACATTGTTTCACCTTTTGAATGCATTCAGCGGGCGTGTGCCATGGCAGGGCTTTTGTAATGAATGTTTTGTATTGCTATTGTTGCCGGCACTTTTTCTTTTTCCAGTGGCAGAACTATTTTGATTATTATTGTTCCCTTTTTTTCAGTGAATGAAAATTCTGCATTTTCTATTTTTTTAAGGGCGCTTTTGCTGATTTTTTTGCCTGTCAGCTCGCTCAAGTACTTTGATGCCCCGAATATTTCAAGGCCGGCAATCTCCCCATTTTTTTCAAGGTCGACGATAAGGTCGCCGAATTCAATGCTTCCTTTTGATTTCCTGTTTTCATTGTAGAGGTAGAGCAAATCTTCCCCGGAATCGTAATCCAGCCTGAATTTACCTGGCATGTTTTTCCACCTTCTTCTGCCACACGAGCCTTTGCTTTATTGCTGTCTTAATAATTATTCTTTTCTGTGAATGATTTAAAACTATTACATAAATGTATGCTATTCTCTTAAAAGGCACAAACCACAATTTATATTTTTCGCCCTTTGCCACAGCGAGCTTTTCCACGAGTTTCAGCGAATCCGGCCTGCGCAGGTGCCCCAAGACCGTTTTCCTGTCAATCTGCCTCTGTCCGAGCCTTAATTCAGCGTGCGGAGTAAAGATTATTTTATAGCCTTTAAGCTTTTCCAGTTTTGAAACGAATTGCTGGCCGTTCATTCCATGAATTAGGGAAGCAGGGTTAAAAAAGGCATTCAGGGTGCGCTTCCGTTAAACCGCTATTCCCATTCAATCGTCGCGGGCGGCTTGTTCGTGATGTCGTAGAACACCGCGGAAACGCCTTTCAGTTTGGACAAGTGCTTCACTATTTTCTCCAGTATTTCGGGCTGCATCCTGTAGAATTTTGCCGTCATTGCCTCCCTGCTTTCAACAGGTCTCAGCACTACTGCCTCGCCCTTGCCGTTCACTTTCAGGGGCAGCAGAACCACAGGGAATTGCCATATGTTTTTGTACAAGCCCGCTTTCATTATTTCCTCGTGCACTATTGCGTCCGCTTCTCGGAGCAAATCAAGCCGTTTTTTTGTCAGCGTTGCCTTTCCCAGTTCGACCTTTTTTATCTTTTTTGGGTGAAGGGAAAAAACCACGCGGTTTATTCCGCCGAACTCGTTTGTCAGTTTCGTGGATGCTTTGCCCAGCCTTTCCCAGTCCAGTTCTCCCTGCAGCAGAGCGGGATGCGCGTAAGTGCGGCTGTCTCCTGCCACTCCCACGCTTTTAACCGGCAGGACGCGCAGGGAAAAGCCGAATTCCTTTGCCTTTTCCGCTGCTTTCTTCTCTATTGCGGCAATCTCTTTTTTGTCCTCCTTTCCGTCCGAGCAGAGGGCGCGTATTGCTAAACCTGGACCGGGAAAGGGGTGCCTCCATATAAGTTCGTCCGGTAATCCGAGTTCTTTGCCCAGTTCACGCACTTCGTCCTTGTACAGTTGCTCCAGCGGCTCGACCACGTTTCCGAGTTCAATCATTTTTGTAATTTGCTCCACGCGGTTGTGGTGCGTCTTGATTTTGTCCGCGTGTTTTGTGCGGGCGGTTTCAATCGTGTCGGGGTAAATTGTTCCCTGTGCGAGCAGCCATTCTTTTTCCCTCACTCCGGCTTTTCCTATTTCTCTCTCGGTTATTTCAACGAAGAGCTTTCCTATTATTTTCCTTTTTTCCTCCGGTTCCACGACTCCTTTCAGGGCGGAAAGGAATTCTTTCTCCGCATTGATTACTTTCAGTTCTGCCAGTTCCAGTTTTTCCAGCGTTTTCTCTATGGAGGCGGTTTCGTTTTTCCTCATAAAACCGGTGTCCACGTGCAGCGCGAATATTTGCTCGCGGGGCAGCGCCCTTCCCAGCATTGCCATTGTTACAGTTGAATCAACCCCGCCGCTCGCGAGAATGAGCACTTTTTTGTTTCCTGTCCTTTCCCTCATTTTTCCCGTTTCCTTTTCCACGTAATCGTGCATTGACCAGTTCCTTTCGCACTTGCAGGCGTCGAACAAAAAGTTGGCGAGGATTTCCATTCCGTGTTCCGTGTGCGTTACTTCGGGGTGGAACTGCACTCCGAAGATTTTTCTCTTGAAATCTCCCATTGCCGCGATGCGGCATTCCTTTGTCGTTCCGAGCAATTCAAATCCTTTGGGGAGCTCCGAAACCTGGTCGTGGTGGCTCATCCAAACCGTCTGCTTTTCAGGAGTTCCCTCAAACAGCATTTCCTGGTTTTCCACTTCCAGTTCCGCGAAACCGAATTCCCCTTTCCCGAGTTTTTTCACTTTTCCCACGAGTTCGTCCGCTAGGAGATGGTGCCCGTAGCATATTCCGAGCACGGGAATTCCGAGGTCCAGTGCGGAGGCATTGAATTTTATTTTTTTGTCTGAAATGGAGTGCGGGGAACCGCTGAGGATTATTCCGCAGGCGTCCTTAAATTTTTCCAGGGGGGCGTCAGGTAGGGCGATTTCGGAATAAACGCCGAGTTCTCTCACCCTTCGAGCAATGAGGTGGCAGTACTGCCCTCCGTTGTCGAGCACTACTATTTTTCCTTCCATATAAACCTTTGCTGTTAGCAAAATAAAAAGTTTTCTCTGCGGGAATTAGGGTTTTGCATTTTTTTCGCGGGATTCCCCCTGAATTTTCACGGCAGAGTTTTTTATGTAGCAAAAACGCAATTACTCTTTTAAAAACTTCTTGTGTAATCTGTAAAGTGTTGGGAGTTAAGGAGGCAGGTTATACCGCCGAGCGGTTCCCTGGCTTGCCTCTTTTCTTTTCGCTTCTCTTTTTATGGCTTCGCGCTTCTTTCAGCGTTCTTTTTTCGCGGAATTTTTGCTTGGAGGGAACGCTTTTTTCCCTGCTTTCCCGCCGGCTTTCCCGCGGTTTTTAGTATCGCCTTTTTGTATTTGGAGAACGCTCTCCCGTACTTCGGCAGGAATTCCGGCTTCACCAGCTTGGGGATTTCATCCAGCACGAACGTGTCCTCTGCCGAGATTTTACCGTAATAGAGCCTTTCGAGCCTGCCGCCCCTTGCAATGAAGTCCCTTATGAGTTTTCCTCCCGCGAGATAGTAGAAGTCCTTGGTCAGGCCGCCGCGCTCCACGGTGTTCGAAAGCCCGCGCTTTGCCCTCTGCGTCAGCTGGTAAGCTTTTTCTGCTGGAAAAAATTCGCACATGTATTTGAACGTGTTGTAAAAGGAGTTCCTCTGCGCGAAGTCCACCGCCGCAACCCTGCCCGCGTATTCGTATACTCTTTCCTCGCTTTTTCCCGCGAACACTTCCTCGTTGACCACAGCCAGGCCTTCCTCGGAAAGAAGCCAGTCCGTTCCCGGTCCCTGGATGAACAGGCGGAACGGCTGAACCTTTCCGTTGAGGTGTCTGTACACGTGCGTTTCGATTTCGTGCACGATGAGCCGTTTTATTTCCTCTTTGGAGTAAAGCGTGTCGCCCCTTATTTTCAGTGCATTGTTTCCCGGCAGGGTAACCGCGTTCGGGGAAATGTTTTCGTCCACGAGCGCCTGCCATTCGATTTTTCTTTTCCTGAATTCGGCGTTGAATATTTCCGCGGCGCGCTCCGAGGGAATTTCCTTTTTTTCCTTTTCCTTGGGCGCTTTCGCGAGGATTTCGAACGCTTCCGCGACAAGCTCTTTGCCCGGCTTTCCGTAGAAGGAAACGCTTTTCTTTTTCAAATCGTTGCTTCCGATGCTGCGGATGAATTCCATTCTTTTAAGCGATTCGTTCTTCTTCTTTCTTATCAGTTTTCCGAGCCCGCGCTCCTCCACTTCCATTTCCTTTAACTCTTTCATTATTTTTGCGTACTCGGGGGTTATTGTGAAGTGGGAGAAAACGGGGTTTTTTGATATGTAGGTGAATCTCGGGTTGTACTCCTCTCCTTTCTTCAGCGCTTCGAAGAATTTTTCCCTCTGCATTACAGAGTTTGTGGGCTCGACAAACTTGAGCAAATCGGTTTCCAGCAAATCGATTATTTCAAACAGCTTGTTCTCCAAAGCCAAGAATCCGTTCTCCTCTTCCATAACTCCTATGACGGGGAATTTTCTTTTAACTTTAAGCCCTGCTTCCAGCCATTCCTGAACCCATTGCCGCAAGCCTGATTCCTATGATTCCGTTTGGGTTGCTGGTGTAGTGCTCCTTCAGGTCCTCGGTGAAATCGTGCATCGAGTCAATCCATTTCTCGCTTATTTTGTAGAGCTTTCCGTTCTCTTCAAGGACCTTTTTTCCCGCGAGTTCCTTCACCTGCTTGAATATCGCCTGGTAGGAGCACCCGAATCCGTAAGTGCGCACCATCCTGTTGTGTATCTGCTTCACGGTCAAAGGCCATTCGTTGCAGAGAATTGAAACAATCAGTTCCTTTGTGGAGTTTTCAGCCCCCTTTCCGCCCGGGATTAAAAACAATCCAAGCAACATACTAATATCTTTTTATGTGAACGAAAATGTTTAAAAAACCCTATTTTCAACCAAAAAGTTAAGCAAATCCGCTCCATAGGTTAATTAATTAACCAAAAACTTGCCAGAGTTTAATTTTCGTTTAGGGGCGGTTTTTTCTGCAAACGCCGAAAATCAGGCATTCAGTCCGAACCTTCATCGTTTGCCGTTTAAAAGTTACTTTTTCGCGTGTTTTCCGCCTCCGCCCAGGGCATTATTTACTTTTTCCCGTTACACATTAACCAAAAAGTTAATTTCTGTTCAACTTCCGCGTTTCCCGCGCGCGGGGCGGGGAAGGGGCTGAGGAAAAGATTTTTCTTTTATAGGTTCTCTAATTAATTAGCCGCGGGCTTCAGCGCGGAGAAAAGCCGGGATGGCGGAGCGGTTAAACGCGCCAGGCTTGAGACCTGGTGTGCTGCAAGGCACACGGGGGTTCGAATCCCTCTCCCGGCGCTGCCCTTTTCTTTGCAAAAGAAAAGGGTAAGTTGCCCAAAAGAAAAGAAAAACTGGTTCTGAAAGAAAAAGTGTAAGTTGCCAAAAAGAAAATTAGGTTTCCCCGGGCCTAATTCAGAATCAGTTCAGCGGTCCCTGCTGTGGCCAGGGCTTGCCTCCCTGCGCGCAGCCCCGTGCTTTCCGCCGCGCCTGCCCATTTCTATGTTTTGTCTCCGTTTTTCCTCCTGCCTTCTTGCTTCCTCTTCTGAAATTTCCCTTCTTCTCCTTGGCATTACTACAAAACCGCCTTTTTTCCTTTTTGGGGCTCTGGGAGTGTGCCTCAATCCCTTGGCTTTGGGTTTCTTCGCTGGCTTCCTTGGCTGGTTTAATCCAAGGAGTCTCATTCTCTTGGCGGTTTCCTCCTTTCTCTTGGCTCTTGAATTGCGTTTTGGAGGCGTGTAGGTCGGTTTCCTCTTGTGCATAAAATCTTCCAATCAGTCAAAGTACAGTAAAATTAGACGTATTTAATTATTTATATTTATGGTTTCGGCGGCGCTGCCAGTGTTGGGCGTTTTCCTCTCGCCCGCGCTATTCCTTCCTTCCCATTATTGTCGCCATGAGCGCGTTCTGCGCGTGCATCCTGTTTCCGGCTTCGTCGAACACAACGCTCTGCTTTCCGTCAATGACTTCGTCCGTTACCTCCTGCCCGCGGTCGGCGGGAAGGCAGTGCATGTAAATTGCATCCTTGCTGCACAGCTCCATTTTTTTCCGGTCGCATATCCAGTCCTTGTGTTCCGCGGACAACTTGTTCGCGAGGTCCTTGTCCGGTTCAGTGCGCTTGTTCCATGGCCCGATTAGCGCATCCCTTGGGGTCCATGCTTTCGGGTATACCACGTCCGCGCCCTCGAACGCTTCCTTCATGTCCTCCGATTCCTCGAAGCTGCCGCCGAACGTGTCCGCGTATTCCTTGCACCTTTCAATAACGCTTTCTTCCAGTTCAAATCCCTTGGGTCTCGCAAAGACAACGTCCATTCCCATCATGGTAGCAGAGAGAACGCAGCTTGTTGGCACTGCTAAAGGCTTCAGCCCGCCGGAGTACGCGTAGCTCATCACGTACTTTTTCTTCTCGTATTTTCCGCGCAAATGCTCGTCTATTGCCTGCCAGTCCGCTAGCGCCTGACAGGGGTGGAATACGTCGTCCTCCATGTTTATAAGGGGAATGTCTGACCAGCGCGCGAATTCCTGTATTATTTTGTGGCCTTTTGCGTACTTCCACTGCACGGCGTCGCCGTAGATTCTTATCGCAATGGCGTCTCCCATCTCGCTCAGAACGCGGGCAACATCCGCTATTCTTTCCGTTTTGTAGGGCACGTCCTCTCCCGGGAGAGCGGGGCGATAAATTTTGCTTGGATCCAGAAAGTGCGCGTGCCCCCCGAATTGTGTCATTCCCGCTTCGAAGCTGTTTCTCGTTCTCAGTGAATCGTTGAAGAAGAGCATGAAGAGCGTCTGCGAGGGCAGAAGCGGGTGCGGAATTTTCTTTTTGTATTCCGCTTTCAATTCTTTCGCTATTTCAATCAGTTTCTTCCAGTCCTCCCGGCTCCAGTTGTCGTTAAGTTTTTTGTCCTTTTCAGCATTCTTTCCCAGCATTTCCGGCTCGATCCAGTCTCTTCCCTCAAAAAGTCCGACATAATCCTTCATTCAAATTCCCCCTGTTTTTTCAGAGAATGTTCGGAAAAAAAGTTAAATGTTTTGGCTCTATACGCTTAAGCATCTGCATTCGCGCTGGTCCTGTTTTTTCCCTAGCGGGAATTCACTCAATAAGCTCGAGCAGCCTTTTCTCGAGTTCCATTTTCTTGTGGAGGAATTTGAGCGTTCTAATGTAATCCTTTGAGCCCGGCCTCTCCCTTTTGGCGATTTCGAACAAAAGCATGTTTTCGTTTAATTCCCCTTCCACGCTGCGCCCTCCAGTAGCGGCTCTATTCCAAGGGATTCCGCGAATTCCCTTATTTCCCTGCGGAGCCCTGCCGCTTCCTTCTTCAGTCCTGCGAGTGCCGGCATTCTTTTCTTCGGCACGAGGTGGTCAAAGCCCCCTGTTTCCAAAGCGTGCAGCGTTCCAATCGGATGGGGGCTTTCGGGCAGTTCCAGGGGGTGATGTGAGTGCATTGCCCTCCACAGCGCTTCAGTTTGGAGCAGCGTTCCCCTCACCCTTTCTCTGGTTTTTCCTTTGGGCGAGCGGATTCTCCTTACCATTGTTCTGGCAAGCGAAATGGGCTTGCGCACTGCGTCCTTTACTCTTTTTCCCCTGCGTCTTTCCTCAGGGGAAGAGACCCTGTGGGCGAATCCCTTGAAAGGCAATTTATCACCAGCAATATTTAGCACTCGCATTGTTTAAATTGCTTTCCCTCCCTGCATTTCTCATGGCATTCCTGGAATTCGCGTTCAATGTCCTGGAACTCAAAGACCTGGAGAGGACGGGCTGGAAAGTCCGAGAGGTAAGAATGCCCGAAAGCGTTGCGGACCACTCCTTTTTTGTGGCGCTTTTGTGCCTTCTTTACGCGGAAGAGGAAGGTCTGAATGCCGGCAGGTGCGTTTCCCTCGCTTTGGCGCACGATTTGCACGAAAGCATCTGCGGCGACATTTGTACCAGGGAATTCGAGCACGAGCAGGAAGTGCCGAATGCCGAAAAGAAAAGAATTGAAGCAAGTGCAATGGAGGAACTTCTCAAAACCGCGCCGGAAGGCAGGCGCGGAACCCTCAGGGCTATATCAATGGAGTATTTCGACCAGAAATCAGGGGAAGCGGTGTTTGTACGCGATATGGACATGGTTGAAATGTGCCTGCAGGCGCTTTATTACGTTAAAAAAGAGCGCACAACGCAGGATTTGGGGGATTTTTTCAGGAAAACCGAGAGGGATTTGCACACAAAAACCGGAAAAAAGCTGTTTGAAAGCATTAAAAAAGCCCTTTGAAGCCCTTTCCGCAGCCAGGGAAAAAAAACAAAACCTTTATTAATCTTTTTCGGTTAAATAATTATTGCGGGGATTATTACTGGTTCTAGTAAGCCATTCCCATGGCGCCAGCCAACTTTCCCGGTGATCCCCGCACCTCTTTGCTTTTCTTTTTCTCCGCGCAAGCGCGCCTGCGCGCTGGCACGGAAAAGAATTAAAAACCTCTCCGGGCTTATTAATTCCATGCCGCTGTCAGGAAAAGAGGAAAAAATTTTCCGCAGCATTGTCGTTGCCTCGGAGAACGACCCAAACAATCCGGAGTTCCCTCCAGATGCCCCGAAATTTCCCGCGACGCCTACTTACAGAATTAAGGTTCCGGGTTTCACCAACGTGTGGCTGAAGGATGAAAGTAAGAATCCAACGGGAACGCACAAGGACAGGATGGCGTGGGAAATGGTTGTATCCTACCGCGACATTCTCCTCGCAAAAAAGCGCGGGCAGATTAAGGGAATGCTGCCCCAACTTTCAATAATAAGTTTCGGTTCCGCGGCGATAGCAATACAGTCAATGCTCCGCGGGTACAAACTTCCAAACCTCAAGGTTTTAATCGACCGCAACTTTATTGAAGCGGAAGCCCTGAAAGCAATGGAAAAACTGGGCTGCGAAATATACGAAACAAACCTTTCAAAAAAGGCACTGAACTGGAAGGAAATCCTGCTTCTCACACACAACGAATCCGGTTTTGACATTACCTCCAACGAAGCCCTGGACCCAACCACACGATTTTACGACTGGCTGAGCTATGAAATAATCAATTCCTCGCCGGACTACTGCTTTATTCCCTTCGGCACAGGCAATCTGTACGAGAACATTCTCAACATAAACAAGAAAGAGGTTTCCACCTCGCACCACGACCCGCGCTTCAAGGGCAGCGTTGAAAAGCTCAGGAAATGCAATTTCATGGGCGCGACATCAAACAACCCCAAAACGAAGGCAAGCAAGCTTTATTCGCCGCATTTGCCTTTCGTTCACCTTGACGAGCAGTGGCTCAAGCTCTACAAGTCCTCTGGCTTCTGCGGGCAGGAATCCAATGTCTACTTGATAGGGGAAAACTATCTGGACAAAGCGCTGGCAATAGCGGAAAAGCAGGGCGTGCAGTGCGAGCCCTCCGGTATCGCAGGTCTGGCGCTAATGCTCCAGCTGAAGAACAAGCTGCCAAAAAACAAGAAAATGCTCATAGTGAACACGGGAAAAACAAAGTTCCCCTGATAGTTCCCCGGATAAAAGCCTTTAAATAATTCTCTCCAAATTAATTACTATCGTTGCTGTGCGGAGAATGCCGAGGTGGCGGAGCGGTTAAACGCGCCAGGTTGGAGACCTGGTGTGCCTTCGGGTACACGCGAGTTCGAATCTCGCCCTCGGCGCTGCCCTTTTCTTTGCAAAAGAAAAGGGTAAGTTGCCCAAAAGAAAGCATTTTCAGGATAAAGTTAATAAACTCCTTCAGCACTAATTATATCAGCAGTCGGGGTGAAATTGAATGGCAAGACCGCTTATTGTTGCAAGGATAAGGTATGCTTTGCAGCGCTTCAGGAAAGCAGGTAAAGAACTTAGGCAGGTCACTCATAAAAGTGCCCTTGAAGAGGTTACCCATAAAAGTACTAATGAGGTTGTGGGTGCCAAGTCATGGGGAACGCGAAGAGGGCAGAGGTTGCCCATGGCGCGCCCGAGGAGAAAAAGGAGAGAGTCAACCGGCAGGAGGGGGTCCTTCCACAAGTGGAACCCTTGATCTGGATTTTTCATTTCTCCAAAAACTTTTTCACTGCGACGATTTCCTCTATTTTTAACTGCTCTTTCAGTTTGCGCATTTCGTCCAGTTTCCCGCTGAGTTCCGCGGTAAACGAGCCGGATTCCGTGTATTTCAGTGCCACTTCAAACCCGCGTTCTATTGCCTTCATTTTTAGGTCGAGCACTCCGATTTTTTCCAGTTGTTCGTTGAAATAGCAGCTTGCAAGAAAGAGCTCGTCGTTGCTCAGGTCTTTTTTCGCATAGCACTTTTTTTCTTTCAGTGCGGGCGGCTCCATTATTCCCAGGTGGTGTTTTTCGCTCAGCGCGTGCAGGGTTTCGTCCTCGAGCGCTCGCGTTGTCCTCAGCAGTCTCTTCCAGTCCCTGAGGTCTGCGGTCTCGTTGAATCCCAGTTGCTTCCTGAATTCCTTTTCCTCGCTTTTTTTCCTCCGCGAGTCGTGCCTTGCGGCTCTCCTTTTCAGGTGCTTCAGTTCAATCCGGCCTATGTCCGAATAATCTCTTTCCCTTCCGCGCGGCATGCAATCATTCTAATTTTGATTGAAAGTTTTAAAAACTCTTCCTTCTTTCCATAGCTAACCTTCTTTTTTGGAGCGTAATTTCAGAGCTGGAATCAATGAACGGAAGCATTGTCACGCTGGATATTGAAAACGGCGAGGAAGTCATTGAAAAAATCCACAGTTTTATGGGCGAGCGCTGCATTGACATGCTCGTTCCGCTGGAGGCAAGGGGCAGGATTCGCGACTTCAGGCTCGTTCCCTTGGGAAAGGGCGCTTCATTCCTTGAAAGCGATTTTTCCGAGCCGTTTGAAATACGCTCGATTTACGGGAAGATTCACAGGGACGGCGACGGCTATTACACGAACATAACGGTTTCCGTCAGCCAGAACGACCTGAATGCGAGGCACGGCATGCTCCAGAGGGCAATTGTTTCCGACCACCTTGAACTCAGACTGAGAAAAATCAACTTAAAAAAGATAATAGAAGCATAATTATTACATGACCGGAGAAAAGAAGCAGGGAAAACCGCGGGGGAAAGCACGGGAAAAAGTGCAGGAAGAATGCGTTTTCTGCAGGATTGTGCAGGGAAAAATCCCGAGCGCAAAAATACTTGAAACAGGTTCGGTGCTCGCATTCCTGGACATTGCGCCGATAAACAAAGGGCACTCGCTTGTAATTCCCAAAGCGCATTACTCTGGCATCCACGACATTCCGGAAAAAGAGTTCAGGGAAGTTGCTGCAGCTGTAAAGCGCGTTGCCTCCGCTGTAAAGCGTGCAACTGCTGCAGAGGGAATCAACGTGCTGCAGGCGAACGGAAAAGCCGCGGGACAGGAGGTAATGCACTTCCACGCGCACGTGATTCCGCGCTTTTCTGGGGACAATTCCGGCTTCAAGTGGCAGAAAAGGCCTTATGCCGAGGGCGAAATGCAGGCGCTGCAGGGGAAAATCAGGGTGGAACTAAAGTGACTTTTGCAAGCGGCTGAATTATTTTTCAACCTTCTTTTAGCTACCCTTCCTTCTATTTCAGCAAATTCCTTATTTTTTTGTAATATATTGAGTGCAAAAACAGCCAGACTGGAATAGGTGCGTAGATTGTGATAATGAAATATGGGTTTACTGCAAGCCATTCAAGGTTGAAAAGAGTAATTAATTCATAGGTGAATACCTCGAGATTCCATAGGAGCATCCCGCTGTACGCTATCAGAAAAGGGAAAAAAAGAAAGCGCTCAGCGCTTCTGGCAAATACCTGATCGGAATAATCAACAGAAGAGGGCGATTTTCTTAGGAAGTAGGAAACCGGCACCAATAATATGAAGCCGCTGATTAAATAGAAAGGCAAAATAATTGAGTTCAAGTTTTGCAAAAATAAAAAATCAAAAAAATCAAAGCTTTGAGGGTTGTAATTTAGGCCGATTTCTACAAGTGATCTGATTTTTTCTGTGGAAGCTTCAAGTATTTCATTTCCAAACAGTGAAGCAGAAGCAATAGTGCAAATCATCAAAAGAACTGAAAAAGCTGGTTTTTCAAAAAAAGAAGATGCTTTTTCTATTACGCTTTTTCCATAAAAAAGTGCAATGCTAAAAAATAGGGCAAAGGAAATGTGGAAAAACGGGGAGAAAATCAAGACAAAACCCATTGTAAAAGCCCACCAAAAAAAGTACAAAAAGAGAAAAGTGAACACTGTTATTAATAACCACTTTCTTTTCCACCCTTTCTTTTCTTTTGATTTTGTTCCGAAAACCAGCCAGACGCAAAAGGCAACAAGCAGAACTAGAAAAACATAATCAATAAATCTGTTGGCGTCATAAAAATTCATATTTAGATAATAAAATAGGTATTTATTAATCTATCATCCGACAGCGGTCAGCTTCGCAGGAATATCTTCCGCAAGGAAAAGCCTTAAAAGCAATTAACTTGGTATTTCTTATAAAGCTTCCAGCGCGCAGGATTACGGAAGAGGCAAACCGAGCGGGTTGAGGGCCCGTGCCATAGCGGCTGCGGCGGTTCGAATCCGCCATCCTGCATAGTATCGATGGTTCGATGCCTCACCTTTTTAAAGGGTTTCGGTTGAGGAAGGTGAGGTTATGAAGAGATTAATTGTAATCTGTTTTGCCTTGTTTC
>CAZKED010000018.1:0-27580 GCA_964551725.1 uncultured archaeon | reverse complement strand
AAATCGTTCTTTGTTTTTTTCGCCAGCGCGTGCATGTATTTCTGGAAAAGAAAAACGGCAATTTTTCCCGCCACTGTGAGGAATAAAATGCTTGCAATGCAGAGCGCGTATTCTCCCAGTGTAGAGCCGAATATGCGCTGCGCAAACAGCCCTTCCCTGAGAAAGGGAAATAATGCCGCAAAGCTGTCCACTGCTTCCAAAAGCCATTCCATGGAAAAGAGGAAAGGGCAAAAAGAATAAAATATTGCCGCTTCGTAATAAAAAAAGGGGAGGAAAAAAGGTTTTCTTTTTGCGTTTCCCGCCTTCCGGGGCGCGGATTGCAAAGGTTTAAATTCCTTTCCCCCAATATTTAAATATTACGTAAATTTTAATTGATTAGATATATTTTTGGCGATTTTTTTGGTCTTGCTGGAGCACTAAATCCCTCAAAAAGTTCCTCTTATGCCAGTTATAGGCATGGGCTTGCAAAAAATCGCCATTTTTTAGGTGTGCGGGCATGTCCTTCAACGTGGGAGAGCATTTTTTGGTTCCAAAGCATTCAATTCTCAGCGAGGGAGAGGCAGAAAAACTGCTGGCAAAACTTGGCACGCCTCTTGAAAAAATGCCCTCTATTTTGAAATCCGATCCCGCGATAAAAAAACTGAAACCCAAGACAGGGAGCGTTGTCAAAATACAGAGGAACAGCCCCACCGCGGGAAAGGCGATTTATTACAGGGTCGTGAGATGATGAAGAACTGGTCGCTTATTGAATCACATTTCAAGGACAAGACTTTTGTCGACCAGGAAATCCTTTCATTCAACCAGTTTGTGGACGAAAAGCTCTCGGAAATCGTGGATGAAAACAATGCTATAAGCCCCAAAATCGAGGAAGTCAGGGTGGAGCTTTCCGATATTGAAGTGCTCAGACCGAGAATAATTGAAGCGGACGGCTCGCCGCGCAATGAATTCTATCCAATGGAAGCGAGAATCAGGAACCGCACTTACTCCGGTCCGATTTTTCTCACAATGCGCCTGCTCCGCAGGGACGTGGAGCAGGACATAAAGCGCACTTACGTAGGCAACCTGCCGATAATGCTCAAATCCAACCGCTGCTGGCTTGAGGGAAAGACCGTGGAGGAACTCGTGGAAATGGGCGAGGACCCCATGGACTGGGGCGGCTATTTCATAATAAACGGCTCGGAGAAAGCGCTGATGACCCAGGAAGTCCTGAGCTCCGATAGGGTGATGATTGCAGAGAAAACGCGCGGAGACGTTGTGTCGGAGGTAATCAGTACAAGGGGGGCATTCAAGGGAAGGGTGCGCGTTACAAGGAAGAAAAACGGAATGCTTCACGTGAGGTTTCCGAGTTCGCCCAAAAAACTGAAATTGTTCGTGCTGATGAAAGCCCTGGGAATGACCTCAAAGAAGGAAATAGAGGGAGCGTTCACCGAAGAGCCGGAAATAAAGAACGATGTGCTGCTTAACTGGGAGAACACTGAAATAATGAAGGAAGAGGACGCGCTTGACAAAATAGGGAAAAGCGTTGCTCCCGGGCAGGTAATAGACTACAGGCTGAAGAGAGCGCAGGAGGTAATTGACGGCTTCCTGCTGCCGCACATAGGACAGACCAAAGAGAGCAGGGCGGCAAAGGCATATTATCTGGCAATGATGGCATCCAAGGCGATTGAGAGCTATTACGGCCTGAGGGAGGAGGACGACAAGGACCATTACGCTAACAAGCGCCTGGAGTTGTCCGGAAAACTGATGGAGCACCTGTTCCGCTACGCTTTCAAGTATTTTGTGAAGGATTTGAAATTCCAGATTGACCGCACTGTGACAAGGCGCAGGAAACTCAACATAAGCACTGTTGTAAGACCCGATGCAATAAGCGAAAGAATCAGGTTTGCAATGGCGACAGGAAACTGGATTGGTCGCGCTACAGGAGTGAGCAAGTTCATGGACAGGGTGAACTACCTGAGCCCTCTTACGGACATAAGGAAAGTGAAAAGCCCCCTGAACAAGAACCGCGAATTGTACGAAGCGAGAGACGTGCACGGAACGCACTGGGGGCGCATCGGACCAATTGAAACCCCGGACGGACCGCAGTGCGGTCTGGTGAAAAACCTGGCAATGCTTGCCCGCGTTACAACAGAATCGCACGAGGAGCCTGTTGCCAAACTGCTGGATGAAATGGGGGTAAAACTGGAGTGATTTTATGGGCAGGGGAAAGGCAAAGGTTTACGTTAACGGAAGGCTCATGGGCTTCCATTCCAATCCAGGCAAGCTCTCCCAAGACCTCATAAAGGAGAGGAGACACGGCAAACTTGACCCGCAAATAAATATAACCCTCAACGAGAAAACGAATGAAATATACATTAACACCGATGCCGGCAGAGTGCAGAGACCCGTAATCGTGGTGGAAAACGGAAAGCCGAAACTGACGGAAAAAATACGCGAAAAGGTCAAAAAAGGGGAAATGGGATGGGATGATTTGGTTGAACAGGGAATAGTCGAATACCTTGATTCGGAGGAGGAGGAAAACACCCTGATTGCGGAGAAGGAAGAAGACCTTACAAGCGAGCACACCCATTTGGAAATCGACCCCATGGGAATTCTCAGCGTCATGAGCAGCATGATTCCCTTCCTGAGCCACAATATGAGCGGAAAGGCACTTCACGGCGCCAAAATGTTCAAGCAGGCCGCGGGCGTAGGCGCTACAAATTATTCCCTGAGAACCGATACAGAATCCTATCTTTTGCACTACCCGCAGAAAAATCTGGTCCGTACTAAAACCATGGACCTCATTGGGATGGACAAAAGACCTCAAAGCCAGAACTTTGTCGTTGCATTGCTTCCCTACTACGGCTTCAATACGCTCGACGCTGTTGTAATAAACCAGGGCGCGGTGGAAAGGTGCCTGGGGAGAATGGCTTACTTTCGCACTTACGAGTCAATGCAGACAAGGTATCCCGGCGGGCAAAAGGACAGGTTCGAAATTCCCGACGAGGAAACCGTCGGATACCTCGGGGAAGAAGCCTATTCCGCGCTCGGCGAAGACGGCCTGGCGGAACTTGAAGCACAGGTTGACGGAAAAAAAGTAATCGTGGGCAGGACAAGCCCGCCGAGGTTTCTTGAGGAAATCTCGGAGTTCGGCGTTGTAAAAGAAAAGCGCAGGGAAGCCTCGACCACCGTAAGGAAAGGCAAGGGCGGGCATGTCGACACGGTGTTCCTCACGGAAAACGTTGACGGAGACACGCTCGTGAAAGTGAAAGTGAGAAGCGACATGGTGCCCGAGGCGGGAGACAAGTTTTCCTCGAAACACGGGCAGAAAGGGGTTGTCGGCGCAATCGTTCCCGAGGAGGACATGCCTTTCACTGCTGACGGAATAAAGCCCGACCTGCTGCTCAACCCGCACTCAATTCCCAGCAGGATGACCATAGGACACTTGCTCGAAATGCTTGCGGGAAAAACCGCGAGCGTTCAGGGTTCCCCGGTAGACGGAACGCCTTTCAGTGACGCCGGAAGAAACGAACTGGAGAATGTTTTGCTTAAGGCGGGTTTCAGACCCGACGGAAGGGAATCCTTCTACGACGGGGTGAGCGGCGAAAGAATTGAGGGAAAAATTTTCACCGGCGTTGTGGCTTACAGGCGCCTGTATCACTTGGTGGCGCACAAAATGCAGGGGCGCGCAAGAGGGCCTGTGCAGATTCTCACCAGGCAGCCCACCGAGGGAAAGGAAAAGGAAGGCGGGCTTAGGTTCGGTGAAATGGAAGGCGAAACCCTGGTAGGGCACGGGGCGAGCATGCTCCTGCAGGAGAAGTTTGTGGAGGACTCCGACAAGGTCATGCAGCTCGTGTGCGAGAAATGCGGGGTCATTGCGGTGAACGACAGGATAAGGAACAAAAAGTACTGCCCTGTCTGCGGGAGCACCAAGGTGTATCCCGTGGAAATGAGTTATGGTTTCAAATTATTGCTCGATGAATTGAAGGCTCTGGGAATTTACCCCCGGCTCAACCTTGTGGACAAGGCATAGGTGGAATGAATGCTGCAGAAGAAAATCGGCTCAATTGATTTCAGGGTGCTGGACCCGAAAACGATAAGGAAAATGAGCGCTATTGAAATCAAGGCAGCTGACACCTACGACAAAGACGGCTATCCAATGGAAGAAGGGCTTATGGACCCGCACCTCGGGGTAATCAATCCCGGGCTGAGGTGCAAGACCTGCGGGCAGACAATGAAGCATTGCCCGGGGCATTTCGGCTCTTTTGAAATGACCCGCTCGGTCATTCACGCAAAATTCAGCAAAAAAATAGAGGAACTGCTCCACAGCACGTGCCAGGAATGCGGCAGGGTTTTGCTTGAGGAGAAGGAGATTGCGGCGCTGAGAGAGGGGTTTGCGGAAACCGAGGAAGTGGTGAAGAAAATCAAATCAAAGGCGAGGAAGAAGAAGCGCTGTCCTTACTGCGGCGCAATGAAGGGAAAGGTAATGCTCGACAAGCCGACAAACTTCTATCTCAACAAGGAAAGGATTTACCCGAATGAAATAAGGGACTGGCTGGAAAAAATTCCAGATGCAGACCTGGAACTTTTCGGATACAACACAAAGCTCATAAGACCGGAATGGTTTGTGCTCACTGTTTTGCCTGTCCCGCCTATAACGATAAGACCGAGCATTACGCTTGAAAGCGGCGTTAAATCCGAGGACGACCTTACGCACAAGCTCGTGGACATTATAAGGATCAATGCAAGGTTAAAGGACAACATTGACGCCGGGGCGCCGCAGCTCATTATTGAGGACTTGTGGGATTTGCTCCAGTACCATGTTACCACTTATTTTGACAACCAGATTGCAGGAGTGCCTCCGGCAAAGCACCGCTCGGGAAGACCGCTGCGCACGATTACCCAGAGGCTGAAGGGAAAGAAGGGCAGGTTCAGGCACAATCTGACGGGAAAAAGGGTGAATTATGCCGCAAGGTCAACCATCAGCCCTGATCCCTACATTTCAATAAATGAAGTGGGAGTGCCTGAAACCATTGCACAGGAGCTTACTGTATCCGAGCGTGTTACCGACTGGAACAAAAAGAGGCTCAAGGAACTCGTGAAAGAGGGAAAAATACTCTCAATTACGCGGCCTGATGGAATGAGGAAGAGAATAACCGAGGAGAACGTGCAGGATGTCGCAAAGGAACTCGAAGCGGGGTATGTAATCGAGAGAATGCTGCAGGACGGTGACATAGTTCTTTTCAACAGGCAGCCTTCACTGCACAGGCTTTCAATGCTTGCCCACAAAGCCAGGGTAATGCCCCAGAAAACGCTTAAAATAAACCCCATCGTGTGCAAGCCGTACAACGCGGATTTTGACGGGGACGAAATGAACCTGCATGTGCCGCAGACCGAGGAAGGGCAGGCCGAAGCAAAGGAGTTAATGTTTGTGCAGAACCAGATTCTGAGCCCGAGGTACGGTGCTCCTATTATCATCCTTGACGAGGACGGAATCACCGGCGCATACGTTCTCACTATGGAACAGACCTGCATTCCCAAAGAAAAGGCAATGCAGTACTTTTACGAAATAGGGCTTGAGGAATTCCCA
The DNA here is from genome assembly GCA_964551725.1 of uncultured archaeon. GTDB lineage: Archaea > Iainarchaeota > Iainarchaeia > Iainarchaeales > DTGL01 > JAFCFP01. The sequence goes on along the minus strand of CAZKED010000018.1, from coordinate 22,011 downwards.
AAGCCCGACAAAGGGGATAATTATTCGGGAAAGCTCATTTTCAGCCAGCTGCTTCCAGAGGACTTGGACCTTTCCTATAAATCCAAGACATGCGAGGTAATGGAAAAATCCGACCCCAACTACAGGTGTGCCGGCGAAAAATGCCCTTACTGCGTTGAAATAAAGAAAGGAGTGCTCGTGAGAGGAATAATTGACGAGAATTCCCTGGGGGAGGGAAGGGGGAAACTCGTGGACGCGCTTGCAAGGGAGTATCCCGCCGAAGTGATTACCAACTTTTACGATAAAATGAGCAGGATTAATTCCGACCTTCTCACGGTGAAAGGGCTTACCGTAGGGCTGGATGAATACGAGGTTAGCGAGAGAGTCAGGAAGATAAAGGAGGAGGCAATACGCGAAGGAATGAAGAAAGCCGAAAAGCTTGTGAAGAAATACAGGGAAAAAACCCTGCAGTTGATTCCCGGAAGGAACAGGCACGAGAGCTTTGAAATAAAAATGATGCGCTTAACCTCGGAAATAAAAGGAAAAGTGGAAAGGGAGATAATGAGAGAAAAACTCCAGAACGTAACACTGGAAAAGCCGGAACTCAACACAATAATCATGATTGTTTCCGGTTCGCGCGGTTCCAGCATTAACCTCGTGAACATAAGCGGCTTGTGGGGACAGGCGTCTGTCAGGGAAGGAAGACCCAAGAGAGGGTTCTCAAAAAGGCTTATTGCGCTCAGCAAAAAGGATGACGTCGGAGCAAAAGCCGGCGGGTTCATTTCCACCAATTTCATGGACGGAATGAACGGAGAGGAATACTTTTACCACTCTGTGGGCGGAAGGCAGGGCGAAGTCGACACAGGGGTAAGCACAAAGGTTTCCGGATACCTGTACAGGAGGCTCGCCAACTCGCTTAAGGACATAAGCATTGAGAGCGACGGCACCGTGCGCGCCGGAGGGAAAAGGATAGTGCAGTTGCTGTACGGCGAAGACGGAGTGTTTCCCATGAAAAGCAAGCGCGGGGAAAGCGTGGACATCGACAGGGCGCTTTCAAGAGTGAGAGCGGGAAAAGCGGGGAAGTGAAGTGAAATGAGTGCCAAAAAGAAAACAAAAAGGACAAAAGCTGTGAGCAAAAAAGAGGAATCAGAACCGGGAAAGGAAGGAGAAGCCGTGGCACTGGAAAAAGCAGAGAAAGCCCCCAAGGAAAAAAAATCCAAATTCGGGCTGAAGAGAGGCATTCTTCCAGAAAAAATATGGAGTGAAATGCTCAGAGTAATAGAAGGGAAGGAACTCAAGGAAAAAGAGGCGAAGGAATTCGCAGAGCACGTAAGACAGGAGTACGAGAAGAATCTGGCTGAAGTGGGCGAAGCGGTCGGAATTGTTGCCGCGCAGTCCATGGGCGAGCCGGGAACGCAGCTGACCCTGCGCACAAAGCATTTTGCCGGTGCAGCAGAGGTTTCAGTCGGCTCGGGAATACAGCGCGTGGAGGAAATTGTGGACGGGAGAAGCAAGACAAAGTATCCCACTATGACAATTTATTTGAATGCCGAACTGAAAAAGGACAGAAAGAAAGCCGAGGAATTCGCGAAAAGCCTTATTGACATACGCGGGGAGGACATTCTCACCACAAGGGAGGATTTCAAGGAAAAGGTCATCGAACTGGAGCTCAGGGAGGAAAAAATCGCGGAGAAAAACCTGGACAGGAAGGAAATGATTAAGAAAGTAAAGGAAATGGCAAAAAAGGGAAAAATAAAGTCGAAGGGAAAGAAACTCGCAATAAGCTTTCCCAAGAATTACTCGCTTATGAAAATAAGGAATGAAACGCTTAAGATGCTGAGGAAGAGGCTTCAGGGCACCGCGGGAATTGACAAAACAATCGTAACCGAGGAAAACGGGGAATTCATAGTAAAGACCTCGGGAACAAACCTCAAGACAATTCTTAGGAAGAAGGAGGTTGACGGAACCCGCACCACAACGAACGACATAATGGAGATAAGCAAGGTTCTGGGAATTGAAGCCGGCAGAACAGCAATAGTAAGCGAGCTTCACAAAACGCTTGAGGAGAATGGAATTCTCGTGGACCTGAGGCACATTATTCTCCTGGCCGATGTTATTACCCTGGACGGGGAAATCCGGGGAACAGTGCGCACGGGAATAATGCGCGGAAAGAGTTCGCCCTTTGCGAGAGCGGCGTTTGAGGAAACGGTTAAGCATTTGCTCAATGCCTCCTTTATAGGCGAAAGGGAAACGCTTGAAGGAGTTGTCGAGAACATTATTGTCGGTCAGCCGATTAAAATAGGGACAGGCAGGGTTGAACTGATAATGAAGGAGTGAACTGCATGGAAAAGGAGAAGGAAATAAGGCGCGCTGTTGACACCGGAAAGGTGTGCTTCGGTATCAGGGAAAGCGAATTGAGCTTGCTCCAAGGAAGGGGAAAGCTTGTAATAAAGAGCGGTAACATTCCTGAAGCGGACGGGGAAAGAATAGCGCACGTTGCGAAAATTTCTGGCATTCCAGTGCTCTGCCTCAAGAAGAGCTCCCGGCAGCTGGGCTCCATATGCGGAAAACCCTTCCCTGTTTCTGTAATGGTTGTACTGGAAGAGGGAAAGAGCAAAGTGCTGGGCGCCGTGAGAAAGCAGTGAAGGCAGTGGTTGAATGAAGTTATCCCAGGAAGAAATTTTTTACATTAAGGAGTTTTCCGCTGCAACGGGAATAATGCCCAGGGACTGCATTATTGACGGAGACACAATCGCTTTTGTGGTGAAAGAGGATGTAATGGGCAGAGCAATCGGAAAAAAGGGAGGCAATATAAAAAGGCTGTCCTCGAAACTGAGGAAAAAAGTGGAAGTTCTTTCTTTTACGGAGGGCGCGGGGGAATTTATTAAAAAGGCTTTCCCGCAAAAGGAATTTATTGAAGTGAAAAAAGAGCAGGGCACCCTGAACCTGAGACTGGATTCAACCTCCAAAAGGGAAATCCTCTCGAACAGGAGAAAATTCAATAGAATAAAAAAAATTGCGGAAAGGAATTATAATATTCAGGAAATAAAACTGAGGTAATTTCAATGGGAAAAGGAGAATTTGCAGCGCGCACGCTCGAGGAAGAGAGGCAGAAATGGAAATGGAAGAACAGGAAATACAAGGAAAGGCATCGCCCCCACCGGGAAAAATACGATTTGCTCGAGGGAGCGCCGCAGGCAAAGGGCATTGTAATAGAAAAGCGCGGCGTTACCGCAAGGCAGCCCAATTCGGGCATACGCAAATGCGTGCGCGTTCAATTGATAAAGAACGGAAAGCAGTTGACTGCATTGGCACCGAAGGACGGCGCAATACAGTACATTGACGAGCACGACGAAGTTGTCGTTGAAGGAATAGGCGGCAGGCAGAAAGGGGCGAAAGGCGACCTCTGGGGAGTGAAATACCGCGTTGTGAAGGTGAACAACCAGAGCCTTGAAATGCTCCGCTCCGGCAAAAAGGAGAAGATAAAGAGGTAATATTTATGGCTAAAGTGTTCGGTCGCTGGGAAACCTCGGAAGTGGAAGTAAGAGACCGGGGGCTCAAGAAATACATACTGCTGGACAGCAGGGAAATTCCCCATTCCTTCGGAAGGAATTCCAAGAAGAGGTTTGAGAAGGCGAAAATAGGGGTCGTGGAGAGACTTGTGAACAAAGTAATGCGCTCGGGGCAGGGAAAAAGGAAACTGAGCGGGAAGTACGTGAGAGGGCGCGGTTCTACTGGCAAAAAACTGCAGGCAATGGAAATCGTTGAGAATGCCTTTGAAATAATCGAGAGGAAAACGAAAAAGAATCCTGTCGAAGTCCTTGTCCGCGCCGTTGAAAATTCAGCGCCCAGGGAAGATATCACGCGGCTGAGGAAAGGCGGAATCAGCTATTCCCAGAGCGTTGACGTTGCGCCGATGCGCAGACTGGATGAAGCGCTTAAAAACCTGGCTCTGGCGGGATTCACCAACTCTTTCAACAAAAAGCTCAGCGCAGCAGAAGCCCTTGCCGAAGAACTGATTCTTGCAAGCGAGGAGAATGCAAAAAGCACTGCTGTGAAAAGAAGGAACGAGGTCGAAAGGATAGCGGTGAGCAGCAGGTAATTGCAATTTGGTGGGAGAATGGGCAGAAGAGAGGAAATGGTGAAACTCGCGGAAAGCATGATGCTCAAAAAGGACAAAATAAGGAATATAGGGATTGTTGCCCACATTGACCATGGGAAATGCGTCGACGGCAATACCCTGGTTTTCTTGGAAACAGGCGAACTAATAAGTGCGAAAGAGTTGTTCGGGGTACTGTCAAAAAAGGGGAAGCCAGTGAAAAACAGTGAAAAAGAAAGAGTTTTTGAAACAGCCGGGGGAAAAACAAAGGTCATTTCCTTTAATTTGGGGAAAAAAAGGCTGGAGGCAGGGGAAATAACCCATGCCTGGAAAATGAAGAAAACAAGCGATTTGGTCAGAGTGCGGCTGTCAACCGGCAGAACTGTAACAGTTACGCCGGAACACCGCTTTTTGCTATTGAATAAGCGCGGGGAACTTGAATTGAAAGAGGCAAATGAATTAAGTGGGAACGAATCAATTGTTTGCCCCAAAAAAATTGAGTTTGCGCCTCTTTCTTTGGGGGAACTAAAGGAAGAAATACTCCGCTCCTTGAAAAACGAGTATGGCTTCTACATAACTCTTGGACCTTTATTCGGGAAAAAATTGAAGAAAAAAATTAAAGATGCGAAAGGAATCCACAAAGAGATTGTAAGCAAATTAACGCTTGACGGCTTTAGGGCCGGAGTGAAAAACAACAGGTACAGGGCCAGGGATTTCGCTGCACTGCTGGAAAAATTCAAAATACCGCTTGAAGAAGGATATAATGCCATTGAGAGCATCAACTATAGGAAAAGCGTTAGAAAGCCCGGCCATAATTCTGTCCCATTGAAGCCGCCTAAAACCAGGAATGAATTTGAAGGATTTTTTTATTTGCTTGGGCTGATATGGGGCGATGGCAGCTATTGCGGCAGGGATATTAGGATAACCAATAAAAGCAGGGAAATCCAATCCAATGTGAAAAGTATAATAAAAAAAGTTTTCGGAAGAAAGGCAAAAGTGTCAGAGCACAAAGACCGGACAGCAACGATTTATCTGGGCTTGGGCAAAACATTCATTGAAATCGCCAAAATGTTTGAATTCCCATTAAAGAAAAAGGCCCATTCAATAACTGTGCCAAAAAAAATTCAAAGAGCTGAATTAAGACTGTTAAAAGCATTTGTTCAGGGGTATTTTGATGCAGATGGAACAGTCGAGGAATCAAGGCGCGCTGTAAGCATTGGCTCTGCCTCGAAGAGAATGCTGGAGCAACTTCAATCCAATTTATTGAAATTTGGAATCATCGCAACCTATTCAAAAAAGAAAGACTCGCTCTACATTTCCGCAACGAATGTGAGGGAATTCTCCAAAAAAATCGGGTTCGGGCTTGGGGAAAAGCAAAAAAGGCTGGAAATGCTCGTGAAGCGCTCCAATTCACCAAACCAGAACACCGACTTGGTGCCCATAGGCAGGAATATATTAAAGGATATCAGGGAAAGGCTGGGCATTCCGCAGTCAGCATTCTTTCCCTCATACGATGGAATTGAAAGCGGGAGAATCCCGCTTTACTCAAACCACTTGGAAAAAGCAATAAATGTATTCAGCCAGCACATTGGAAACCCAAAAATAAAGGACAAAAAAGCGTATGAAAAACTGAAGGAACTTGAAAAACTGCAGGGCGTATTTTTTGCCCAAATAAAAGGAATTGAAAGGGGGAAAGGGGAAGAATTTGTGTACGATTTTACTGTTGATGGAAACCACAATTTTATTGCAAACGGAACAATTGTGCACAATACAACGATGACCGACTCGCTTATCGCTGCAGCAGGATTGATGTCCGAGGAACTCGCGGGGAAGCAGTTAATGATGGATTCCTATGACCTGGAACAGGAAAGGGGAATAACAATTGAGTCCGCGAACATTTCAATTGTTTACAGCCAGTCCGGGGAAAACTACCTCATAAACGTCATTGACACGCCGGGGCACGTGGACTTCGGCGGCGACGTGATAAGGGCGATGCGTGCAGTGGACGGTGTTATAGTGCTCGTGGACGCGGTTGAGGGGGTGATGCCGCAGACTGAAACGGTTATACGGCAGGCCTTGAGGGAGAACTGCAAACCCGTGCTCTTTGTCAACAAGGTTGACAGGCTGGTCAACGAACTGAAAGTGAACGAGAACGAAATGCAGGAAAAGCTCCTCAAAACAATTGCGAAGGTGAACATACTCATAAAAAAGAACTGCCCTCCGCAGTTCAAGGAGAAATGGGCTGCGAAAGTGGAGGAGGGAAGCGTTGTTTTCGGCTCCGCGCTCTACAAGTGGGCCGTGTCGGTGCCGAGAATGAAGGAAACAGGCATCTCTTTCAAGGACGTTTACAATTACTGCAAGGAAGAAAAGCAGGGCGAGCTTTCAAAAAAGAGCCCTTTGAACAAGGCAATTCTTGAAATGGTCGTTAAAAAATTGCCCGACCCGAAAACAGCGCAGAAGCACAGGATTCCGGAGATATGGAAGGGTGACGCGGAAAGCGAAGTGGGAAAAGGAATGATTGAATGCAATGAAAATGCGCCTTTAATGATGATGGTTACCGATGTCAGGGTTGACCCGCACGCCGGAGAAATAGCAACAGGCAGGGTTTATGGAGGCACGGTACAAAGGGGAATGAAGGTAAAGCTTGTTAATTCCAGGAGAGATGTCAACGTGCAGCAGGTTGCGCTTTACATGGGACCCGAAAGAGTAAACATTGAAAAGGTTACAGCGGGAAACATTGTCGCAATCGTGGGCACAAAAGATGTTTTTGCCGGCGAAACGGTTTCCTCAGAGGACAACGAACCCTTTGAATCCTTCAAGAGTTCCGCTGAACCGGTGATAACAGTGAGCATTGAGGCAAAGAAAACCGCGGATTTACCAAGGCTCATTGAGGTAATAAACCAGATAACGAAAGAGGACCCCAACATCATTGCAAGCATTAACCAGGACACGGGGGAGCATCTGCTAAGCGGAATGGGCGAACTGCACCTGGATGTCACAAGGCACAGGATTGAAGTGGACCACAAAGTTCCAATTCAGGTCGGAGAGCCGATTGTTGTATACCATGAAACTACTAGGAAGGAATCGCCGAGCTATTTGGGGAAAAGCCCCAACAAGCACAACCAGTTCAAATTAAGCGTTGAGCCAATGCCCAAAGAAGTCGCGGGAAAGCTTTCAGAAAGCGACCTGGAGGGAAAAATAAGGAAAAAGGATACTGACAAAATGGCGAAGCTGGAGGAAATGGGCATTCATTCTGCTGACGCAAAAAGCACATGGTGGGTGCACAACAAGTGCATTCTGGTGAATGATACGCGTGGAGTGCAGGCGTTGCAGGAAATAAGGGAACTGCTGTGCCAGGCATTCCAGGATGCAATGGATGAAGGACCGCTGGCAAAAGAGAAATGCTACGGATTGATAGTGAGGTTCGAGGACTGCAAATTACACGAGGATGCAATTCACCGCGGTCCGGCACAGGTTTTGCCGGCTGTTACCAGAACGGTTTATGCCTGCATGCTTTCCTCCGACCCTGTTTTGCTTGAGCCGAGGCAGAAAATGTTCATTAGCGTGCCCCAGGATTACATGGGCGCTGTGAGCAGGGAACTGCAGCAGCGCAGGGCGTCAATCAGCGAAATTAAAACAGAGGGCGACACAACCATAATTATTGCAGTTGCTCCCGTAAAAGAACTCATCGGCTTCAGTTCAGCCATAAGGTCCGCAACGCAGGGGCGCGCAATATGGACAGCGGAATTCTTTGATTACCAGCCGCTGCCTGAGCAAATGCAAAGCGAAGTCATCGCGGAAGTGAGAAAAAGGAAAGGACTTGACCCCGAGCCGAAAAGCGCGGAATACTTCCTGAGCTGAATTGTCGGGCGGGAAAAGGGCACAAAAAGGCGAAAAACAGCCAATATTATTTAAATTTAATGGTTTAATCAATATTATTAAACCTTTTTATCTCTAACTTTTAGAGTGTTTTTAAAATAGTGAGAAGGAGGCATCTGTGTATGGCTGAAAAGCTGTTAAACTTGGTGTTCATAGGACACGTCGACCACGGAAAATCGACACTTATAGGCAGGCTTCTGTACGATTCCGGCTCGCTGAGCGAGCAGGAGTACAGGAAACTGGAAGCGGAGGCAAAAGAGCAGGGAAAGGGCACTTTTGCTTTTGCCTATGCAATGGACAGGCTCAAAGAGGAAAGGAAGCGCGGACTTACTATCGACGTTGCGTACAAAAAATTCAAGGGAAAGAAGAACAATTTCACAATAATTGATGCTCCCGGTCACAAAGACTTTGTCAAAAACATGATTACGGGAACAAGCCAGGCTGACGCTGCCGTGCTTGTCGTGGCTGCAAAAGAAGGCATTAAACCCCAGACAAAAGAGCACTCCTTTCTCGCACAGGTCATGGGAATAAAGCAGCTCATTGTCGCAATAAACAAAATGGACGAAGTGAACTACGATAAGGGAAAGTTCGAAGCACTCAAAAAGGAGCTTGAAAAACTGCTCACGGGAGTGGGATTCAAGCCTGACAGCATCAACTTTGTTCCCACGTCTGCCTGGAAGGGCGACAACGTTGTGAAGGAGAAGGGACAGCTTGACTGGTTTTCAGGACCAACACTTATTGAAGCACTGGACAACCTAAAGGCTCCCGAAGTCCCGGTGGACAAGCCCCTGAGGCTTCCAATACAGGACGTTTACAACATCAAAGGTGTTGGCACTGTTCCTGTCGGCAGGGTTGAAACCGGCGTGCTGAAACCAGGGGACAAAATAACAGTGAGCCCCAGCGGAAAAACAGGGGAAGTGAAAACGATTGAAATGCACCACGAGCAGCTGGAGAAAGCCGAGCCAGGAGACAACATTGGATTTAACGTGCGCGGATTGGGAAGGGAGGACGTGCAGAGAGGCGACGTGGTCGGACCGGCAAACAATCCTCCCACAATTGCCGAGGAATTTACAGCGCAAGTGGTAGTATTGAGCCATCCCACTGCGATACCCGTGAATTATACCCCGGTTTTCCACATTCACACCGCGCAGTTAAGCTGCCAGGTTACGGAGATACAGAAAAAGCTGGACCCGAAGACTGGCGCTGTCAAAGAGGAAAACCCCAAATTCCTAAAGACCGGCGACGCAGCAATAATCAAAGTCAAGCCAACAAAGCCCGTGGTTGTGGAGGAATACAAAAAGTTCCCCCAGCTGGGCAGGTTTGCAATCAGGGACATGGGGCAGACAGTTGCCGCGGGGATGGTCATAAGCGTTACTCCAAAAAAGTAACGCTTTCCCTTTTTTTCTATTTCTTTTTAAACCTATTGTTACAATTTTTCTTAGTGGTTTCAAATGCAGAAAGCGCGCATTAAGCTCACGAGCCCTGATTACAAGGAAGTCGACGAAATAGGCAGGAAAATAATAGATGTAGCGAAGCGCACTGGCGTAAAATATTCCGGCCCTGTTCCCATGCCCACCAAAAAGCTGGTCGTGCCCACGCGCAAGAGCCCGTGCGGCGGCGGGACAGAAACATATGAAAAGTGGCAGATGCGAATCCACAAGAGGATTATTGACATTGAGTCCGATGAAAGGACGCTGCGCAGGGTAATGCGGGTTGAAATTCCCGAGAACGTGCACGTGGAAATTGAACTGATTGAATGAAGTTCGCGCTTTAATATAGTTACTTTTTAATTATTTCTAACGCCTATTCCATTATGAAAAACATTGAATTGAAGCCGAAGGAAAACACTGCGGTGATTTCCGTGAACCCCAAGGTTTTTGCCTTGGAGGTCATTTATGCTGCTTCTTACGTATTGCTTGACAGGGCCTATTTCATACTTGACGGCAACCCGGAAGAAGAAATAAAGGTTCTGATGAGACCAAAGAAAAAACTTAAAAAAAATGAACTGGAAGAACTTGCACTTAAATTCCAGGACGAATTGATTAATTATTCCGTGTACGTGGTGCAGGCTGCACGCAATCAGGCTGTGAGGGAAGCAATAATCAAAAGGGCATTTGCGACTAATATGGGAGCAGGCACCGGAGGCGCATCCACCGGCAAAGGAGAACCCCGCATTGATGACCCCAAGGGAATCGCCGAGCCCTGGACGCCGGAAAAAGCGGAAGGGCTGGAGAACCCTGCGGAAAGCGAAAAGAAAAAAAGCAAATGAAAATGAATGCCGGGACAAGTGAAAGAATGGATGCAAGTGAAAAAACGGGAGAGGTAACGCTCAGGTTGAGAAAGGAATTATATCCCGAGGAAATTGTGGATACCGCGATTGCGGAAGTCGGCAAAAACATTGAAGTAAAAAAAGAGGGAAAAGAAGAATACTTCGAAATCACTTTAAAGCCCAGGAACAAAAAAGAAGCTGAAAACATTGCATTCGAATTCTCCAGCTACGTTCTTTCACTGATTAAGAAGTCCCCGATTTAAACCGGGAACACGTTTTCAGCCTGCGGTTTTTACATTTACCTGTTCGCTTGGGGAATCCATTTCCGCCTCATAGCATTTCTCACAGCACCATTTTACCCTTATTTTGTTGAAGTCGCTGACCGAAGAGCAGGCAGACGCTGTCAGGCTTTTTGCTTCCATCACCTGAAGCGGCTGAATTACATTGAATATGTCGGTTCCGTTGGAAACAGGCAAATAAACATGCACTGATTTTATTGTCTTTTCCCCGGCATTGTAGAACGGAATGACGGCTCTTCCATTGATGCACTCCGCCCTGCCGTAATTGATAACGCACCCGTCCGCCTCTGCCTCCTCCGCGCCTGGAATGCTTTCCTCCTCCCCATAATTCCAGAATCCCAAAAAAAAGCCGATAATTCCAACTGCCAGAAAAGCTAAAACAAAAGCAACTGGCAGCAATGCCCCTCTCTTTGGTTCTTCAGTCTCCATTTCCGTAATATGAAGGGCATAAACCTTTTTTTTGCTTTACTGTTCCGGCAATGCGTCAAAACACGGATTTTCAGGGCTCGTACAACCGGTAGACCTTGTTTGCTTCTGGTGTGGAAAAATGTCTGAGTATGTCTTCCCTGCTTTTTTCGTCCTTTTTTACTTTGTAAACCGTGAGCCCCCTGTATTCAAAAAACCTCTCGCTGTTTTCCCGCATCACCTCGCAGTCGCTCCTGACCCATTGGCTCCAGCGCGGTTGGTCGCATCTGCCGGTGTCAATGAAATACAGGTTTTTGTTAAAATCATCCGCGGTCAAGAACACCATGGGAAGAGAGAAGGTTTCTTCCCTTCCGTATATTGCCTCCCAGGCAGTATTAATGCTGGGGAAAATAATTCTTTTTTCCGGGTCGTCAATGAGGTCCATTGCCTCGAACAATTCCTGGGACGTATTAAACCTGAACACTGTCTTCTGCGCCATGGTTGCCGGATAAAATGCCGCGAGCAAGAAAAATAAAGCCAAAACTGCGCTTGCATGCCTTACCTTTATCCTTTCGGTTATTTTTTGTACGGCAATCCACGCGCCAATGCCGCAAATTACTGAAAAAGGGATAAGGGTAATCTGCAGGTACCTGGGAGCGGGTCCCAACTCAAAGAATAGGAAGAGCAGGTTGAATAATAAAAACCACAATCCGAAAAATATTGAGTGTTTCCGCGTTTCTTTACTCAGCAGCATCAAGCCGAGTGCCAGGGGAAAAAAGTAAATGTAAGGGGCGAAATGGAGAGTCCACATCAGAAACAGCCAGTCCAGATTGCCCAAAAAGTTTTCGGGGGCGAAAAGGCTTGTAAATAACCCGGCATAAACCCAGTCCCTGTAAACAAAAACAAGCAGTGTTGAAACCATAAAAGCGAGAAAGAACAGGGAAAAAGGGTTTTCTTTAAGTTTCTTTAAATTGTATTTCCAGAAAAGCAGTATTGCAAAGAAAGCGAGTGCGATTGCTAAAATGTTTTCAATGAGGAAAAAAGCCAGAACCCCAATGCTTAAGAGCGCAAGCGAACGCGCTTTCCTTGTTTTGTTTTTGCATGCGTAAAAAAGGAAAAAAAGCATCAATGCAATGAAAAGGTTGTTGAATACGGATACGGCGCAATCCGCGATAGGCGCGCAGTAATATGAAATCTCCAAAAAAAGAAAAACCGAACTTCCAATAAGCGAGGGAAAAGCCTTTTCTGTCAGAGCAAATATTAAAAAAAACAGGACAAAGGCGGTCAGTACGCTGGCAATTGCTTGGACCAAGAGCATTTGTTCCAGGGAGCCGCCTGCAAGGAGGAACATTGACAGAATCACCGTATAGCCGCCCGGATGGGTGAGGAGCATTATGCCCTGGCATTCGCTGAAAGTGCCTTTTCCGCAGTTAAAAAGAGCGCCCGTGCTTGCGAATTCCTTCGCGGCAAGGTTGTGCTCCCAGCTGCTGCTGAACATTCCAATATTCGGGGTAAGTATTGCAATCCTGAGAACAAGTCCTGCTAAAAGCAGTAATGCTAAAATCAAGAGCGCCTTTCTCCCGATTTTTATTTTTCCCCTGATTTCATCAAAATTCAGGGCGATGAATGAAAAAAAAACCAAAAACGAAAGGATTACGAAGAAGGGATATACATGTATTACAAAAGCCCTGCTCAATCCAAAAAGCCATTCTGCCATTTGTTCCACGAATTGCTATTTCCTCTTGCTGAAACCTTGGGCTGAAAACTAATAAAGATTCACTGACTCTGCGAGTTCACATTATCTATCGCCAGGTCAACCTTTTCCTTCAGTGATTGATCTCCCTTCCTAAACGCAAAGAAAAAGTCGTCTTTAACTTCCTTGGAAAAGAGCATTACTTCCTCCCTTTCCTGTGTGGGGGAAATGTCCATCACCACATCGCATGTTCCGTTGACCAAATGGACGTAATAGTCAGAAAAATTGACGTCTTTGTATTCGTGGGGCGTGTCTTCAAAGATTGACTCAACCGTGGGCCCCATTTCCACCGTTACCCGGCGCTCATCCAGGCATATAACAATTGGCCGCATTTGGAGGAAGAGGAATGCAAATAAAAAAGCAAACGCCACTAAAATGGCGGCAATGGCTATTTTCCATTTTTTTCCAACCAAACCAGACACCAACCCATTACAGAGAAGACAGAAAAAAATTTAAATGAACATCATTGACCTAATTCTGCTATGTTGCATGTTCCACCCATGGGCTGCACGGCGGACGGCTGTGCTGTTTTTTGGCTGGTGTGCTTCAGCCGCTGAAAAACCCTCTGCAGCGCCCCCTGAAAAAATAAACGCATTCCCTGCATTTTCCAGGCGCGTTCCCTGTTTTTCGGCTGGCTTCCGTTTTCTCGTCAAAAAAGGAGAACTCGTCCAAAAATTTCTGGTAACCGGTCTCGAACATGCAGGGAAAAAAGGTCTTTGAAACAAAAAAGCGCACTTTGTTATTCTTCAGTTTTTCCAAAAACTCCCAGACTCTTACTCCCTGCCCAGAAACAAGGTCCCTTTCTGAAACGTCAAAACGCAGCGCAAAAAACACGGGTTTGAATTTTTTCTTCTCCCTGTATTTCGTCATCTTGCCCCGCAATTTTTCTAAATCGGTGCGGGAAAGGGAAATTTTAACGAGGGGGTTTTTTGAAAATATCCTGGACGGCACGGTTTCGCTCAGTTCAAAGTCGGAGAAATGCATTGGCAAATACTCCCTGCCACTTTCATTTCTCAAAAAAGAACTGCGATTACCAAGTTCCTTCTCTGCCTTTGACTCAATGTATTTTTTTACGGTTTCTCTTACAGCGAGGCATTTCTCTTTTGAAGGAGTAAAAATGCTCCCGGTTTCCATTAGGCATTCGGCGGCACAGCCGCCGAGGCATGTGTGCCTCAAAAAACAATTATTGCACGCCTCCATGTTCTGGATTCTCCTGCCTGATATCCTTTTAATTTTTCTCTCATCGAACTCAAAGCCCTTTCCCGAAAGCCTTCCGTATGCAAATTCCTGCGGTCCTATTGCCGAAGAAAGCTTTGCCAGACAGGCGGAAACGAGTCCGTCGGGGGTCAGGCAAAACTGCGGAATGCAAAAACCGCAGGCGTAAGTTCTCCTGTAAATTGGCAGAAACGAGGAGAATAACTGCACCCCAATTTTCTCAGCGAACTCGCGGGCTTTCAAAAAGTTTGCCGAAAAATCCAGGGGATTAACCGGTTTCAGGCCGTTCAATTCGCTTTCCTCGCATTTAATAAAGGGGTCCATTGAAATGGTTTCAGCGCCGAGCCTGTTAAAATATTCCACCACTTCAACCAACCTGTTCACTGAGTGCCGCGTCACGGTTGCTTTTACCGAAAGCCTGGTTTCAGGGTTCTCTGCAAGCGCCTTTATGTTGTTTTCTACAATTTGGCTGCTTTTTCTGGGGGATTTTAAGGGGCGCTGCATGTCCTGGATTTCCGGGGGACCATCGCAGGAAATCTTCACCGAATGCGCATTTTCCTTTAGCCAGTCCAGCACTTTCCCGGAAAAAACGCCGCCGGATTGGATGTCCACGAAAACGTTTTTGCTTTTTTGCTCGGCATATCTTTTCACTTTCTTCATCAAATTTAATTCAAGCGTTGGCTCGCCGCCATGGAACAGGAGTTCGAGAGAGCCGGGCTGGTTTTTTGTCACAAAATCAATGCCCTTCTTCGCTGTTTCAAAGTCCATGCTGATTGGCTTTCGCCTGGATTTTGCATAACAGTAAAGGCAGTCGGAATTGCATGCTGTTGTCAGCAGTAATCCTATGGAGGCGCTGTCCTTTCTGCCCTGAAGCAATGAGCCGCCTATTCTTACTGCTTGCATCTCTTCAATGCGCTCGCTCAACTCCTTTCCGGCTGTTTCTTTTTTCTTTAGTGAACTTAACTCGTCTTTTTTTAGTTTTACGGCAATGCCCTTGTCCGGAGAGTAGAGCAACACTTGCTTGTCCTTTTCCCCAATACTGAAAAAACCGCTTATTTCCCCGCCGTTCAATCCAAAGCACTTCCTTTATTTTCTGAATATTTGTTCGAGAACCAGTCAACCCAGTCAATCGTGCTGTGATAGCCGGGGAGATAGTTCAATTCCCTGATTTTTCTTTTGTTTTCAATTTTGGAATGCCCCCTTTTTTCCGCGGCTTCGAACAGCCGCTTGGAGAAAACAGGGTTGAGGGGGTGGATTGGCTGTTGCAGGGAAGGTGCCATTGCTCTTACAACCGAAAATCCAATGCCCGGCTTTGAGAGGTCCGCAACCAATATTTTTTCCCCCCTCTGGTCGAAAATTTCAACGCACTTGTCCAAGGCTTTTTTGAGGTTTTTGAATCTGCCGGAATTGATTTCCCCTATCCCTTTTCCCTCCGGTCCCTTTGCCTTGAAGTGCTCAAGGGAACCGAACCGGTTCCAGGGCTCTCTCCCGCTGTAAGAGGAGGCCTGGACTGCCTCTTGGAGTGCTCTGGATAGTGCTATTTCGGGGTCGAAATGCGTTCCCGCTCCAAAAGAGCAGATTCCCTCTTCGTCCACTTTATGCAAAAAAACGCCTATCGTCGGAATGGGTATGTCCAGCGTTAAATCCTTAACCCTGTAGGCGAATCCCTTTCCGTTGAGCATGTCCAGGAATTCGTTGATTTGCCTGCTTTTGCAATCCTGGAGATTCAGGTCAGGCATGTTGAACCTGTTCTGGTGGACTATTATTACAGAATCCCTTTCAACCAGTTCAAATATTGCGTGCAGTATTGCTTCCTCCAGGCAGTTTCCCGCCGCCAGCCCGGTGCTGCCGGCTCCCATGCCCCTGAGGAAGGGAGCGCCCTTGCCGCGGTAGTAGTCTAGGAAGACTAGTGGAGCCGGCACCAGTTTTCCCTGGAGGTCGTTCAGGCAATAGGACTGGAACCATTCGATTTCCCTTTCGGCATTGTATTTATAGATATTTTTCCAATTGCCCAAAAGAACTTTCTTTGGGTCCACCGCGGGGTTTGCCGCGCTTTTTTTCAGTTCGCTGTAGCTTGCCTTTACCAACTGCTCTGTCCCGCTCTGGCGAGCGCTGAACCTTTCAACCGCTTCAAGAATCGCGCTCGCCGTTTTCTGATCTGAGGTGAAGCCCTTTCCCGCATGCCTCTCTTCGGGGTCTCTTGCGTCATAAGCGAATACGTTCATTGTTTCAATGACGGGATGTCTTTCCTGGGTTACCTTTGAGACAATGCCAATAGGTCCTATCAGTTTCTCTGCCTTTTTAATGGTTTTTTTTGCACTGGCAATTCTCCAGCCGTTCTCCCTGAAAGAGATTCTCCTGCTTTTTATTGCGAGCTTGCGTGATCTTTGGCTTTTTTTGCTCCGCTTTGGAAAATTGCAGCCAGGGTTAGGAATTACGTATTCCTTTTTTTCCTGCGCCAGCAGTTTGACATGGTTTCTGAACGCCGGCCTGCCTTTCTTCAGGTTTTCGAGTTCGGTGATTCCTTCCCCTATCGCTTTTTTTACCGCATCATCGGGAAGTTCCAGGGAAGAATATTCCTTTTTGGCGATTACTGGAATCACTATTTTTTTTAATTCGTTTTCCTCTTTTCTTTTTACGTAACACGAAAAGCAGGATTCGGACCTGCTGTCATACGTTGGTCCGAGCATGCCGTCAAGCTGGAGGTTTACCACCCCTATTCTTCTTTTTACGCATTCTTTGTTTATCCTTTCCTGGAATCCTTCGTATGTCGAATTGAGGCAGCAGAAAACAGCCCTGCAGTTTTCCAGTAATTCCGGCAACTCTCCGCCCAGCGGGTTCACGGTTCTTGTTTTTTTTTGTTTTGCCGTGCTGTCCAGGCTGACAGCATAGACTTCCCCGCCTTTTGTTATTTTCGAGAGAATTGCGGCAGCCCTGGGCGTTCCGAATACTTTCACTCCTTTGAAAAGGTCTTTGCCGGGATGACCAATTTCCCCGCGCAGCTCTGCGGCGGTTTTCCCGGCTTTTATTTTTCTTTCCTGGCAGAGCACGCCGTTTTCGTCCAGGCATGAAACAAGCCGCTCTAACTCTGTTCTGCCGATTTTTGCTTTACTGCATATTTCTTCAATTGAATTGTTTCCGTTCATCAGGTAAAGGAGATGCGTGAACAGCACGGGGTTGTGCACTCTCATCTCGAAACGCGCGCCGACTGAACTGAAAACCGCTTTAAGGCAGTCCTTTCGGGCGAAATAAACGTCGAAATTTTCCATGATTTTCGGCTTTTGTTTTCCCGGGGTTTCAATTCCTGGCTTCATTTATTCACCACTCAAAATGCTCCAGCGCAGAGAGAAGGCGCTCGTTTTTTTCTTTTTCAACCAAAACATTGTAAATGTGGTCTGCTGCCCTGACCTGCGCACGGGTCCATATGCAGTGACCCTCCAGCGGCTTGAACATGTTTCCGTTGAATTTGTATGCGGTGGCCAGGCAGGAGCCGCTGCAGTAGGGTCTTGCACCGCATCCATCGCATCCTATAAAATCATTCCTTCCGTATTCCAGGAAGGGGTTTAATTTTTTTTCGTCGATTTTGCCGTCAAAAACATTCCCGAGAACAAAGTCGTGTTCCCATGCTTCCGCACGGTGGCAGGGCAGAATTTCCCCATCAGCCGTTACGGCAATGGATGCCCTTCCAATCCCGCAGAATATCCCCTTGGGCTTAACTGTTCCGTGCCTAATGCCCAGAAGCCGGTTAATATAGGGCAGTTTCGGTATGCTGCCCTGCCTTGCCTGGCTGATATAGTATTCGGCTAGCTCCATCAATGCCCTGTCCGTTTTTTCCTGGTCCCATTTCATCTCTGCCACGGGGACAAAGGCAGCATATGAAAAGCCCAGTCCGAATATGTGCTGGGCAAAATCAGCCAGCCTCAAATCACTTGGTTCAACCGTAACCCGGGCAGCCAGGCTGAAATCCCTTTTCTTCAATTCCCCGACTGCCCAGAGGCATTTTTCGTAAGCCTGCTTTCCCTTTACTTTAACCATTCTCTTTTCATCGCCTTCAAAACTGAAAACTAGGCCTATGTCGTTTTCTCTGAGGAAATCCATAATTTCACGGGTGAAAAGGGTTCCGTTAGTCGTGATTCCTATTTCAATTCTTTTATTGTGTTCTTTTTCCTTTTCCCGGGCGTATTTCACAAGCTTTTTTACGAGCCCGAATTCAAGCAATGGCTCGCCGCCGAACAGCGTGATGCCAATCCTGTTCGTGTGCCTTGCTTGGCTGAGCATGAAATCAATGGTTGCCTTTGCCGTATTGGAGGACATGCGCTTCCCGCTTTTTTTCACAAAGCAGTAAGGGCACGAGAGGTTGCAGTCATTTGTCAAAAACATGAAAACAGTGCGGAATTCGTTGGAAGCCATGACAAGCCCTGCCTGGAAGGAGTGTAAATATTTTTTTGTTTCGATATTCTTTTATATGGGTTATCAACTTATTCTGTTACTTTACGTGGTTTTCGGCATGGGGAAAGAGTCTTCAAAAGCACTGGCGGGGGAATCCTTTTATCCTGTTCAGCACGTAACGGAATTGCTCATGGGCGCGGAGAGAACATCCGTCCTAGCCAAGGCAATATACGAAACAGTTGGGGAAGGGGACCTGGTTGTTGATTTGGGGGCGGGCTCCGGCATTTTGTCAATTTTTGCGGCAATGGCCGGTGCAAGAAAGGTTTTCGCTGTTGAAATAAACCCGAACTCGGTGATGGTCGCAAGGGAAATGATTAAAAGGAACAATCTAGACCATAAAATCCGGCTAGTCGAGGGAAACGCGTTCGATTTCCTGCTTGATGAAAAAGCAGATGTTGTAATAAGCGAAACGATATCCTCCATTTGTTTTTTTGAACAATTGATTCCCTTGATGAAATACGCAGTAAAAAACCTGCTGAAAAGAAACGGGAAAACCATTCCCGAAAACGTAAAAATAATGTGCGCTCCCATAGAGAATGAAAAACTGTTTCTGTCCTCCGGAAAAAATTCCCTGCCCCGCGGAGTACTGCTGCCGGAAAATCAGTTTCTCCGCACTGTCCTCGGGCAGTGGCAGCACGTAGAGCGGGGAAAAATCCTTGCAGAGCCTAAAATAATAAAAGAAATAGACCTTAAAAAATTCAGGGAAAAAAAGGTAAAGGGCACGGCAAATTTTAAAATGGAAAGAGGGGGAAAACTCCAGTCTTTTTTCGCTTTTTCGGTGATAAGGTTTTCGGAAGGAACTGAACTTAACCCTTTTATAAAAAAAGTGCACTGGCAGCCGCGCTTTTTTTTCTTGGAGAACGAGCAATTGGTTGAAAAAGGCGGCGAAGTGAGTTTTTCCCTTGAATTCGAGCCCTGCAATCCGTTCTCACTGCATTTCAGCGCGGAAAGGATTTGAATCCGCCAGCCCTTGAAGCCGGTTCCTCAAACCCTGGGGTTGTGGTCCGGCGTGTAGCGAGTCAGCCCCCCTATTATTCTTTCCCTGTTAAATTTTTTCCTGAAGCTCGGCACGTGTTTCAGTCTTTCTATTATTTCCTGCATGGTTTCATGGGTTATGTTGGTCATCCTGCATATGTAAGCGGGCATTTCATTGCCTCCCTTGGAAAAGTATCTCCTCACCGCGGCGCACCTTGAGCACAGGCACTTTGCCTTGCAGTTCACGCATTTTCCCTCAAATTCGGTGATAAAATAATTGTTTTTTTCAAGTGGTGCAATGTCAACGCTTTTAAGCACGTTGCCCAGGCAGTGGAGTCTGCCCGAATAAAAGCGGTGGCATGAGTAAAGCTCGCCTGTCGGCGAAACAGCAAATTTCGCCCGCCCTGCATCGCAGTAATACTTGGGCATGTTCTCCCCGACGGCAATCGCGCCCAGGAATTCGTCAAAATTGGGCAAGGAGAATTTAGGACCCTGCTTTTTATAATTTTCCACGTAATAATCGGCGAGAGCCTTCAACTGGGAGCGGTATTCCTCGATATCTTCTTCCTTCCAGTCGAGTTCGTAAGCAAACCTGAAGCCGTAGTCCAAAAGGTCGTATTCTTCTTTCAGTTTCCTCTGGAACATGAGCGTGTCATACAGGCGGTGCACGGTTTTCGGGGTGACAACTGCGGCAATTGCGAGGCCTTTTATTTTCTTAAGCACAGCGAAATCTATGGAATCAAACGAGCCGCTGCCGTCCTTGAACTTCCTGTGAGTGTCATGCACTTCTCTGGGTCCGTCCAGGCTGAGCACGAAGTATTTAAAATTTTTGTTGAAGAACTGCACGTGCTCTTCGGAGATCAGCGTTCCGTTCGTGGTTATCGAGAATTTTATTTCCGGGTCCCTTGATTTTGCGTATGCAACTATTTTTTTCATGAGGTCGAATTTGAGCAGCGGTTCTCCTCCGAAAAAGGAAATTCCCTTCTCTTCTTCAAAAGACTGCTCTAGGAACCAGTCGACGATTTTCTTCGCTTTTTCAAAGGAGAGGTCCTTTTGCTCAATTCCCTCGTTGTAGCAGTAATCGCAGGCAAGATTGCATCTCGTTGTCAGGAAGAGGGTTATCCAGTGGGCTCTCGGTCCAACGGAACTCGGCTTAAATATGCTTTCCTTTTTCATCCAATGCCGCCCTCGCCCTGTACAATAAATACTCCCTTGAATATTGTTTTATTATTTTGCATTTTTCCGGGTTCGGTTTGTAAATGTCTCCTGTTTCTGCAAGGGTGCGGGAAGGGCACTGGCCCCGGCAGCTCCACTTGAGAAAGCAGTCGCTGCAGGAAGCGAGTTCTGGCGCAATTCTTCCCTTTAGAAATGCAATTTTGCTTTCATTATAGCGCGCTTTTTTGCTTTTCCGGTCCATTTTGCCTATTATAAAGGGGCTCTTGTCTCCTTTTCCGACAAAGTGCTCGTCGCACGTGCTTATATAGCCGTCTGTGGTAAGGCATGGCTCGCAGTAGGTTCCGCCGCAGTAATGGATGCCTGAATGCTCCAAGGGCAGGAAGCAAGAATATGCGAAAAAACCTTTTTTCTCCCCGTATTTTTTTGCCTCGGTAAACCTTTCAAGGAACTCGCTGAACTCCGGCGGGGTGTTGAAATCGCTTGCCTGGGCAGAAGCGTTCCCCATTTCAAATACAGGTTCAAAAACAGCCGTTTTAACCCCAAGGGATGAAAAATAGTCGACAATCTCCTTCAGTTTTTCGTTTGAGTATTTTGAAACAGTGCACTTTATCGAGAAATCGAGGTTTCTTTTGGGCAGGTGCCTGAGATTCCTTTTGATTATTTTGTTTTCTTCGGGGCTAACTCTCCTGTGCTTTGCCTGGATTTCCTCGGGACCGTCAACCGAGGCGCACACATATGAAAAGTTGTCCCCTATGAAGCCGGCGTTTTTTTCACTGAAAAGGAGGTTGGTCTGAATTTCAAATTTTGTTATGCCGAACCTGCTTTTTGCGTATTCAATGGTTTTTTTTATAAGCGGCATTTCAGTGGTCGGCTCGCCTCCGCCCTGGAACCTGACGCGGTCTATTTGCCTGCCATCATCAATGACTGCGTCAAGGAATTCCCTGATTTTTTCAAAGCTCTGTTTCGGGGGGCTTGCCTGAACGCCTTTGGCATAACAGTAAGCGCAGTTGCAGTTGCAGTGTGTTGTTACAAAAATGCTTATAACGCGCTTTTTGTTGAGGAATTTGGATATTTCGGGTTCTTTGCCTCTCGCCTCCTCCAGTTTCCTGTTAATGGGATCGCTGTCAGTGCATATGATGACCTTGCTTCCCAGAGAGGAAAAGTAAACGCTGTGGTCTCCAATCCTGCCTATAAGGCGGAACTCTGAATAGAAGTGAATGGGTATGTTCTCGTCAAAGGGATTCAGACCGAAATCAATCACAAAAAACACTCGCCCTTTTAAGGCGCTAGCCTGACTTGGGGCAGCACGAGAGACAGCACATTCCAACGCCGCAGGAATTGTGATCGTCGTGCTGGCATGATACGTGGCATGAGTCGTGAGAGGCATGGCATGAAGAATGTGAAGCATGGCACGATGAGTGGGAGGCATGGCACGATGAATGCGATGAGTGACAAGAGGAGTGACCGGAATTATGGCAACTGGCATGACAGGAAGAATGACACGAAGAATGAC
>CAZKED010000017.1:0-27883 GCA_964551725.1 uncultured archaeon | reverse complement strand
CTTGCCGGTTTATTGCCGGCTTGCACCAATGAGGTAACGAGATTCCCACTGTCCCTAACTTAGACCTGATGAACTCGCTGCGCGGTGAATATGCCGCGGAACTCCAGCGGGAAGAGAAGACCCCACGGAGGTTTACCACAACCTGATGCTGTGATGTAGTTTTTAAAGTACAGAGTAGATGGGAGCCTTAGAAGTGTTTTCGCTAGGAAACATGGAGGCAACATTGGAACACCATCCTTTGAAAACTGTATTGCTAACTTGAAAAAGGACAACATTAGGCCGGTGGTTGGACTGGGATGGTACACCCCTGAAAAGGTATCAGGGGTATCCAAAGGTCTGCTCAGACGAGCCAGAAATTCGTCGTGGAATACAAGAGTAAAAGCAGGCTTTACCGGGTTTCGCACAGCAAGAAACTCGGTTGCGAAAGCATGGTCTAGTGAACGCCAGTGTGCCCTTTAAAGGGGCCCTGGTCTGATAGTGAACTTACCCTGGGGGTAATTGATTGGTCGCGGGTGAGAGTCCACATCGACCCCGCGGTTTGAGACCTCGCCGTCGTCTCAGGACATCCTGGTCGTGCATAAGCGGCCAAGGGTGGAGGTGTTAACTCATTAAAGTCCTACGTTAGTTGGGTTGAGAACGGTGCGAGCCAGTTTTGATACTATCTGCTGGAGTTGTTGGTTGTCTGAGGGGAAGTTTCCATCAGTACGAGAGGAACATGGAGTCGCAGCCACTGGTTTACCAGTTGTCTGGCAAGGCATTGCTGGGTAGCCACGCTGTAACCGATAAGAGCTGAAAGCATCTAAGCTCGAAGCGGTCCCTGAAAAGAGACAGCCGTTCCCGAACCTTTCCTCTTCGGAGGTTTGGCTAGGGACGAGGGTGTCGGTAGAAGACCGGCTTGATAGGTCAGAAGTGTAAGGCGCGAGCTTCGGCGAGCGCTTCAGCTGACTGACACTAAAAACCCGAGGTTTCTCTAAAACCCCAATGAATTGGCGTCTGCTCACCTTTCACACATTTCTTATTTTTTCTTATCCCCGCTTTTTGCGTAAAGATTTAAATACAATACTATACATTAAATGTATAGTATCGGTGTTGGGTTTGCCAAAATTCAAGAATTACACAATTCCTTTGGGCAGCACGGATGTGCTGGACATAAAGCTGAAGGTGGAAAAAAACCACATTGTGGCTTTCTCCCTCAACTACCGCGCAAAAATCGGGAAAGATTTTTTCCAAATCTACCGCGTTGATACCGCGCACGGCTTCCTGCACGAACAGAGGTTCTGGATTACGCCAGAGCCGATTCCCATTCCAAAAATGGGAAAAGAACTAAAAGAAATATTTGAATTCTATCTGGATTCAATAAAAGGCAATTACTTGAGATACAGAAAATATTACGAGGAGAGAATGAAACTGGGGTGAATTGAATGGAATATAAGGTAAACGGTGAGAGATGGAATAGCATCAAGGCCTATTTGGCGCAAGTGTGGGAAAAACCGAACGCTTATCCGGACAACGCCTTGCTCCTGAGTTTGAATGAAAAGGAAATGAGCCAGTTATTCACTAAAAAAAGGCTTGAATTGGTCAGAATACTTCAGAAAAAAAAACCAAAAAACGCAACAGAACTGAGCAGGCACGCTAAAAGAAAACTTTCCGCAGTTCTGAGAGACCTCTCACTGCTGGAAAAATTCCAAATAGTAAAAATGGAAAAAAAAGGAAAGAACATTGTTCCAAAAGTGGAAAAGAACGTGCTCATTGTTCCGCTTGTGAAAATAGAGGCAAAAGAACTGGCAAAAATAGCCGCGAGATAAAACGCGAGCTCCGGCGACCTTTCACCCTGACACTAAAAACCCGAGGTTTCTCTAAAACCCCAATGAATTGGCGTCTGCTCACCTTACACGCATTTCTTATTTTTTGTTTTTCTCCGGTTCCGTTTTGGTTCTTCTTTCAAATCTGATGAAACTCGACCACGGGAAAAAATTCATTTTATTCCTCAACTTCGACCACCACGACAACATTTATAAAAAATAAAAAGTGAATAAAGCGGCAGAAAAAAGTGAAAAAAAATTCTTACACCTGTTTTCCCTGCTCTAATCAAAAAAAATCAGCGGCTTGTTTTTCTGAATACCGTGAATGCCCCTGAATGAGGCATTACCTCCACCCACTTCCTGCCCCCCCAGAGAATAAACCCTGCAGCCCTTTTCCATGCTGAGTCTTGCGTTTTTTGGAATTGCGTTCAGCGAGGCTCTCCCCATACGGGCATAGCCCCTCGGCAAATTCCTGCGAACCCGCGAACCCATAGAATAATCAGCAAAGCTAGAATTTATAACTTTTTCCCAGTTTTTCCAAAAACACCAAAAAGGAGAAAAAAAGGCAAAAATGCACAGCAGAGGCACATTTTTAAACTTCCCCCGCGCTATTATTACAGAGAGTAGTGGAAGGCCGGCCAGCGGTTCCCCGCAACAGCGGGTTTGAACTGAGGAAAGTCCGCCCTCCCGTTACAAAAACGTGAAAAGCGTGTGCCTGAGAAGGCGCCCTGCGGAGCAGAAACGATATTCCCGCAAGGGAAATGAAACGGCTGCAGGTTGGGTGCAAGCCCCAAGAGGCGCTGAGACAAATGCCGGCTGCCGCTGCGTAAAAGCGGCGGGAAACAGAAGGCGGCTTACTCTCCACTGCTCTCTTCCTGTTTTTAAAACGAATAGTTTTAAATATCGCCTTGTTTATATACTGGGAGGTCATTGAATGAATCCATACCACAAAGCACTAGGAAAAATAATCCTTGCAGCAGCCGGGTTTGCCGTGGGAATGCTTGTTCTCCTTTTTATTGCCATCTTCAGCGGCTTGGTTCCGGTATTCATAATGCCCCTGCTTGCGATTCCGCTCGGTCTGGGGTTCGCGCTCTGGCTGATTCGCTCTGGCACCTTCAGGGAATTCCGGGAAGCTGCGATAAAAAACGCGTTAAACCAGCCTCATGTGAAGGAAATGCAGAGGGAAGCAATAAAACAGGCATTCGAGCAGGGACCCGCAAGGGAAGCGCTGAAGGATGCCCTGAAAGAAATTGAAATTGAAAAAACAGCAAAATCGGAGCAGCAGGACAACAAGGCAAACCTTTAATTATTTCTCCTGTATATTTTCTTTGGTTTCATGGATTTATCAAAGGAAAAACTCAGGGAACGCTTTTCGCGCGACTGGAAAAAGCATTACCGCATAGAATTCCTGGAAAAAAAGGGGTTCGAGAGAAAAAAGTGCTTGCACTGCGGGCGCTTTTTCTGGACTTTGGACCCGGAAAGAGAAACCTGCGCGGATTCCACCTGCGTTGGATTTGAATTCATAGGCAAGGGCACAAAACATTACGATTACGTGGGAACTTGGCGTGCAATAGAACGCTATTTCACAAAACAAAAGCACAAGTCCATCCCGCGCTATCCCGTTGTTGCAAGGTGGAGAGACGACCTTTATTTCACCAACGCTTCAATAATTGACTTCCAGCCTTACGTTGTAACAGGGGAGATAGCTCCTCCTGCCAATCCCCTCATAGTGCCACAGGCCTCGCTGCGGTTCAACGACCTGGAGAACGTGGGCGTAACAGGGCAGCATTACTCCGCATTCATCATGTTCGGACAGCACGCGTTCAATTCCCCGAAAACAGGGCTGTTCTACTGGAAGAACGAGGCAGTACAGCACGATTTCAATTACCTCACAAAAGTGATAGGGGTGAAGCCTGAGGAACTGGCATTCCAAGAGGACGTGTGGATGGGGGGCGGCACTTTCGGACCCTGCATTGAATACTGCGCCAAAGGCGTTGAATTGGGTAACGTCGTATTCATGCAGTTCAGGGACCTGGGCTCCGGAAAGTATGAAGAGCTCAAAACAAAGGTAATAGATATGGGCGCCGGGCTTGAGAGGATTGCCTGGTTCACCAACGGCACTCCTACAAGCTATGACGTGGTGTTCGCGGACATCCTTCCAAAAATGAAGGACAATGCCGCGCTCGAGTTTGACAGCCGCACTTTCATGGAATTCGCGAAATGCGCCGGCTGCCTCGACATAGAGGACGGAAGAATAAAAGAGAAAAGGGAGAAAATTTGCAGGAACGCGGGAATCGACAGCGCGGCATTCGCCAAACAGATAAGACCACTGCAGGCATTGTATGCTGCAGCAGACCACTTGAAGGCAGTGCTTTACGCTGTCACTGACGGAATGCTTCCAAGCAATGCCGGCGGAGGATATAATTTGAGGCTTGTGCTGAGGAGGGTATTCGCATTTGACCGCGAGTTTTCGTTGGGGCTTGACTTCGCGGAAATAATTTCAGGGCATGCAGAATCCCTGAAAGCGCTGGATTCCACGCTTCTCGACGGAGTGGATTCCGCAATTGAAGTGGTAAAGGAAGAACTGCGAAAATATTCCTCAACAAAAGAAAAAGGCGCACAAAAAGTTTCCGCATTACTGGAAAAAAAGAAAAAGGGGAAAAAGGTTTCCGCCTCCCACCTCATACAACTTTACGAATCGGACGGCATTCCCGTGGAAATAATTGAGGAAGAGGCAAGGAAAAAGGGCGTGGAAATGGATGTTCCGGAAAACTTTTACCAGCTCGTTGCAAAGAAAAACGAAACGGTGCAGCCGGAAAAGGCGCAGGGAATAAAACCCGCGCGGTTCAGGAAAACGAAGCAGCTTTACTACGAGGAAAAAAACGTTGAAGAATTTTCAGCCAAAGCCCTGGGAGTTGACGGAAAGGCAGTGATTCTGGACCGCACGCTGTTCTATCCCGATTCGGGCGGGCAGGCGCCGGACCACGGAACACTGAATGGAATAGAAGTGGAGGACGTGGAAAAATACGAGGGCGTTATATACCATTACGTCAAGGAGCCAGGCAAATTCAGGAAGGGAACGAAGGTACTTGGAAAAATTGACATGAAACGCAGGGAACAGCTTAAAAAGCACCATACCGCAGCACATCTCCTGAATGCAGCCGCAAGAAGCCTGCTGGGAAAGCACGTGTGGCAGGCAGGCGCGCGAAAAGACGAAAACAAGGCTCACTTAGACATCACGCACTACAAAAGGGTTACGCCGGAAGAACTGCGCAAAATGGAGTTTTTGGTGAACCAAAGCATTCAGGAGAATATACCAGTAAAAGTGCGGGAGATGCCGCGCAACGAGGCGGAGAAAAAATTCGGCTTTATTTTATACCAGGGCGGCTACGTGCCCGGAAAAACGCTGCGCATAGTGAACGTGAAAGGGCTGGACGTGGAAGCGTGCGGCGGAACGCACGTGAAAAGTACGGGCGAGATTGGCTTTTTCAAAATACTCAAACGCGAGGGAGTGCAGGACGGAATTGAAAGAATCGTGTTCGCGTGCGGCGAACCCGCACTGAAAGAAATGCACCGCCGCGAGGAATTGCTGGAAAAGGCTGCCAGCAACCTGTCCGTGCAGACAAAGGAACTGCCTCGCTCAACCGAGCGGTTTTTCAGAGAATGGAAGGAACTGCGCAAAGAACTGGAGCAGGCGCGGAGGGAGATTGCCTCGGCGAAAAGCAGTGAACTCATCGAAATGAAAGACAGGGTAATAAGGGAATACTTTGAAGGAATTGATTCAGGGGCATTAATGGAAATCGGGAACAGGGTAATCGGAAAGCGGAACGATGCAATGCTTGTCCTCGGCTCGGGCGAACGCGTGGTGGTATTCTGTGGACCGAAAAGCGGGAAGAACGCAAGGGAAGAACTGGAAAAACTGCTTTCCGCCTGCGGCGGAAAGGGCGGCGGCTCTGGGAGAATGGCTGCAGGAAAAGCCGAGAGCGCGGAAAAGCTTAAAAAACTTTTAAGCTGAACGCTGAAAGAATAATAATTTATATTTTGCATTCCTACTTCTACCATGGGATTGTTTGAAAAGCCGATTATCACAAAAAAGAGGAAAAAACAGCTTGACGCGTTTCTCGCCAAAGCGGTGCAGTCACTGAAGGAACTCAGAAAAGAAGCAAGGAACCCTCTGGTAAAGGATTTGTTCGACGCAATGGCGGAGAATGTTGCCCGCACTCCAATCTATTTTTATCCCGCGAGAGCCCTGCGGGCAAGCTTTTACTCACAGGGCGGCCGCATGGGAATGAGCGTTACAAAGGGCGAAAACGTCAGCGTTTTCAAAATAATCCAGATAGGGGGAATGCGGACTATAAGGAGGGAGAGCTTCATCAACCTGCCGGCAGAACACGTGTTCCGCGGCGAAAAAATGACCCTGGATGGCATTCTCACCCTTTGCCACGAATACGCGCACTTTCCCAAGCCAAAACTGGCAGAATTTTCAGCAAAGCAGGGAATGGGAAAGGGCCAGGCAGAGGAATTGTTCGCGGATGTGTTGAGCGCGAAACTCGCTGTAAAAATGGGCTTTCCCAAAAAAGAAGTTTTGAGGCATTTTTCCGGCAGGGAAATAGTTTACGGCAGTATTCCTTTCAGGGAGTTCATTGTCAGGGCAGTGGATTGAAAGTTTTTTAAGCATTTTATTCGTTAAATTTTAGCCTTTGGGCTGGGAAAGGGGAAAAAATGGATTTTGATTTCCGCGGAATTGAGGAAAAATGGCAGAAGGAATGGGCTGATTCAGGGCTGTTCGAGCCAAGGGTGAATGCCGGCAAAAAACCATTTTACATCCAGGTTGCCTACCCCTACCCGAGCGGCGCAATGCACATAGGTCACGCGCGCACTTACACTGTGACCGATATTGTGGCGAAATACAACATGCTCAAGGGAAAAAACGTGCTGATGCCGATGGGCTGGCACGTTTCCGGCACTCCCGTAATTGCCTCGGTTGAGGCACTGCGGCAGGGCGACGAAAAAACAATTAAAATGTTCACTGAAACATTCCACATTCCGGAAAAGGATTTGGCGGAACTTAAGACTCCGGAGTCCTACGTGGATTACATGGTGAACAAAGCCGAGTACGGATACAAGGCAGGGTTCCGCAAACTGGGACTGGGCATTGACTGGCGCAGGGAACTAAAAACCATTGACCCCCAGTACAAAAAATTCATCGAATGGCAGTACAAAAAACTTCACTCAAAAGGATATATTCGCAAGGGAAAATACCCCGTCCGATACTGCCCCAAAGACAAAAGCCCCGTGGGAGACCACGATTTACTGGAAGGAGAAGGCGTAGGAATACAGGAATTCACCATTCTTAAATTCAAAATGGACGACGGAAAATTCATTGTTGCCGCAACGCTCCGCCCGGAAACAGTGTTCGGACAGACAAACCTCTGGCTCGGCTCCGAGGTCGAGTATACAGTAATAAAAGCGGGGGAAGAGGAATGGATTGGCAGCGAGGAGTTTTACGAAAAACTCGGGGAACAGAAGAGCGGGGTGGAAAAACTCGGAACAGTGAAGGGCTCGGAACTCGTGGGAAAAACGGCACTGGCGCCGGGCATTGGCAGAAAAATTCCCGTGCTGCCGAGTTTCTTCTGCGATACGGGGACGGGTACTGGAATTGTAACATCTGTGCCCAGCGACGCACCGATTGATTACATTGCAATGGTTGACCTGCAGAAAGACAGGGACATGGCCAGGGAACTGGGGCTTAACGAAAAAATGGTTTCAGGGCTAAAAGTGATTCCCATAATAAGGACAGATGAGTACGGCGACGCGGCGGCGGTTAAAATCGTCGAGCGGCTGGGCATAAAAAACCAGTTCGACCCCAAACTGGAGCAGGCGAAAAAAGAGGTCTACAAAATCGGCTTCCACAAGGGAATAATGAACGAAAACTGCGGAAAGTATGCGGGAATGCCCGTAAGCAAGGCAAAGGATTTGGTCAAGAAGGAACTGATTGAACAGGGGAAAGCGGACGTATTCTTCGAGCTCGAGGGCAAAGTGATATGCAGGTGCGGAACGGAATGCGTTGTCCGCGTTCTTGAGGACCAGTGGTTTGTTTCCTACTCGGACGGGGAATGGAAAGAGGAAAGCAAAAAAACACTGAAGGGAATGCATATCGCTCCGGCACTATTCAGAACGCAGTACGAGAACGTTTTCGACTGGCTTGAGGACAAACCCTGCACGCGCTCCAAGGGGCTGGGCACGGAGTTCCCCTGGCAGAAGGGAAAAATAATCGAACCACTGGGCGATTCAACGATTTACATGGCATATTTTGCCATCTCGCACCTCATAAAAAAAGTCGAAGCGGAAAAGCTGGATGAAAAAGTGTTCGATTTCATTTTCCTCGGAAAGGGTTCCGCTGAGGAAATTTCGGAAAGGAATGGAATCGAAGCCGGGCTGCTCAATGAAATGCGCTCTGAATTCGATTACTGGTATCCTCTCGCTTACAACGTGAGCGCAACAGAGCTTATCCCTAACCACATGAGTTTTTCCATTTTCCAGCACACCGCGATATTCCCGGAAGAAAAAAGACAGCTCGGAACGATCAATCTCGGCATGCTTGTAATGGAGGGCAAAAAAATGTCCTCCTCAAAGGGGAATGTTGTGCTCATAAACGACATGTGCGAGCAAATCGGAGCGGACTTTGTCAGGTTTTTCCTCATGAATTCCGTCGAGCCCTGGGAGGAAATGGACTGGAAGCAGAAGGAGATAGAAAAAGGCATTTCAAAACTCAAGACGTTTATTTGGAAAATGGCGGAAATGGGAAAAAACGCAAAAGAAGCCGGGGAACTGAACGTGAAAGAACTCGGTGCCGAGGAATTGTGGTTTTACGAAAGATTCAATTCAAGGGTGAATGCATACCTCGAAAGCATGGAAAAAATTGAAATGAGGAACGCGCTGCAGCAGATTTCCTTCCTGCTCTCAAAAGACCTGCAGTGGTTCAACCTCAGAAGGCACGGCGAAAACAAACCGCTGGAATTATACATTGCAAAGAATTTCGCCAAATGCCTCGCGCCGTTTATGCCTCACACAAGCGAAGAGATATGGAGAAACGTGCTCGGAAACCAGCATTCGGTGTTCCTCAAAAAACTTCCGGAAAAAAAGGACGTGGACAGGAAAGTGGAACTTTCCGAGGAATTCATCAAAAGGGCTTTTGCTGACCTGAAGGAAATAAAGAAGATTACGGGAAAGGAAAAACTGAAAAAAGCCGTTTTTTACATTGCAAGCGAATGGAAATGGAAAGCGCTAGAAAAAGTGTTAGAACTGGAGAGACCGGACCTCAAAGCGGCAATGGAAAAAGCGATGACCGACAAGGAAGTGAAAAAAAGGGGAAATGAAGCCGCGGAGGCGGTGAAAGCATTCAACGACAGGCTCATCGAATTCAGGGGAATCGAAAGAATCGAAGAACTCAAAACGCTGGAGAACGCGAAGCCGTTCCTTGAAAGGGAATTTTCCTGCGAGGTTATTTTCTTTCCCGAGGAAAACCCGGAATTTGACCCCAAGAGAAAAGCCAGGAAAGCGCTGCCGTTCAAGCCCGCAATTTACGTCGAGTGAACCGGGAAGGAGCCGGAAATCAGTCTATTTCGACTCTTTTAACGCCCCTGATTTCACCCAAGCGCAGCCTGACCTTTTTAAGCTGCTTAACGTTTTTTACAAGCACGGTGAAACTGCCCCTTATTGTTTTTGCGCTCGCCTTCTGCCCGTGAAGGGAATCCAACGGCAAATTGAGTTCCGAGAACGCCTTTCCCACATCGGAGAGAAGAGAGGGCCTGTTGAGTGCGAGGAGGGTAATGCACACGGGCTGCAGCGGTTCTCCCGTTTCCCTCGGGGTCTTGAGGAAATCGCTTATAATCTCTTTTGCCTCGTAGGATTTCACGAATTCAAGCCAGTCTCTTTTTACTGTTCTGCGGTTTGCGAAAAGAACGCTTACCCTGTCGCCGGAGCCCAGCTTTTCCCATATGGGCACGCGCTTGCCGTTGACCGTGCCGCCGCTCGTTTTCAATGCCTCTTTGGGCGCGGTTTTGAAAGCAAAATCGAGCACTGTGGAAGAGGAGGGCATGCTTACGATATCGCCTTTTTCCGTGAAAATGTTTATCCTCTGTTTCAGGTAATCGCTTTTTAGTGCGTCCAAAAATTCTTCTTCTCCGACCCTGATTTTGGGTATTTCAATCCCCTGCCCTGGCTTTTTTTTGGGCAGAAGCACCCTGAAGGGTGCATGCGCGGACTCGCGTGTTTTTATGTGGACTTTTATAGGTTTCCCGCCGGGACCTATCACCGAAGTGTGGATTGCCCTGTAGTTCAAGCGCGAGGGCATTGCAATGAAGTCCTTGAGTTTCGAGGGAATGGGGTAAAAAGCGCTGTGCACAAACCTCAATGCCTCGTAACATTCGTCCGCGGAATTCGCGAGTATTACAAGAGTCGCATAATCGTAAATTTCTTCCGGCGTTTTGTTCGCTTCAATCGTTTTTTTGTAAACAGAGTAAAGGTTCTTGTATTCCGTCTTGAACCCGAATCTCGAGGATGTTTTTTTCTTGGAGCGCTCCATTTCTGCCTTTAGCATTTCGGTTGCCTTTTTTATTTCCCTCTTTTTTTCCGCTCTCTTATTTGAGACAATTTTTTCAACTTCCCTGAATTCCTGCGGGTAAAGAACCTTAAGGCATATGTCCTGCATTTCCGATTCTATTTCGCTGAAGCCGAGTTCCCTTGCAAGAGGCGCATAAACCTCCAGCGCCTGCCTGCAAATCCCCTTTCTCTTTACCTCGGGCAAAAATTCAACCGTACGGAGGTTGTGCAATTTGTCCGCCAGCTTTATGAGCAGGACACGTGCGTCCTTTGAGGAGGCAAGAATCAACTTGCGCAGGTATTTGACCTGGTTCTCGTCCTTCCTTTCATCCGTGAGCTTGTCAAGCCTTGTGAGGCTTGAAACAAGCCCTGCAACTTCTCCCCCGAATTCTGTTACGAGTTCTTTTTCCCCAGTGTCGGTGTCCTCCAGAACGTCGTGCAGCAACGCCGCGGCAATCGTTTCATTGTCCGCGCTGTAATCCGAAGCAATCATTGCAGTGCCTATCAGGTGGGTGAAATAGGGGTCGCCCGAAGCCCTCTTCTGCTTTCCGTGCTTTTTTTTGGAGTAGGAGAAAGCCTTCCTGACAAGCGCGGTTTCACGGCTTTTTCTTATTACGTTGACCCTGTTGAGGAAGCCGAAGACGTTTTTTATGAGAACGATGTCCGGGTTGGGAACTCTCTCCTCCATTTTTCTTAGAAGGGAATTCATTTCCGCGCTGAATTTTTCCCTGGGCTTCTTTTTTTTCCCCATTGCCACGGGGAGGAGGACCAGCTTTTTCCGGCTTCTTCCGCGGCTTTTCTTTTTTTCTTTTTTCTTTTTCCCGGCACCCTTGAGTTTGCGTATTTTTATGACGCGCGAAATTCCCTTCATTCCGGCGCGCTTTTTGCCGCCCCTGCTTTCCTTCCCTTTTTTCTTGTGCCGGCGCTTTTTTGCGGAGCGCTTTATCGCTGCGTAAATTTTTTTTGCCCTGCTTTTCCTTCTCCCTGCCTTTTTTCCTTTTTTGCCAGCCATAGCACTATATTATTCCTGCACAATTGTTTTATAGCTTAGCCCGTTTCGGAGCGCCGCATGGGCGCCAGGGAATTACATTCTCCCTATTACCGGAATGTTTAGAAGCTGCAAACCGGTGGAGAGGACTGTGGAGAATGCCTCGACGAGCGCGAGCCTCGCCTCCCTCTTCCCGGGCGGCGCCTTCAGCACGGGCTCTTCGTGGTAAAAGGAGTTGAATTCCTCCGCGAGCCCGAGCAAGAAATGGCAGAGTGAGTGA
This sequence comes from uncultured archaeon, assembly GCA_964551725.1. Lineage (GTDB taxonomy): Archaea > Iainarchaeota > Iainarchaeia > Iainarchaeales > DTGL01 > JAFCFP01. The sequence continues at coordinate 16,209 of CAZKED010000017.1, read as the reverse complement.
ATTTCGCGGGTTTTCACGACATGCTGGATTACGGCTGGAAATTCGCTGAGAAGTTTAACGATTTCCTTTTCTTTTGCGCCGGAGAGAAGGGCGAAATTGACCCTGCCGCTTCTTTTTCCCGCTTTCCTGAGTATGCTTTTTGCGCGCGCATAAGCGTATTGGAGGTACGGCCCTGACTCGCCCTCGAAGGAAAGGGATTCTTCTGCGCGGAAAGTGAAATTTTTCCTGTGGTCGATTCGGAGCATTGAAAAATTTATTGCCGCAAGCGCGATTGATTTTGCCCTTTTGCGCACTTCCTCTTCCGAAAGATTGGCGTGCCTTTTTCTTATTTCCTCTTCCGCCAGTTTCTTCATGTCCGTGATAAGGTCGTCCGCGTCGATTACTTTCCCCTCGCGGGACTTCATTCTTCCCTCGGGCAAATGCACCAGCCCGTAATTGAGGTGCTCGCAGTTTTCCGCCCACTTGAAGCCCAGCAGTTCCATTATTTTGAACAACTGCTTGAAGTAAAGGTTCTGCTCGTTTGCCACAACCCATATGTTCTGGTCGAGATTGAATGCTTCCTGCTTGTGCTTTGTCAGCGCGAGGTCGAACGTGAGGTAAATGCTCGTGCCGTCCGCTCTCAGCACCGCCTTGTCGGGAAGGCCATACTTGCCGAGCTTTGCGATGACTGTGCCTCCGTCGTTTTTTTCAAAAACGCCTTTCCTGAGACCGAGGTCTATGAGCGGTTTTGCCTTTTCATAAAAGTCGGATTCGAAGAAGACCTCGTCAAACTCTGAGCCGTATTCCGCATATGTTTCCATAAAGCCCTTGAGAACCCATGAGCGCATTTTTTTCCACTGCTTTCTTGTTTCAGGGTCTTTGGCTTCCCATTTCTTCAACAGCTCGGCTGCCTCGTCGTTTATTGCGGGGTTCTTTTTTACTTCCTCGTTGAATTTAACATAATAATCGCCGACAAATTTGTCGCCCTTTTTTCCTGTGCTTTGGGGCGTCTTTCCCCTGCCGAATTTCTGCAAGGAGAGCATTGCCTGGCAGATGTGAATGCCGCGGTCGTTTATGAGGTTTGCCTTAATAACTTTGTTGCCCGCAAATTCGAGTATTCTGGAGAGAGCCATCCCTATGCTGCCGTTTCTGAGATGCCCGAGATGCAGGGGCTTGTTGGCATTCGGCGCGGAATATTCAACCAGTATTTTCTCGGGCTTTTCCTCCGGCGCTCCGTACTTTTCCTTTTCCCTGAGCACGGCTTTGAGCGTTGCCTCCGAAAGAACGGCTTCGTCGAAAAAGAAGTTCACGTAGGACCCGAGCGCTTTCGCGTTCTTTATTCCCCTGGGGAGTTCCACTCTGCCGGCAATCTCCTTTGCGGTCTGAGCCAGCTTTTTTTCCCGGGAAGCGAGCGTGAAGCAGGGAAACGCCAAATCGCCGAATTCTTTCTTGGGCGGGACTTCGAAAAGGTCCATTATTTCCCTTTCGTTCAGCCCTGTTTTTTTAGAGAGCGCTTTGGAAAGCTCTTTTTTTGCATCCATCGGAAAGATAGGGGTTAAACTCTTTAAAAAACAATCTTTTTTTGGTTTAAAACGCCTCAGAAAAGCCAAATATTCATATCAGAATAATCGTTGTTTTGAGCAATTTTTAAAAACATTTGCGCTGTCTGGTTATATTTACGCCTTTCTTTTGTGGAAGCCCCAGAGGTGAGCCTGTGGAGATACTGAAGGAAATAAAGTCGCTTGAAAGGGAGAGCGCCCTGATTATTGAAAGAATGGAAAAGAGCCGAGCGGAAGCGATTGAAAAGGCCCGTGCCAGCGCGGGCGAAACGCTCAAAAACGCAAGGGAAGAAGGCAGAAAAAAGAAAGCGGAAATATTGAACAGGGGCAGGGAAGAGGGAAAAAAGGAAGCGGAAAAAATCGCGCAGAAAGCGCGCAAGGAAAGAGCCGAAATAAGCGAAAGGGGCGTTAAAAAAACCGTCTCAATGAGGGAAAAGGTGTTCAAGAGGTTGCTGAATGCTTAAACCGGTAAAATTCAACAAGTTCTCTGTTGTTTTTCTGCAGGAGCGGCTGCAGGAAGTGCTCGGCGAACTGCACGAAGAGGAACTGATTGAAATAAGGAAAGTTAACCTTGAAGAGCATGGACTGGAGCCCTTTGAGATAAGCGAGAGGGAAAAGTTTGCATCCTTCCATCTCACCAAAACCAAAAGAATACTTAACTTTTTCAACGCGCACCGCGCTGCGGCAAACCTCGGGGAAACAGCCCGGAACTTTCTGTTCTGCAGGAAGCCGCGCCGGGAACAGGAGCCCAAATCCTTCGCGCAGCTCAGGAGAAGAGCCGAATCATTTATCTCCCCGCTCGCGGAGAGCGTTGAGAAACTTGACAGGACTCTCAAGGAAATAGAGGAAAAAAAGTCCGCCCTGGAAGAGGAAAAGGCAGTGCTCGAAAGCATAAAGGAACTCGACATCGAAATGGAGTTCCTTCACGGCTTTGAAAGGATTGAGGTAATCGTGGGCAGGATTCCGCCCGAACTCGAAGAGGCGCTGTGCAAAAAGGTAAGTGAAACGGAGAACTCAAGAGTTCTCAAAACAATAGGCGAAAAGGAAAAAATCGCACTGGTTTCCGCGGAAACGGAAAAAGCCGAAGCACTCATGCGCGAACTCAGGAAAATCGGCTTTGACAGGATAGCCATTCCCGACTACATGGGGAAAGCCCGCGGGCTCATTCCGAAAATCAGCGGGGAAATAAAAAAACTGGAGAGGAAAAAAGAGGCGGAAACAGGGAAAGCCAGAAAAATGGCCAAAAAAAACACGGAAAAAGTGCTCGTTTTCCAGGAATTGCTTGAAATAGAAAAATCGAGGAGCCATGCGCTGTCCTCTTTCGGCAAAACGGAAAAAACAGCCTCTTTTTACGCGTTCGTTCCGCTGAAAAAGACCGCCGAATTCAGGAAAATTCTCCGCGACAAAACAGGGAACCGGTATCATTTGGAAGAAATGCCTTTCAGGGAGGAGGAAGCGCCCATAAAGCTGAGGAATCCCGCTTTCGTGCGGGATTACGAATACATTCTCAGAATGTACGGCCTGCCGGAATACAACGCAATTGACCCCACGCTTTTTATCTCGGTGGTGTTCCCTGTTTTCTTCGGGCTGGCTTTTTCGGACATCGGCTACGGGCTGATGCTTATTGCAATGGGCGTGTTCCTGCGGCTCACGCTGGGGAGAAAGGACGAGGGCTTCCTGCACCTCACCAACATTTTGTGGCACGGCGGGATTTTTACAGCGCTGTTCGGCGTGGTTTTCGGTTCCTTCTTCGGGGACTTCGGCGGAATCGCGAAAAAGTTCGCTTTGATTGACGCATTGAGTTCGGAAGGTGCGAAAATATTTCTCGCAATAGTTGTTTTCATAGGAATAATGCACCTCAACCTCGGGATAATAATCGGGACAAGGGAAATGCTGAGGAAGAGGGAATTCAAAAAAGCGCTCACTGAAAAATTTTCGTGGATAATACTGCAGGGCGGGGTGATTTTGCTCGGCGCCGCAATGCTCCTTTTCGGCGGCTCTGGAAGCGTTTTCTTCCAGTGGGGGCTGCTTTTGATTGGTCTGACACTTCTGCTCCTGTTCTGGGGCGGCGGTCCGCTCGGGCTGATGAAGGTTACGGGCTACCTCGGGAACGTGCTCTCCTATCTGAGGCTTGTTGCACTCGGGCTCGCGACCTTTGCGATTGCAATGTCGATCAACAGGCTTGCAATGCTTCTCGCGGGCATTCCCTTTGTGGGCTGGATTGTGGCGGCATTGCTCCTTTTGTTCGGGCATTTCGCTAATTTCCTTTTCAATTTGCTCAGCTCTTTCATTCACCCTTTCAGGCTGCACTGCGTGGAATTCTTTTCATACTTTTACGAAGGAACCGGAAAGGAATTCAGCCCTTTCCATGTCAAAAGGGAACTGACTAAAAGAAAGGAGGTGAAGTGAATGGTTGCTGACCCGGCACTCGTAACAGGCCTCGGATTGATAATGGTTGGCGCGGGACTTGCAATAGGTATTGCCGCAGCCGGCTCCGGAATGGGGCAGGGAATGGCGGCAGCCGCAGCAGCCGGCGGAGTGGCAGAAAAGGACTACTCTTTCGGAAAAATGCTGACAATGGTTGCATTGCCCGAAACACAGGCAATCTACGGGTTTGTTATAGCAATACTGATAATTTTCGTGGTTGCTGCCGGGCTCGGTATCTTCTGAGCCCGCTGCACGCGAAAGGAGGAATGAAAAAAAAGTTGGTGTGAATGGACGGAATAATCGAAAAAATAAAGGCGGACACCAAAAAGCGCCTCGCCGAAATAGAGCGCGGGAGAGACAGCGAAGTGAACAGAATACAGGAAAAAGCGCGCAGGGAAGCAGGCGAAATAATCGCCGAAAGCACGGAAAAAGCGGAAAAGGAGGCAGTACTGGAGAAAGAGAGGGCAATCGCAGCGGCAAAACTACAGGCGAAAAAAGAGAAAGCAATGCTCTTAGACTCGCTGATGGAAAGAGCAATAAGTTCAGCGGAGGAGAGAATCACCGAATTGAGGGACCGGACGGGATACGCGGAAAAACTGAACTCGCTCGCGAACGCCGCGGTTGAGGAAATCCCTTCCAACAGCGTTACAGTGCTCGCGTCAAAAGAAGACACGGAAAAAATCAGAATACGGAAAGCGAAGGGAAAAAAAGTGAGACTGAAAGCCAGTGAGGCAGTGAAGACAGGCGCAATAGTCCAGTCGGCGAACGGGAAAATAAAAGTGGACTGCACGTTCTCAGCCCTGCTCAGGGAAGAGAAGAGCGAACTCAAAAAAGAACTCCTGGAGGAACTGAGGTGAGCGAATGCTGAATCTTGCCGGCACACCCATGCTGGGATATTTCCTGCTCGGCGCAATAGGCGGAGCGGGAATTTTCGTGGCATACTACATGCGGCAGGTAATGCCGATTGCTTCCTACGCCTATTCGGCTGCAAGAATCCGCGTGATGTCGGGAAAAATGGTGAGAGAGAACAAAATAAGGGAACTCATAGAGGCAATGAACTACAAGGACGTCATCGCTTCCTTTGAGGGTTCCACCTACGAGGAATTCGTTTCCGGAAAAAAGGAACTGAAGGAAATAGAGCGCTCTCTCGCATTAAACCTTGCAACGGACTACAAGAAAATCGTTTCAATGAGCCCTAATAAAGCCACGCCCTTCTTCAAAATGGTGAGCGCACGCTATGATATAGAGAATATTAAGAGAATAATTGCTGCAAAGGAAACAGGCGGGGAAGTGGGCTGGCTTTATCCAGCACCGCTGTCCGAGTCCTTCATGCGCAAGCTCAGGGACGCGGGAAGCGTTTCCGAGGTGATTGAACTCCTCAAAGCCACCCGCTACAGGGAATTCGTGCAGGGCGCTCCCGCGAACGCTTCCGCAGTGGAATACGAAAAAATGCTCGACAAGTACTTGTACGAGAAACTCATGAACAAAAGAAAAATAATGGAGTTTGTGAGAAACGCGTCAATACTCGGCGACGAAAGGAACCTCAAAAAAATATACGGAATGCAGGTTGACCTGCTCAACATCAAAATAGCGCTGCGCTGCATACACGAAGGTTTGAGCCCTGAAAAAACAAAAGAGCTTATGGTGAAAAACAATTTTTCCCTTACGGAAAAAAAGGCGGAAATGCTGGCGGAATCAAGGGACATCGCTTCCGCCATTTCCAACCTCGAGGGCACGCCCTACTACGAGCTCCTGACCGATGCTTCGCGCAACTACGCAAAAGACAAAAAACTCTACCCCATAGAAAAGGCAATAGACGAATACTACCTCGTAAAAGTGAGGAACATGTTCATACAGCAGCCTTTCGGGCTGACGCTCATCGCATCATACCTGGTGCTCAAGGAATACGAGATAAGGAACCTGAAAACGATCTTGAACGGCATAGCGGAGGGAATACCGAAGGAAGAAATAAAAAAACTCGCAATAGGTGTGTGAAAATGGAAATTGCCGTGCTTGGAAAGAGGCAGACCGTGCTCGGCTTCGGGCTTGCCGGAGTGAAAAAGAAAATCGTTGCCGCGGAGGAAAAGGACGGTTTGCTGGAACAGTTCGAAAGCCTCGCGGCAGATGAGGGCATAGGGCTCGTAATAGTGGACGGCTCCTGCGAAAAAATAAGGAGGGAACTGGCGAGGTTTATAGAGGAGCACAGGAAGCCCATGGTTTTGGAGATTCCCGCGGGAAAGGAAAAAATAGAGCGCGGCATACTGGAAACAATCACAAAAAGCGCTACGGGAGCAAAAAGCGACGTTTAAAAAGGAGGGTTTTTTAATGGAAGTGAAAGGAGTTATCGCAAGAATTTCCGGTCCGGTCGTTGAAGCAAAAAACATGAATGGTGCAAAGATAAACGACGTTGTGAGGGTCGGAAAGGAAAAACTCATTGGTGAAGTTATACGGCTTGAAAAGGACATTGCAACAATCCAGGTGTACGAGGAAACAGGCGGAATAATGCCCGGCGAACCAGTACTCGGAACGGGAATGCCTCTCTCGCTTGAACTGGGACCGGGGTTGCTGGGCGCGATTTACGACGGCATTCAAAGACCGCTGGAAATAATAAGGCGGAAAAGCGGCGACTTTATTGCCCGCGGAATAGAGGCACCAGCCCTCGACAGGAAAAAGAAATGGCACTTCAAGCCCTCCGTAAAAAACGGAACGGAAGTGAAAGAAGGGTCAATAATAGGCAGCGTGAGGGAAACGGAAACAACAACCCACAAAATCATTGTTCCCATAGGAATCAGCGGAAAAATTTCCGGACTGAAAGAAGGGGACTTCACCCTAGAGGAAACAATTGCAAAAGTCGGAAGCACGCAGATAAAAATGATGCAGCGCTGGCCTGTGAAAAAGAAGCGCCCCTACGCCGAAAAGCTGACTCCCTCGGATTTGCTGACAACAGGACAGCGAATCGTGGACTTTTTCTTTCCCGTGCCGAAAGGGGGCGCGGCAAGCATTCCCGGACCTTTTGGCTCGGGAAAAACGGTAATGCAGCACCAGCTTGCAAAATGGGCTGAAGCCGACATAATAGTGTACGTGGGTTGTGGTGAGCGCGGAAATGAAATGACTGACGTGCTCACTGAATTCCCCAAGCTCGTGGACCCCAAAACAGGAAAGCCGCTCATGAAGCGCACTGTTCTTATAGCAAACACTTCAAACATGCCTGTGGCGGCAAGGGAAGCGTCAATCTACACTGGCATTACGATTGCCGAATATTACAGGGACCAGGGATTTGACGTCGCACTAATGGCTGATTCCACTTCAAGGTGGGCCGAAGCACTGCGCGAGGTTTCCTCGCGCCTCGAGGAAATGCCGGGCGAGGAAGGATATCCCGCTTATTTGGGAACGCGGCTGGCGGAATTCTACGAAAGGGCCGGAAGGGTCAGAACCCTGAGCGGAAAAACAGGATCGGTTTCGGCAATAGGCGCCGTGTCGCCACCGGGCGGGGATTTCTCCGAGCCCGTTACGCAGAACACTCTGCGCATTACAAAGGTTTTCTGGGCTCTTGATTCCGCGCTGAGCGAAAGGAGGCACTTTCCCTCCATTAACTGGCTTAATTCCTACTCTCTTTACATTGACGAAACGAGCGCATGGCTGCAGGAGAACGTGGACAAGCGCTGGCCGGAACTGCGGGGCAGGGCAATGGCTCTGCTTCAAAAGGAAGCCGAACTGCAGGAAATAGTGCAGATTATAGGTCCTGACGCGCTGCCGGAAAGGGAGCGCCTCACGCTGGAGATAGCGAGAATGGTGAGGGAGGACTTCTTGCAGCAGAGCGCTTTCCACGAAATCGACACCTACTGCGCGCTAAAAAAGCAGTTTGCAATGATGGACATAATCCTTTACTTCCAGGAACTTGCAGAAGAACTGGAAGAAGTTGACGCAAAAAAAATCAGCGGTTTCAATTCGATTGAAAAAATTTCAAGGCTGAAAAGCCTGCCGGAGAAAAAATTTCACGGCGAAGTAAAAGCGCTGAGAGAGCAGATAAAAAAGGAATTCGAGGGACTAAAAAAGGAATCCGGGGGAAAAGCGGCTGGGAAAGCAAAAAAAGAAGTGAAGGGAAAAAACAAAGGGGGTGGACAAAAATGATAAAGGAATACAACACAATCGACAGCATTTCAGGGCCCTTACTCTTCGTCAAGAACACAAAGAACGTAAAATTCCAGGAAATGGTCAGGGTGAAACTGCCGGACGGAAAGGAAAAAAACGGACAGGTGCTCGAGGTAACGGAAAACATGGCAGTAATACAGGTGTTCGAGGGCACGGACGGAATTGATGTCAAAAAATCAAGCGTGAAATTCCTGGGGGAAACAAGCAAGCTCAAGGTCAACGAGGACATGCTCGGCAGGGTATTCGATGGACTGGGCAGACCGGTTGACGGCGGCCCGGAAATAATCGGCGAAAAAGAACTGGACATCAACGGCTACCCCATAAATCCCACGAGCAGGGACAACCCCAACGATTTCATACAGACGGGAGTAAGCGCGATCGACGGCATGAACACTCTGGTGCGCGGGCAAAAGCTTCCGCTGTTTTCAGGAGCGGGACTGCCGCACAACAAGCTGGCAGCACAGATTGCAAGGCAGGCGAAAGTGCTCGGGGAAAAGGAAAGGTTTGCAATAGTGTTCGCGTCAATGGGCTCAACGCACGAAGAAGCAAACTTTTTCAGGAAAGAATTTGAAAAAACGGGCGCACTGGAAAAAGTTGTAATGTTCCTGAACTTCGCTGACGACCCGGCAATAGAGCGCATAATCACGCCGAGGATTGCTCTCACCGCGGCTGAATTTCTCGCATTTGAAAAAGGAATGCACATTCTGGTCATTCTAACGGACATGACCAATTACTGCGAGGCATTGCGGGAAATAAGCTCTGCACGCGAAGAAGTGCCTGGTCGCAGGGGCTACCCCGGATACATGTACACGGACCTGGCGAGCATTTACGAAAGGGCGGGCAGGATAAAGGGCAGAAAAGGCTCGATAACACAGCTGCCAATTCTTTCAATGCCCGACGACGACAAAACGCACCCGATACCTGACAACACGGGATACATTACCGAGGGACAGATAGTGTTAAGCAGGGCACTGCACCGCGAAAACGTTTACCCACCCATAGACGTGAGGCCATCGCTGAGCAGGCTTATGAACGCGGGAATCGGCTCGGAAAAAACGCGCGAGGACCACTACGACGTATCGAGCCAGTGCTATGCAGCGTACGCCGAAGGAATGGACAAAAAGGACCTGGTGGCGGTGGTGGGAGAGGAAGCCCTCACGGAGCGGGACAAAAAATTCCTGAAATTCGCCTCGGAATTCGAGAAAAAATTCGTGCGGCAGGAATACAACGATGACAGGAGCATTCAGGAAACGCTGGGAATAGGATGGGAGCTTTTCAGCATAATCCCTGAAAGGGAGCTCAAGAGAATCCACCTCGAGTACATTGAAAAATATATGCACGGGGGGGAGGCAAAAAAAGAGGGAAAGCCGGCCGGGAATGCTGTGAAAAAGGAAAAGCCCGCCAAAGCCGCGGAAAAAAAGAAAAAAGTGGAAGGGAAAAGGAAGCCGCGGAAGAAGCGCAGGAAAAAGAAGTGAGCGAAAAATGATTTCAAGCGTGAAACCGACAAGAATGGAACTCCTGAAAATAAGGAAAAGAATTGAACTGGCGGAAAAAGGACACAAACTCCTCAAGGAAAAGCGCGATGCCCTGTTCAACGAATTCTACAGGGAACTCAGCGCGGCAAAGTCGTTGAGGGAGGAAACTGAGGGCATTCTCTCTGAAGCATACACTTCGCTCGCCGTGGCGGAAGCGCAGATGGGAAGGCTCATGGTGTCGCAGGCAGCGCTGGCGGCTTCAAGGACTTCCAGTGCGAGCATTTCCCTCATGGAAAGGAACATAATGGGAGCGCACGTGCCGGTGGTCGAAGCAAGCGAAATCAAAAGGAACTTGGCGGAACGCGGTTACAGGATTCCCGATTCGACCTCCTCGCTTGACGATTCCGCCTCGTTGTTTGAATCCTCCCTGGAAAAAATCGTAACGCTTGCGGAAAAGGAATCCTTGCTCGAAAAACTCGCGTTTGAAATAAACCGCACAAAGCGCAAAGTGAATTCGCTTGAAAAGGTAACCATTCCGAGGATGACCGCGATAAAGACATACATAGAACTGCGGCTGGAGGAAAGGGAAAGGGAAACCATTTTCACACTCAAGAAAATAAAGAAAAGAAAGAAAAAGGAAGCCGCGCAAGCGCTTTCCGCCTGAAAAAATAGTGAAATTTTTTAATCTTTCTCGGGGAGATGATTGTATGCACTCTCAATCAAAAATTCTTTTATTGCTCATCGCGTCCGTGTTTTTCTTCGGTCTGTTCAGCGGAATGATTGTTCAGGAAATTTACGGCGTAACAGGAGCGCCGCAGACCGGTTTGCCGGAACATTCCCAGGAGCCGCTGGGAACAGGCACGTTTGCATCGCACGTGAACATTGTCGCGGTTACAAGCCAGGGCGGAGGAATGCTGTCAAGCGCGGAAGTGGAAATAAGAGACGGAAAAGGACGCATTCTGTTCAACACAAACCCTTTCGTTGAACCGGACACGCAGTACTCCATTGACGTTGCGAGAACGGTCGCGCAGGAAATAACGGGAAAAGACTGCTCGGAGAAAGACATAATTTATTCTGTGGATGCGGGCGACGCGCAACTCATTGGGGGGCCGAGCGCGGGCGCAGCACTCACGGTTGCAACTATTGCCGCAATAGAGGAAGAGCCCGTAAGGGAGGACATTGCAATAACTGGAACAATAAACGAGAACGGCTCCATAGGGCAGGTGGGCGGAATTCCCGAAAAAGCGCAGGCTGCTGCGGAAAACGGCATAAATCTGTTTTTGGTTCCGCCGGGGCAGAGCACCGCGGTATTCTACGAAAAAAAGACCGAGGAAAAGAAGCGCGGGGGCTTTTACTGGCAGCGCACGTGGTACGAGCCCGTTACAGTTGACCTGAACGCCGCAATGTACGAGCAGTACGGAATGGAAGTCAGGGAAGTTTCCAATATTTACGAAGTGGCGCTGCTCGCGCTCGGCTGAAAGCGCCTGAAAGGAAGGAATTCCGCTTTTTTTGCTTTCGCCGTTTTTTCGTTTTTTTGCCCGCGCGGCTTCCGCCTAACAAAAAACAAAAGGATTAAATAACTTGAACGCATAATTCTATCAAAAATTTTTCAGTTTTTCCAAGAGGTGGTGTTTTGTGGAAAGGTTTCCGTATTCAATTTTTATTCTTTTAATATTGCTCGCTTCAATTGCCGCGCTGCCGGCGGCAATTGCCCCCAATACAACGGGCAATGGCAACGGCAACGCGCAGGATGGATGCGATTACTATTACTGGTTCGATGACTCAACGCAGGAATGCGGATACAAAGAATTCTGCGGAACCTTCATGTACTACGGACTGCAGACCTTTCCCACCCTAAAAGAATGCGAGGAAGCGCTTTCAGAGCAAACCCCGACACCAACACCAAGCCCAACGCCAACAATAACGCAGATTACGCCTCAGCCGACGCCACTGGAATGCACTTACTACTACTGGTTCGACAATGAAAGCACGGAATGCGGTTACAAGGAATTCTGTGGAGCGTTCATGTACTACGGACTGCAGACATTCAGAACAAAAAAGGAATGCCAGACAGCGCTTGCTGCAGCGCGAAACTGCGTAGACTCAGACGGGGGAAAGAATTATTACGTAAAGGGAACCGCTACGGGCTATGAAAACGGGCAGATTGTCACTTCAACCGACGGCTGCAGGAACGACAACAAGACGCTGGCGGAAGTTTACTGCGAAGACGAATATTTAAGAACAGCCCAATACGAATGCCCCGCGGGATGCAAGGATGGAGCGTGCATTAAAAGCGAGTGCGCCGCGGGGGGCGAGCACTACTCCAAGGTTTTCACTGATGAATACCCAAGCGAATGCTGCTCCGGTCTGACGGAATTCGAGGCGGGAATGGACACCCGTATTTCAATCGCGGACAAATGCTATGAAACAGGGCTTGTGAGCGGATGGCCTGTCGGAATATGCATAAACTGTGGGAACGGCAAATGCGAGGGCATTGAGAGCGTGTGCAGTTGCCCGGAAGACTGCGTCGGACAGGGAAGGTCCACTTTCAACACGCTGGAGGAATTCTGCGCCGAAGGAGTGCAGAAATACCCCGTGCTGGAATATTTATGCGAGGGCGTTACCCCTGAAAAATGCTGCAAGCCCACCTGCAGGAACATAGGAACTCGCTCGGAGGGATGGTATTCCTGCAAGGGCGGACTTATCAGGTGGGAGAACTGCGAGGGATGCGAGGCGAAATGCGACAAGATTGGAACGGAAAGCGAGGGATGGTATGATTCGTGCACAGGCGAACTCATAGCATGGGACAACTGCTCTGCCTGCGAAGAGCCGAGCGAATGCCCCGCCATAGCGGCTGTATACCCGTACTGCCCCAACGGTGAAGTGGAGCCGGTTTACAGGGAAATAAACGGGCAGAACTGTTTGGTTGGCTATGAATGCGTTGAACCACCCGTCTACGTCGGACCCGTGTTCATTCACACGGAGGAAAACGGGTTCGGGGGCTATTCGAAGACATTCAGGCTGCACAACAACGGCGAAATGACCGAAACGATGGAATACCGCTATTCCAACCAGTCAAGGAAAATGAAAGGAAGGATAACCCAGGAACAGGTTGCAGAATTCATGGACTCGCTTGACAGTGCGGGATTCTTCGAAATAGAAAAACTGGACGACTGCTCTTATACAGGCAGTTGCCCCACCGATTTAAGCATTTACACCGCATACGCAAACTGGAACAGCAAGGAAAACAAGGTAAGGTGGCAGATGCTTAACACAGAGCACGAAGCGATTACCTTGGTGCAGAAATACATGGCGGAATTCGAGCAAATGCTCGAAAGCGCCGACACAACAATTTACGTCAACCTCGGTGAACAATTCAAAATAAAGGAAAAGCAGACCGCCGTAACCAGGGAAACAGGCCTGCACTTGGAAGTGGTCAAAGCAGGGGATTCAAAAATAGCCGTTGAAATATGGGCAGACTACGGGGTGGCAACCTCTTCAAGTGCTGTAACAGAGGGAACGGTGGTTTACACAAGCCTTGAACCGGGGGAAACCGCCAAGGCATTCGGGCACGAGATAGCACTGCACGAAATAGTGATGACACGCTGCGGGGAATACGAGGGCACTAGATGCATTGGGTCAGAGCCGATTGCGGTAATGAGCATTTCAAAAGAGGAACCATACACTCCGGTCAACGCTTACCTCGGCTACAATTTCACGCTGAAAGTTCAGCAGTCCGCCATACTCTTAAGCGGAAAACCCAACACCGAGGAAGTGAAGAGCAGGCTGCTCAAAGTAACGCTCAATTCAATAATAGGAGCAGCATGCCAGTACACTGAAAAAGAGGAAAGCACTGAAAACATTATTTACTGCGATAAGAGAAATATCGCAAAACTTTCCGTGGAAAATCTTGAGCAGGAGCCCTGCCCCAAAGGGCAGTACTGCTCAAACGCCGGCGCGGAGGTTTCACTGAGGCAGGGCGAGAAAAGGCAGGTTTTCGGCTACACGATTCACGCCCTCAGGGTCGCGGACGAAAGGGCATCATTCATGATAAAAAAGCCGGACGGCGGGGAAATTATAGTAGAACTCGGCGAGGAATTCCCGCTCAAGGAAACACAGACAGCGCTCGTTAAGGAAAAGGACCTGTACATATACCTGGAACAACTGCCCTTTACCGCGGGAACCCCTGGAAGTGAATCGGCAAAGGCAACCATCAGAATCTGGAGAACCATGCCTGTGCTCAAGCCGATGGAAGTGACTAAGCAGGAAAAAGCAACAGAAACAAAGGCTGTTTCAAACGCGTACACCGGAAACGTTTCAATGGTTTCAAGCGCAATGGCGGGGGGCGCGCAGGGAGGCGTTTCCACCGCAACCCAGCAGATAGCCGTAGCCGAGGAAACACTGCCGGCGTACTACAGGCAAACCTATGAATTAAGCGTGGGAGAATCAATAAGCATCTACGAAGTTAAAATAACCTTCACAAAATACGGGGGCGAAATGGCGTATTTTATTGTCGAGGAAGAAGAGCCCGATGTGAAAAACGTGCATGTTGACGAGCCATTCAAGCTCTTGGAAGGGCAGGGTGCAAGGGTGCTCGAAGCCAACATGAGGATTGACCTCCTGAACATAATCGAACAGATATCCATTCCGTCCCAACCGGAGGAAAACGGACAGGGCACAGAAAGCGAGTACCACAGAGAGGCAAGGATAAGCGTCACGAACTTCTTCCTCTCGCAGGCGCAGACAGGGCAGGTTTCAGCAGAGGAAGTGCTCAAGGAAGCGGTTTCACAGCAGATAATACAGAAGACAACCGCACAGAATGCTGTTTCCGCCACAACAACCGCGCAGAAGGCTATTTCTACAGCAACAAATGCAGGGGCGCTCGTTAAAAAAGTTGAACCCATTGAAATGCCGCCGACTCCCTACAGGGTTTTCACCCTCGCGGAAGGGGAAAGCGTTACAATGGGGGACTTCTCCATAAAAGCGAATTACATTGGATTTGACTCCGCGGAATTCATTGTGACAAAAAAGCATTCGGGAGAACTGGTCAAGTTCACAATGTACAGCGGCTGGAGTCTTATTTCCTTCCCCGGAGAACTGGAGGTGGTTGAATCCACGCCCTGCGAGACGGAAAAATTCAGTTTGCTGGAATACGACGCCTTTGAGAAAAAATACAAAAGAGTAACAAACCCGGAAATGGGAAAAGCCTACTGGCTCTACAACGGGGGAGAAGAATGCCATGCATCAGCATACATAAGGAATCCCGTTGCAATTGAAAGCCTTCCAATGCTGGCAGAGGGCTGGAATTTCGTTCCGGTGCTCGAGGGAATGCTCGGCAAAACAATAAGCGAAATGGGCTGCAACCTGCTCGCAGCGTACATGTACGATGCGGAGAAACAGGAATGGATTGAAGCGAGCGGAAAAATACTGAGCGCAGAGGACTACGGAAAAGCGATTGCAGTGAAAACAGCCGGGGAATGCTTTTTGGGCGCTGGCGGCGAAATGCCTCCCGCGCTGCCGGAGTGAGGTGATTTGAAATGAAGGAAAAAATAACCGCTGCACTGTTAATAGGAATGTTTCTGTTCGTTGCTTTCAGCGGCTGCCTCCTGCCGTCCGACGACACGGGCGACGGCGAAGACGGAGCAAGCGCTTCGGACATTCCAATGCCGGGAGCGGAAGACACAGGCGGGGAAGCAGGGAATGAAGTGCCGGAACTGCCGTTCTAGAACGGCGGTTTCTCTTTTTTTCTTTCCCACAACTTGCGCTTTCTTTTTTTATGAAGGAAAGAGGCAGTAAGCGAGCCCGGAGGGATTCGAACCCCCGACATCCAGCTTAGAAGGCTGGCGCTCTATCCAGCTGAGCTACGGGCCCTTGGGATGCCATACTAAAGAAAGCGTTGCAAGAGGTTAAAATATTTAACTGTTTTTGTTCGGCGGTTTTGGCTCAGCGTTCGACGTTGAATGCCCTGCTGAACCTTTCCTTTTTTTCTATTTTTCCTGTTTCCATGTCGTAAACCCAGACCAAAAGGTTTGGATCGGAGAACGCGCTGGGAAAGAATTTCTTGCGGGCTTTGCTGGGGAACACTTTAAAGGGCTCTTTTTCGTAAAAGCAGAGGCGCTGCTTTGGAATCACGAAAATGAATTGGTCCACGTTTTCCTTGTATCTGAGTTTTTCCTTGAGCTTTCCTTTTGTGGGACGGGTCATTACTTCAACGCCTATTTTTTTGCCGGATGAGTCGGCGACAAAATCGTAGGCGCCCAAGGCGTTGTTCCCCAGGGAAGTAACTTCTTCCTGCGCTATTGCGCTGACTTCCGGGTCATGCTCCAGCTCGCGCAAAGTGCAGAGGTGCATTTTCTTCGTGAGAGTGTTGCCGTTGCACTTCAAAATCAATAAACCACCAACTGTAGGGATTATGCCGTGCAGGTATTTAATTGTAACGGCTTATTGGGCTTGTTGGGGAAAAGAATATATACCCCGAAATCCCAATTTAAACATGGAGATAATTTGGCTTATTTTCAGCCGACATGTTGGGACATGGCTGCTTTGCGCGGTTATTTTGTCCATTCTAATGCTAATCCGCCCCATCAAATTCACGGAAAGAAAAAAACTGAAAAAAG
>CAZKED010000016.1:0-29437 GCA_964551725.1 uncultured archaeon | reverse complement strand
CAAAAACACCACTACAACTCACAGGAGAAACATGGTACGGACAAGGAGGAAACACCGTCCAAATCACATCAGACGACATGACAAGCCTGCAACACTACATAAACCTACTGAAAGAACCGGAAAACAAATACATCAACTTCACAGCCACCGAAACAGAGTTCAAAATGTACTGGAACAAAGAAAAAATAATGAAAATAGCATGACAGGGATTAAAAAACAGGCAAAAAAGTGAAAGTAAGATTTATTAAGAAGAATAACCTACTTTTCTGCGGAATGAACAAAAAAATAAGATGGGCTTTTGTTCTAATAGTTATAATTATCCTTGTAGCAAATGGAGAGGGGGGCTTAGGCGATATCGATGATGACGACGTCGATGATGATGACGTGCCTGGGTGCACTGCCGCATGCATTGGCTCACTTTATTGCAGTGGCGGGAATCTTTACTGCACTACCTACAAGTTCGAAGATTGTACAACCAGCAGTGGCTATTTAATGGAGGAATGCGACCATGGGTGTGAAACAAGCGGGGGAGCGGACTGCGCTGCCTGCACCCCCTGGACCTGCGGGGCAAACTATGCAGGGAAATGCGGAACAGAATTGAACGATAACTGCGGGGATACAATTGACTGCGGATGTCCAACAGGAAAACACTGCAGTACAACCGCCCCCGGGGTGACAGGAACATGCGTTCCGGACTGCTCAACCACTCAATGGCATTGCAAGGATTCAACGCATAAGGCGAGAAAGAATACTGACTGTTCGTGGAACACTTCAACAATAACATCCTGCCCAAACGGCTGCCACCAAGCAAGCGGGCAGTGCAGTCCTACAGCAGTAATAACAGCACCGGATACAGCCAATATAGGAGAGCAAATAACATTTGACGGTTCAGGTTCTTCTGACCCGGAAGGCAGCCAAATTACATACAATTGGAATGGAGAAATAACCGGAACAGGCCCCGAAATTATCGCAAGTTTTGCCACTGCAGGAGAACGTACCGTAACTCTGACTGTAACGGATGACAAGGGTGCAACCGGAACAGCGCAGCACTCAATTAACGTTAGCGGGCAAACCTGCGACCCCGGCTGCGGTGGAACCAATCCATGCAATCCCTGCACCGGCAGTGAAACCTGTTGCGGTGGCACTGAATGCTGCGAACCAGAACTATGCGTTGGTGGCGCCTGCGTTGAATGCGCTGATGACAGCCAATGCACTGACCCTGCTGCACCGGACTGCGTAAACAATTCCTGCACTTGTCTCTCAGAAGTAGTTTGCAATCAAGTTTGCTGTGATACCGACCAGCAATGCCATCCAACTACCGGAGAATGCTGCACTCCAAAAACCTGTTTCCAAATGGGCTTTGAGTGCGGTTCTGGAATCGAGGATGGCTGCGGCACTACGATTGATTGCCCCAACACCTGCGGCAGTTCAAAAACCTGTAGCGGAACGAGTTGCGAGTGCAAAAGCGAAAGCGGGGTTTTTGATTTAACCGGATGGGAATGCGCCAAAGAAGAGGAAACCTTTGAGGACTGCCCGGTGGAGGAAGTGCCCTGCGCTGACGGGGGAACATGCAGTTCCAGCCACGAATGCATTTCCTGCAGTGACTGCTGCGAGGAAAACGGATACGAATGCGGTTCCTGTGAAAACGAGTGCGGTGAAATACTGCAGTGTGGAAGCCAAGGCGAATGCGAAAACGAGTACATGGAATGCAATTCCGCCACCAAAAAATGCGAGTGCATGTCCTCAACGGAACTTTGCCCGGGCTATGAGTGCGGGGAGGGCTGGCTGGGGGAATGCCTTTACCAGTGCCCGTTTTGCGGCACGGGATTCCAGTGCAAGGCAAACGAGTGCGTTGAAGTCCGGGGATACTGTTCGGATGGAACGCCTTACGCGCAGTGCTCCGAAAACCAGCCCTGGTACTGCACTGGGCAGGGCGAACTGATAGAGTACGCGGAGTGGTGCGGTTGCCCGAGCGGGGAAATGCTGCACCCCGAAACAGGGGAATGCGTTGAAATTCCCGACGCTCCCGAACCGGAAATCTCGGGGGTGAGCGTGTCCCTGGATAAAATAACCCACGAAAGCGCAGTGGTCGAATTCAGCACCGATTTGCCCACGAAGGCAAGGGTTTACTACTGGAAGGAGGGCAGGAAAGCAAACAGAGAGCAAAAGACGTCGGGAAGCGCGTACAAGGAAAGCCATTCAATTGAATTAACGGGACTGGAAGCAAACACCAAGTACTTCTATGCCGTGGAGGCATGGAGTGATGTCCCCGTAACAGCGTATTCCGAAAGCCCCAATTATTTTTTCACCACAGCGGAAAAAGAGGAAGAGGAAATAATCCCCGGCGGAAAAGAGGGAAACAGGAATCCTGAAATAACCGAAATAATCGTGGAGCCGGAAGCGGCTCTGACAACCGGAGTGCCTGAAGGCACCGCATTGGAATTCGATGTCGTGGTAGAGGACGACGACGAAAAGCATTTTTACGACTGGGCTTCGGGAGCGGAATACATTTCCTCGGAAAAGAAGGCAATGCATTACTTCGATTTCGAATTCGAACCGGGCGAAACCGAGCGGGTTTTTATTGTGACGGTGTTTGTTAAGGACCCCTGGGGCGGGTTCGCGCGCGGGGATGTTGAGGTAAAAATTCTGAAGGCGAACGCAAAGGCAAAACTCCTTAAGCCGAACCCTGAATTCGAGGAGAAACTGGCGAAAGAGAGAAACCAGCAGGTGGAATTCGAACTGCTTGATTCAGGGTACGGAAGGATTCCGCTGGAAAAGGTCCTCTCGGTTAAAGCCGAAATGAAGGGAAAGAAATTAATAATTTCAGAGGACTCGGAAAGCGGTACGATAAAGGGCGTTCTGAACGCGGAAAAGGACTTCAGGGCCAGGGAACTGCTGGAGATTGAAGCCGAAGTGGACCTCGCGGGCGGAAAGGAAAAAATAGGAAACACAATTCCCATTGAATTCATGCCCATGGAAATTGAAATAGGGGCGCCCTTTGACGAAGCCAATCCCTTATACCTCAACTCGGAAATCAGAGAGCTGGAGATAAGGGCGTTCTTTTCCGACAGAACCCCCGTGAAAAGAGAGAACAACCCCGAAATAATAATGCGCCTGATAAGCGTGAACGAGAGGAAAACGTATTCGGTCAGAATGGAGGACGGCGAATTCGTAGCGGACGTGGATTATGTCATAGGGAAAAGCGACCTTGCAAGCGGTGTTATGCTGAAATTCGAGGGAGGGGACCTGAGCGGCAACCGGGTGCGGGAAGGCACGAGCTTCCTGCTTCCTATAGGGGAGGAAAACCCGAATTTCGACATTGAAATAATCTCTCCGCAGCATGGGGAAGTGCTGGGCTTCGGGCAATTGTTCAAAATAAGGGCAAAGGTGAACTCACGGCAGGAGGAAAAACTGGAAAACGTGAGACTGTGGATTGAGACCGAGAAAGGGGAGCGCCTTGAATTCCGGAGCACGGGAGACCACTTCGAACTCGACTACCTCGTGCCCAAGGGGGAGCTTGCCTCGGATTCGATTGTGGTGCAGGTGGAGGGCGAAGGGGAAATAGAAGGCAAAAAATGGGCAGACTTCGAGGAAATGCGGATTCATTTTTCAAACAAGGCGGGCATAGAACTCGTGTTTCCGGGCTCGGACATCACGGAACTCGCTGCGGGCGGAGCGAAAAGTATTAAAGTGAAATTATTTTATCCCAACGGGGGGGAAATGGAAAGGGAAATAGTGAGAGCGAGCGTTAAAATAAACCACGCGGACTGGGAGGAAGTGGTTTTTTACAGGGACGAGGACAACAACTGCTATTCGGCAGACTTGAAGGAAAACGAGCTTTCACTGGGAAAAAACTCCCTCGGCGTAAGACTTGAAGCGCCCTTCCAGGGCAGCATTTCCGCCGAACCCTTCATGTCGCAGGGATTCCAGCCGGAGCTTTTCGCCGGACTCATTATAGCGCTTATCGCTTTCTTTTTCCTGCTCAACTTCGAGAGAAGGAAAATATCAAGGCGCACCGAGGAAAGGGAGAAATTCAGGGAAAGAATAGACGAACTCGAGGGACTGCTCAAAAGACTCAAAGTGGAATACCTGCGGAGGAACATTACGGAGGAGGAGTACAGGAAACGGCACGAGGAAACAATAAGAAAACTCCAGCTGGTGAGAAAGGAAGCTCGCAGGAAAAAGTTCTGATTGCTGTAATGGCAAAACCGCCGGGGCGCGGAAAAGGAAAAGAATTAAATAAAAAACGCATTAATTATGTGAGCAGGGGAAGGGGAATAAAATGGAATTAACGCGCTTGGCCTGTTTTTTAACCGCGCTGGCGTTTATCGCGTTCTTTTTGGCGGGAGCCGCAGCACAGCAGGGCGCGAACTCGCCGCCGGAAATAACCTTTTTTTCCGTGCTCCCTGAAAGCAGGGAAACGGGAGAGAACAGCGTATTCGAATTCATCGCGGAAGCAATCGACCCGGACGGGGACGCGCTTTCCTACGAGTGGTATTTCCGCGGAGCGCACATTTCAAACGACAGGCGCACAGCATACTGGGCGGGAAACATTCTGTATCCCTCGGAAGACGAATCATACGAGGTAAAGCTTTTGGTCAGGGACGGAAAAGGAGGGGTTGCGTCGAGGAGCGATGAGGTGAGGGTGAAAGCAGAGGGATTCAATTTAATGGTGAGCAGTCCGTCCTCCACGCCCTTCTCGAAAATAAAAAAGGAGGCGGGCATTCCCGTAAACCTCAAAGTTGAATACAGGGACGGAACAATAATAAAAAACCTGGGAAAAGTGGAGGCAAAAATAAAAGGCATTCCCGTGGAACTGGAAAAAAAGGACGAAACTGGAAACTTCGAGGGAACCCTTGACGCGGACAGGACATTCGGCTCGCTCGAATACCTGGAAATTGAAATAACCGCGCCGTTAAAGGGGGAAATGGTCACCCAAAAAGACTCTTTTCCCGTTTTTTTCAAGCCTCTTGAGATAGTGGTGGAATCGCCGGAATTCTTAGGGGGAGGAAGCCTCTACCTTCACTCCGCCGTGGGGGGAATAAGGGTGATGCCAAAATACCTTGAATCAGGGGAACCAGTCCAGGGAATGGAACTCACAGGAATACTAAAATCAAACGGGAAGCCGGTGGAGGAACTCGTGTTCAATGAAGAAAGCGGGGAATACTTCGCGGAAAGCGGTTACGTTATTTCAAAGGACGACATAGAACTCGGCAGGATAGGCGAGGAAAAGGGGCTCCAGCTCGTGCTCAGCGGCATGGATGCCTATGAAAACAGCATACTGGACGAGAGCGGCTTCGGAGTAAAGGTGGAGAAATCAAACCCGCACTTCAACCTCACAGTGGAAAACCCGCCAGAGCACCAGAAGGAATTCTGCTACGGGCAGGAGATAAGGTTCAGGGCAAAGGTTTTAACGGAAACAGGCGGGGAAATAGGGGACGCGAGGGTATTTGTTTCAAGCGAGGAATTTTCGCTGGACAGGGAAATGGAAAGAAACGGCGAAGGATACTTCCTCGACTTCCGGTTTCCCGAGGATTCCGGAGCAGGCACAGGCAGCTTCCTCATCTGGGCCGAAAGCGCGGAGAAAAAAGCCGCCGCGTTCGAAAAAAGGGAAGTGGAACTCTCCAACAGCATAGTAATCGAAATCATAAGACCTGTGGAGGGGGAAGCAACCGCAGTAGAACTGGGAGGACTCCAAAAAATAACGCTTGCCCTGAGCTATCCCAACGGGAACCCGTTTGACGGGAAGGGGCTCGCGGCAAAACTTACAGTTGACGGACGGGAATTTGAAGCCGAACTGGAAAGCGAGGGCAGCGGAATTTATTCAGCGCTGCTTCCAAGCCCCCTCCAAGCGGGAAGCCACGACATTGGGGTTGAAATGCTGGGAGAATGGCGGGGAAGCAGGGAAATCAAAGCGGAACTTGAAGCGGACGTGAACCCCCTGCTCTTCCTTCTCGCCGTGGTGGCTGTTTCCGCAATTATTTCATTTTTCATTATCTACCTTTTCACTTCGCGCTTCAAGGAAAAAGCGGCTAAATTAGAAAAACTCCTCCGCAAAAAAACAATGGCAAAGGCAAGGCTCAAGAACCTCAGGCTCAATTACCTGAGGAGAAAAATCTCCGAAGACGAATACAAAAAAGAGGTCCTCAAAGCGGAACAGGAAATCGATACAGCGGACAAGGCAATAAAGGAAAAAACGAAAAAAGTGGTCAAAAAGCTCAGGGACAGGGAGCGGGAAAGGGAAACCGAGGCAAAAAAGGAAGGCGTTCCCGCGGTGAAAAGGGGAATGGAGGAATTAAAGCTGCCTCCCCCGGCAAAACTCGTGAAGGAAAAGCCTTTCGAGAAAGCAGTAAAGGAAAGGGTTGAAAAAATAGAAGAAGCAAGAACAGAAGAACTCAAAGTGCCCGCCCTTGATGAGGGCAAGGAAAAAAGGGAGGAAAAAAAGGAAACCGAGGAAAAACTCATTGAAATAATCTCCAGCAAGAGGAAAGAACAGGAAAAGGAAAAAGAGAGAAAGGAGGCTCCAAAGGAAGAGGGAAGGAAGGAGAAGGAAGCGCCCAAGGAAAAGAAGGAAAAAGGAGCACCCGGCAAAAAAAAAGAGAAAATGGAAAAAAGAGCGGGCTTTTTCTCAAGGATTAAATCGAGGGTGATTTCGGAAAACGCCGTTCCCGGCAAAAAAAAGAAAAAGGACAAGCTGGACTGGTATACGGACATGCAGGTAAAAAAGCTCGTCAAGCTTCTCAGGAAAAAAAAGGAAAAATACTCAAAGGACGAAATCTTCTCAATAATCGTGGAGCAGGGCTATCTGCCGGAGGTAGCGCAGAAGGTAGTGGACGAGCTCTTCTAGGAAACGTAGCTCGGTTTTTCTCCCCCGAACTCAAGTTCCATTTCCTCAACCGCTTCGCCGGATTCCTTTGCCTGGTATAATGCAACGAACCTGAACCCCTGTGAGGAGTAAAGCCTTTTTGCCCTCTCGTTTCCCTGCCTTATTAGAACGGAGACCCTTTCAATTCCCCTCTCCTTCAAAAATCCGGTCACTTCCGAAAGCAGGGTTTTCCCCACGCCCTTGTCCCTTGAATCTTTTCTCACGACGAGAACGGCAATCCTTGCGGTTTCGCCGTCAAAAATTTCAACATCCGCAAAACCCAGGATTCTGTTTTTTTTGCACAATTTCATGAGGAAAACGTTCTCCTCAAGAAACCTTTTCTCGAGGAAGGGGGAATCGAGCGCTGAGCCGGGGAATTCGGAGCGGATGATTTCTATTATTTCCGGGAAATCCCTTCTTTCAACCGTTTCAAATCTCATTTGTGCCCTCTCACATAATTGTCAATTTCGCGAATTGATACAGCGCAGCCCATGAACTTGAGGGAGTAAAGGGCTGCTTCCAGTGCCTTTTTTCCGGTGCCGAGTTCCGCGTTCAAAAAACCGCTGCCGTAGGCAAAGGCAACGATTTCGCTAGACCTCACCAAGACGGCGGAGGGCAAAAGGGAGCGGAACTGCTGCAGCACGTCCTTTCTGCAGAAAATTTTGGAGTGATGCCTTTTCTCCATAAGCTTCCTGAGCCTGAGCGGGTTTTCAAAAAGCATTGCCGTGTTCCTTTCGTCCACCGCGAAAAGGTTCGAGCCCAGGTGCTCGAGAAGCACTATTCCCTCGATTTCCCCGCGCTGCAGAAGGGCGATGTCGCCGTGCCTTGAATAAAAAATCCTGTTCGCCTTTTCGCCGAGCTCCCTGCACTTTGAAACGGCTTCCCCAGGCAAATCAACCACTTCAAGCCAGCCCTCGTCTATTGCGTGCGCTATCCTGACGGCGCTTAACTCAAAGCGCTTTATGGACATCGGTCTTGAAACGCTCTCCCTTTCTACTGCCCTGGGAATAACGGGCTGTAACCCCTTTTTCATTTTCAAATCCCTGAGAACGTAGAAAAGGCAGGAGCCCGACAATGAAATGAGAGTGCTCGCATCCAGGACAAGATATTTCATTCTATTCACCCATCGCCTTCCTGAACGCCCTGAGTCTTTTCCCTATTCCTTCCGCTGCGGCGTCCTTGTCGTGCAGTTTCGTAAATCCCACATACTCCTGCACGGCTTTCCTGTCCGCCCTAGTGAGAGAGGATGCCTGGCTCAGGGAAAGACCGAAAAAATAGGCGTCCGCTGCATACTTCACGCGCGCCTTGTCGAAAAGGCTTTGGACGTATCTCCCGAAAGAGCGGTCCATTTTCTGCACTTCCGCGGCAATCGAGCCCATGCATTTGTGAAATGCCTTCATTTTTCCTTTTTCAAGAGAGGCAAGGGCGCGGTCAAGGCAGGAGAGTATTGCTTTTTTCCTCTGCTTCCATTTCTTTGACTTTACAAAGTGCTCCTTGCTCAGTATTTTGTGCAGCGAGTAAGCCACGAGGGAAACGGAGGCCATTGCCTTGTCATTGCTCAGGGCAGCTTTTTTTATTGAATCGTTCGCCAGGAGGCGCAGTTCCAGGGAGTCTTCTTTTTTGAGGGATTCCCGCACTGAACCCATTGCTTTCAGCAATTCCTTTTTGCCCATGCACATAAAAAAGCATTAAAAGTATTTAATTGTTTGCTGCCCGCCGCTTGCAGCGGGCGCTCAGCCGCCTTTTATTAAATCGTAAAGCGCGCCCTCGCACCTGTCCAGGTCTTTTATTGCATCGGAGAAATCATCGGAGTTGTCGTAAAGGCAGTTCATTTCAAACCCAATCCATTCCGGGTTCGGGGCAACAAGGTATTTTGACTCCACCTCGCACAGTCCGTCTTTCGGACCAATTATTTCGTAGTAGTGCACAAGCGTGTCATCCAAATGCGAGGTTAGCTTTGCCGGAGAGCAGTCATCGAATTTTTCCTCGAAGCATTCAAGCGAGCCGCAGTCGGATTCATGATCCAGGCCCCCGCCAATCCTTATGTAGCCCAACGGCTTTGTAACGCATTCTCCCTCAAAGCAGCCGTACTCGCAGTCCACCACGCGCATTCCCGCGATTGACTCGAATTCCTTTGAGAAATCGTACGCGCACACCGATTCCTTTCCGACCATTGAGGAATCGGGATGGGAAAGAATGCCGAAGCGTATATCGCAGTAACCCTCCCTTTCAACGTTTTCCCCCAGAATTTCGTAAAGGTAAACAACCTCGCGCTCCCTCGAGAACAGCTTTGCCCTGCTGCAGTCCTCGAATTCGTTGCTGAAATCCTTTCTGTCGTAACCGCAGTTCTTTACGTCCTCGGATTCGGGGCAGATTATGTTTGTGTTTGGGAGCTCCTGCTGCAGGCTCTTGCATTCAAGCAGTTTCACGTTCGTTCCGCGCAGGTCAACGTATTCGAGCTGGGGCAGGTCTTTCAGGTAGGATTCAACCTTTGAAACAGGTGTGTCGCGCAAATTAATTGTTTTGAGGCTTTCAAGCCCCCTCAGGGCGGAAATCCTTTCAACCCCTGTCCCAATCAGCCCGAGGCGCTCAAGGGAACCAAGTTCCTTCAAGGAGGAAATGTCCAGTACAGCGGTATAACTCAAATCCAGGGATTTGAGGTTTTCCAGTTCTTCAAGCGCGGAAATGTCGGGAACCGGCGTGTCAGCCAAACTCAGGTGCTCCAGGCATTTAAGACCTGTTATTTCGCCCAAGTCATAGCCGTTTGCTGCAAGCAATTCCATGCTCTCCGCGGTCAGCGAAACAAGCCCACCGGCTTTCTCGGTCTTGTATCCGCCTTTCGAGCAAAGACCTCCGCTCGGGGTGCGGGTCGGCGTCGGCGTGGGCGCGGGTGTCGGAGTTGGCTGCGGGCAGCCGCTCAGCAAGAGCATTAAGGCAGCGAGCGAAACAAAAAGCGCGATAGGAAGCCTTGAATCCGCGGGAAACACAGAAAACCACCGCAATAAATAAGCATTCACTTAATTTAATTCTTTCCCCGCACTTTGCTGCCCTAAAAGCCCGCTTTCTCGTCCACTTCCAGTTCTATTTTGAGATTGGTGGTGAGGCCCTTGAACTGGCTCAGGCTGTCCCTTATTTCCCTTTTAAGCGCGAGCACTCTTTCCCTGCGCCCTTCGACCTTAATTCTGATTTCAATCCTGCAAAAACCCGCCGGATTCTCCATAAAAACCACCCCAGAAAATTAAAACGCACTGGGAAAATTATTGCAGGCACTTGTTTTAAACACTGGGGTAAACATTCAAAAAACAGGGCGCCGAGAGGGGAAATTTTAATAACTCCGCAGGACTATTTCCTTTATGGCGGAAAAAAACAATGCAAGGGCAATAACGAGGGTGGAATTGCTCGTTCACCCGTTTTATGACCTCTATCTTTCGTCAAGGGAGATATGTCTTATAGGTCTTCCTCCCTTTTCATACGAGGAACTTGCGGACAAAGCGGAAAAATGGAAGCGGAGGGCGGAAGAAATAAAAAACGACCCCAACGCCATCCTCATAATCGTGAGGAGCGGCTTTGAGAAAGGACACCCTGCAACCCGCTTCGGGGAAGCGGTGTTCGGAAGAAGGTTCAGGGGTCACGGGGAAGAGGAAATAGCAAGAATTAGGAAACTGGAAGAGGAATTTTACAATTTTGTTGGGAAACGGGTGCCAAGAGAAAGGCTTTTCACGGGAATGGAAAGAAGCAATTTTCGGCGACCCAGGTCCATATACGATTATGCGCTGGACATTGGAAAATTCAAAAAAGAACTCAAAGGGCGCAACCTGCAATTGGGTCCGGAATTACTGGTGGAAGCCTACGGCACATACACTTCGCACTGCACGAAAAATGAATTCCTGAGGTTCTGCAAAAGGTTCAGCCGCCTCTGTCGCATAAGCCGCAAGTCCAGGGTGGTAAGAGAGCTTTCACTGCCGAAGGGCGACCCTCCAAAAAGGGAAACCCGGTGGAGAGGAAGGAGGTTCAGGAAACCCATACGATTCGGGAGTGCGAGGACAGAGAGAAAACGAAAATAAAAATTGGGGTCACCGGGATTTGAACCCGGGCCTGCAGGTGACCTCCAGTCCCGAAGGGCTTTCACCCGCTGTTTCGTCATCGCTCTCACAGGAGAACTCGGCGCTCCAGATGAACGCGCACAAAAGAAAATTTTCTCTTTTGGGCAACCTGCACTTTTCTCTTTTTTAAAGAGAAAAGGGCGGTCTGGAGCCTACTGGGCTGCCTGACTACCCCATGACCCCTTGCACAATAAAGAATGCCGGCTTTCCTTTTTATTTGTATTGCTTTCCGGATTGTGACGCGCACGGTCGCATGCGGTCATTCAAGCTGCACGTTTTCAATTGTCGTGCGTGCTGCTGCGACCTCCACTTCCCTGCCGGTGTTCTGCAAAGTGTAAGTGCCCGGCTCGAGTTCAATGTGGTAGAATCCGTTTTTGCATTCAGCCTGCCATCCGCGCGTGCCACGCGTGAAATTCAGCGTCAGGTCCCCAAAGGAAGTGATTCCGTATATGTTGGAATCCTGGCTGGCTTTGTGGCAGACCCCTGCAACAATGCCCTTGTTTGCGTCCTCCATTCTTTCAAGGACCGCATCCCATTGCCCGGTCAGGGCGTTGGAGTCGAATTCGATGGGAAGCATTTTTGGAACGTATTCACTGCAGTAGTAAACGAGCGCGAGTTTTGTTCCCGGCGAGGAGTCGAGCACTATGCTGCGGGTCCAGCCCTTGAATGTTGCCTGGTCGCCCATTGCGTCAAAGCCGTTGAAGAGGTAGGAGAAAACCTTGGTTGAATCGGCATTGTCCTTTCTTATGCCCCTGCCTGTGATTTCCCCCTTGTTCCTGTCAAGCATTCCGCCGAGGGCGGATTCCGCCTGCGCGTAATAAGCGCTTTCCCCGAAAGAGAGCGCGGCTTCATAGGCTGTTTTTGCCACGGTGAATTCCTCGTACAAAAACATGTTTTCCCTGAACTGTTCGCCGGCGGAAAAATAGCTCTCTATTGCCTCTTCCCGCTTTCCCAGAGCGTTGTAGTCGTCTGCCATTACGAGGCTTGTTCCCGCGAGAACTATTTTTTCCTCGCGGTTGAGGTCCTTTTTTTCCTCGAGTTCTTTTTCGAGCTTGAGCGCAACGGTGAGAGAATCATCGTGGTTTCCGCTCTCGCTTAAGGAAATGGCTTCGTTCAACTGTTCCTTGAAGGAAAGTGCTTTTTCAGCCAGCAAGCATGACTCATCTATGTCCTCCTCGGAAAAATTTTCAATTATTCCCACGAGTTCTGTTTTCACTTTTTTCCCGCTCGTTCCACTCAGCCCTATCAACGTGTTTTCGACCATCCTGCCGTTTTCGTAGTCAAAGTAGGCAGTTCCAAACAGCTCCGTGCCCTCCCTGGTGCCGTAGTACTCTATTTTCACTACGTTGAACTTGCCCGCGGAGTTCTCGAGCACTGTTTTTTCCTTCAACTCGTAGAAAACGTTCTCGAATTTCCATTTTTCCCCGACTTTTACCCCGCGGGAAGGAAGGTAAAAATTTGTCCGGGAGTATTCCCCGTAATCAATCGTTCCGTTGGAGTAAATGTTGTAATTGCCGCGCTTCTGCGTTGCATGTATTTTGCCGCACAAATCCACCCTTGAGCCGGAAGTCAAATCAAAAGCGCTTATCATCAAGGATTCGAGTTCTGTGTAATCGTCGTGAACTTTTCTGGGAATGTTCAGGAGGCGCATTATCACTTTGGGAACTTCCTGTCCCTCTCTTATGGTGAGCTCCGTTCTCTCGTGCACCAGCGTTGCTCCTTCCTCAAAGCGGAAGGAAAGCAAGAATTCATCTTCCTGCGGTGCTTCTCCGCCGTTTGGCTGGGGAAGCATGAGAAGCATTCCGGCAAGCGCCAGGAGCATCAGTGCCGCAACGGCAACGAAAACAATCAACCTCTTGCCCATAAAACCACTCCAAAAAAAACGCAAAAAAACGGCAACCCGTGCATTAAAAAAGGAGGGTTACTTTTTTATTCCTTTATTTTTTGTGCGGTCTCCGCAAAAACTCCCGTGAGAGCGGATGCCTCCTTTTTTGTGAGCGGCGCGCGCGCCAGCAGTGCCCTGAAGGAACCGAGGACAGCGCGCCTGTTCCTTATTTTTTCGCTTGCGTCCAGCATTCTCTCAAAAGAGGAGACAAGCGAGTTTTTTTCCGCCGCACTCGCGGTTTTAATCCGTACACTGGAACGCGCGGAAAAAAGCCGGGCAAGAATTATCGCGGCGGCATGGGATACGTTGAGCGTTTTATAGGCGTGAGAAGAGGGAATGCTCACAACAAAATCGCACTGCGAGATTTCCTCATTGCTGAGACCGGTGGACTCGCGGCCGAAAACAACGCCGAGTTCAGCGCTTGTCCCGGCGAACCTTTCCGCCAGTTCCTCGGGCGTGAGGGCATTCCTGGACATTTTTTCACCGCGAGTGCTGACCGCTGTCGTTGCAGCCGAGAAATCCACGAGCGCCAGCGCTTCCTCCAGGGAGCCGAGCGTTTTCGCGTTTTGCAGGAGTTCGACCGCGTGCATTGCCCTGCTTTTCGCCTTCCCGCTTTCCGGGCTGGTCTTCGGCTTAACGAGCACGAGGCGGGAGAATCCGAAATTTTTCATTGCCCGGGCAACCAGCCCCATGTTTTCATCGTATTCGGGCTCGAGCAAAATAACCGTTAAACGCATTTGCACACCAGAAAAACATGGAACGCAAACCTTTAAATAAAAGGGCTCTTTATTTTATTGGAATGGTGGAAATGAATCCCTCGAAGCATTTGTTGTTTGCTTTGGTCGCGCTCGGGCTTTTTGCCTGCGCGAACGCCTACGAACCGATGGATTTTGTCGCGAACAGGACATTTCTCCTCGAGGAAAACGAAATCGCAAGCGAATCGATAACGATTGCGCACGAAAACAAGGATTATTACGTTGTAACGGTTGAACTGAACGACCAGTTCAACGGATTCATTGCACTGGATAAAAGCGAGGAGAGAATAATTGAAAACGAGGACGTTACCTCAAAGCTCCTGTTCCGGACGTCCAGGTTCATAAAGGAATACTCGGAATTCAAAAAGCAGGTCGAGTCAAATCCCTCGCAGACCTGGTTTTTGCTCTCAACAAACATCGCGAGAAGCATTGCGACAATGCTCGAGGACGAAAAAAACGATTTGGACATAATAGACAGCCAGCTGCAGGACGCGGAGGCAAGCGCACAGGTTGCAGCGCTTAAAACAAGGCTCGACTCGCTGAGCGGAATGCTTTTCGGGCTCGGCGGAAAAATGAGCCAGACCAACACGCTTGAAACAATGCTTCTCAAGAGCGCGGAAACCGGTCTGGAAAAGGACCTGAAGAACAGCCTGCTCGAAGTGTTTTCCGACCTCAAAGACCTTGACGCTGCCGCAGTGGAGTACAACGCGGAACTGAAGGCACTGCAGAGAATTATTTCCTCGGACACCGAACTCGACGCGGAAAGCAAAAAATCGCTCATAGGGCTTTCGCAAATGCCCAACGATTTCCAGAAGATAGGGAACTGGGCGACGGGAGTTTCGGCGCTGGAGGAAGGCGTGAACAACGCGTATGAGAACTCGCTGACGGAATCGCTGGAACTCGTGAAGGCATTCAACCGCAGGATTGCGAGGGGAGAGGCATTCGGGGTAATTTTCGCCGAGGACCTCGACCTCTACGGTAAAACGGACAACCAATACGCAAGCGTTAAAACAGCAGCGGAAGCAATGCTCAGCACGGAAAACAAGCCCTACTGGAAAGACCGGCAGGGAATAGAACTGCTTGAAACAAACTGGAAGAAAGCAGAGGGCTATTTCGGCAAGGGGGATTACGACAAGGCGAAAAGCTTCGGGCTGAAGGCAAAAGCGAACATAATCGATGTTTTCGAGCAGGGCTTTGAGCCGGTCAACGGCACCATAGAATACCGCTGGGATATCGCCATAGCGGGCGGTGTATTAATAATCATTTCTTTAATCATTATTTATATACTAAAAAACAGGAAAAAGCTCGCCTCAGTTGTGCGTGCCGAGGAGAAAGAGGAGGTTTCCTTTTGATTAAAGTCGCTGCATTCTTTGCGGCATTCCTTGTTTTGATTCCCGCTGTCTTTGGATACGTGAGCGTTGAAATTTTTCCTGTTGAAGGGGAAGTGCTCACCCTTTACCCCCAAGAAAAAGCCCAGTTCAAAATAATCGCCACCAACCTCGGAATGGAAACAATAGCAAAATTCAGCATTTCCTGTTTCGCGGAAGAGGGCGTTTTTATACTGGAAGACAGCCAGAAAGCGCAGTCAAAATCCTGGAGCCTCGAAAACCTCGAAGCCGGCGGAAGAAAGGAAATTTCCTTCTTTGTCAAGCCAGCTGAAGCAGGAACAGGAGAAGAGGAAAAAAAGCTCACCGTTTATTACGGAACGGAAACCTATACGAATTATACCGGCACGCACCTGAACGTTACGGCAAGCCCTCTTTTGGTCGAGGTTTCGCTGGAAAAGCCGTCAATGAGGTCGGACGAAGAGAATTCCGTGCTGCTCACGCTGCAGAACAAGGGGAAAACCCCCATTGCGAACATCACCGGGGAACTTATACTGCCACAAGAAGTGAAATGCAGTCAGCAGTCCTTCTCAATAAACAAGCTTGACCCGGAAGCAGGAACGCAGCCCGGGGAAAGAGTCGAGAACAAAAAATTCCCGTTCACCATCTCAGGGGAACTTGAAGGCGAGGGAACAATAATCGTAAGAGTGCAGTTCGAGGACGAAAAAGGCGTGCACACGGTTGAAAAGGACATTTCCTTCTCCGTACAGGACAAGACAATGATTCTCTACCTCATCGTGCTCGTGGTGCTGCTTCTGGTGATAATAGCGCTGGTTTCGAGAAGAGGGCGCTCCTCTGGCGAGGGAACCAGAAGGGAAAAATGGAAAGCGGAAAAAGAGAAAACGCAGGCTCAGGAATAAACTTCCACGACATCGTGGTTTTTCAGCACGTAATCCCTTGAAACCTTTTGCCCCTGAAAGCGCGTGGAACCCCACACCCTCGCATACTTAAAGGAATGCGCAATGTCCTTGTGGAGCACTTTTGCAACATCCGCTACAGTTGCACCCTCCTCGAGGGCGAGGGGTTTTTCCGCTTTCTCCGAGCCGGGCTTCTTGGTGAAAACGAGTATTTTTCCCAGCAAAAGGAAGAAGGATTCCTTCAAGCGCTGCACTTCCTCAGGGCCAATGCCCTGCACCCTGAACACTTCCGTTCTTTCCGAAAGCCCGCTGATTTCCTCCTCGTTGAAGCCCTTGCCTGTTCTGTCGACAACAAGAGCGAGAGCGGGCTTGTAAACAATGCTCCTGTCAAGGACTTCCTCCAGTTTCTTCTCGTCTGCTGTTTCGCGCAATACAACGCTTGCATTGAAAATCCCGCGCAATTTGAGAAAATTCTCCAGGTCTTCCCTGCTGCCCTTGAAAAATTTCTTCCCAGTAATGAAAATGCCCTTGAATTTCGTCGGTCCAATCCTTATTTTGGGCTTCTCCCTTCCTATGACTATTTTAACTTCGCCGAGCTCCTTTTCCAGCAGGGAAAACTGCTGCAGGGGATGCATTGAATCGAGAACAAGCGCAACCGCGTCAGCCGTGCGCACAATGCTCAGGAGTTCGATGCCGGAGGCTTTCCCGGAAGCGCTGCCCTTTATCAGGGGCGGTATTTCCACGAGCTGAATTCTTGCGTTCTCGAAATCAATCATTCCCACTTCGGGCTTTTTTGTGGTGAAAGGATAGTCCGCGATTTCAACATCCGCATTGGTGAGAGCGCGGAGCAGAGTGCTCTTGCCAGTGTTGGGCATTCCAACCAGGACAATCTGGCCGATGCCCTCCTTCTTGACGCTCACACCTTTCGCTGCGGTCTTCTTGCGCTGCTCCTCGCGCTTCTCCATTTTTTCCCGCAGGGATTTCATTTTCCTGCTTATCTCCGCGCGCAGGTTTTCTCCGCCCTTGTGCGAGGGCGCAGAACGCTGCATTTCCCTGAGCGCCGCGAACTTCTCGTCGAGGGTGCGCGCTTCGTGGTACTTCTTCTGAGCTTTCGCGAAAGCGGTTGAAACGTTGGCTGGCATAAGGCAAATGGAAACAAAAAAAGGTTAAAAATGATTATTGCCTGGTTCGGAGCCCAAGGCGCGGGCTGGCTGTCCAGGAAATTGTGCAATTTCCTTTTTTTTCAGCCCGCTTCGCAGTAGCGCATTTTTTCGCAGGCGTCCGGAATTCCCGCGGCGGAGAAAACAACAGGCACGAGCATTGAAGAATCCGTGCTTTCAAGTTTTCCATCGCGCGTGTTGAGCACTATTAAGGGAATCTCGAGGGATTCCGCAGCGGAATTGAAGGGAACGCCCGCGTGCGCGCCCCTGCATTCACTGCATTCAAACGCCATTCCGTGGTCTGCCGTGAGGGCGAACACCGTGTCGGGGGAAAGGAATGCCAGCACGGCATTCAGGTCATAATCAATTCTTTCAATGCATTCAGCGTATCCCGCGGCATCGCGCTGGTGGCCGCACAGGTCAACGCCCTTGGCGTTGGAGAAGAGCACGAATTTTTTTTCCGGGAACCTTGCCTCCATGAATTCCAGGAATCCGGCATCCGCTTTGAGGATGAATGCTGAGTATTCCTCGAGCGTGCCTTCCCTGTCCCGCGCTTCCCCTGCCTTTCCCCTGAAGAATTCCTCCACTGCAACGGCTTCCGGGGTATCGGAATTCCTTTCCACGCGGAAATCCCATTTTCCCGCGTCGAAAAAGGCAACATCAAACTCTGAGCGAGCTTCCCTGAAGTCGCCGCCCTCGGAAGCCATAACGCAGAGGTGTCCCTCCAGCCTCGCAACATCGCACAGAGAAGTAATGCCGGCGTTGTCGACGCAGGACTTGGTGTTCTCCCATTCCCTGCCGCAGTCGCCCGCAATGTAAAAAACCGAATGCGAGGAAGTTGTTTCCGGAAACCGCACTTCAAGTATGGAGTAAAGGGATTTTTCCTTCAGGGAATTGAGAACGGGAACGCTTGCCTTTTCCAGTTCCGTTCCGTCAAGCGCTTTCGGCTCCGCGGTTTCGAAAAAATCCAGGTATCTCGCGCCCACGCCGTCGGCAACAAGAATGAAAACGCTCTTTGTTTCGTCCCGCCCTTCAATGCCTTCAAGGCAGCCGGAAAGAAAAACTTCGCCAACAACCAGCAGAACCGCCGCAAAGGCAAAACCAACTCTCTTCATGGAGGAATTGGACTGCAAAAAAATTATTAATGTTTTTAATGTTTTCCAGGCAAGTTAAATGCATGTTTGCGGACGCGCACTGCCACCTCGACTCGTTCGAGAGCCCGGGGGAAGTCATTGAAAGGGCGCGTTCAGCGGGAATTTCGCTTATTGTTTCAAACTCCGTTGACCTGGAAACAATGGAGAAAAACCTTGCCCTCGCCTCACGCTTTCCGGAAGTCGAAGCCGCGCTCGGCGTTCATCCGAGCAATGCGCTCTCCATGGGCAGGGAGGAGATTGAAAGAGCGTTATCTTTTCTTAAGGCGAATGCCAACAAAATTGCAGCGGTGGGCGAGACAGGGCTGGACTTCAAGCACGCTTCCTCGGCGGCGGAAAAGGAAATCCAGAGAGGGCTTTTCCTCAGGCACATTTCCCTCGCCTCGGAATACGGCAAGCCCGTAATAGTGCACTCCCGCATGGCGCGGAGGGAATGCATTGAAATTCTCAGGGAGCAAAGCGCGGAAAAGGTCCTGCTGCACTGGTTTTTGTGCGGCGAAAAAACGCTTTCAGAGGTCATCGGCAGAAAATGGTTTTATTCAATCGGACCGAGCGTTCTGGAAAACGCGGCAGTGCAAAAGTTTGCCGCAGCCGTGCCATTGGAATTCCTTGTGCTTGAAACTGACGCACCAGTGCGCTTTTCGGGCAGGACCTCCGAGCCGGCGTGGATTCCGAGAGTTGCAAAAAAAATCGCCGAATTGAAGGGCGTTCCGCCGGAAGAGGTCGCTTCGATTACAACAGAAAACGCCTTTTCCCTCTTAGGAGTCCAACAAAAGGGTTAAAAAAGTGTTTTTTTCCAATATTTGGACAAATGCCTTCAGGTGTAGGAAAGAATGTACCTTGAAACAATAATTGCACTGCTCGTAATCGGAAACATTTACCTTTTCCTCAGACCCAAAAGGAAAGGCGCTGAATATTCCTCGGGAACCGGCGGAATGATTACAAGCGCTTTTGACGAAGGGCTCGCGGACAGCAAGGAGCGGGGCGAAGTGCTGAAGAATCCCGGCCCGCGGGGAACGCTCACAGTCCAAGAGGAGGAATTCGCGGAAAAATCAGAACTGGCTGTTGTCAGGGAGCGAATTGCGTTGCTGAGCGCGAAACAGGAGGGAATGGAGAGGAGGCTGGAATTCGTTTCCCGCAGGGTGAAAGGGATTGACTCGCTGCTCGAGGAAGGCGCAAGGAAGAAAATATCCGAACTGGGCGTGATAGAAAAAATCAACCGCTTGGACGAGTTCAGAAGGCAGGCGGTAATAGAAATCGAGGCATTGAAGCAGAAGCTGCCGCGGGAAGGAAAAAAAGAGCAGGAAAAACTGGACGAGCACACGGAGAGAAAAATTCACAACCTCGTTTTCCACGCAAACAAGGAAAACTGATTCAGCGGTTAAATTCCGCCGTTAATTACTTTACCTTTTTGGGACTGGAATTCCATGTCTCGCGCTTGCCTTTGTCGCCGCTTTTTTCTCTCGCGACTTTTGCGAGCACGCTTGCCGCGCCGATTACCGGGTCGAGGTCGTCGCCTTTTACAACGAATTCGACTTCTTTCGGCGCTCCCCGCAGGCGCCTGCCGTCCACCTTCAGTTTTAGCTTTTCGCCTTCGAAGAGGAAAACCCTTGGGGCGTGCTCGATGACGCGGCGCTGCAGTTCATTAAGCGTAACGCCCTTTTTCCTGACAAAATCAATGTAGCGCGAGGAAAAGGAAAATGTCGCGGTGGCAAGAGCATTCTTCGTAACAATGCTCTCCTTTTTGTCAAGGTCGCTTACTTTTTTGCTGTCCCTAAGCTCTCGCAACCTGTTTTTGTCTCCCAGCACCAAAGAAACAGTCATCGACCCTGTGCTTTCCCCGCGCCCCGCCTCGTCTATTCCCAGCAGCAACTCTTCCTTCAATCCGAGCCTGTCCATTATGAAATGCTTTATTGATTCCTCGCCCTTTCCCTGTATCACAAGCTTTCCTGTGCTGTACAACGTGACAGTGCAGCCGTTCACCAACCAGCGCTCCTCCTCGAAATCGGTTTTTGTGGCAATTGCCCTGAATTCCCCGAGCGCGGATTTAATGCCCGGCTTGTCCTCTTTTGAAAAATTGAGGCTTACCGCCATTCTCACATCTCCGTTACTTTCGCGGACTCTGCTTTTTTGAGCTTTAATTCCTTTGCGCGCATTGTCTTGGCTATCTCCCTGCGCACCAGAGTCATTTTTTCCGCTTCGGGGTGCTCCAATAGAATGCCGCCGACCTCCGCGCCCAGGGGAAGGTTTTTTTCCTTTTTCCATTTTCTCAGCTCGGAAATTGCCGCAACTGCTGCGCGCCCTGCTTCCAGTGCCTGCCCGCTTTCCGGTTTTTTGCTGAACGCCGGCCATTCTTCAAGGTGAATGCTTTTTTTGCCTTCGAAGGCACGGAAGAGCTTCTGGTATATTTCCTCGGTAATGAAAGGTATAACGGGCGCGAAGAGCTTCAACTGCGAAAGGAATGCCGTATAGAGGGTCCACAATGCCGCCTGCTTTTCCTCGTTGCCGTACAGCCTGTATTTTACCATTTCCATGTAATTGTCGCAGAAGGAATTCCAGAAAAATCCTTCTGCGGCGGATTTCGCCTTGCTGTACTCGTATGAATCGAATGCCTCGGTGCTTTTCTCTACCACCGCATTCAGTTCTGCCAAAATCCATCTGTCCAGGATATTGTGCTTTTTTGGTTTTTTTGGCTTTCCGGAGAGATGCATTGAAAGGAAGCGCGCGACGTTCCAGAGCTTTGTGCACATGCGGATTCCCGCGCGAATGTCCTCTTCGCGGTAATTCAAGTCCTCGCCGAGCTTCACGCCCGCAGCCCACCACCTCAGAGCATCAGCGGAATACTTGTCCATTACTTCCAGGGGCTTAACCACGTTCCCGCGGGACTTGCTCATTTTTTTGCCGTTCCTGTCAAGACCGTGACCCGAAATCATTATTTCGCGGAATGGAACCATGTCGGTGTGAAACAAATCCATTGCCACTGTATGGAAGTCCCAGAAAGTGATTATGTCGTGCGCGTTCGCCCTCAAGGTCATTGGATACAACTGCTTGAACCTTTTCTCCCTTCCTTTCTCGCTCCAGCCGGCGTTGATAAGAGGTGTCAGCGAACTCGTTGCCCAGGTGTCCAGCACGTCTTTTTCCGGTCTAAACTCCGAGCAACCGCATTCGCATTTTCCCCTCGGCTTGTCTTTTAAGGGGTCAACCGGAAGCTGCCCTTCTTCCGCGAGAATTTCCCTGCCGCATTTTCTGCAGCACCATACGGGGAATGGAATGCCGAAATAGCGCTGCCTTGAAATGCACCAGTCCCACTGCAATCCATTGACCCAGTTGTCGTATCGCACGCGCATGTGTTCCGGATACCATTTCATTTCTTTGCCCGCCTTCAGGTATTCCTTTTTCAAGTCCAGGTATTTGATGAACCATTGTTCGGTGAGCAGAAATTCGATGGGAGTACCGCAGCGCTCGTGCACGTTGAGAGTGTGAATCAAGGGCTCCTGCCTCGAAAGCAGTCCTGCCTCTTTCAAATCCGCGGTTATTTTTTCCCTTGCCTCCTCAATG
Organism: uncultured archaeon; assembly: GCA_964551725.1. GTDB lineage: Archaea > Iainarchaeota > Iainarchaeia > Iainarchaeales > DTGL01 > JAFCFP01. Next base: position 7,718 of record CAZKED010000016.1, on the reverse strand, counting down.
CCGAGACCGCTGTATTTTCCCGCCGCTTCGGTCATTTTTCCGTTTTCATCGACTGAAATTATTGCCTTGAAATCGCGGGCATTAAACCATTCCACGTCCGTCAGGTCTCCAAAAGTGCAGAACATCACTATTCCTGTTCCCTTTTCGGGGTCAACGCGTTCGTCCGCGAGAATCGGCACCCGCATTCCGAACAGCGGCACTTTTGCCTTTTTTCCGATAAGCGCGGAATGCTTTTTGTCTCCGGGGTGCACGAAAACCGCAAGGCAGGACGAGAGCAGTTCGGGGCGCGTTGTCGCTATCTCTATTTTTTTGCCGTCCCCGAGCTCGAACAAGACATAGTTGAATGCTGCCTGCTTTTCCCTGTCCTCCAGCTCGGTCTGCGAGATCGCTGTTCCGCACTTGGGGCACCATATCGTCGGGGCAAGCTTTCTGTACACCCTCCCCTTTTTGTGAAGGTTGAGAAAGGAAAACTGTGAAAGGCGCTGCACTCTCGGCTCTATTGTCCTGTATGTCTGCGTCCAGTCGCATGAGAGCCCCATGCGCTTGAATACCTGCTCGTACTGCGCTTCGACTTCTTTCGATGTCTCAAGGCATTTTTTCACGAACTCGTGCCTCGGCAAATCCCTTGCCTTTATGCCGAGTTTTTCCTCTGTGAGCATTTCCGTGGGCAGGCCGTTGTTGTCGTATCCGAACGGGTAGAACACATTGAAGCCGACCATTCTCTTATAGCGTGCAATGAACTCCGTCTGCGAATAGGAGAAAGCGTGCCCTATGTGCAGGTTTCCGCTGATTGTCGGCGGAGGCGTGTCAATGGAATAGACGGGCTTGTTTGAATTCGGCGCAAACCTGTACAGGGATTCATCCTCCCAGAATTTCGCTGTTTTTTCCTCCATTCTGCGGAAATCCGGTCTTTTTCCGAATCTCTCCTTTTCTGCTGCCTCAGCCATTTGCGTTCACCACTTCGGGATTCTAAAAAGAGAAGCGGAAAACCAATTTAAACGTTTTCTTTGGCTTTTGGGTCAGGCAACTATCTCCGCAACAAGTTTTGCCGCCAGATGCGCGGTATGCTCCCTGAAATCCTCCAAGGGGTTTACCTCGACCAAATCGAATGCCAGCATTCCGCGCGAGAGACCGCGGGCGAGATAGAACAGTGCCGAAGTGCTTAACCCGCCGGGAATGGGGTCGCTTACGCCGGGCGCGAAAGCCGGATCAACGCAATCAATGTCAATGCTGAGGTACGCGCTGCGCCCAAGGCGCTTTTTTGCCGCTCTGAGCACTTTTTTTGCGCCCTTTTCCTCCAAATCATTGGGGGTGAAAACCTTGAGCCCGGCTTTTTTTGCATTCTGCATTTCTTCCCCGGTGAATGCCCTTGCGCCGATGACAACGCTTTTTTTGAAGTTCACCAGCTTTTTTGCACGCAGTTCTGTCAGCACGGAGCCGTAAAAATTGCGCTCCGAAGAAACAAAATCCAGGTGCGCGTCAAGCATTGCAATGCCTGGTCTCTTCCCTTTCCTGCCTTTCGCAATGCCTGATAAAGCGAGCACGGTGAGGGAATGGTCTCCGCCGAGCATTCCGGGCACTTTTTTGAGGCGCATAAGGCGCTGGGTGAATTCTTCGACGTCCTCCTTAAAAATGTTGCCCGCGTCAAACAACTTTCTCCGCATGGGAGCGGACTGCGGCAGTAGAACGAATTTTTTCCCGCTTGAATAGCAGCCCGTTTCCCATCTGAGGGAGGCATTTCTTATCTCGCTGGGCGCCTGCGCCGAACCCTTGTACATTGACGCCGATGAATCGGGCACGCCGAACAAGACTATGTCAGCATTTCCCAGCGAAAAGCAGTTGTTCCACGCAATCCTCATTCCGCTCAATCAAAAAAAATCCCGTTCCTTTTTTAAATTCTTCCTTTTTCCATTTATCCGATGGAATCGCAGTGGAAAAAATGGAAGAAGTACAGCAGGAAAAAGTTCCTCGCACAGATGAAAAAGAAAGGGCTCGACGTAAAAATAATAAACAATCCCCTTGTTCTCGACGAGCTCACGCGGCTCAGGGACAGAAAAACCCACAATTTTTATTTCAAAAAAGGGCTCATACGAATGGGCGAACTCTTAACATACGAGCTTTTGAAGAACGCAAAAATGGAACGCGTTTCAATTGAAACCCCGCTTGCGAAAATGCAGGGAAGGAAAATAAAGGACAAGTATGTTGTGGTTCCCGTCCTCAGGGCAGGGTTGCCCATCGCAGAGGGATTCATTTCAATGATTAAGGAGGCAGAAGCGGGAATAATTTCCTGCTGGCGCGAACTGGACTTGAGCGTTGAAGTGGAATACGCGAAGGTTCCAAGGCTGGAGGGAAAGCGCGTAATTGTAATCGACCCCATGCTTGCAACAGGCCACACGATGTGCGCGGTTCACGACGCCCTGCTGGAATACGGCAAGCCGAAGGACTGGACAATTCTCTCGGTTGTCGCAGTCCCTGCAGGAATAATGGAATTAACAAAAACATATCCCCGCGGCACAAAAGTGTACGTGTGCGCCCTAGACGACAAGGTTTACAAAAGCGGTTTTCTCTCGCTGGGGCTTAACTCTCACGGATACATCGTGCCCGGGCTTGGCGATGCAGGCGACAGGATTTACGGTTCGCCCCTCGAGAAGTAGCATTCCGGCTTAAACCCTGTTCTCTATTATTCTCTTTTCCGCGGAAAAATCCCTAAGTTTGAGACCGCGGATTGCCGCTTCTATGAGTTCCCTTTCCTTTGAGGCGTGAGAATAAAACCTGCCTGCGTCAAGCAGCGCTTTTCTGGGAACCATGCCTATTACTTCCCCCGCAACAGCATTGCAGCCCAGTTCGCCTGCCTTGCTTTTCACTGCTTCAAACGCTTGGTGCATTCCCGTTCTTTCAAAATCGAGCAGGTTCGTGGAAACCTGCGCAATCCCGCGTTCCTTTAAAAAAACGCCTATGGCTCTCACTCCGCCAAGTCCTCTCGGAAATTCCCGCACTGCAGAGGCGATCTCCCCTGCCTTCGCAGCATCACCGGTATCCAAATCGACATTGAATGCTATAAGGAAATCGCGCGCTCCCACGATGCAAGCCCCGCTCTTCGGGCTGAATTCCGCGCTCCCAAAATCCGGCCTCCATTTTTCCTCGCGGATTTTTTCCGCCAGCGCCTCGTAACCGCCCTTCCTTATTTCCGCGAGTTCCTTTCTCTCCGGTTTTTCCGCCGCGCGCGCGTAAAGGTAAACCGGAATTCCCAGCACTGAGGCAACCTTCTCCCCCAATTCCCTTGCAAGCGAAACACATTCCTCCATTGTCGTTCCGCGCACGGGAACAAAGGGCACCACGTCAATCGCGCCAACGCACGGGTGTTCGCCGCTGTGCGAACGCATGTCAATGAGCTCCGATGCCTTTTTCACGGAATTGAATGCAGCACCGAGAACAGCGCGGGGCTCTCCGGCAAAAGTGAGAACGCTCCTGTTGTAGTCTTTGTCGGAGTGGACGTCCAAAAGTTTTGCCCCGGACGTGCCCTCCACGGCGGAGGAGATTGCGTTGATTGTTTTTTCATTGCGCCCTTCGCTGAAGTTCGGAACGCACTCCACTATTTTTATTTTTCCGTTCATGCGGAAGAAGAAAGGGAGAAAAAGAATAAAAAAACAGCCGCGCCCAGCCGTGCACAATTCAGGAATAGTTCCTTTTTACGAATGACTCCAGGCAGCTGAACGCCTCGCCCAATATTTCAACGCTGGGCAACGCGACTATGCGGAAGTGGTACGTGCCCTTTTTTTGACCGAAGCCGGAGCCGAAAACAACGCAGACTCCTTCTTCTTTCAGCAGATTGTACACGAACGATTCGTCCGATTCAATGTCCAGTTCAATCCTCGGAAAAGCGTAAAACGTTGCGGTCGGCTCAACGCACGAAATTCCCGGAATTTCGTTCAGTCTTTTTGCCGAAAACCTCTGCCTTTTTTCTATTTTTCCCACGTATTCGCCGAGGAAATCCATGGGTCCTTCAAGTGCTGCCTTGACGCAGAACTGGAAAGGGTGCACGGCGCACAGCCGCGCGCGACCCATTTTGAACACTGCGTCCATTATATCCGAGTTTTCTGCCAGAAAGGAATTCGCGGCAATCCATCCAACGCGGAAGCCGGTGGCGAAAAAATTCTTGCTCAGACCGTTCATTGATATAACGGGAACATCGCTTGCAATCGAAGCAAAGGGAACGTGCTTTTCTCCCTTGAAAACCTGCAGGTCGTATATTTCGTCCACTATTGCGACGAGGTTGTGCTCCGCGGCAAGGTCTGCAATCTCTTTCAGTGTTTTCTTTGAATAATTGGCGCCTGTCGGATTGTTGGGGTTTATTACAACGATTGCTTTCGTTTTTTCGTTTATGCGCGAGCGAATGTTTTCAATGTCGGGCTGCCATCCGTTCTCCTCGTCCAGGTAATAATTGTTCCTTTCCACGCCGAGGTAATTGCACGCCGACCTGTAAAGGGGGTAGGTGGGAACAGGCAGCAGAATGTTCTCGCCGGGGTTTGCAACCACGCCGAGAGCAAACCACACGAGCTCGGAGAGGCCGTTTCCGAGCATTACGCTGTCCGGCGAAACGTCAACGCCTTTCCTTTTGTAGTCCGCTGCGATTGCTTCCCTTGCCTCGGGAATGCCGTCCGCGGGCGCATATGACTCGGATTCTTCGCGGTGCGCGTCAACCGCTTCCCACATGTGTTCGGGCGTTCTGAAATCGAATTTTAGCGGGTCGCCAATGTTGAGCCAGTATATTTTTTTGCCCTCTTTCTCCAGTTTTCTTGCCTCCAGGACAATGTCACGTATAGCGTAACGCATTCCCGACGAGCGCTTGGATGCCTCAAACCGCAAAAAAACCGCCCCGGATTCTCCGATAAAGTAAAAGCGAAAAGCATTAAAAAAGAACCCCGGAAAAGGGCTTTTTCGCGCTTTTGGGGTTTTTTGGCGGTTGGATTCCTTTTTTAAATACATCCCCTTAGAGTTTATGTAAACCTGCCCCTTGCGGCAGGAGAGTAAATAAAAAACAGGTGAATAAATAAAATGTCTGAAGAAAGTACGGATAAGTTCGGCAGAAAGCTGTACAAAGTAACGTGCAGCGAATGCGGCCAGGAAACCGAAGTGCCGTTTGAGCCGGACGGTGAAAGACCCGTCTACTGCAGGGACTGCTATATGAAGCACAGAAAGCCCCGCAGGGACTTCAAAAGGCAAAGAGACGATTACTAATTCTGGCAATTAGTTTTTGTAATTCTTTAAAAATTTCTGATTCTTTTTATTTTTTTATTTTCAAGGCAGGCGCAGCCATGCGCGGAGGAAAAAACGACGCGCGCAAGCCCGGCACTGGGGACACCGCGCCTTAAACTAAAACAAGAGCCTTATTCCCAAAATCAGCAATAGCACCGCAACAGTCTTCCTGAAAGCCCTTTCATCCATTTTCTCATGAAGTTTTATTCCCAGCGCCGAGCCAAAAACCATTGCGGGCAGCAGGACAAGCCCTGAGAACAACGACTCGGGCAACAGCAGACCGGAGGAAGCGTAGGCAAAAAGTCTTGAGAAATCGAATACAAGGAAGGCCATAATGCAGCTTGCCCTGAACGCGCCCTTCTTGAAACCCAAACGCTGGAAGTAAATCACCACAGGCGGTCCGCCGGAATTGAAGACCGTGTCCAGAAAGCCGCCCAGAAACCCGACAAGAACATTCCACCCCCTTTTAACCTTTCTCTCCATCGCCCGATGGTTTTCCAGCAGGATTTTAAGAGAAAAAAGTATTACAAACATCCCGAAAATGCTTTTGAGAAAGGACCCTGCGAGAATGCTGAGAAAGTATGCTCCCAGCACAACCCCGAAAATTGACGGAACGACCATTGGCCTTATTGCCTTCCATTTAATGTCCTTCCTGAACCGCGCAGCCAAATAGATGTCGGCTATAATCATTATCACAAACACAACAATAAGCGCGAACTTGAAGTCAATAAAAAGAAGCATTAAGGACATCGAGGTCATGCCCTCGGCAAAGCCGGCAACGCCTTTAACAACGTATGCAAAAACCACCACTGCAGCCATTAAAAGAAGGATTTCCGGCAAAAGCATGACTAAATTTATATTGGAAAAAAATAAATACTAGTTCCCATATATTTTTCTTCCCAGAAAAACACGGAAGGTGGAATGATGGAATTTGAGGGAAAAACAGTAGTTGTGACCGGCTCTGCGAGAGGCATAGGAAAAGAGATTGCTACATGCTTCGCAAGGCGCGGCGCAAACGTGGTTGTAAGTGATTTGAATGAAGAGGAGTGCAGTGAAACGCTCGGCTCAATAAAGGCATTGGGCGGAAAAGCCATTGCGGTGAAATGCGATGTTTCGCTGGCGGAAGAGGTCGAAGCGATGTTTGATTCTGCGGTAAAGGAATTCGGCGGCGTTGACGTGCTGGTGAACAATGCGGGCATTTTTCCCTTTATTCCGTTCGCGGAAATGACCGAGGAGCAGTGGGACAAGGTGCTGGACGTAAACTTGAAGGGAACCTTTCTCTGCTCGAAGAAGGCAGCCGAAATAATGACAGGGCAGGGAAGGGGCGGAAATATTCTGAACATTTCATCCATTGCGGCAATAATGGGCTATTCCTCGCTAGTCCACTACTGTGCCTCCAAGGGCGGCATAAACTCCTTTACGAAAGCGCTTGCGCTGGCACTCGCACCGCATAAAATCAGGGTGAATGCCGTAATGCCGGGTCCGATCAGGACTCCGGGAAGCGAAAGCATGGGCGAGGAAGAACTGGAGAAAACCGCGGCAATCATTCCGCTGAGGCGCATGGGCGAGTCCGTTGACATCGCCAATGCCGTGCTCTTTCTTGCCTCGAAAGAAGCGGATTTCATCACGGGACAGTGCCTTGTAGTGGACGGCGGCCTGACAGTAAAATAAGGGCTCGGTGTTGGATTGACTAATCATCCTTGCGTCATTCGGTGTTAACTTCGTCATCGCCTATTGTAATGTATAGGGATTATTCCTTAAAAATATTGCTTGTACCAGCGCTTATACTCTTTGTGGTTTCCAACAAAATAGAACCTTGCTTCCTTGTTTTCTTCAAACACTCGGTAAACGATTCTGTTCTGGCCGATTTCGTCAACAAAAAATCTTGCGCCTTTTTTGAGGTGCCGTTTTTGCGGGAACTCAAGGATTTTCTTTATTTTCTTGGCAACGCGTTCCTTTATTGTGTTGTCAAGTTTGGCAAAGTAGTCCGGCCATTTCTCGTCAAAAGTTGCTTTGTAAATGCCAATCACTTCACATGCTTTGAGTATTCCCCGAGAGCCTGGCCAGCGTTGAGCAGCTTTCTTTTCCCTGCTTTTATGTCTCGGTCTATTCTGTCAAGCTTCCTATTAACGAGCTCTGCTTCACTCAAATGGTGCTGCCCAAAATCAACAATAGCCAGCCTAACTGCCTCCGATTGGGAATTGGCATAGCCTTCCTCAACCATGCCTTCAACAATTTCCTTGGTTCTGCCTCTCAAAATAACGTTCATAAAACCACCCGTAAGTATAGCGGCTTAAATGATTTAAATATGTATCGTTTATGCTTCAAAATGAATCATATTCCTTATTTGCCTATTGCCCAGTCGAACAGGCTTTTTAATCCTTTTACTTCGTCATCGCCTATGGATATGTGCTGTATATTATTTAAATGCATTCCGGGCAATGCCTGGGTTTTAACAGGTC
>CAZKED010000015.1:28031-31864 GCA_964551725.1 uncultured archaeon | reverse complement strand
AAACAATTTAAAATATATATACTGCCAAAATGAAATGTCGGTGTAAAGAATGAGTGCAAAGAGTTTCCAGCAGGTTTTTCTCGTAATGTTCCTGCTCGCATCCGTTCCCTTTGCCTCTGCGGTAATAGACCACGGCTCTATAAAAGTTTTCGCCGTGACGGATTCGGGCGCGGCGCTCGAGGCGACCCTCACGATAGCGGTAGAGCCCGGTACCGGCAAGATATGGAGTTCCGTCGGACCTCTCATAGGCACTTCAACGCAGAACACCGAAAAAATTTCCCTGGAAGTTGCGCGCAATTATTTCGACAGAACTGACGAATACGACTACAAGTTCGACATAAACTCCAATGCGACGATTGTAGAGGGACCGAGCGCCGGCGCGGCAATGTCACTGCTCCTGATTTCAATGCTGCAGGGCAAGCCGCTTCCCGAATACGTTTCGGTCACCGGCTCGATAAACGAGGATGCCACGGTCGGCGGAGTAGGCGGCGTCTTTGAGAAATCCCGCAGGGCAGCCGAGTCAGGAATAACCCTTTTCATGATTCCCATGGGCGAAGCGGTTCAGACGCACAAATTCGAGGAAGGCGTTAAAACAATCAACCTCGTGAATTACGCGTGGAATGAATGGGGTCTCAAGGTAATAGAAGTGGACAACGTTGACGACATGCTCCACTATGCCTTTATGGACTTTAACGCAATAGACGTTAACGAGATTTCCCAAGTGCAGCCCGAAGTGTTCGAGCCCTCGGAAATTCCCCTGGGCAGCAAGCTGGCGGAAATGCGCATCCTCGCGGAGCAGTATTTGCGGCAGGCGGAAAACGAAATAGAAGAAGCGAAAATAGCGTTCAACGAAACGGAAATAAGAGACCCTTCAGTTATAGCAACGCTGCTCGCATTGCTCACGCCCGCGGAGAAGGAACTTGAAAACTCTGCAGTCCTGCTTGAAAAAAACTACCTTTATTCCTCAGCGAATTCCTCCTTCATTTCCTACATTAACGCAAAACTCGTGAAGGACATAAGCCAGAATCCTTCGCTCCTGCGCCTGGATTCATTCCTTTTGGAGCAAAAGGCACTCGAACTCAGGAAAAGAATTGAGGAGGTTGAATCCGAACTGGACTCGGTCACCTTTGTGGAAAAAGCGGAGTGGCAGATAGGGGCGCAGGAAAGACTAACCTGGGCGAAAGTTAACATTGAAACGATTCTCGCAAGCCGCACGATAGTGGTCGGTGGCTCGGAAGAATTAAGCCGCGCCATTCAAAACGTGCAGGATTTCGAGTACGCGGAGGGATGGACGGGAATTGCTTCGGACTTCCTCGAAATATCGAAAAAATCCCAGACAAGGACAAAGCCATTCCGCGGAATGGAAGATACAGCGCTGGATTACCTCGTTAAAGCGGAAGACTCCGCAGCAGTAATCCCAGAAGACGAGAGCTATGACATTAAGAGAAGGATTGACGCGGCAAAAGTGGAAAAGGCATTCGAGTGGTATGCTGCTTCGGCATTCGATTCCGCTTCCGCGTTCGCCCTCGCAACCGCAAAGCAGTTCACGGGGGAAAAGAATCTCAACGAACTGCAGTCGGAGCTCAGTTCAAAAATAAGCGAAGTGAAAAAGGAAATGAGGAATTCCGGCAGGGAATTCCTTTGGGCGCAGTTATACCTCGACCATTCAGAATACTTTCTCAAGGCGAGCAGGTATTACGAGGACAAGAACAAGAAATCCAAGGCAGCGGATAATGCAAGGGACGGATTAAACCTCGCGTTTATGGCGGCTGAAATATTCAAAGTATCCAACGAGACTCTGGCGGAAATAGAAAGTTCGGCAATAGTTCCAGTGATTGTTACCCCCAGCCCCAAGGAAAGCGTCTCCCCCTCACCCACGCCTTTCACGCTGGACCTTTATTCCACCGCAAAGATCGCAATGCCTTTTGTTCTCCTTGCACTCATTGTGGTCATAATCCTTCTCATTTTCCTCTACCAGCGCCGCCCTGTTTCAAAGTGGGAGCCGTCCTCCGCGGAAAAAGCAGCCGAACTGGAAAAGCTGAGGAAAAAGCTTGACAGGGCATTCGAAAGGGACAGAATTTCCGGCAAAGAATACAGGGAAGTTCTCTCAAAATACGAGGGCAAGATGAAAAAACTGGAGGAAGAGCGCAGGAGAAAGTCCCAGCATTTGATACACCTGGATATTTTGCAGGGCGAACTCAAATTGCTGCAGTATTCCCTTAAAAAACTTCACAGGCAGTATGACCACGGCGAAATTTTCGAGGAAGACTACCGCAGGACAATGAACATGCTCGGCGAAAGAATAGAGAAAACAAAAAACCAGATAATTGAAGCACAGAAATCCCCTGCGCCCGTAGAAAAAAACGGGAAAAGCATTCCACGGAGGCGCTTGAGCGCGAAAAGGAAAGCCTCCAAGGCAATTGAAAAGCGCCTCGGCTCAAAGCCAAAAAAGAAAAGGGGAAAAGGGAAGAAGTGAGATTTCAGCCTGTTGTCAGTTCAGTGCAGAAATCGTAGTCATCAGTTGAGAAATTGCCCTGGTTCCAATTGTTTAAGACTGTAATAAAGGGCGAAGCGTCCGTGTACCTGCAAGTTGTCTCAGCTCCCACGCTGCCTTGCGCCTGTTCGTTTGCATCCCCTTCCAGCTGGTCAATTTCCTCTTGGCTCAGCCCTTGGTCCAGATATGTTTGAACAAGGTCTTCGCTGAATTCAACGCTTACTTCCTCCACTCTCACGTAAAATTCGTATTCCTCGTGGAAAACAATGTTTTTGTTTTCCATGTAATTGGTGGTTGTCTGGAGAATTCCGAAAAGGTTGACAGTGGAAGTAAAGAGGCATTTTACGTTTTCGTGGCTTCCGACATTTGTCATAAAGCATTCGAAGTCAGTTCCGCAATCGTTTATTTTCCCCACTGTAACAGTTTTCACCAATTCGTTGTTTTCCTCGTTTGTTTCCTCTATTCTCCCGAAGGGAGCCGCCTGCGGGTCTGACTTATCCACCACAGCCCTAACTTCGTTTTCCCCGCCGTCGCTCCATTCAGAGTTGGAAGTGCTGACTGTAACGGTTTGGGAGGAATTTCCCGCAGGGCAGAGGTTTTCAACGTCCGCATTTCCAGTTGAGGCGCCATTAGTGTAAATTTCAACCTCCGGCTCGGGGTCGGAAAAATAAGAATAAGCAGGACCGCTCACATTAACGGTTACATCAACAAGATACCTTCCCGAGGCGGATGTGGGCTCCCAGTCCGGGTTCTCGTAAACCTCGAAAGAAGAAATATAAAAGTCCTGCCTCAAATCGATTGATTCCTCGAGAGTGTTGTTGTTTTCATTTGATTCCCCCACGCTTCCCCAGTCATCGGCAACCGCTGTTACGTTCAATGGCTCCACTCCGTCAGTGGTGTCTGTATCCGTAATGTCCAAGTCCTCGAACAAAATCTCGTATTCTTCCCCTGCCTGGGTGTCCTCGACAGTTGATTCGAGTACTTCCTCGCATGTGGTGGTTATTTCGTTGCCGTCCTGCGTTGTTTTGCACAACGCGGAAGCGGTCATAACGGCATTCACTCCTTCCTTTGAACCTCCGTTGTTCTTGAACACCACTTTGACGTCAACCAAGTTGTCGCAGGGCTCGGGGTCCTCAATTGAAATGCTTTCAACCGTGAAATCCGGTTTTTCCGCGCATTCTCCCGCAACGCATTCTTCGTCTGCAAGGCAGCCCTCAGCCAAAAGGTTTATCGAAATTTTTGGCTCCGTATTTACTCCAGTTAAGACGACCGAGTTTTCAATTCCGTTGCCTAGGTTCAGGTTGTCTTTTAGGTCCGCATTTACCATTACGCTTTGAAT
>CAZKED010000015.1:0-28021 GCA_964551725.1 uncultured archaeon | reverse complement strand
GTTTCCCTGGGCGTCCAGTAATGCGAACCGCGAATAGTACGTTTTGCTTGTTCCCGTGGTCTGGAAAACGTATTCCAGTTTTATTCCGAGGGCTTCTCCCGAGTAATCCCCCGCTCCCTTGACGTTTTCCAGAGTTTCACCCTCGTTAAGTTCAATGTTCCTGTAATAATTGTTGCAGTCGCCTGTCGTGATTTCCACGCATTCCGCAAGGCAGCATTTCAGCGAGTCGCTTGCCAGCGCGTATTTTCCGGAGCAGTATTCGTTTTCCTCGCATTCGGTTCCGTTGCTTTCAGCGCAGGTTTCCGCAATCGGCGTAGGCGTTGCGCTTGGAGCCGGCGTTGGCGTGGCGGTGGGCGTCGCGGTCGGCGTGGCAGTCGGACTCGGTGTCTGGCTTGGCGTGATACTGGGTGTTGTGCTCGGCGTGGGAGTCGGGCTTGTGCCCGGCGAGGGTGCCGGGCTTGGAGTCGGTGTTTCGCCTGGCGTTGCGCTCGGAGTCGGGCTGGGCTTGGGTTTGGGAGTGGGAGCCGCAATGGTTTTCTCGAATTCGCAGTCCACTTCGAGGGTGAGGGAGTCTATCCACACGTATTTTTCCGCGCTTGCCGCGGTTAAAATAACAAAAAAATATTCAACGTTTTTAAGTTCCCCGCAGTCCGCTCCCGTTTTCTCAACCAGCTCCCCGGCGGTTGCCGGGTCCAATTTTAATGCACTCATTTTCGCTTCGGGATGTTCCTGCAAAAAGATTTTAACTTCCTCCACTTCCTCAATGGCTGCCGTTGGACAACCGCTTAAAAGAAGCAACAGGGATAAAAGTGCAGGAATGAATGCTTTTTTCTTCCTCCCGAGCATACGCACAATTAAGCATTCAAGTGTTATTTAATTGTTTGCTTTTTTTCCTTTTTCTCGGCTAAGCGCTGTTTTTTTCCATTATTTTCTGCTTCAGGTCCAGTCCTATAACGCTTGACTTGTTTTTGTCGAGGGTGACGCCGACAATGAGGTCGGCTTCCTTTATGAGCGAGTTGTTGTGCGTTATTGCAATGAACTGGGATTCCCTGCTTATTTCCTTTATTATTTTCACCAGTTTGAGCGAATTTTCCTCGTCAAGCGCGGCGTCCGCCTCGTCAAACACGTAGAACGGCGCTGGCTCGTACAGCTGAATCGCGAAAAGGAATGCCAGCGCTGTCAGGGATTTCTCCCCGCCGCTCATTGCGTCGATGTTCACGAGGTTTTCGCCCTTGTGCTTGGCGCTTATTATAAGCCCTGATTCGGTCGGGTTTTCCTCGTCGGTAAGAGCCAGAGAGCCTTTTCCCGAGAAAAAGGAGTAGAACATTTTTGAAAAATTCTTCTCTATTTCCATAAAGCAGTCCATGAAGACATTGTTCCTTTTAATTTCAATTTTTTCAATCATTTCAAGCACTGCGTCCCTTTCCTCCGAGAGTTTTTCCACTTTTTTGTTTATTTCCATGAGTTCCTGCTTTTCCTCGCCGAACGATTCAAGCGCTTTGAGGTTTATGGCGCCGAGTTCCCGTATTCTTTTCTCGGTTGCGGGAATTTCCGCCCTGAGTTCTTTTGCGTTCAAGCCCTTGAGGGTTTTTGTTTCTGCGAATTCCCTGAATTCCTCTTCCAGGTCCCCGGCCCTCACTTCCAGCTTTCCTATTTCCACCCTCAAGTCCTGTGATTCCCTGTTCCTCGCCCTTCCCTTCAATTCGAGCGCCTGCTTTTTCTCCCTGAGCATTGAAATTTTTTCCACCGCGCTTTCCCTTTTCCCTATTTTTTCCTCCATTTCCTTCGAAGCGCGCTCTTTTTCGGACTGCATTTTTTCTATTTCCGCGGAAATTTTTTCCGCTTTTTCCCCGAGTTCCGCTATCCCGGATTCCTTTTCCTTTTTTTCCTTTTGAATGAAGTCGATTTCTTTTACTGCCTCCCCGCGTTCCCTTTTCGCTCTTTCCGTTTCCTTTAGGATTCCTGATTTCTGCTGTTCGAGCATTTTCGCCGAGTTCCTCGCTTCAATGAACTGCTCCCTCAGGTCGCTTTCCCTTGAAAGAATCCTTTCCTTCTCCTTTTCGAGGGCGAACGCCTCGCTTTTGTTCCTCTCCCTTTCTTCCTCGAATTCCTTTTTTTTCTCCGCCGCCTTTTTTTCCAGGGGCGAAAGATTCCTAAACGCTTCCCTGAGAGAGGAAATCCTTTCCCTCAGGCTTCTGGCGCTTGCGCGCTTTTCCTTGAGCGCTTCCGCGAGCGGAATCAGTTCTTCCATTTCCTTTCTTTTTTTCAGAAGTTCGTTCCTTTTTTCCCTCAGTTCCTTCAAATCCGCCTGCACTTTTTTTTCCTTGAACCGCAGTGCGCGGGTTTCCTTTTCCTTTTTTTCCCTGAGCGCTGCCTTTTTTTTACCGTCCAGCGGGCTTTCGCAGACCGGGCACTTTGCTATTTCCTTTTTCAGTTCGCCTGCGGCTTTTTCGAGTTCCGCGATTCCCGCGATTATCTCTTTTTCCTTTTCAATCCTCTTCAGTATTCTTTCCTCCACTGCAGAAAGCTGTTCCTGGATTTTTTCCTCCCTGAGTGCCTTGAGCGTTGATTCCTTTTCTGCATTCTTCTTAACCTCCGATTCAAGCGCTTCCAGTCTTTCCTTTGCCTCGCTCACATTTTTGCGGAGCATTTCGTTCTCTTTCTCACGCACGCCTTTTTCCGATTCGAGGGCGAATGCCGCCTCCCTGAGCTGCTCGGCTTTTTTCACCCGCTCCCTGAGCGCGGATTCCTTTTCCCTTAGTTTTTTCACCGCCTCGGACTGCTTTTTTTCGAATTCGCCCAGTTCTTTTTCCAGTTTTTCCGACAGGCGCTTTTTTACCGGCAGTTCTTCCTCTATTTCACGGAGTTCCTGCTGCAGCGAGTTTTTCTCCTCTTTCAGTTCTTTGAGCCTTTCGTTAAGCCGGCTTTCCCTTGCTTCGGCTGAAAGAATCTGGTTTTCCTTGGAGCTTATTTTCTCCTGCAGTATTGCCTGTGAGGATTTTTTTTCCTCAAGCGCTGAAACTATTTTTGCAACCGATTCCTTCTGTGCGGTGATTATTTCCCTGCCCATTTCCTCGGCTTCGCTTTCCGCTTTTTCCAGTTTTTCGTCCAATTCCGCGACCTTTTCCTGGAATTCTTTTTTGAGGGCGGAAAAGCCGGCGAGCTTTTTCTTGTGTTTTTTTATTTTTTCTTTCGCTGCGTTCAGTTCTTCTTTCAAGAGAGTGGCTTTCGCCCTCTTTTTCCTTTCCTCCAGTTCCCTGAATTCCAGCGCAGCGGCGCGCTCTTCCTCCAGTCTTTTGAGGTGCTCGATTCTGTCGGCGAGAATGAGGTTGGCTTCCTTGAGTTTCTGGTTTACTTTTTCCAGTTCCTTATGTGCTTCCTCTTTTTTGAGCTCGAATTCCCTTATTCCCGCCAGTTCGTCGATTATTCCGCGCCTTTGCTCGGGGTTCATTTCAATTATTCTCGTGACGTCGCCCTGCGCCACGATGTTGTGACCGTCGTTTTTTATACTGAGTTCGACGAGCAGGGAGGTTATTTCGTTGAGCCCCTTTTTTTCACCGTTCAGGCGGTAAATGCATTTTCCCTTTTTGTCAATCGTCCTACTTATTTCCCATTCCTTTTCATTGTCCTTTACAGTGATTTCCACTTTCCCGTATTTTTCCGCCGCGGAATTGTTCACCAGTTCGGACAGGCGCGAAGCGCGGAGCATTTTCATCGAAGTCGTGCCCAGCGAAAACAAAAGGGCGTCCAGCAGGTTGCTTTTCCCGCTTCCGTTCGGTCCGATGATTGTCGTGAACCCTTTTTTGAAAGGCACTCTCGCTTTTTTGAACGATTTGAAGTTTTTGAGCCGTAACTCTTTCAGGCGAGCCATTTTTTCCACTTTTGAGGCATTATTTCCGCTTTCCGCGCGATTTTCTCTTTTTTTCCGGCTTTTTTGCCGCTCCGCGGTTTTCAATATAGTACAGCGCGAGGGCGAGCGCGGTGAAGGCAAACACGAGCGCGTTGAAGAAGACAAGCACTATTGCGTAAAGCCAGTCCTCTGCGTCCACTTCCGGCATTTCAAGCAGGAGCCCCTGCACCGTGAACAGAACCAGGTCCAGAAATAATACTACAGCGAGCATTGCAATTGCGCCCAAGAAGTGTTCCGCGGTGAAATTCCAGGCGCGCTTCAGCGCGTCCTTTGCCGCAAGTTCCTCCACCGCGAGCACGGGCACGGCGAACAAAAAAACGCTGAAAAGCACGTAAAGCAATGCCAGGGCAAGCACCGCTATTGCGAGCACTGCCAGCAAGGGAATTCCGGCAAAAAGCACCAGTGCGAGGTAAGAGGCAAAAAGAAAAATGAACGCGGTGCAGAAAAGGAAAACGCCCAGGGAAAAGCATTCCTTCCATTTTTTAACCGCGAGAAGAAAATCCTCCTTCAGTGTTCCTATTCCCTCCCTCAGCGAGAGTGAATGCCTCGAATAGAAAAACGCGAATATCACGCTCAAAAACACGCCTATGAACGATAGCGCGAGAAGCAGTACTGCATTGAGCGCGTTCCTGTGCAGCAGCACCAGGGGCAGCTGCCAAAACTGCACTGCGGGCACGCCTTCAATCACGATTTGCTCGAACGCGGCATACATGAAGTACTCGTAGAAAACCGATGAAGCGAGCAGGGAAATGCACGCGAGCGCGAGCGCGGGCAGCAGTATCCAGGGCTTTTTTGCAATGAACCTGAAAGCGTCCAGCACGGCATTCAACATTCAATCCCCGTGAATTTATAGGGAAAAGCAGTTTTTAATGGTTACTGTCCGCCCCGCCGCGCCCCGAGGGCGCGGAAAGCGCGGAAAAATCGAAAAGCCTTTTTTACTTTTCGCGCTTCAATTTTAGTGATTCCAAAATGGCCCGTACCAAAAAGCAACTGCTTAAAATGCGCCGCAGAGGGCGGAAAAAGAAGAAGGAAAGGGAACGGAGGAGGGCTGAAGGCGAAAGGACTCGAAGTTCTAGGGAAAGGCTCAGGAGAGCCGTTGGAATGTTTTGGGATGAATGGTGGTCGAAAATCGACGCCCGCATAAAAAGAGAGAGGAAAATAATTGCGAAAGCGAGCAGGATTACTGAGCCGGTTGAAGTCGAGGAAATTTCCCGGCAAATGGAAACCGTGGTAGGGGAGGGATTTGAAAATGCCCTCGCTTTCTATCCCAAAGGAATTCCTTTTACTGTGACCGGTTTTATGGAGAACGATTATTCCTCAGGAATCCGCGAAAGAACCAGGGAAATTTTCTCTTCCTTTTTGCAGGGAGTTGTGGAAGACAGGAGACGGAGTTTTGTAGATGCAATGAAGCGGGATTTGAGCATGAAACTTGAGAAATTAAGGAAAACGAAAGATGAAGAAATAAGGGAGGAAGCGGAAAAGTTTTCCGGGAGCGCGGAATTTATTTCCTACATTGAAAAAGCAATGAGGTCCAGGATTGCCTGGCAAAGACAATGCTATTCCCAAATGCTCTCTGAACTGGGCAGGGCCCGAAGGGAATTGGGGTAATTCAAAGGGGCGTTTTTTGTTGAAAGAAAATTCCTTTTCCGGCTCGGTTTCACTCAATGGCAGAGAAATCCCCTATTCCGCGAGAAAAAGCCATCGCTCCAGGCACTTGAAGCTGCAGGTGAGCATTGAATCGGGCCTGGAAGTGGTAATTCCACAGCGTTCCCGGATTTCCCATTCGCAGGTTGAATCATTCATTCTCGAAAAACAGCGCTGGGTCCTGCGCAACCTGCAGAAACTGGAGGAAATATCCCGCGAAGCCCGCTCCATGGATTCAATCCTTTTCCTCGGAAAAGAAGTTCCGTTGAGCGTAATTGAAAGCGAAAGGAAAACCGCCCGCGCCGCCGCGCGTGGCGGCTTACTCGAGGTAAGGGTTCCACATGGAAAAAGGCATTCGGCGAAAAAAGCCATTGCTTCATTCTACAAAAAGCAAGCCCGCTCGCTCATTCCCGCGCTGGCGCGCGCGAAGGCAGGGGAAATGAAAGCGTCCTATTCCAGAATTTCCGTGCGGGGGCAGAAAACGCGCTGGGGTTCCTGTTCTTCGCGCTCTGCGCTTTCCTTCAACTGGCGCTTGCTCGCAGCGCCGCAGCGGGTGCTCGAATACATCGTGGTGCACGAGCTGGCGCACTTAAAGCACAGGAACCATTCCAAAAAATTCTGGTCATTGGTGAGAGAACATTGTCCCGACTACAAAGAGTGGGAAAAATGGCTCCGCAAAAACAGGCACATGCTCCGCGCGAGAACGGACTTCGAATGAAAAGGGTTTTATTCCCCTTTGTGCAAATGTTTTTTTATGGCTCCGAGGAATGAACCCAAGCGTGTGGTCAGCAGGTTTGTAATTCTCACACATCCTTTTTTCACTGCCAGCAGGATGCCTGCCGGCACGGAAGTTGAAATTGCCGCCAGGGATTATGTTTTGAAGAAAAGCAGGGATGTCTGGCACGGGTTGGTTGACAGGATTGCGGCAGAGGAGGAACAGTGCTCGTTTTGATCCCGCCGGGGGACCTGGGAAAAAAAGTCGACCAGTACTGGGGTGTTTTAAAGGGGTATGCCCGGAGAAAACTCGGCGACAGGCTTTTCATGGCATCTAAAAGGGACAAAAATCTTGAGGGCGGAGGACACCGCTTCAGCAGCGGGAGTTTTGACGGAAACATGAAATCAAAGGGTTTCAAGTTTTCGCAACGCGGCATCTCAATTGTTGGTTACGGCGAGTCCAATCCTTTTCTGAAAATCCCTGAGCCGAGAATATGCCTTGAATCCGACGTAGCAGAGCTTAAAGCCCATGTGGGTAAAAAGGCAAGAATACTCGGCTGTGGACTGGGAAAGGATTTGATGATTCCGTCAATGAAGTACGCAATGAGAAGGGCTGCAAGGAGGGTGAGGTTGCGCAGGGCAGGAAGAATTTTCCAGCCGTGGAAGTGGAGGAGAAGCCGCGGGAAATAACCTTTTTTACTGAAACCAAATACAAAAACCATTTTAAATGAGTTAATCCCTATTATTCACTCAATGCCTTTGCAGAAAAGCCATGTTTACCTGCTGCTTGCCGCGGTCTGCATTTCGTCCGTGGGCGTGTTTGTGAAGCTTATCGGAAGCGAAATTCCCCTGATGACAATTGTTTTCTACAGGGTTTTCTTCGGGTTCTTGTTTCTGCTCCTTATAGTTCCGCGCATTGACAAAAACGCGTTCAAAATAACCCGCGGGGATGCGAAGGAATACTTTTTAATCGGGCTTCTTTACGCAGGCGCTTTATCCCTCTCGGTTGCGGCGTTTTTGTTCGCGCCGGTGCAGAACGTTGTACTGCTCCATTCAACCAGCCCTTTTTTTGTTCTCGTGTTCGCGTACTTTGTTCTCAGGGAGAGAATCACCGCGACGAAAATTCTCACGCTTGTCACCGCGCTCATCGGGCTGGTGGTGATGAATCCCCTGAACGGGGAGGGCTATTTTTTCGGAAACGCGCTTTCCCTCGCGGGAGCGTTTTTTCTGGGCCTTCTTACAACAGAGATGAGGAAGGAGAACAAGTCGCACGGAATCGGCGACGTTCTCTGGTTTTTCTTTTTCGCTTCCCTTTTGCTTTCCCCCCTGCCCTTCATTTACGGCTTCGGCAACCTGCACAACGCTTTCCTTTACATGCTTTTGCTCGGCGTCGTTTCCACGGGTCTGGCGTACCTTTTCTACAACCTCGCGCTTGAAAAAATTGAAGCGGAAACCGCTTCGATTACAAAAATAGTGGTTTCCCCGCTTTCCGCCATTGCCCTCGCCGTCCTGCTCTTAAGCGAGCAGTTGAACGAGGAAATATTGACAGGCGGCGCCCTCCTCATAATCGCGGGAATCTATCTCGAAACGCATTCGAAGAAACTGAGGAAAAAAGGCGAGCACAAGAGAAACCACGGCACGGCAAAAAAGCGGATTCAGTGAAAGAAAAAAAGAAAGTAGCGTGTTTTTACCTGTACAAGGGCAGCGCCATTTTAACGTATTCCTCCAGTGCCACTTTGTTTTCGAGCAATTCAGCGCTCAACTGCGAATCAATGTCCAGTATTTCCACTATGCGGTCGTTTTTTATGCGCGCTCCCCGTGCTCCGCAGAATTCCCTGTATTCGCATTCTTGCTCGGGCTTGCAGTGCAGCGTAATGAATTTCCCTCCCTTTTCGATTCTCCTGCCTTTCTCGGTCCGAAGCGCGTTGTTTTCATCCCTGAATTTCACGAGGAAGCACATAATCTCACACCCTGGTAATGCCTCTTATTAATATGGAAGTTCGCCCTTTAAAAGCATATTGGAATTAAACGCATACAATTAAGGCAATTGACGGAAAATGCTTTTTTGCCCGCTTTTCCTGCCCGTTTTCAATGAGCCGGCAATCCATTCAGGAGAATTTCCACTAAAATGCCCTTTTTGCTGCCGGAAAAGGCTTTTATATGGTCTGTATTGTATGTTACATATGGCAATGCAACCGAGGATAAGGAAAGGTCATATGCGAAAGGGCATTAGCCGGAAGTTATTGGAGCCGGAGAAGGGTCCGAGAAGAAGAATGAGCGAACGGGAAATACGAGAAGAATTTGTAAGGCGCGCCATGAGAATGGGCATAGGCTCCAAGCGGGCCCTCAGGCGTTTTGCCCTTGAAACAGGCGAAAGAGGCAGATTCGCGAGGACGCGGGAGAACGTCAGAACGGTGGACAGGATTGAGGGCGAGTTGCATGAAAAAGGTCAGTTTCCCGAAAAACCGTTGAAGCACGCAAAAATCGAAAGGCTCATTGAAGAGGGCTTGGGCAATGAGGAGATTGCCACCCTGGTCGGAGTCAAACCTGACACTATAAGGATTTATAAGCAAAGGCACGGCATAACCAATTTTTTTCCGGGTCTTAAGAGTCCAATAATGGTCGTTGTAAGAACATTGGTCAGGTATGATGCGTTACTGGAAATTGCAAACAAGCCCGCGGAACTCGGAAGGTTTGAGAAACTGAAGAGAGCGGACGCAATGAAAACAGCGTCATCCGAACTGAACTCCGATGATTTCTATCACTGGTTCAAGTTCAATCCGGAAATAATGAAAACAGCCAGGAACCTGGGAAAAGGAAAATACTGGCGCAAAGCCCTGCGCCAGCTCAGGGGCTGGATTCTCGAACAGGAGGAACTTTACGGAAGAGAGTACGCGGGACTGCCTTCGAGACTGAGGCGTACGGCAAAAGGCGACAGGGCGAGAAGGCTTTTGATTGAAGGCAGGCTTTCATCCCAGGAAATAGCCAGGAGAACAGGGCTGGGCAGGGTCAACGTCGGAATGATAAAGTACCGCATGGAAAAGGAAAGAAACGTGAAATTATTAATTCCCGGAACCAGCCTGCCTCCGGCGCGCGCTGCCCTGGTCTGGGCAAAATTCGAAATACTAAGGCAGCTGTCCGACGCGGAGGGGTGGAGCAGGAGCAGGTGCGAGAGCGTAGCGGAAGCAGGCACGGGAATAAACATGAGGGTCTGGCGGCGCAGCAACCCGCGGATGCTGGAGGACGCCAAAGAAGCGGGCAACGGTTATTACTACGCGCAGGCGCTGGACCGGCTGGAAAAAGATGGCTGGATTGCCGAATGGGAGGAGCGCCTCGGGAAAAAGTACGTTTACGACAAATGGTTCGCGCCCAAAACAAGGGACACAAACGGAAGGAGGAATCTCCTCCTGCGAAAAGCGCTGGGCGAGGTCTTAGAACTAATGCCGGGGAGGCAGTTGAAGTGAAGCAAGCGATTAAATGTTCTCAACGGAGATTATAATTATGCCCGACCAGAAAGAGAAAGCGAGCGAAAGAGCGAGCCTAGCGTTCCAGGCGAGAATGGGGGCAAAGGTTGCATACGAATACGCCTATTTCAAGGGCAGGCGCGTTCTCCGGAGGGCGAAGCCCAAGAGCGTTCTCCGCCGCACCGGGCAAGTCGTGGTCTTCGACATGGACGAAACACTGCTCAGAGCGAACACAATACTTGAGCTCTTCAAATTAGTGTACGGCGAAAAAGAAGGAAAGGAAATAATCGGAAGATACGTGGAAATGGCCAAGACCGGAAAATGCTCATCTGACCAGGCAATGCTCCTGGGATATGAAAAGATTCTCTCGGAAAACCGGGTTACGCGGAGCGATGCAGTGAAACTGGTTGATTTGCTTGAAAGGCAGGGGAAAATAAGAACGGATTTGGTTGAACTCGCCCAAGCGCTCAAAGCCGAGGGAAGAACGGTGGTGCTTGCCTCGCGTATGTCCCAGACAATCGCGGACGTTATTGCCGAACGCTATGGTTTCGATTTTGCCGTCGGAACGAGGGAGGAATTTTCGGAAGACGGCGGCATCAAAAGAGTGAAAGAACTTGTCGGCGAAAAAAACGGCAGAGTAAGGGCGAGAGCGCGCGGCGGAAAAGAGGGCTCCGGTAAATCCTACCCGGTTGTGAAAAAGCTCACACGCGTCAGGCGGGAATTGAAAAAGCGCGGCATGCGCTGCCGTACAAAAAGGATGACCCTGGTCAGCGACGGCTACGACGACATAAAGGCATTCAAGCAGGCAGGCATCTCTATAATGCTTGCCCCGCCCCCCGAATCACGCGATTTCACCCACAATCTCTCCCTGAAACTGAAACTCGCCGACGCAGTCATAAACCCCGGTCCGCGGGCAGTTCAAGAGCTCGAACTGCGCCTCCGCGAACCCGAAACAATCCGCCTGCCGAGAAGGCGCTTCATTGAAAGGTTGCGGAAATTCACCCCAAGGAGGCGCGCGTGAAATGGGTTTGAACCTCGCGGGAAAGACCGCAAGAGCGGGGCGGAGGATAGCCTGGAGGGCAAGACGCCGTTTAGCATTGAGGAAGAGAGCAAAAAGCCCCGCAATCGTGAACGAAGTGAGGCGCCGCCTGCGCGAAAACCCGCAGTTTTTCAAGACCCTCAGGTCGTTGTATCCCACATGCAAGGTAAGCGTGTTCGGGTTCAGGGGAAGAATGTATGCGGTGAAGAACACTTACTGGGACCCGCACGAGGGATATGATTTCAAAGCATTCCAGAGAGTGTTCGATAAGCACGAGGAGGCTGTAGCCAGAGACCCCGAGTTTTTTCCGAGCGACCTTTACGAATTAATGCCCACAAAGGTTTACGGAAGGGTTGGACCGCTTGTTATAATGAAACTGAAAGTGAAAGCCGACTACCTCTCGAGCAAGGACTTCCTCCAGCTGCACAAGGCACTGCAGGAAACAAATCCAGCTGCAGCGGAAAGGCTCAGCAGGGCAGTGAGCCAAATGGAGAACAATATCAGAATGCTCGGCGAAGACGGGAGAGTCCACGGGAGGCAGGTTCAGTTGGATGTCTGGGGAGGCAGGGAGCCGGTGGTGGACATTCTCGGCAACACGGACCCAGAGCACCTGGAAAAAGGCAGGTGGCTTCTCTCATTGCCCCTGGACACAAAGTGATTCTTCAGGAACCAAGCGAAAGGGTAAAATAAGCATTCCCCCCATTATTCCAAAATGGAAGCGCGTGTCAAAAAAATGCGCAAGGTCTGTCCCTGCTGCGGTTCCCTGAGGGTCAGGCAAAAGGGACCCTTGTTGGAGGCAAGCATTGAATACAGCCAGTGCCTGGACTGCAGGCACGAGGGCGCGGACTTCTTTGAATTTCCCATTGAAAAAGCGGAGAAGGCAGGCGCTTCAATAAGGGCGAAAAGAAGTGGAAAATAGCCCCTGCTTTCCGGGAGCGGGTTCGGGCTGGCGCAAAAAACCGCGGTTTTTTTAAAACATGCTGCTTGGTCATCCCCTTAAAAAGCTGTTTTTGGAATAAATTCTTATGAACTGGGAGGAAGAGCTTGGAAGAACAATAAACAGCGTAGGAGAACTCAAAGGGCATTTGGGTATCTCTCCCGGCGAGGAAAAACTCCTTGAAAGGGTTTCAGCCATCCACCCCATGCGCATAACCCGCTATTACCTTTCCCTCATTGACAAAGACAACCCCAGTGACCCGCTCAGAAAACTCGTGGTTCCCTCCCAGGACGAGCTTTTCTTGGGAGGCACTTACGACACGAGCGGGGAGAAAGAGAACACAAAGCGCAGGGGTCTCCAGCACAAGTATGCGCAGACCGCACTCGTTCTTTCAACCAACAGATGCGCGGCTTACTGCAGGTTCTGTTTCAGGAAAAGACTGGTGGGGAGGAGTTCCGACGAAGTGCTGAGCGCTTTCAGGGAAGCCGCCGACTACATTAGGGAGCACGAGGAAATAGACAACGTTTTGATAACCGGCGGAGACCCTTTTGTCCTTTCAAATAAAATAATACGGGGCTTTCTCGGCGAACTCGCGGAAATAAAGCACCTTTCCTTTGTGAGGTTCGGGACGCGCGTTCCGGTTGTTCTCCCGCAGAGGATTTCCCAGGACAGCGAGTTCTTGGAACTGCTTGTAAGGCATTCGAGGAAAACCCGCAGGATTTACGTTGTAACCCATTTCAATCACCCGCGGGAGATTACGCGGCAGTCCATAGACGCCGTGGACGCACTGCTCGGATCCAAGGTTATAGTGAACAACCAGACGGTTTTGCTCAAGGGAGTAAACGACAACCCCAAAACCCTCGCGGAACTGATGACAGGGCTTGTTTCAATAGGCGTCAACCCCTATTACCTTTTCCAGTGCAGGCCCGTGCGCAGGGTGAAAACCCAGTTCCAGGTTCCCTTTGCGAGGGGCTGCGCCGTGGTGGAGAGCGCGAGAAAGCGCCTGAACGGTCACAGCAAGCGCTTCAAGTTCGCGATGTCCCATCGCTCCGGCAAGATTGAAATTCTCGGTGTTAAGGGAAAATTCATTTATTTCAAGCAGCACCAAGCAAAGAACCCGAGGAAAATGGGGCGCATTTTCAAGAGGAAACTGGACCCGAAATCCACCTGGCTTGACTCGCAGTTAAGACCCTATTAGCCCAGGCAGCTCCAAACGCAAAAAGCCTTTTATTCCCTGTTGCGTAATATTTTTATTGGTCCGGATGCCCGTGCTGAAAAAGTTTTACAGGGGGCGCCTCCTGCGGGGCAGGGTGCGCCTTTACGGCAAAATAAAGGATTTGAGGAAAACCGCCGAAAGGAAAGAGGGAAGGCTTTCCCCCTTCGACCTCATAAAGCACTCCGATGCCATAAGCTTTCTTGAACTGAAAGGGGAAAGAATTGACCCGGAAAGCATTACGCCGGCAAAAGTGAAATCCGCCCTGGACAAAGCGACCGAAATGTTCCTGGAGAGGGAGGATTCCTTTCTCCATTCCCGCTATCTTTTGGATTTTTCCAGGAAAAAAAAGGGCGAAAGCGACAGGCATTGGATGGAGCGCAGGAGGAAAGCGTGGAGTGATTTCACCAAAGAGAACGAGGCGAACAGGAAGCTTTACCGGCGCATAAGGAATTTCATGGAGAACAGCCCCCGGGAACTCGCAGTTTTCCATGAAAAGAGAGTGAGAAGGGTTTTGGCGGGAGAGAAAGAAACGCTTTCAAAACTCAGGGAACTGGGGTTTTCCTTCGACCCCGAAAAAGGGAACTACCAGCTCCGCCTCACTTTTTTGAATTCCGACACCGTTCTCAGATACGGCAGGACAGAAGCAACAGCGCTCTGGAAGGATTCGGTTAAAAGGGCGATTGAAGCGGACGACATTCTCGTGAAAGCCCTCAGGGGACAGGAAAGGGACATTGACTCTCTTGAATTCATGTTTGAAACGCTCCTTTTCGAATCCCCCGAACTGCCGAACAGCAGGGAACTTAACAGACTGCGTGAAATGCTCGAGAAAAAAACCCCGCCCCTCGGATTTTTGGCTGACGTGCTTAAGACTTTCCGCACGGAAATCTTCCCCATGCTGAACGCTGCAAGGCAGTAAACCGCAAACCCTTTTATTCTCAATTGCGCAATATTTTTGCATGAAGCCTTCGAAAAAGCTCCAGCCCAAAAAAATTTCGCCTGAAAAAAGGCAGCAGGTTGCAAGGCTTTTGTTTTCGTTGAAGGAAATCGGCGGAGCAAGGCTTGCAAGATCCTTGGGGAGGGCGGCTGAATCAAGAGAGATTTCAGCAACGCTGGGCAGGAGAAGGAAGTCTCCCCGTCCAAAAACTTCCGGGGAAAGAAGAATTCTTAAAGCCCTCATGGGCGGCAGGGCGGAGAGGGAAAAACTCTATTCGACTGCTTTCCGTGAACTGATTGACGACTTCCGCACCGGGAGAGCAATTGACAGCGAAAAATTCGTGATTTTGTTCAAGAAATATGTTGAAATCCCCATGCGCAGGGAACTGCTCGAAGACAGGGAATTAATGGAGGAATTCGGGTTTTCTGAAAGGCGCAGGAAGCTTGCCTTGAAGCTTGCGGAACTGGACGAAAAAACAGCCGACCTTGGCATGAGCGTTTCGCCCCGCGGGGAAACAATTGATGCAAGGAAGTTAATGCCCTTTCTTGATTTCGCCCTTTCAGGAGTAAACGCTTCAATGGAAGTCGCCAAAGGCACTCCCGAGTATGAAACCAACCTGGGTCATTACCTTAAGTATATTGAAATGATTGAAGGGGAAAAGAGAAAACTAGAATCAATCGAGGGCGGAAGGGTGAAAAGAAGCAATGTCAGTTTGGAGGGAATGCATTCCCTGATGCAGCTGGGCTACAGGGGAACATACGACCTCTTGAAATCCCACGGAGCAAAGAAATTATTTGATTCACTGAGAGATGCATTGTACTGGGAGGTTTCCGCGCACTTTAAGTTCGGCAGCGTTCTTTAGCCCGGAGCGCGGCATAGGGTTCTCACCTGGGGCGAGCACAGAACGCCGTGCGCGGTCACGGAATAAGGAGGATGCAGCATTCCGGTGTTTTCAAGGAACTGTTCCACAGGCACCTGCTGACCCCACAGGAAGCCTTCCAGGTCGAGGAGGACAGGCTCGCATTCGTTTTGGTCGACGCTTTCCCCGGAAGAGCGCAGGAAGAGAGCAATCGAAAATATAGCGCCGTGGTGGAAGGATTCCCTGGAGCAAGGCAAAGGAAAACCGCAAAGAAGCAAGTAATCCATAACTCTTTACTGGTTTTTTCCCTTTCCCCGGAGAAGAAACAATTAAATTCTTCCCCGGCAATCTTTTATTTATGAGGCGCCGCAGTCTTTTCGGAATTTTTCACAGGATAAGGGCAGCAGGGAAAAGGCGCGCGCTCCAAAAGCCGCCTGTGGGGAAAATAATAGACATAGTCGAACTCGGTCCGGGGCACAAGGCAAAGGGAATGCTCCCCCTTTTAACCAGACCGGGAATCGAGGTGCACGGAATAGACCGCGCCCTTCGAGACGAGGAAATACGCCGCAACGGCGGAGTGCTCCGCCTCAGGCAGGGCAGCTTTCACAGGGTGCTCAAAAGGCATTACGGTCAGGAAAGCGTGAGGCAATTCCGCATGAGTATAGTGCTCTCCTACCAGGGAAAGCCCGCGCGCATGGCGAGAAAATACAGGAAAGTTTTCCGCCAAGTGTTTGAAAAGCTTGTGCCCGGCGGAACTCTTTCCGTTTCGGAGGAAAGGGAGCACCTCCGGGCAGTCAAGCCGGTCCTTGAAAGCCTCGGGTTCGAGGTAACCGAGCCGAGGGAAGCGAGACCGGACGAAATCGGGAGCTTCTGGCAGAAGGTCTATGCCGGCGGCGGGGTGAAGCGCCCCTGGCTGCTCACGGCAACCAAGCCGGCAAAATGAAAGCCGCTCCCCAGAAACAATTAAATTCTTTTTACGGCATTCTTTTGTTATGTCCTTGGATTTTACCTCTAGAAAAAAGGAACTGCTTGTAAGGAACGGCTGGGCCCGCGAAGGAAGGGACGGAGTAGTGAAACTCACGCCCGCGGGAGAATCAAGGCTGGCGGGCTTTGCGGGACAGCGGTTAAAGCTCAGGGAAAGAGTGATTCTCAACGCCTTCCACAGCATGCACGAGCACAATGCCGCGCATTCCGCCCCCAGACCGCGGCTTCCCAGGCGCAGACCGAAGCGCTGATTGGAAAGAATTAAATTCCCTCGCTCCCTTTAATTCCTTATGGGTTTGAAGGCAAAGGGCGAGGTAAGAAAGAGCATCAACGAGTCTGGCGTAATCCGCCCGAGGCCCAGAAAAGTTCCCGCAGGGGAATCGATTAAAAGAGAGGTCAAGGGCTCTCCGGTTTGGTGGCGCCGGCAGGCGAGACTGAAACTGGAAGACATTGAAAAACTGCACAAAAGGCTCGGAAAAGAGAAATCCCTGTCGCCGGAGGAGAGAACCGGGGCATCGCTTTTTCTCAACAGGCTCGAAAAAATGTCGCGGGACATTCCTGTGGACTGCAGGGCATACTTTCTTTCGAGGGTTGCCACGTTTTACGGCGACTGCAGGGCGCGCGCTCTTGCCTCGCTGGGCGAAACCTATAAACCCTATCTCCTGACACTGCTCAAGTTGTTCAAGAGAAACCGCAGGGACCCTTTCAGCGTCCGCATTAACATAAGAACGCACGGCAGGAGCCTGCCTTTCCGTTTCTGGTTCGACAGGGGAGGCATGACCGCGGCATGCAAGCTGTTGTTCAGACCGGAGAGGAACGAACTGCTCGTAAGGGGTCTTGACAGGCCGGGACGCGTTGAACCGGAAAAATTCGAGGCAATCCTCGACAAAATAATAAGGAGTTCCTCTTACGCGCTTGAAGCAGGTCATGTTCTTTTACTGGAATTTTCAGGCGGAACCCCGGAACACAAAAGGATTGTGGAAGAGCGCTTCTCGCCCAGCGGAAAAGGCGTATACAAGCTGGACATTTCAAGGGAAAGGGCAATGGAGGCGCTTCCCTCAACAGCCCTCAGGGCGCTTTACGGGGCAGGGTAATCC
Organism: uncultured archaeon; assembly: GCA_964551725.1. Taxonomy (GTDB): domain Archaea; phylum Iainarchaeota; class Iainarchaeia; order Iainarchaeales; family DTGL01; genus JAFCFP01. The sequence goes on along the minus strand of CAZKED010000015.1, from coordinate 11,223 downwards.
CGAAAATCGCCTGCAGGGGAAACAATTAAATTCTCGCGGTGCGGAATAATAATGGTTTTTGCCGTGGGAAAAAATCTCATAACCGCACTTGCGCTTGTTTTAATCGCGCTTTTGGTTCTGGCAGCAATTGTTTTTTCGGGAATAACCGCGGGGGACGGGCTGGTCACACCTGAAGAAACCCCTGCTTCGGCTGTTTCCTCCGTTCCCTGGACGCCGGCGCCCTCGGACGAGACAAAGCCGGTGTATGTCGCCGGCTTGAAGGTGGAGGAAAACTCGCTCAAGGGAATGCTTTATTTCATTGAAAGGGAGGAGCGAAAAAGGGTCGCGTTGAGCGGAACCCTCAAGGTGAGGATTGAGAGCAACGATACCGAATCCTTTTCAGCGCAGTTTCCAGTGAACGCGGGCGATTTCAGGGCGCAGGTTTCAAGCCGCACGAGCTTTGAAAAAGGCTATCAGGAAATAACCGAGGTAACGGATTACTATTACGATTTTGAAATTCCGCTGGAGGGCCTGAAAAAGGGATTGAGCGACAGGGGCACCGCTTTCTTCGAATTCGCGTCCCTTCAGGGCGGAAACTATGCCTGGAAAGGCAGCGTGGAAGACCTTCCCAGGGATACTGCACTGTTCGCCGGCAGCCCCGACAGCATGAGCGCCCCGCAGCTCCTCGCCCGCAGGGAGAAAGAAACAATTTCCTACGAGTTCTTCTTCACCCTGTCCGAGAAGAGCGTTCCCGTCAGCTCTGCAGGAACTCTCGCTGTTTCCGCGGAAAACAGCGACGGGAAGGAAATTTATTCGAAAAGCGTGCAGGTGCAGGCAGAGGACTTTTCATTCAAGCCAATCAACACGAGCGCCTATACCTATAGTTACAACACCAGGCTCAAATACGTTTTCAGTTTTTCCTCGGAGGCAGTGCCTGAAGGGGAATGCATTTCAGCAATAAAGATGTCGTTCACTGCAGCCAACGGTCAGTTGTTTGAAGGAGAAATGAAAAAAAGGAAGAGATGCTACTACAACTGCGAGCTCTACAGGCTCTGCTGACAGGGGAGTGCCAGTGGCAAAATGCTAAAATTCTCCCGCAGGGTTATTTTTAAATCTTTTTATGTTTGTAGAAAGATTTAAATACTTCTTTGGCTGCTAATTATAGTATGCAGAAGCGCGAGTTTGTTTACAGGGAAATCCTTTTCCGTGTCCTGGAGAGCGGGAGCAATGAATTCACCCAGAGCGCCTTGAGCAGGGATCTGGGCGTTTCCCTCTCAATTGTGAACCACGCCCTCAAGCCCCTGAAGAGAATGCACGCAGTTAAAGTGAATCCAAGGAATTTCGTTGTAACGGATGCGAGGAAGATTCTGTTCTACTGGTGCAGTGAGAGAAATCCCTTGAGAGATTTGGTTTATTCCACGCGCGCGGAAATGCCAGTGAGGGAAATAGAGCGCTCCGTGTCCCAATCCGCGGTTTTCGCTGCTTTTTCCGCGTTCAAGTTCCGCTTCAAGTCAGTGCCTGCGGATTACTCAGAGGTTTACGTTTATGACAGCGGTGCAGGCGAACTGGAAAAGCGCTTTCCCCTTTCGCGCAAAAAACCCAACCTTTTCGTGCTCGAAAAGGATTCACTGATGGAAAAATACGGCAAGACCACCACGCTCGCGCAGACCTTCGCAGATTTGTGGAATCTGCCGCAGTGGTATTCCGCTGAATTCCTCAAAGAACTGGAGTTGAGAATTAATGCAGTACTGGAATAGCCTTCTCACGGAAAAAAGCTGGATGAAACTGCAGCAGTTGAAAAAATCGGGACTGCGTTTCATTCTCATTGGTGGATGGGCATGCTTTCTGTGGACTCACTCGCATAAATCCAAGGACATCGACCTTGTAGTGGAACTGGAGGAACTGCCCGGGTTAAAGCAGTTGCACGAACTCAAAAAAAACGCGCGCCTTAAAAAATACGAGTTTTTCATGGAGGAAGTGGACGTTGACGTTTACGTTCCCTTTTATTCAAGGTTAGCACTGCCCCTTGAAAAACTGCGCAATGAAACAACGAAAATAGAGGGCTTTACGGTGCTCAGGCCCGAGCCGCTGCTCCTGCTGAAGCAGGGCGCGGAAATGGCGCGCGGAAAAAGCGTTAAGGGACTGAAGGACAGAATTGACATAATGGACCTGCTGCTCAAATCGGGCTTCGATTTCCGCAGGTATTCCGCGCTAGTGGAAGAATTTGCGCTGCATTCTTACAGGAAAAGATTGATTGAACTGGTGCAGGGCTTCCGCGAGCACTCCCATCTGGACCTGAACCCAAGGGAACTCAAAAAGGCAAAGCATTCAATCCTCGAAAAACTGAAACACGGGTGAATGCAGGGAAATTCAGCTTTTTCCTTTAGGTTTTGAATCATTTACGCCGCGGGGCTTGTCACCTGCCCCCGAGTTTTTCCTCTGGGTCTTTGAGCAGGCGCTGGTAAAGCGGTCTTTGCGCTTTTTCCCTGGGCTTTTCCCCCTGAACCTTGCATATAAGGTCTCTTCCCCTGTACGTTGTGTCGAGCACTCCCCGTTCCGGCTTCCCCATTTCCCGTATTGCTTCAGTTGCTTCTTCCGCGTGAATGCCGAGCCTTTCCGCAACCTGTTCTGCGGAAACCATTTTGTCAGGGGTTTCCATAAGGACCGATATTATCCCTTTCTCCAGGGGGGTCCTCCCGGGGTTTTTTCCCGCGGTTCCCTCTGCCTTTCTTTTTTTTGTTTCCGGAACCCTTATCTGCGCGCTCTGTCCGTCCTCTGTGCCGAGCTGCCTGACGTCCTTTCTTGTCTGCGTTTTAACGCCCTCCGACGAAAGCCGGTAGTAAAGGTTTTCGATTCTTGTCCCTATAACTGACCTTTTTCTTTCGAGTTCTTTTATTTCTTCCATTATGGCTTTCTTTTCCATTGTTTCCTGGGCTGCCGCTCTCCTTTCGTTGAGTTCGTTGATTGTTCTCTTTATTATTTCAAGCTTTGCAGAGTAATACCTCAGCTTTGCGAGCCCTTTCACGTGCGCCGGGGAAAGTTCGGGGAATTTGCCCGCTATTTCCTTCTTTTTCTCTTTCCTGCGGTTCCTTAATTCGCGTATTCTTGAACCGGGCTCTCTCGGCGAAGGCATAAATAGAATGCGCAGCGCAAGAATAAAAAACCTTGTTTTCCTGCAGGGGGAGCAATGGTTTTATGGTTTCCGCTGCTGAATTCCAATGGTTTTCATGATTAAGGGAAAGCATGTTCGGGTCTGCCCTGTCTGCGGGAGTCCCGAAATCAGGGTGGACAAGTCCAACAAGGTAATGGAGAGATATTCAATGGGCATCAATTACGTTTGCGCGCGCTGCGGCAACACGTTTTCTATTCCACTGGAAGTAGATGCCGACAAGGCATCCGAGATAGAGCCCGCGCCTCTCACGGACGAGGTATTGCATGCCACGCCGAACAGGATAAGAGTGGGAGAAGGCTATGCTTCAATGCTTTTATTGGCTGCCGTTGCCGCGGTCATAATAATTGTAACGATTGCCATTGCCTTCCTCTCAGGCGCCTTCGGCGGCTAGGGAGAACAAAAGCCAGCCGTGGGAAAATAATTAAATTCCCTCTCCGCGCTAATTGTTCTTATGGTGCGCAGGCGCCTTAACCCGTATTCGGGGGGCAAAAAAGCGGAATCGAGGTTGACGTTTTCACTTTAAACAGCAAAAACCGGCTTGCTTTCAATAAATCCGTTGAAATTCCCTGGAGGCTTGCGGAAAAGCACGGTGTTGAATGGCTCCCGGGAGAAAAGGCAAGTGCAAGGGTGCCCGAAATAGAAGTATTGCTGTTGTACAAAATGGCTGCATTGAAGGACAGGCAGTACAAGCTGCGCACTTGGGCGAATCTTTCAAAAATTACAAGACAGAGGCTGAAGTCCAAGATTGCAAAAGACAAAAAAGACATATCCGCATTGCTCGGCGCGGGAATAAACCGGAAGAAACTTGAACTGCTTTTAAAGCAGCCAAAAACAAGGAATTTCAGGGAAACAGTGAAGGAATTGATGCAGTGAAGGAATTAATGAATTCGAGGCCATAATGCCGTTGCAAGCAAAAGCCGCGTTCCGGCGAAACCATTAAATTCCCTTGATGGGTTATATTTAAAATAACAACCGATACTGTTATTTCTAAATAACGATTGTTTTTTTAAAAAAACAATTGTTTTGTGGTTTTAATGTTTGAGGAGTATGCGGCAATCCGCGTTTTGGAGCTTTTTTTGGAGAACCCTTTCAGTGAGTTCTACCTGAGGCAGATTGCGAAGGAGACAGGGGTGAGCGCTTTCAGTGCCAAGAGGCATGCTGACGTTTTGCATTCGGAGGGTTTTCTTGCCAGGAAGAAGCGCGGCAACCAGGTTGTTTTCTGGGCAAACAGGGAAAAGCCAGCATTCAAGCAGTTCAAGAGAGCATTGTCTGTTTACTCCCTTGGAAAGAGTGGCTTGGTTGAATTTCTGTCCGCAGAATTGAGGCCTTCTTCGCTTGTATTGTTTGGTAGCGCTGCAAGGGGCGAGGATGATAAAAAAAGCGATTTGGATATTCTCGCCGTTTCCAGCAAAAAGAGTCCTTCGCTGGAGAGATTTGAGGGGAAACTCAAGAGAAAAATCAATCTCCTTGTTTTTTCCCCTGCAGCGTGGGCTGGGAAAAAGGAGAAGGACGCCCCCTTTTACAGGGAAATTCTGCTGGACGGAATACTGCTCTTTGGGGAGATGCCCCTTTTATGAGGTGGAGTGATTGGATTTTCGCGAATGCATCAGAAAGCGCCTGCTGATAAAGGCGCGGCCTGACAGGGAGAAGGCACTGATTGCACTGCAAACCGCAAGGGAGCGCCTGCTTGACGCTGAGATTTCCTTTGAGGCAGAGGTTTTTTCCGGAACCGTTATCCTTTCCTATACTGCAATGTTTTACGCTGCCCGCGCTCTCCTTTTCAAAGTCGGCTTCAGGGAAAAGAGCCACATCTGCGTAAAGGAATTTTTGAGAGAAAGGTTCGTCAAAACAGGCAGGCTCGACCCAAAGTTTCTTTCCACCCTGAACAATGCCAGAATCGAGAGGCACGAGGCATTGTACGGCCTTGAATCCAAGGCTTCCAAACAAGAAGCAGAGCACACCCTAAGCCAGGCAAGGGAATTCCTCAAAAAAACCCAAAAACTCCTGAAAGAAAAACAGTCAACCCCCCGAAACCATTAAATTCCCTCTTTGCATTATTTACTTATGCGCAGGAGAAGATTGTTCAAGGAAGCAGGACTCAGAGCGCGGGGCCAAGGCTGGGTTTTCAGTGGCTACAGAGAACGCTCTTTGGGAAGGCGTAAAGGGCAGTCAAGGCTTCGCGCTGAAATAGGCACCCTAAAAGACTACGTGCTTGACCGCTGGAGAATCCGGCACCAAACCAGGAAATAAGCCTTTTAACCCTATCCAGCACTAATTCCATTGGCTCCGGCGTTTTGTTGAGCGGATTCTTCGGAATTCAACCAACTCTCTTAGCAGAAAAACGCCGGCGCCGCTTTTCTTCCATTGAGGTTTTCTTGCATGCCTGAACCGGTCTTTTTCGCGCTTGTTTTTTTGGTTGGGATTGCGACCGGCTTTTTTGATTCCGTGCTGAACGCTGGCGGGTTTGTTTCCATTCCATCGCTTGTATTCCTCGGATTGCCGCCGCATGTTGCTATTGCAACCGACAGGTTCGGCGCGCTCGGCAGGTCAAGCGCTGCTTTCCTGAGATACCGCAAGGAAAAGCACATCCTCTGGAGGTATGTTCCAATTCTCGCTGCAATCAGCCTGGTTGCTTCCCTGGCCGGCGCTGGCTTGCTTGTTTCAGTCGGCTCCGCTCTCCCAAAATGGGCTGTCGGAGTTTTCCTGCTCGCCGTGCTCCCTTTCCTTTTCTTAAAGAAGGGCATCGGCACAATCCACTTGGAGCACTCGCGCCTGCGAAAAGCGCTTGGCCTCGCGGTGGCTTTTGTTATAATCGTGTTCGGGAGCTTTTTCGGGCAGGGAGTTGGAATCCTCGTCTTCTACGCGCTCACGCTCTTCCTCGGCTTCACGCTCATCGAGGTGCTTGCAACCACCACACTCCCGGGCTTCGTGTACTGCATTGCCTCTGTTTCCGTTTTCGCACTCGGTGGAATAATCAACTACCCCACAGGAATCATCCTCTTAATCGGAATGGCCTCCGGCGGCTACATCGGCGCCCACACAGCAATCAAAACAGGAAACAAATGGCTCAAACGCTTATTCGCCGCGTTCGCTCTCGCGGCAGGGCTGGCGCTGATACTGCTCTAAACAGCGGGAAACGTAGCGGGTGCGCGCGTTTTTTCCGGGAAGGGAAAAAGCGCGCGATATATTTATATATCTTTTTGATATCTATTTGATAGGTGATATTAATGGGTGAAACTTTGGTTAGGTTTGAGGGCGTTCAGGAGGTTATCCTGGACAGGCTTACCGAGCTCGGTGTTTTCAAAACCAGGAGCGAGGCTATCCGCGCCGGCTTGCTTGAGCTGGGAAAGGAGTACAAGGTTTTTGAGAGCATTGCGGATTTGGAGGACGAGCTTGCCGCGAGGAAGATGGCTAAAATCAGCAGGGAAATCAAGAAGGGCAAGAGAAAGGTCTTCACCGAAGCGCAGGTGAAGAAGAAGTACGGTTTCAAGTGATTGCCTTGTTCAGGCTTGATTATGCCGATGGCTGGGATAGGTTCTTCGCAAAAATGGACAAATCCCAGCAGGCACGGATTTGGAAGAAAATCCAGTCCTTAAAAACGCGCCCCAGCGCAAGGCATTTGAAAAAGGGGGTTCCATTTTTCGTGCTGGAAACAGGCCAGTACAGAATCTGCTTTGAGGAAAAGGGAAAAGCCCGCATTGTAATGTTTGCTGGAACCCACAAGCAGTACGAGAAGTGGCTAAGCAAGCAGTAGCCAATCCCCCGAAACCATTAATAACCTGAAACGTGCCAATTGTAGTGGTGATGTTTGATGCCGTTTAAGAAACACCCGGGCGGAGGCGCGGGAGCGAGACCGCCGGACAGCAGACCGCTTCCGAAAAGACCTCCAAGAGAGCAAAAGCCTGTCAGAAGGCGTTTGGGCAAGTCAAACGTTGAATTCAGGTTCCTCGGGAAAAAAAGAGAAATGGGCTGGAGCTCCAAGCCCACAGGAAAGGCAGGAAGGGAAGAAATGACAGGGTCCAGGGGTCCAATAACTGAAGGCAGGCGAAAAAAAACGAGGCGGGAAAAACCGCGGCCCTGGCCGTTGTGAAAACCCGCTTTCCCAAAACCGAGCAAAAAACGCAACCCTCGGGAAAACAATTAAATTCCCCGGTAAGGGGGTTCATTCCGGTTTGTATGCTTCCAGCATGTCCTTGTAGCATTTTTTCATTATTTTAATCAGCGGCTTGAGGTTTTTTTTCCTTCTCGCTTTTTCGAGCGCCTGGTAGTATTCCGCCCTGTACTTGAAGAAAATGGTTATCGGCGGAAAACCCGCTTTTTTCAGCATGAAGTTCATTAAGAGCCTTCCCGTCCTGCCGTTGCCGTCCACGAATGGGTGAATGCCCTCGAATTCCGCGTGGAAGTAAGCCGCCACAATCACTGGATGGTGTTTTTTTCTGTTTGCGTTGTACCATTTAATCAGTGCGCCGAGCTTCCTTGGAACGGAATAGTAGGGCGGGGCGATGTGCGTTCCAACTCTTACATTGACTTCCCTGAGCTTTCCCTTGAACTTTTTAAGGTGTGCTTCCAGCGTGTTTTTTACCACTTTTTCCTGCACCCTGCAAATCGTGCCCTGGGCAAGCCCTTCCTGCTTCAGCCCCATGACGTAGTCAAAAGCGTCTTTGTGGTTTTTCGCTTCCTGCACGTGCTTCAATGGCTTGTTTTTCGGGGAAATTCCTTCGAAAAGAACATTGCCTGTTTCCTCAAGCGTGAGACTGGACCCTTCAATGGCATTCGAGTCATAGGTGTATTCTGTAAGGAAGTGCCGGTAGAAGTCCTTTGCAGCCATCTCGCCGATTCTCTTGTTGAGCCCTTTCCTGAGCGCTTCAAATTCCGCTTTTTCCTTCCTGCCCAGAACCCTGTCAAAGTCTATCTCGCCCAGTTCCACTCTCGCATCCGCAGCCAGTTTCTCTAATTGCACCGGGCTTAAATCGGTTCCGAGGAAGACAGCCTTTTTTTTCACTTTGCCCTTTTCCCTGTAGGTCTTTGCCAAATAGTACTGGACGTGCTTTCCCTTCTTTCTCTCCTCAACAAACACCATAACAAAAAACACCAACAAACTAAACCGTAACAAATACATATGACTACATCCTTTTAAATATAACGGAGATGTAGTCATATCCCAAAACCCAAGCAGCCCCCGAAACAATTAAATTCTCTCCCGGCACTAATTGTTTTTATGCCTGCACTTGTTCGCGGTAATGCTGTTAAGCAGATTTCCAAGTGGTGCATTTCAAGAGCGCAGAGGAAGAGGAATTACGAAGCCCGCCTGAGAATGGAGGGCGGGCGGAGGGGGAAAACCCTCCTTGAAACCCAGATGAGGTTTTTTGAACGTCACTTCAGGGGTTCAAAGGCACGGGCTTACAGGCGCATGGCAAGGCTCATGGAACTTGAGAGTTTCAGGTCTGTTTTGAGGGAATCGTTCAAGAGGAAGAACCGGAGGGGCTCAGGAATAAGCCTCAGAGTGGAGGGCGAAATACAGGGAATCGCTAAGTCCGTGATTGCTTTTTCCCAAAAGCACAAAATAGGGAAATCAGTCGCGGGGTTAGGCAGGGCACTTGAGGACGCTGCCTTGAGGGAGGAATTGGTTGAAATGATTGCCGATTATTTTCCGCATGTTTCCAGCGGCAAACGCTTTGCGGCAATGACCGATGCATTGATTGGCGAAATGAAGTCAATGGGAATCGAGAACCCGGTTATTATTGATTACGGCACTGGAACAGGAGAGTACTCCGTTTTCATGGAAAAAGCGCTTCGCGCCGAAGGCTTTAATCCCCACGTTATTGCAACCGACAGAAAAGTGCAACTGGAAGCAGCGAACAAGACAAGGGGGACAAGGGTCGCGCTTGCAGAGCACGATTTAAGGGAGCGCTCTTACCTGTGGCGCTACCGCAAGGCCGATGTCGTAAGGCTTGGCTGGGTTCTCCCCTATTACGAAAGGGAGCGTGCGGAAAGCCTTATAAGGCACGCGATGGCTGACGTGAGGGAAGGGGGTCTCATTGTAATAGGCGGCGGGAAAAGGAAAGGCGACGAATTCGCAATATTCAGGAAAATAAGTCCCACGCGCGTGGAAAGAGTGGCCTGACTTCAACGCCCGCGCCCGGGAAAACAATTAAATTCCCCGCGGGGCGGAAAGCGTAGCGGTTGGGAAAACAATTAAATTCTCCTCCCGGCACTAATTGTATTATGGCTAATCCCAAAAGGATTAAAACGTCAAAGAGGCTTAAGCTAACAAGGCGAACCCTTGACATGGCTTATGCAATGAATAAAACGTACGACTTAAAAATGCAGAAATACTGCAACCGGGCCATTGCCGAACTGATTCAAAGAAGTCCTTCCGCTGTCACAAGGTATTTGGATGACTTAAAGAAATCGGTTGGAAAGGAAAAAAGGGAACTGCTTTCGGTTAAAGGCAGGCCCGTACTGACAGAAAAGCAAATGGAAATGGCCTACAAGTTAAACCAGGTTTATGACTTGAAAATGGCGGGAAGGACAAACGAGGAAATAGCGGGCATAGTCGGGCTTGGTGAAACTTACGTTTCAGAATATTTGAACATTCTCAGGGAATCGGTTTCAGAGGAAAAGGCAAAAAAACTAAGCAAAATAGTAAGGGAAAGGAAATTAAAGCTGACTGAGGGAGAACTTGAATTCGCTTACCGGTTGAACAGGATATATGACATGAAAATGGCGGGCTTGTCCCAGTCCCTTGCAGCGGATAGAGTGTTCAGGGAAAGAATTGAAAGGTACGTTGCCATTCTAAAGGCAAGCGTTGGACCGGAAAAAGCCAAAAAACTGGGAAGCTGGAAGAGAAGAAGGCTCAGCGCAGTCGACATTAGAAAGGCCTACAGGATGAACATTGTTTACGATTTGAGGGTGAAAAGGCGCTTGAGCTATAAGCAGATTCTGGCAATTCTCAGACAGCGGGGTCTGGCCAAAAGCGTTGGCACTGTTTGGGATGATGTCCATGACCTGGCGGATGCTGTTGGCCCGAAAAAAAGGAAATTGCTCTTGACTGAAGTAAGCGGAGCGAAAGCCAGAAGGGAAAGAAAACGCGCCGGATTGAAGGCCTGGCTTGAAGAGCACCCTTTCAGGCCGCCTCCAAACAATGCACAGAAAGGAAAAATAAAGCCGGTTTCTAAAAGGGAAAGGGACAGAATTGCAAGCGCCAAATGGGACATATGGGCTGTAAAGCCCACGGGTCAAATTCAAAGGGAAATACTCAGATTAGACCGGCAAATAGCCACGGCAGCAAACCCTAACAGGACCAACAAACTCGCAATCCAAAGAGGCGTTCTCACACGCATACTCGAAAACTACTAGCCGGCTTAAAAACAAAACAGGAGGCGGAGCCGCGTGCAGGAAAAAAGGTTTTTACGGTTTTCTCATTGGAATTTCAATTGATTTGGATGTTGAATAAGAAAAAGCAGATTTTTTATGAATAATATGGAAATTTTTAATGAGGCAAGGAAATACCTCCTGTCTTTTCCCGAAATAAATGGAGAGATTCTAAACAAGCATTTGAACTATTGGAAAGGCAAAAAGCCAAAGGATTTGAATGAGTTGTTCAAGAGAATGGTTGAACAAGCGCCCAACAGGCAGGGAATGCCAAACAGCATTGGGGAAGTCAACAGAATCTCCGGATCGGTTTTTGGCTGGAATTATAAAAAAGTGCTCAGCGAATACGGTTCTTGGAAGGAATTGTTTAGGGCAATCAAAAAAAGCGGGTACACTCCGCCGGGCAGAATGGTTGAGAACGCCCCGAAAAGCCACTGGGCCCAGTTCTGCAAGTCCGTTATTTCAATTGCAGAATTTGTTTCAACTTTTGAAGAAATTGAAGATTTCAACAAATTCGTTGAAGCCTTTTACCTCAACGAAAAAACAAGGGTTGCCCTGCCTTTGCTTTTAAGTGAAGAAATCCATGGCTATGGTTTCGCTTTGGCTTGCGATTTTTTAAAAGAAAACGGTTACCCTGAATTTGTCAAGCCCGATGTGCACATAAAATACCTTTTCAGGGAATTAGGGCTTTCAAGCGG
>CAZKED010000014.1:0-32860 GCA_964551725.1 uncultured archaeon | reverse complement strand
CGTCATTGCGAAAAGAAAGGGTCCTATAATATAAACAATAAATAAAACCCACCTCGCTGGATTCATGAATGCCGCAGGAGCTTTTGCCCCCAGTTTTGAGAGCACTCTCCAAGAAACAAGCCCTGCTGCCAGCGAGAAAACCGCGCCCAAAGAGAGTTCTTCCGCGCTCCAGTAAAAAATGCTGCCCGAGCCCGCGGTGAGCAGTAAGTATAGGAGAAATGAAACAAGTGCTGCAAGTGCGAAAAGCATTATTCGCCTCCTTTTACCCCAAAAACCTTTTCAGCAAAAATAGGAACAAAAGGTTTAAAACACGTCACGCCCTTTTATTGGATTATGGAAAAAGGGAAAGGAATTCTGCTCGTGCTGCTCGCAGCACTAATAAGCGGAATAAGCATTTTTTTGAACTCTTTTGCCGTCCGCGGCATAAACCCGTTTATTTTCACAACACTTAAAAACAGCGTTGTCGCCGTGCTCCTTTTCTCATTCATTGCACTGGCGGCAAGGAAGGAATTGCACAATTTCCTGGACAAAAGCACGCTTGGCAAGCTCGCTCTCGTTGGACTTGTAGGCGGAAGCATTCCATTCGCTCTCTTCTTTTACGCCCTGAGCATTTCAAGCGGCGTTACAGCCGGTTTTATCCACAAAACCCTTTTCATTTTCGCGTCGCTTTTCGCGCTTGTTTTCCTCAGGGAAAAGCTCGACAAAAAATTTTTGTTGGGTGCAGTGTTCCTCCTAGCAGGCAACTTCCTCTTGTTTCCGCCAGCAGGTCTGTTTTCCTTTCCCGCGCTTCTGGTTTTCATTGCAACCCTTTTCTGGGCGCTGGAAAACGTAATATCAAAGCGCCTTCTCTATGAAATGCCGGCCTCTCTCGTCGCGTTCGGACGAATGTTCTTCGGCGCGCTTTTCCTTCTGGCGTTCCTCGCGTTCACGGGGCAGCTGGAGTTCGCGGCAATGATTTCCTTTCCGCAGCTGCAGTGGGTTTTTCTCACTTCGGCATTCCTCTTCCTTTATGTTTTCACTTATTACTCCGGCCTCAAGCGCTTAAGGGTTTCCACCGCCACTTCAGTGCTCCTTCTGGCGCAGCCGGTTACATTGCTCCTCTCCGCCGCTTTCCTCGGGAAAGCGGTTTCTCTCGCGCAGGGACTGGGAATGCTATTGGTTGCCTCCGGCGTCATTGTGATAATTGGTTTTTCCCTCGCTTTCCGCGCTTTAAAATGGAAAGGCGTTTCAATTGCAAGAGAGTGAATCATTCGCACTTCAAAAAGCATGCAAGTATTCAGTCTTTCCAAACGAACTCGGCTACTGCGGCGCGAAAAACTACTCTGAACTTTTCAATTCTTTCATTGCAAATCCGCGCACTGAACGTTCTGGGGAAGTGAAGGAAGCGCTGCGCACTTTCATTGGCGAGCATTCCTACGTTAAACTCATAGCGGAAGGGCATTCCCTGCCTGAATTCAGCCCGGAAGCGATTGAGGCTTACTGGCTCGGTTCAGCGCTCTTGGAGGAAATTTCCGTTGAAAAAATCCGCGCGCTTTTCGAGAACGAATTCAGGGTGATTCCAAAAAGCATCCGCGAGCGCAAGCTCGCTGCTTTGCCGGAGCAGGTTTTTTCACACCACTCGTTCCACGTGCTTTTTGTGGAGTTTCTCACTCCCGCGGTACAGAAAGTTCTGGAAAACTTTGACAAGTGCCTGGTGGGCTGGGGCAAAGTGCTCGGGGAAAAAGGCGAATGCCTTAAAGTGAAAGGCGTGCAACTCCTTGCGGAGAACAACAGGTTATGCCTCGGGGAAAGGGCGAAGTTGGTAGGAAACCCATTCGAGCTGCAGGCAAAAAAAGGCTCTCTCGTAACAGTGCACTGGGAGAACGCGATTGAAGTAATCGAGCCCAGCACGCTTAAGAATTTGAAGAAATTCACTCTCGCGAACATTGAGCTGGCGAATTCAGTGCGCTGAATTCGCGGGGCAGGGGTTTTTATTGAAAGCGAGAAACAACTATTTTATGGGTTTTAAGCAAAAGCATCCTGAAACTTGCCTTGCAAAATGTTTAATGATATTGGTTGGGAAAGAAAAGAATGTTAAAATTCCCGACAAGTACGAGCTCGAACTTTTCATGTTTTCCCTTAAGTATGACAGGGACAATATTGCCAGGGGACACCTGGAAAAAATTTCCGCTGATTACGGCGTTGGAATAAAATGGTGGGCTGAATCAAAAATATTTTTTGACTTTGTAAAAAGGAAAAAAATCCCCAAGCGGATTTCTCTGGCCAGTGAAAAAATAAATTTGAAATTCATTGACAGCGTCCTCGAAAAACCCCTCATTGTTTACATTGACCGTTTTTACCTCTGGAAAAAAGAGCACGGATTATACTTCAAATACCATTTTCCCCATTTTGTGATTGTTAACAGGAAAATCGGCAATTCCTATGAAATCATCGACCCAGACCATGGCACTGTCAGGAAAATAAGTTCAAAAAAACTTTCAAAATCAATAAGCGGACTGAGAAACCATCTCTGGATAAGCCCTCAAGCCATTCAACTCTCTGGTTGAACATCTCCCCATGCCTTGAGCGATTCTTTCGCTTCCTTTTCGCTGACCTTTTCCACCGCAATGCGGAACTGCACCAGCACCCATTCCCCGGGTTTTGCCCTTAAAAATTCGTTGTTCGCTTCCCTTTTTTCAGAGCCGTAATCTATTACTGCAATTTTTCCCCCGTCTTTCAGTTCTGCGACTTTTCCTGGAACAGCGAGGCACATTTTTTATCCCAGAAAACTGGGGCTGAATTTGTTTAAATGGTTTTCCGTTCAATTTTTAACGAATGAAGCCCGGATTTCTGCGAAAAATTGATTTGGAAAAAGAAAAGCACGTGAGAATAATTGCAGCAATAATGCTTGCCTTTTTTGTTTTGACTGCAGCCACAAGCGTGGCGGTGAAAAGCCTTACAGTTGATGAATCGGTTTACATTGTTGCCGGATATTCCTATCTGAAAACCGGTGATTACAGGATGAATCCCGAGCATCCCGTGTTCGGAAAAATGGTTTTAGCGCTTCCGTTGCTTTTAATGGACCCAGTGCTTCCCCTGGAAAAGCCCGCGTGGGCGGATTCGGCGGTCATGGGAAACAATCTCCCCAATTACAGTTTTGCCGCGGACTTTTATGCAGCCAACCTGGATAACTTTTTTCCCATAATTTTCAGCGCGCGCCTCATGCAGATTGCTCTGGGCGTGTTTCTGGGCATGCTCGTGTTCCTCTGGAGCAAAAAACTGTTCGGTGCAAAAGCAGCATTGCTCGCGCTTTTCTTTTACGTTCTCTCCCCGAACATAATGGCGCACGCGCGCATTGCCGCTCTTGATTTCACCCTCACGGTTTTCGTTTTCGCGGCGTTCTTTTTCGCGTTCCATTTCACGCGGAGCGGCGGATTTCCGCACTTGTTCCTCAGCGCTCTTTTCATTTCCTTCGCTTCCCTGACAAAGTTCTCAGGCATTGTTTTCGTGCCGCTGCTTTTTTTGTTCATTGCAATGCAGCACCGCGAGCTCAAAAAGAGCCGCACGGAATTCTTCAAAAAAAAGAACGTTCTCCTTTACTGTGCGTTCGTTTTCCTTTTCGTTTGCCTTTTCATTCTGGTTTTTGCAAACGCGCTTTACTCTTTTGACTCTTATGGAGATCCGGCTTCCGCCGGCATAATTCCCGCGAGACTGCTCGACGGCTACGATTTCATTTCCGGCTGGGTGCAGGGTGGAAGAGAGGGCTACCTCCTCGGCGAATTCGGCACTTACATTCCGCACTACTTTCTCGCGGCATTCATTTTCAAGACTCCGCTGGCTTTCATTATCCTGCTTGCGTTTTCGTTTTACGTTTTTGCCAAAAAAAGGAGGCTTGACTCCTTTTCCGTGCTTTTTCCGGCGCTTTTGTTTTTCGCACTTGTATCGCTTTTCACCGGCTTTTACTTGGGGCTGCGTTACGTCCTTCCCGTTTACCCCTTCCTTTTCGTTTTCGCGTCTCAGACTGCGGGCTTCCTCGCCCTCAAAAAGGACAAAAAGGCGAAAGCGGTTTTCGCGCTTTTGCTTGCATGGCTTTTTTTCTCTTCAGTCTCAATTTACCCAAATTACCTGGCTTATTTCAGCGAGTTGTGCGGCGGTCCCGGAAACGGTCAGCTTTACCTCTCCGACTCCAACATCGACTGGGGGCAGGACTTGTTCCAGTTAATGGCGTACGTGAAAGAGAACAACGTGGAAAACCTCAACCTAATTTATTTCGGCTGGCCTTATCACGCGTTGTTTTTTCCCGAGGCGCGCTACGAGCCCGACTGCAGTAAACTGCACGGCAGCGTGGCGGTGAGCGTTACAAAAATAGTCGGGATTTTCGAGGGCGACAGCTGCCTTTCATTCCTGCTCGAAAAGGAACCGAAGGCGAAAATAGGATGGAGCATTTATTACTACGAGCTGGGATGATTACTGCAGTAATGCTAAAGCTGGGGCTTTCCTTCCTTCGAGTAAAGCCGGTAAGAGTAAGCAAGGGCGAATGCTACAACCAGCACGGCAATGCCCAGGAGAACGGAGACAAAATACTGCACTGGCAGGAATGCTGAAAAGAAGAGCGCAATGCCTGCAAGAATGAATGCTTTGCCTCCCGCTTTGTGCGTTTTCTCCCACACCTTTTCATTTGCAAGAGTCCAGGGCGTCCTGATGCCTATGAAAAAATTCCTCTTGAAGGACGGCATCAGCAGGCCGATGAGAACGAACAGCATTCCAACAGCAGGAAGCATGAAGGAACTCATGTTGAACCGGATTCCCGCAAGGGGCGCGAGTGTCGCGGTAAAAAATGCCAGGAAGAACAGCTGCAGCACTGCGCCAAAAAGCCAGTACTGCTTTTTGAATTCCTGCAGGTTTTTTCTGAAAACCGCAATGCGCGGAATCAAAAAGAAAAGTCCGAGAACTAGGAGCATTACCGCAGGGAGCAGAAACGCCCCGGTCCATGCCGGTCCATAAGAATCGATTTCTCCCGCGGCATTCCAGTGCACTGGCACCTGCTCCGGTAGCATGGGGAAGAGTGCAACGCCGGCTGCAACTGCGATGAGCGCAATGAGTGCTGCAGCGCACTTGTAGAATTTTGCGAAATCCATATGAGGAGAAAGAGAAGGAAAGATTGAAAATAATAACCTTATTATTCTTTTTCTTCTTTCTTATAAAAGAAAGATAAAGAGGCAGTAAGTAGAAAGGCAAAAGGTGCGTTTATGGCGAAAGGACTCCCAAAAAAACTGCTTGAAGTGCTCGCATGCCCAAAATGCAAGGGTGCTTTGGATTACAAAAAAAAGGAAAACCGCCTCAACTGCAATAAATGCTTGCTCTCGTTCAAAATAGTGGACGGCATTCCTGTAATGCTCCTTGATGAAGCGGAAAAGCTCAAGTAATTAAAGGTGTTAATTTGTCACTGCTTGAAACGGAATTCTGCGGTCTGCGCCTGAAAAACCCGCTTGTTCTTGCCTCGGGAATACTCGGCATCAACAAGAACAATTTGTTCAGGGTGCAGAGAGGCGGAGCCGGCGCTCTCACAATCAAGAGCATTTCCCTGGAGCCGAGGGCAGGACACCGCAATCCCATTACCGCAACCTACGAACTCGGAATGTTGAACGCAGTGGGCTACTCCAACCCCGGAATAGAGCACGCGCTCGAGGAATTCTCCGACCTGAGCGCGCTTAAGGTCCCCGTTATCGCGAGCTGCACCGCCGGAAAGGCGGAGGAATTCGCAAGTCTTGTGAAAGCCTTCGAGCCGCTTGGCTTTTCAGCGGTCGAACTTCCTCTCTCCTGCCCGCATACCCCCGGCTTTGGGCTGATGGCAGGGCAGGGCACACCTGAAGCCACGCGTGAAATCACCCGCGCGGCGAGAAAGGAAACAAAAAAGCCGCTCATAGTGAAAATAAGCCCTGCCATCCCCAACATTGTGGAAATAGGGCTTGCCGCGCAAAAAGCGGGAGCGGACGCAATAAACTGCGGCAACGCCCACGGCCCGGGAATGATTATCGACATCAATTCAGGGAAGCCCGTTCTGGGGTTCGGTGTGGGAGGAGTAACAGGCCCGGCGATAAGGCCGATTGCCGTGAGATGCGTTTTCGACCTATACAAGCGCCTCAAAATTCCAATACTTGGCTGCGGTGGAGTGCAGTCCGGAAGGGACGCGATTGAAATGCTGCAGGCAGGCGCTTCATGCGTTGGAATAGGAACAGGCGTCCACTTCCGCGGTCCCGAGGTTTTCAAAAAAACGGAAGGGGAAATGCTGGCATGGATGAAAAAACACAATTTCAAATCAACAGAGGAGCTGGTCGGAATTGCTCATAAATGATTATCCGAGGTCTTTTCCCATCAAAAAGGCGGAAGAGGAATGCAGCGGGGTGAAAACATTCCTCATTGATGCGGAAGTGGACATTTCTCCGGGACAGTTTGTGATGGTCTGGATTCCGGGCTATGACGAAAAGCCTTTCGCTGTCACCTCCACGAAGAAAGGAATAGCAATAACGGTCAAAAAATACGGCGAGTTCACTGAAAAACTTTTCTCCCTGAAGAAAGGCGACCTTTTAGGTGTTCGCGGGCCATATGGCAAAGGCTTCTCTTTCGGGAACGTGAAAAAGGCGTGCATTGTTTCCGGCGGAATCGGCATTGCCGCGCTCATAAGGCTCGCGGAATGGCTTCATGCAGCCGGCTCGCAAGTCGACTTTGCGTGCGGCTTCAAGTGTAGTGAGGAAATCCTCTTCAAAAAGCGCTTGGAAAAAATTTCAAAAATGCACATTGCAACCGATGACGGAAGCTGCGGAATAAAAGGCTACTGCACACAGCTCCTGGAAAACCTTCTCGCAAAAAAAAAGTACGACATGCTCTACTGCTGCGGTCCCGAGGGAATGATGAAGGCAGTGCTGCGGTTATGCAACAAGCACAATGTTCAGGCACAGTTTGCGGTGGAGCGCTACATGAAATGCGGCATAGGCATCTGCGGCCACTGCGCCCTGGACGACAAGTTGTGCTGCGTTGACGGCCCGGTCTTCAGCAGAGAGCAACTGAACAAGTTCAGGGAGTTCGGGAAAGTCTGGCACGAAAAAACGGGAAAAAAGGCAAAGGTTTAAATATTCTCTCTGGGTAATTTTTATTAGAGTTTTATTTGATGGTTTTATGAACAAAGGCGATTCACTTTGGCTCGCATTCCGCTGATTTTTTAATTAACAGCCATGCCTTTGTTCCCGAGAGTTTCCTTGCTGTTCACTGCTGGCTGTGGCTCTGGCGCTTCCACTGATTGAGTTAACGCGGGGTCATAGCATAGCCAGGCAGTGCGCCCGGCTCCAGACCGGGGAGCCCGGGTTCAAATCCCGGTGACCCCATCGGCCTTTTTCTTTAGGAAAGAAAAAGGTACGTTGCCAAAAAGAAAACGAAAAGAGGTGAAGAAAAATGAGAATGAAAAAAGAAAAAACGAAAAAAAGCAAGAGGGGTGACCGCCTTTGGCAGGGTCGATTTGAAAGCAGAGCAGCTGCCTAAAAAATACTACAACATACTTCCGGACCTGCCTGAAAGGATTGCCCCGCCGTTGAACCCGGCGAACAACGAGCCGTTGCCCAAAGAAGCGCTCGAGGCATTGTTCCCAAAGGAACTGATAAAACAGGAGGTGTCTGAACGGAGAAGAATTCCGATCCCCGAAGGGTTAAGGGAGCAACTGCTCCACATAGGGAGACCGCGCCCGTTGTGCAGGGCACTGCATCTGGAGAAAGCTCTCGGGCTCCCCGAGGGAATAAAAATCTACTTCAAGCGCGAAGACCTTTCTCCAATGGGGTCGCACAAGCCCAACACGGCAATAGCGCAGGCGTACTATGCAGCCAAGGAAGGCATCGAGAAATATACAACGGAAACAGGAGCAGGGCAATGGGGAAGCGCGGTTGCAATGGCGTGCGCTTTCAACGAAATGCAGGCGGAAATCTACATGGTCGCATTGTCCTACGAACAGAAGCCTTCAAGGCGCACCCTGATGGAATTGTTCGGGGCGGAATGCTACAGCTCGCCGAGCACTCGCACTAAAAGCGGGAGGAAAATACGCAGGGAGCAGCCGCACTGCACCGGCTCGCTGGGGATAGCGATAAGCGAAGCGGTTGAGCGTGCGATAGAACAGGAGAACACAAAGTACACGCTCGGCTCGGTGCTCAACCACGTGCTGTTGCACCAGACCGTAATCGGTCTGGAGGCGAAAAAGCAGTTCGATTTCCTCGGAGAAACTCCAAGCGAAATAATAGGCTGTGTGGGCGGGGGCAGCAATTTCGCAGGACTGGCTTACCCTTTTTTGAGGGACAGGCTCGGGGGAAAAAGCGAATGCAGGTTCATTGCGGTCGAGCCTGAAACCGTGCCGACAATGACAAAAGGCGAGTACCGCTACGACTTCGGGGATACAGCCGGACTCACGCCCCTGCTGAAAATGTACACCTTGGGGCACGAGTTCAAGCCCGCGCCGATTTATGCCGGAGGGCTGCGCTACCACGGTCTGGCTCCAACGCTCAGCGTGCTCGTAAAGCACGGTTTCGTGGAGCCGATAACAAAAAATGAAAAGGAGGTGTTCGAAGCAGGGAAAATGTTCACCAAAGTGGAGGGCATTGTGCCGGCGCCTGAAACAAGCCATGCTGTATGTGCAGCAATCGATTCCGCGCTTGAAGCAAAGCGTTCAGGGGAAGAGAGAACAATCCTCTTCAATTTCAGCGGCCACGGCCTCCTTGACATGACCGCATACAAGAACTTCATCTGAGGGCTGGAAAGCCCTCCTTTTTCTTTTTTCCTGAACAGGAGCCGATGCACGAAAAACTATTTAAAATACATTGAACTACTATTAGAGCGTATGCCCGGGAAATGGTGTTTTCCAATCGCGCTTTCCGCTTTTTTTCTTTTCCTTCTCCCCGCGGTGGCTGCAAACGGCTGCCACGTGGGGCAGAACGGAACGCTGGGATACTGCTCTGAGGAATGCAAGTGCGCTCGCGGGGAAGGAGACTGCGATTTCAATTCCGAGTGCGAGGCGGGACTGCTGTGCAGGGACGACACCGGCGCGTATTTCGGTTTTCCTCCCATGATTGACGTCTGTCTTCCTATTGATTTTTCCCCGGAGGAAATAGTCCTGCCATCCGTGTTCACAATGAACGCCGTAACAATACAGGAAGACAGGGCGCTGATACAGGGCTACATTGCAAGCACGGGCGGAGAGCCCTGCGAGGCATGGTTCGAGTACGGTTTGACTTCTGCTTACGGGCAGAGCACTCCCAGGAGAACGAAGTCAGGCAGCGGGGATTTCACCGAAAACGCGACAGGTCTCATGCCCGGAACAGAATACCATTTCCGCGCTGCCGCGCGGAATTCTGCGGGAACAGCCTACGGCGAGGAAATGATTTTTGTCACTACGGGCCAGCCGCCTGCCCCGAGTCCTTCGCCCTCCCCAACACCCTCGCCGAGTCCAAGCCCGAGTCTATCACCAAGCCCTTCTCCCACCCCGAGCCCTTCGCCCCGGGTTTCCCCCGGTGCTTCACCGCTGCCTAGCCCCTCTCCGCCGCCATCACCGAGCCCAAGTCCTTCGCCGGGTGCTTCTCCCAGCCCGGGTCCGAGCCCGGGCGGCTTCTGCGAGGACGGTACTCCGCTCGGGGAATGCTCGAAGTCGAAGCCCAAGTATTGTGCAGGAGGAATACTCAAGCACAACTGCACGGAATGCGGCTGCCCGCTGAAGCATTTGTGCTTTGACGGAAGTTACTGCTTCAGGGAAGAGCCGGGCACAATCGGTTTTTCCCCTGCGGAATTCGAGCCCGAGAACCCAAGGGAGAATGCCGGATTCTATCTCGGCGTTCCAGTTTCGAGCGCAAAGGGACCGGTGGAAAACTGCACTTTTTATTTTGATGAAAAATTCTATCCAATGTACGCAGAGGACGGCTATTTCGACAGAGCGGATGAAACAGCACAGGTGGAACTGAGCCCGCTTGGTGCAGGAAACTACAGGGCGCGAATTACTTGCCTCAACGTGGGTGGAATTTCCTCCGTGCAGGAATTCTCATTCAGTGTCCTGGAGGAAAAAGTGCCGAGGTTCTTTGAGATTGTTTTATGCGCCGACGAGGAATGCAGTTCGGGGGTTGAATCGGTTTACGCGGGTCAGGCGGTTTTCCTTGATGTTGAACCGGAACAAAAAAACGTTTCATTCGTTGTTTCCTTTCCCGACGGAAGGGAAGCGGAAACGGAGTTTCCGGGATGGTTTCTCCCGGAGGAAGCCGGGCGGCATTCTATAAGATTTTTTTACGGAGAATTCGGCGAATTAGAAAGCTTTGATTTCAATGTTGCGGAAAAACCCGACTATTCCTTCGTGTTAGTTTTGGTTGCTGTTGCAGTTGTTGCGGGAATTGCCGCGGCATTCTGCTTTCTGTGGCGCGTCGGCAGGCTCGGGAAAATGCTGACAGGGATTAGCATTGGAAAGCTGGCGGCGGCAGGGAAACCTGCTAAGGCGGTTCCTTCAAAAAAGCCCCCCGGAGAGGAATACTTTGTCAAATGGAAGCCGTCCGCGGACGAAGGGGAATTCGTATGCGAGGAATGCGGAAAGGAATTCCGTTCAAAAAAGGAATTCAAGGAGCACAAGCGCTATCACTCCGATTTGAAGCAGGCGCTGGGAATGCTCAAGCCGGTTTCCAAGAAAAAGGGAAAGGATGAAATGAGGGAAATCCTTGAAGAAAAAGGGTTTGCTGGGGAAGTCGTGGACAGGGCAGCCGAAATGCTCACATTCGGCAAAAAACCGGGTTCGGAAAGGGTGAAGGTGGCTGAGAAAAAGCACAGGGAAAAGAAAGCAAAAGAGGTAATGGAGGAACTGAGGAAAAAACTGAAGGAAGCGGAGGAAAGCGAGGAGGAAATAAAGCGCGGTGAAAAGTCGAGGGAAGAACTCATAAAAAAGGCGGAAAGGGAAATCGCGGAACTGGAAAAGCACAGGGCGGAACTCAGAAAAAAGCGCCTGCAGGCGGAGAAGCTCAAAAGAGAAGCGGAGGAAAGGGAAAAGGAGAGAATGCTGAGGAAAGCGGCGGAAAGGGCAATCGCAAAAAAGCGTGCCGAGGAGGAAAGGAAAAAAGAGGAAAAGAAGTTCAAAAAGAAGGAAAAGAAAAAGCGCAAAAAGGAAAAAAAGAGGAGAAAGAAAGAGGCAAAAAAAGCAAAGAAGAAAAGAAAGAAGGAAAGGAAAAAGAAGGAAAAGAGCGCGTGAAGGTGCAGAAATTCAGAGCTCGCTGATTTTTATTTCCCGCAGGGAATTCACAACCCTGTCCGCTTTGCCCAAGTCCTGCGGTCCGCTTTCCGAATTGCGCAGGGCAATGCATTTCATTCCCGCTTTTTTTGCGGCTTTCACGCCGTTCCCCGAATCCTCTATCACAGTGCAGTTCTGCGGTTTCACTCCGAGAATTTCCGCCACGCGGAGGAAGATTTCAGGGGCGGGCTTTCCCTTCTTAACGCTTTCTTCCCCGACCAAGGCGTCAAAATCCGTTTTCCTTCCGAGTTTTTCGAGGCAGTACTTTATGAATTCTTCGCTCGAGCCGGACGCTAC
The DNA here is from genome assembly GCA_964551725.1 of uncultured archaeon. Classification (GTDB taxonomy): domain Archaea; phylum Iainarchaeota; class Iainarchaeia; order Iainarchaeales; family DTGL01; genus JAFCFP01. Next base: position 21,294 of record CAZKED010000014.1, on the reverse strand, counting down.
TCCGACTTTGAAGCCGGAACTCCTGCATTTTTCCGCGAGCCCGAAGGCATTCGGAACCTCGCTGAGGCCTTCGCGCTCGATTATTCCGCGCATTATACTGTATTTTTCCCTGACGAGTTCTTTTGCGTTTGCCTTGAGGTCGTGCTCCCTGAGCACTGCTTTTATAAAATGTTCAACGCCCATGCCGAAGTATTGGGAGAGCTGGCCGTAGGAAATCTCGAGCCCGAGGCTGCGGAAAACCCCCTGCTCCGAGCGCAGGTGAATCCTGTTTGTCTGTGCCAAAACGCCGTCAAAGTCAAAAATAACGCCTTTTTTCACAAAAAACCGCCCCACGGGGAAGGGAAAACCTTTAATTTTATGGGTATGCAAGGGTTTAAATTTTGATTCTTTTACAATTTTATAGCGAAATTTTAACGCTTAAGGGCAATTTTTTGAGGTGAACGCATGGCTAAAGTGAAGAAAAAGCCCGAAGTAAAGGGCAAGAAGGAGAAGGTCGCGGACCTGGAGAAGGAAAAGCTCCCGTTCCCCCGCGCTACAGTTACCAATATGATCAGGCAGTATTTGGACCCCGGAAAGCAGATCAAGGGCAGGGTGAAAGTGGAAATGAACAAGTGGCTCGGTCACATGGTGGAAAAAATCTCGCAGGAAATGAATTCCTATCCCTACACGTATGCGGATTACTCGATGTTCCAAGACGCGGTGGAAAAATACACAAAGCTAGAGGAGATTGCGGACGAGCGCGACAGAATTCTCAAATACCTGGAAAAAATAAAAAGCGACTGCGAGTTCCTGGAAAAGGAAGTAAGGAAAAAGTTCGAGGTTGAAGAGGAAGACATGGCGGAATGAATTCCGCCTTTTACTATTTTTTTTTAATTTCCCTTTTTTCCTTTCTGCTTTGCCGCCTTCCCGCAAAACAATTAAATAATCCTTGAGGCATTAATTCTATCATGCCTGTTGAACCCTACAAGCCGACAGTCAGAAGAATTAAGGGCCTGCACGATACCGCGAAGAGAGAGGGTTCAGTCGCAGTAATAGACTACGAGCCCACTGTCGACAGCATTCCATTGCGGCAGTTCATGCGGAAAGCCAGGAGGGTTTTGTGGGAGAACAGGAGGACGCGAGTTCAATACGCCGCGAACCTGATTAATTACATGAGGCACGGCGAGTTAAGGCTGAAAATTTCGCAAATCCCTGAAATGGAGGCAAGGAAGTTCAGCCCGACTAGGATAGAGAAAATGCTCGGTTCACTTGAGGGAATCTCCGACCAGGAAATGAACAGGATGGTGGCAAAAATTTCAGGGGACCTCTACAAGTCCTCCAAGAGCATGATGGAAATTTCAAAAGAGCGCCGGGCAGGGCTGGAAGGAAAGGTTGAGAGCCCGCCTTCCCTGCTTCCGCTCGTCTGGCTCGTGAATTCCATTGTCGCCGCCAGACTCTCGGAGCACGGAATGCCGCAAACAAGGGCTTCGCCGCAGCTTCAGGGAGTTGTTTTCAAGAGATTCGACCGCGACACACTGAGGGTTTCGCCAGAACTGCAGAAACAGCACGGCTTGAGTTTCAGGACAGCGAAGACCCTGAGGGACAGGTATGCCGCCTGGAACCGCGCTGCGCTCCCGAGAAGCGGACTCGGCAGGAGCCCGGAGAGCTTCGCGCGCATTATGTGGAAATTGAAAAATTACGGTTTCCACGGAGCGGAGCAGAGGATTCTTTTGGAGGAAGCGCTTGAAGGCGAACCCGTTTCCTACCAGGCGCTGGCAAAATACAAAGCGGAATTGGAGGCAAATATTGAGATTGCAAGGAAGATAAGGAAATGGGAGGCACTTGAAAGAAGGGGGGAAATTCCCAATCCCAGGGAACGAAGGGAATTCAGCGAGGGCTTCGCCAGAATGCTGGGGTATGAGGGCATCTCGCTTTCCAAGCAGCCGGTGGAAGCTGAAAAACTGCGGAAGCAGGTCAGGGCAATTCTTGCGGAACTCGACTGGTCCACGCGCTCCTTTCCGCAGATAGCAGGGCTGCTGGGCTTCACCGAACGCTATGTGAGGCTGGTGAATGCCGCATTCAACGCGAGACCGCCGCAGGGCGTTCCGAACATAATGCGCGAATACATAGAGCGCAGGGAAGCGGAGGGCACCGGCTCAAAGAGGATTGCACCCATGCTGAGACGGATCTGCACGAAAAAAACAGGGAGGGGAACAGCAGTCAACGAGGGAACAATCCAGAAAGTTCTCACAAGAATCAAGGCGGAAAGTAAAAAATCAGCCCGGCAGACCTGAACCTTTTTTTCCCGTTTCCCAAATTCTTAAATACTGCACTCAGGAGAATTATTTAATGGCGAGGATAAAAAATTCCGCCCGAGAGAAACCGAGCGGGATAAGGAGGGCCTACTGGCTGGCAATCGGGACAACTGCAAAAGCCTACTGGAAAGCCAAGGGCGCTGTCCTCAGGGTGGCGGCAAAGCCGGGTCTTGCGTTAAGGAACCCGCCCCGGTTCCCCAAAGGGAAACGCGGACTGTTTTTCCGCAGACCCCAAACAATCCGCCTGATTAACAGGATGTCTGCTGAGGAAAGAAAGCGGGCGATTGCGCTTTCGCGCGGCGACAAAACCGAAAGGTTTCACGCGATAAAAGGCGTATCGGAGTACGGCAACCCCGGCTGGGTTTTCTTTTTGGAGCACGCGCTGGAGGACCCCGAGCCGATTGTTAGGAGAGAGGCAATTTTCGAGTTGAGAAGCCATTATGACAGCGGGGCGTGGCCGAGGAAAATGGACCAGAGGAAAAAGGAAAATTTTTTTTCCAGGATTGGAAGAATGACAAGGGACCCGGATGCGGGAGTGAGGCGGGAAGCCCTTTTCTGCCTTGACGCAATTGACAGGGAAATGTCAGTAGGCTTTTCCAAAAGAATGCTTGACGATTCCGACCCGAAAATCAGAGTCCATGCGGCAAGATTGATTGTAAGGGACCAGGCAATAGAGGTAATTTCCGACCTTGAAAGGCACAGAAACGACCCGGACCCCGAAGTTCGGCGGGAAGTCAGAAGCGCATTGCACATTCTTTCCGACGACATAAGGCACCACACGCTTTACGCCGGAATAAAAGACAGCAAATTTTTCGAAAGCGACAGAGTGCCCAATGCAGTGTTTGACAAAACCGGCTCGGAAATTATTTTATTGGGCGGAGAAAAAGCGGGAGCGGAAGCGATCAGGATTATTGAAGGACAGGCAAAGGAGGCATGGGTCAAGGCGTTTGAGGCAGAGGATTTCTGGCTCGGCTTTGAATTCGAGGGCAAAAAGGTTTTCGATTATGTTCCCATTGAGCCGATAATCAAAGGCAAAAAAGGCCAATACCTCATAGGGCTTACAGGAAAAGGGCATTATTCCGTCAGGCACCGTGTTCTTGGAATGTCACTTGCCGATTTCATGAGGGACCCTAAGGCAGGCTATAATGCTAAAGCGAGGGCAGCACGGCTCGCGAGGAGAATAGAGGAAGGGCTGATACAGCTTGGAATAAGCCACGGCCATATTCACGCAGGCAATTTTGTAGTTGAAATGCACGAAGGCAAGCCGAGAGTGTACGCGATAGACTTCGACCAGGCAAGGCACTAACTGGAACTTGTGTCAGTTTTTCTTTTGGGGAAATTCTTTAGGGTCTTCGCCGAGCACTTCCTTCACGCGCCTGGCTATTGCCGAATTCCTGCTGCGGAAAAGGAATGAGACAAGCGTTGAGTGGTTGTGGAATTTTCTTTTCTGTGACGCTTTCTCGAAATCGATTATCACAGGTTTGCCGTTGCGGACCAGAATGTTTTTTCCCTTTCCCGCGAGCTGGCCGTGGTCTAAGCCAGCTTCATCCATTAAAAGCGCTTGGTCCAAAAGCTCGGAAATGAAAGCGCTGAGTTCCGCGCGCTTTCGCGATTTTTCAAACAACCATACCTGGAAGGTTTTTCCCCGCACGTATTCCATGAGAATGACGCGGTTGATTGAATCGAAATCCATGAGACGCGGGCCGATTCCGATTTCGTTTGCCCTGCGCAGGTTGCTTATTTCCTTTTCCATCATATGTTCGCGCTTTGAGTCGGAGCGCTCCAGTTTTGCGATGAGGGGGCGTTTGCCGCGTAAGACCAGAAAAATGCGCGAGGAATGTCCTTTTGCAAGGAATCTGCCCATTCTGAGGTTTTTTCTCTTGAGGAAGGACACCAAGCGGTGTTTTTCCTCTTCCGTGAAATTCCGCATTTTTTCGCCCCGCCCGCGCCTTTTTTGCGTTAAAACAAAGCATTTTTAAATTTTATTGAACGCGTGTATATTATAATAAAACACATTTTTTAACCGTTTTCTAAAAATGGCTTTTGTTTTAAATTGCACTTTTGGAGGTGTATTTTGAATGGTTGAACAAGCACAGCAAAGACCCGTCATATTCCTGACGGAGGGAGCTAAAAGAACGCGCGGAAGGGACGCGCAGAGCGTAAACATATTAATTGCAAAGGCGGTCGCCGATGCAATTAAAACAACGCTTGGCCCGAAAGGAATGGACAAAATGATTGTCGACGACTTGGGCGATGTAACAATTTCAAACGACGGCGCAACAATTCTTGAGGAAATGGACATCGACCATCCCGCGGGAAAAATGATGGTTGAAGTGGCAAAAACGCAGGACGACGAAGTCGGCGACGGAACAACCACCGCAGTGGTTATAGCCGGCGGATTGCTCGAAAAAGCGGAAAAACTGCTCGCCGACGGAATCCACCCAAGCGTCGTAATAAAAGGGTACAGGATGGCATCAATTAAAGCACAGCAGATTGCGGCGGGAATTGCCGACCCCGTTTCTTTTTCCGACGAAAAGGCATTGAAGCAGATTGCAATGACCTCGATGACCGGAAAGAGCGCTGAAGCTGAAGGAAGTCTCTCGGAACTGGCAGTAGGGGCAATAAAATCCGTTGCGGAAAAAAACGGGGACGAAATAACCATCGATAAAGACATGATCAAAGTGGAGAAAAAGGAAGGAGCATCGCTTGCCAAAAGCGAACTCATCAAGGGCATAGTTATAGACAAGGAGGTAGTGCACGCGGGAATGCCGAAAAAACTGAAGAATGCCAAAATAGCGCTCATTGATTCAGCGCTTGAAATAAAGGAAACCGAGACGGATGCGGAAATCTCGATTTCCGACCCGGAACAACTGCAGGCATTTCTCGACAAGGAGGAGGCAATGCTCCGCGAAATGGTCGACAAAATAAAAAAGTCAGGGGCGAACTTTGTGTGCTGCCAGAAGGGAATCGACGACGTGGCACAGCACTTCCTTGCAAAATCGGAGATAATGGCGGTCCGCAGGGTGAAAAAATCCGACATGGAAAAGATTGCAAAAGCGACAGGGGCAAAAATAGTGACAAGAATCAAGGACCTTGACAAAGGCGACCTGGGTTACGCCGCATCCGTTACCGAGAAAAAAATTTCAGGAGACGAAATGGTTTTCGTGGAGGGCTGCAAAAACCCGAAAAGCGTGACCATTTTAATCCGCGGCGGCTCGGAGCACGTCATTGACGAGGCGGAAAGAGCAATGGAGGACGCTCTCGGAACAGTGACCACGGCAATAAAGGACAAGAAAATTGTTTCCGGCGGCGGCAGTTCCGAAATGGAGATAGCAGTGCAGTTAAAAAATTACGCCGGAACAATCGGCGGAAGGGAACAGCTGGCAATTGAAGCATTCGCTGACACGCTTGAAACAATTCCCAGGGCACTCGCCGAAACAGCGGGAATGGATCCCATTGACACCATTGTAGAACTGAGGGCAAAACACAAGGGCAGGAAAGGCAAGTATTACGGAATTGACGTCTACAAGGCAAAAATCGCGGACATGTTAGCGCAGCGCGTAATAGAGCCGTTGAGCGTAAAAACCCAGGCAATAATTTCCGGCTCGGAAGTGGCGGAAATGATTCTCCGCATCGACGACATAATTGCGGGTTCAGGAAAAAGCAAGGGCGGAGGCGGAATGCCCCCAGGCGGCGGAATGCCCCCCGGAATGGGCGGAATGGAAATGTAATGTCCGTTCCCTCTTTCTTCTTTTTTTAATTTTTTTCTTTTTTTCCCTTTTTTCTTTTTCCTTATTCTTTTATTTCCTTTCGTGCCAATTGTTCTGGTCTGAATGCTCATTGTCGCGGTCGTCGGCTTGGCTCGCAGCGGGAAGGACACCGTTGCGGGGTTCCTTGAAAAAGAGGGTTTTTTCCGCGCGGACTTTTTCCGCAACGTAATGGTGCCTTTGATGGAAGAACAGGGAATAAAGCAGACAAAGGAAAGGGCGTATGCTTTCGGAAACCAGATGAGAGCAAAATTCGGAATGGGGGTATTCGGCGAAAAAATGGCACAGCTCGTTCGCGGAAAGGAAAAAGTGGTTGTTACAGGCGCCCGCTCCTTGGAGGAATTGAAGCCCTTGGAGGAAATGGCTTCCCGTTTTTTTATCGTGCGCGTTGAAGCCTGCGAGGAGAAAAGGTTTGCCCGGCGCTCCGGACTTGACCCGGCGGAAAGAGCGGATTTTTTCCGGCGCGACAGGGACGACATTGAAAAAAAGGGTTTGAACGAGGTTTTGAAAGCGGCTGATTTTGTTGTAAGCAATGATTCCTCTCTCGGGGAACTTGAAATGAGGGTGAATGCCCTGATGAAAAGGTTTAAATAGTTCAAAGTTGTCTTTAGTGTGAGGTGATTCAATGCTTGATAAGATAGTGTTAGGCGTTCAGAACATTGCGGGAGCGACTTTTACAAGGGTCAGTCAAGTGATTCCTGAAGTAATACTGGCGGTAATATTCATCATTATCGGATGGGTTATCGGTCACATCGTGAAATGGGTAGTTGTAAAAATAGTGGAAAACACTCGTGTGGACGAATGGATCGAGGAGCAGAACCTCAGCCACGCCATCGGCGGTCACACGCTCGCAGTAATACTCGGAAGCATTGCAAAGTGGTCCATTGTCGCAGTCGTGCTTGCTGAAGCCGCAAGGTCCCTCAAGATGGAGATTATTGGAGGCATACTGATAAACATTGCCGTGCTTGTTTTCCAGGTACTGTTCCTGTTGCTCATAGTGATCGCAGGACTGCTGTTCGCGCGCTATATAAGGAACGTCATAGAGATTACAACACACAGGTTCAGGAAGACAGCGGGAATTGCCGCGGAAGTGGTGATAATTTACCTGGCGGCAATAATCGGCTTCCAGACAACAGGGCTTATTGATGTTACAATTCTCGTCCAAATCTTCATTATAGCCTTTACAGCAATCTGCCTTACCGCGGCAATAGTGATTGGCATTTCGTTCGGCTTTGCCATGAGAGACGAAGCCAAGCACATTGTCAGGGACTTTGAAAAGTCGTCAATGCCCAAAAAGAAGAAAAAGAAATAAAGGGAACCAGTTTCCCTTTCCCTTTCTTTTATTTTCCTATTTTTGTTTTTGGAGGCAGGAGTATAGCCTTTCCGCCATCTCCTCCAGTTCTTTTTCTATTCCCGCGTTCAAGTTGTTCTCGAAAATGTCGTTGAAGTTTCCCTTCAGCTCGCTTTTGGAGCGGAAGCTTTTTTCCGCTGCAACGGGAATGCCCAGAACGCCGCAGAAATTCTCTGAAATGTTTTTCAGGCAGGCGTTTATTTCCTCAATTTTTTCTTCGCCCAAGGCTATTACCATCGCACTCTTTCCGGAAAAGTCAGTCTTTGCAGCGTACAGCACGCAGCACCTGTCAATTAAATCCTTGAATATCCCCGGAGGCATATTGAAATAAGCGGGGCTTACAAAAACGTATCCCTGCGCCTGCTCCATTTTTTTCCTTATTTCCGCAAAGTCGTCCTTTTTCCAGCAGCGCAATTCCCTGCCGCAGTATTCAACGCAGCCGCTGCACCTTTCTATGTTTTTTTCCCTGAGGAGTATTATTTCGTTCTCCACCCCCCTTTTTTCGAGCAGTTCTTTAATCCTCAAAGAGACTGCCTCGGAGTTCCCCTTTCTCGGGCTTCCGCAAATTGTGAGAATTTTCATACCGCACTAATTTGAATCCGAAATTTTTTTACCCCTTTCTCTTTTTTTCTGCCGTTTCTTTCCCAAACTTTTTTACCCCCCGCTTTTTCCTGTTTCCGACACTTTTAAATAAATATTCCCGTAAGGGTTTTACTGTTGTGTATTGCCACACAATGAAAACTTTCAAAGGAGGAAATTTGAATGAATGTCGAACAGTTGAGGCCTTACCAGAAAAAGGTCAACATAACAGTGAAAGCACTGAGCAAGAACGAAGTGAGAGAGGTAACGTCAAAGCTTGACGATTCAACTCACAAGGTGACGGAAGCAGTTGTCGGAGACGAAACAGGCACGGTGCTTCTCACTCTGTGGGACGACGACATTGAAAAAGTCGAGGACGGAAAAACGTACGACGTGGAAAACGGCTACACTTCACTGTTCAAGAATTCCCTGCGGTTAAACATTGGCAGATACGGCGAACTCAAAGAGGGAAGCAAAGAAGTCGGAGAAGTCAATGAATCAAACAACCTCAGCGCCGAAGAGCAGCAGTAAAGGCAGCGGAGAGCAGTGGAGCACATTGCGCCAATTGCCGCTTTTTTTATTTTTTTCTTTCAATTAATTATCATTACAGCAGCGCGAAAGCGCGCTGCAGCGGCAAAAGGGCACGTAGCTCAGCCTGGCAGAGCAATGGTCTTATACACCATCGGTCGGGGGTTCGAATCCTCCCGTGCCCAACTGCCCTTTTCTTTCTTTAGGAAAGAAAGAAAAGTGTAAGTTGCCCAAAAGAAAGAAAAATAGTTTCAGGAAAAAGAAAGCGCAGGCTGCGGAAAGAAAAATAGGTTCAGGGAAAGAAAAAATCGCTGCTTTTTCGCCTGCTTCAGTCGGGACATTTCCTGTTTATTGCCCTGTACATTTGTGTTCTTGTGCCGGTGTCAATGTGCATTTCATCGCACAGCGCGTTAAGGGTGGAGAGCACTTCGTGCTTTTTCAGGTGCCCGTCTCTAATGCTCTTGATAATAGGGGCTGCCAGCTGCCCGCCGTTTGGATTGGCGATTCTTTGGCGCACTCCCCGCACTCCTGATTGCATTAGCCCGTACACTCTGGGGTCGCTTACAAGGTGACCGCCTCTCTTCACATCTTTCTTGCTTTTCCTTGCCATTAAATCACCCCGTTCTTTTGCTTTTTTTAGTCGGATGTATTATTTAGGCATGCTTTCCTTTAAATATTTTTTTGCCTTTCTTTTTGCTGCCATGAAAGTGGATTTCTGGAAGGCGTTGAAGTTTCTTGCCGTGCTCCTCCTCGCGGCGGGGCTTGCAATGGGCTATTTTTCACTCAATTCGTGCCAGAATCCCAGCGAAAAGGGCGTTGGGGGCTTTGACCTCGGCTGTTTTACGCAGTATGCCGCATTCGCGATAATTCTGAGCTTTGCGGGAGTGATTGCTGCAGCATTCTCCATGAGGAAATCCAAAAAGCAGCCGGAGCCTGAAAAGCCGGCTGCACTGCACTTCTACAAGCCCTGAAAGGCAGTGAAAGGGCTGCACAAAATTTAAAACGTTTTGCGGGCACACTTTTAGAAATGCCGGCTGCTTTTCGCGGAAAAGCGTTCCTGGCTTGTTTTTTTTTGCAGTGATGAGAATGGGCAGCGCGCTCAAACAGTACTCCGTTTCGGAAGAAAACAAAGTAAAGGAATTCTGGAAAAAGAAAGGCATCGCCGCAAAGGCGCGCGCGAAAAACGCGGGAAGCGGCAAGCGCTACTATTTCATGGACGGCCCGCCTTATGCCACTGGGCACATTCACATGGGCACCGCGCTCAACAAAATACTGAAGGACGTTGCTTTGAGGAGCAGGAGAATGCAGGGCTTTGACGTATTCGACAGACCCGGCTACGATACGCATGGACTGCCCATTGAAAACAGCGTTGAAAAAAAGCTGGGATTCAGGGAAAAGCAGGACATTGAAAAGTACGGTGTGGAGAAATTCGTGGAAGAATGCCGCGAATACGCCACCCGGTTCATTGACACAATGAGTTCAGAATTCGAGGACTTGGGAGTCTGGATGGACTGGGAGAATCCTTACCTCACGCTGCGCAACGATTACATCGAGGCAATCTGGTGGACTTTCAAGAAAGCCGAGGAAAAAGGTTTGCTGTACCTTGGAAAGTACTCCGTGCACGTGTGCCCGCACTGCGCCACCGCCGTGGCATACAATGAAATTGAATACATAAAGCAGACAGACGAATCGGTGTACGTGAAATTCCCGGCAAAAGGCATGAAGGGCACGCATTTTGTGATATGGACAACCACGCCCTGGACGTTGCCTGCCAACACCGGAATAATGGTGCACCCCCGCTTTTCCTACGCGTTCGTTAAAATGAGCAGCGGCGAAACCTGGATTGTGGCAGAGGAAAAAGTGCAGGAATTAATGGACGTGCTCGAAGCGGGATACACGATTGAGAAAAAGGTAAAGGGAAAGGAACTCGGGGGAATGGAGTACGAAAACCCGCTGGGAAAAAACCTTGCATTCCCTCCTTCGGACCTGAAGGGCGCTTATCGTGTAGTGTTAAGCGAGCGCTATGTGAACCTCGAGGAAGGCACCGGCTTGGTGCACACGGCGCCGGGGCACGGAAGGGAAGACTTCGAAGTGGGATTGAAGGAAGGATTGCCCGCGCTGAGCCCGGTTTCACTGGACGGAAAAATGACAAAGGAAGCGGGAAAGTACGCCGGGAAAACAGCAAGAATGGTTGACGCGGAAATCGTTTCCGATTTGGAGAAGTCAGGACACCTCGTGTACAGGCACCCTTACACGCACGATTACCCCGTCTGCTGGCGCTGCAAGTCTCCTTTGCTCATGATTTCCACGCCGCAGTGGTTTTTCAGGGTGAGCAGCATACAGAAAAAGCTCATTTCCGAGAACAAAAAAGTGAACTGGGTGCCAGAATGGATGCAGGCGAGAATGCACAACTGGCTTGAATCGCTGAGCGACTGGCCTGTTTCGAGGAACAGGTATTGGGGAACGCCCTTGCCAATATGGCAGTGCAGTAAATGCGATAAAAAGGAAGTTTTCGGTTCCCTGGAAGAGCTGGAAAAAAAAGCGGGCGTCCAAAAAAACCTGGACCTACACAAGCCCTACATTGACAAGGTAGAATACCAATGCGGGTGCGGTGGAAAAATGTCCCGCGTTCCCGAAGTCCTCGACGTATGGTTCGATTCAGGCGTTTCGAGCTGGGCTGCCCTGGGCTATCCCGGGGAAAAGGAACTGTTTGAAAAATTCTGGCCCGCAGACCTGAATTTGGAGGGAACTGACCAGTTCCGCGGATGGTGGAATTCGGAAATAATCACAAGCGTTATATGCTTTGGCAAAGCGCCGTACAAGAATATTGTAACTCACGGCATGGTCCTGGACGTGAACAAAAAGGAAAAAATGAGCAAGAGCAGGGGAAACATTGTAACGCCGCAGGAGGTCATACAAAAATACAGCAGGGACTATTTGAGGTATTACATAGTGCAGAACTCTAAAGGAGACGACATGTACTTTGACTGGCAGCTCTTCAAGGGCATCAAGAGGTTTTTCAACATTTTCTGGAACTCGTTCAATTACGCTTCCCTCTACCTTGACCTGGACTTCGGCAGAGCAGGAATTCGGGGAAAAAAACTCAAGCCCGAGGACCGCTGGATACTCAGCAGGGCGAACTCGCTTTCAAAAAAGGCGCTTTCAGCGTATAATTCTTACAAGTTCTATGAAGTAATTGCCGCGCTGGAAGAATTCGTGCTCGAGGACCTGAGCAGGACGTACATTAAAATAGTGAGGGACCGCATCGGCTCTGAGAAAGACACTCTGGGCGCTGTAATGAATCACGTGCTCCTGGATTTGCTCAAGATTGCCGCGCCGATAGTGCCACACATGGCAGAATTCGTTTACAGGGAATTCAAGGGCGCGTTGAAGGAGGAAAGCGTTCACATGCTTTCGCTGCCAGAACCCAGCGAAAAACTGGCGGACAAAAAACTTGAAAAGGAAATGAATGCAGTTGTCGAAGCGGTGCAGGCAGTCCTATCCCTGCGCGAGGAACATTCTCTGAGAAGGCGCTGGCCCTTGGAATCCGTTGTAATCGTTTCAAAAAGCGGAAAAATCCTGCCGGAACTCGGGGGAGTTCTGGCAACGCTCTGCAATGTCAGGGAAGTTAAGGAATCGAAGAAAAAGCCGGAGGGAAAATTCGCCTCCAAAAAGTTGGCCGAAGCGGAAGTCTTCCTCGAAACCGCGCGTTCTCCCGAACTCAAAGAGGAAGCGGAGTTCCGAGAACTCGTGCGCAAGGTGCAGTCAATGCGCAAGGAAGCTGGCCTTACGCCGGGAGAAAAAGTGAAGCTTAACATTTCGTGCTCGGATGCGGGATTCCTCGAAAAATTCTCAAAAAAGCTGGAAGCGGAAACGAACACTGCACTGCAGCAAAAGGAAGGAAAGAAGGAAAAACTGCTTGAAAGGGCTTTCTTCCTTGAACTCAGAAAATAGTCCTTATTGCGAGCACTACCGCTATTACCACGAATATTGCCCCTACAATGAAATGCGGCGAGAGCTTCGGAGCGCGGGTTTCCGCATCAAAAAAGCGCATTAAGCCGATTGCGGAACTCGGTCCGGTGGAGCGCTTTCCTTTTATTAATTTCACCATGCTGTTTACCTTTTCCTGCTTTTCTATTACCTTTTTAAAGTCTCAATACATTAATATTAATGACTAGGGATTATAAATTTTTGGGTAAGCAAAATGGACACCCGCAGACTCGTGAAGGACTCGGTGCACGTGGTAGTGCTCCTTGCGCTTGTTTTTGTGCTTCTTTTCGTGCTCACCTGGACGAGCACGATGAAATGCGGCTTCATTCCCGGATGGTGCGATGTGTACTATGGGATACTGGGAAAGCCGCGCGTGGCAATAGTGTACGGTGAGTCAGGTTTGGGAGAGCCCGAAATGCTGCAGAGGGAAATGGCGAAGCCCACGGGCATCGGCGTGAGACCGGTGCTTTTGAACGTTGATTACGTCAATCCCGGCAACCTGAAACAGTACGATTTGGTCATTGTGGAGAAGGCGAGGAAAATGAGCACCGAGAAGGTGAAAATGTTCATCGATTACGCGAATTTCGGCGGCAATCTGGTGTGGACAGGCGACGCTGCCGCCGAGCTTGTGGAAGAAAAAAACCAGTTGTACGAGGACGAGAAGAGCAGGGACGAGAATGCCCCGCATTCCCCGCTGGGCCCCTGGGCAAGGAAACTGGACAACAAAATGGTTTTATTGGACGAACTGCTGGGCGTGGAATACCTGGGAAATTACTGCAGCATGCGCAATTGCGCGGCAAGCGGGGAAACCTGCGCTGGCTTGCTCAACCCTGTTTCAAACGACAACCCCCTGGTTTACGGGTTCGGCTCGGGAATGTCTTTCTGCGTTTCAGGCGACAGGGATTTTTCCATTGTAAAGCCGATTGCGACAGGCACGAGCACTATTGTAATGACCGTTGATTTCCAGGGCAACTTTATAGCGGGAGGCGAGAATTACGGAAACAATTTGCCCCTCATAATGACGAACGCAAAATCGCGCCTCTTCGGTCTGGGCATCGGTCAGAACGTTGTATACTATGCCCTGCCGCCGGAATACTTCGTGAACGAAAAGATTGCACCAGAACACCGCTATGTTTCCCTGCTGGAAAACACGTACCTGGCGGTTATTTACGGGTAAAAAGCCAAAGAAAAGGTTTTTAAACTTAGAAAGCCATTAATATTGTTGGTTGCCGTAGCGAGAGCGGAACAAAAAGAATAAAAAGGAAAACAGCACTAAATATATTACAATATTAACAAATTAATTGAAAAAAGTTAAAGAAAGCGGAATGGATTGTAAAAGAAAAAACTTGGAAGGGTGTGGTAATGTACGACGATGAAGGTGGAGCTTTGCCCCCACTGCCTTCTGGCGGGGGCCTGAGGTCCAGGTTGGGCTATCATTTTGAGGGGCTGATTCCCCTGATTTTGATTATTTTAATAGGGGTTGTTGCCGCGGGATGGCTTGGAATAATTGACCTTCCTTTTATTACGCCGGGCGGTCCTGTAAACATGCTCGTAATTGGAACTCCAAGTTCGGGCACGATTGCCATTCTTGAAGAAGACAAAGACTTAGTGCAGTACTCCCAGAGAAGCGCTTCTTCCCTGAGAGCAAGCCCCAACGAAACGCTTGCACAGTACAACATTGTAATGCTGGACCAGAGCAACCAGTCAGACAAAACTCTGCCGAGACAGGTCGGGGAAGCACTGCGCAATTACGTTAAAAAAGGCGGAAAACTGATTGTTGTCGGAAACTCGGGAATTTACCGCAAGGACTCCCCGGGAATAATAGGATGGAAGGCAAACCTCGGAGACGTTGTGCCGGTGGAATGCGTCCGCGACAAGGATGGAATTCCAAGCTGCACAAAACAGATAAGCGTTACAGGCGAACTGTGGAGAGTGGACTTTGACCACCCCATAATGGAGGGCATCGAGGTCATTCCCGCAGATCCAAAAATGTCAAAAATCAGCTTCAAGACCTTCGAGGTTGCAGCGGTAGGCAACGAAATAGCTTTCATCCAGAACGTGAGAAAAGCGGACTACTACACGGGCGTGGTTGAAAAGAGATTATTGCTCGGAAAATGCGTTTACTTCAACTACGATCCCGCGCTGACCAGGGGGGTATTCGAGAAAACAATCGAATACCTGCGCTGACGATTACAGCAATACAATAGTACAGCAAAATAGGAGGTGCAGAAAATGGCAGACGACAATGTTGTCTTTGTAGGAAAAAAAGGGACAATGGCTTACGTGCTGGCTGTTGTCACTCAAATGAACCAGGGAGCAAAGGAGGTTATCATTAAAGCCCGCGGTAAGGCAATAAGCAGAGCAGTGGACGTCGCGGAAATCGTGAAAAACAAGTTTGTGACAGGAGCCAAAATCGTGGACATAGCGACCTCCACAGAGGAAATCAGCTCGGAGGAAGGCAAGCCTCTCAAGGTTTCGGCAATAGAAATAAAAATAACAAAATAACCTCGCGGAAAACTTCTTTTGCCTTTTTTTTTATTTTTTCTTTCTCTTTCTATTTTTTTATTGTTCATTCCGCTCTCTGCAGTCCGCCCAGTCCACCGAAACACTAAAATAGTTCTTTGAACATAATAAGGGCGTGAAAAAAGCAATATTATTCATTGCGTTCATTGCGCTTCTTTTGCTCAGCGGCTGTCCTCAGCAGCCTGCTCCTGCACAGGAAGCAACTCCAACGCCGGAAGCAACCGCTGAGCCGGGCGGAACCCCTTCGCAGGAAGCCGGGAAAGTGCGGGGAATTGGAATTGTTCCATTGTATGAAATGGAGCCGTTTGCTGCCCCGTCAGAGGCGAGGGAAAACATATGCCCCTTTGTTGAAAGCGCTGATTCCCTCGACGCGGAGGAAAAAAATTCGCTCAGCGGGTTATGCAGTGAAAAATTCGACGGGCTGAAATCGGAAAACAAGGATGCAATAAGCGAGTTTTACGATTCCTTCATTTCACTGCAGGAATCAGGATTAAGCGACACCGCAGAATACCTCGCGGACGAACTGCTGTTTTCAAGCATTCCCGCCGACCCGGAAGTGTTTCCCTTTGAGGGCGGGCTTGGAACAGCGTATTCCGATTTCAAAAAGGAGTGTGAGAACCTTGCCCAAAAAATATTCAGCGAATGCCCTGCAGCCGGCTATAATTCTTTCGTTTACTGGGTGGACTATTCCCTGAGAAAAGACAATGAGAGCATTTATTTGGATTCGAGGAGGGTTTCCGGAGGACCGTGCAGGTGGGCTGAATCTGCAAAGGCAGAGGGCATCAGAATCAAAAGCGAGGCTTTAACAAAAAAAAGGGTCATCGGGGAGAACAGCCTTGAAATGCGGTGCAGTGTTTACTGCAATTCCAACAAATGCCCCGTGCACGAAGAAAACGAAAAGCAGAGAAAGCAATGCGACAACCCCGTTTATTACTTTATTGACTCGGACAAAAAGGAAGACCAGGAAAGGATTGATTTTGTTGACGGAATAATTGAAATGGAGTGCAGGGTGCGCGGGAAAAAATATTCCGCCCAAAACGGAGTGCTTGACGTTGAAAAAACAGGGAACTGCGAAATAATTCCGGGAAGCTGCGATTTCATAGAAGCAGACTACGGGGAACTCGGGAAAAAATGGATTCGCTCCTGCTGCTGTTCCTGCGAAAGACCGCCGAGGGAGACTGTAGCGTGGGCGGGAAGCGTTTTCAGGGAAATGGAACGCAGGGAAACAATCGACAGGGAATTCGCCCTAAACCTTCCGCCCGCCATACGGGTTCAGCCCTCGCATGAAATAACCGTGAGGGAAGGCGAACTTGTGGAAATTGTTGCCCAGGCATACAGCCAGAATTACGGAAAAGTGAGCCTCGAATTTAAAGACGCGGCAGGAAAGGAAAAATGGGCTGTTTCCAACGGCGATTCCGCCTGGTTTTCCGACGAATCAAAGCCCTGGCTGAGCATTAAATGGCTCACCGGGGAAGGCGATGCCGGAACATACGAAGTTGAATTCATTGCAGCGGAAGGCGAAAAAACCACGACCGAAAAAGTGACAATAATTGTGGAGCCGCTGCAGGGGCAGCCTTCTGCTTCTCCTTTGCCCGGCACTGAGCCGGTGCAGGAGCAAACGCAGGAGCCCACACCAGGAGCACAGGGCTTATCCGTTTCGAATCCGAGCGCGTACTTCTCTTGCGACGGGGAATTCAAATACGTTGAAATAGGCGGCTATCTGCAGGGCAGCGATGCAGGACTTGTGGAAGACGTAAAGGTCTTTGTGGAAGGACAGGAAATTTTCTCGGAATACAGTCCCTTGGAGAATTACTCCTTTGTAGCCCTGGAGTATTACTGGGAGGAAAGGGATTACTCTTACAGCGTGGTGGCTGAATTGAGCGACGGGTCAAGCGAAACCGTCATGGAAGGCGTGACGGAAAACCGGTGCGGCGAGGGTTGAAATGGCAAATGTCCTCATTGTGCACGGCATATTCGGTTCATCCAAAGAGAACTGGTTTCCGTGGCTGAAGCGGGAGCTGGAAAAACTGGGGCACAGCGTGTTGGTGCCGGATTTTCCCTCGCCGGACAAACCGCGCCTGAAAAAATGGCTTGCAAAACTGGAGGAATTCCCCGGCTTCCTGGACGGGAATTCAATTGTTGTAGGGCACTCCCTCGGAGTGACTTTTTTGCTCAGCGTGCTGGAAAAGCAGAAAGCAAAAGCTGCTTTCTTCGTGGCGGGTTTTGCGCAGAGCCCCGGGAACGCTTTCGACACTGAAATGAAAACCTTCACGGAGAGGGAATTCGACTGGAGTTCGATCAGGAAAAACTGCGGTTCCTTTCATATATTCCATTCCGACAACGACCCTTACGTGCCGCTGGAAAAAGCGGAATTAATTGCGGAAAACCTCGGCACAAGCGTCATTGTGGTGAAAGGCGCCGGCCATTTCAACGCAGAAGCGGGATACACTGAATTCGGACTGCTGTTGGAAGGAATAAAGAAAGAAATCTGATTTCACACAATTTATTGGACACCAGCCCCGCGCTTGGCGCGGTACGTCGGGCGGCAATACCCTTTTTATTCCTTTTTTTATTCGCATTTAAGGGGGCTGATGTTATGGCTTTGTTTAGGAAACTCGCATTTTTGTTTTTTGTTCTGGTTATTTTTTCCCCGCTCGCCACCGCAGCGGCAGGCGATGCGGACAACGACGGCATTCCTGACTCTGAGGAGCAGGAGCTCGCGGAAAGGCATTCGCCCATATTGTACTTTGCCAGCGGGGAAAGGCTGTATCCAGTTGAAGTGGAATACTTTCTGGAGAATTCCGACCTGAAGCAGTTTCTCGGCAGCGAGAGGCTGGTTTCACAAGGCCCCCTGAGCGCAAGCGAAATTTCACCCTTCACAGTTCCGGGAGAAGAGTACTTCCTTGACTTCAGGCCCGGAAGCGCGGGGGACGAGAAAGTAATTGAGGAATATGAGAAGAGCGAGAGTTCGCTGGGCTACACGGTTTATGCAAGGGTTGCATTGGACAGTTACAGCAGCAAAACTGTTGTCCAGTACTGGTTTTTTTATGCGTTCAATCCAGGGAGATTGAACGTGCACGAGGGGGACTGGGAAACGGTGCAGGTTTTTCTCGATTCTGATGGAAAGCCGGAGTTTGCTGCGTTTTCGCAGCACGAGGGCGGCGAACTTGTTGCCTGGGCGGACGTTGAAAAGTCTGGGGCGCACCCGAAGGTTTTTGTTGCCCTTGGCTCGCACGCGAACTACGCAAAGCCGTTCGAGGGCGCGGTGGGGCTTGCAAGCGACAAGGTTGCCGCCAACGGAACCGTGCTCGAGCCCAAGGACTATGAGATGGTAATGCTCGGAGAAAAAGGCGCGGGCAACCATTCCGCGGAGCAGGGCTGGATTGATTTTTCCGGACACTGGGGCGAGTACGGTGCTTTGGAAGCAGCAGCGCTTGGGCAGCGCGGTCCACTTGGCCCCGCTTTCCACAGCGGGAATGCCTGGGGAATGCCTGCTGCGTGGTCCTCCGGCTTGATGCAGGGAACGCAGGAATGGTTCACCTGGAACTGGATTGCGTACAATTTCGTTCTGCTGTTCTTGCTTTACGTTGCAGTGAGGGTTTTAATAAGCGCTCTGGGAATCCTGAGGAAGAAGAAGCGCGCTGGTTTGGGTCCGAGGATTTTTTCCCTTTTCTACATTGATGGAGTGAATGCCAAGAGTTTGGGGAACGTTCTTTGCATTGTTTCCGTTGCGGTTGCGCTTTTTGCGGTTTTCCAGCCCTGGTTTTATGTGAATGCGGACATTAGCAGCGAGTTCGTTGCAACGCAGGGAAAAATTGCACTCGTAACAATTGACGGAATTAACGGGGTATTGGTGAACTGGTTTGCCGGCAACGGAATAGTGCAGATGTTCGGCTTGGGAATCCCGTTCGGCGTTGTGATTGCTGCCGGCTTTTTTATTTTCGTGCTCGGCACTGTTGGAGTGAACAGCACGGGAAAAGCCGGGAGAAAATATATTTCGAGGGGAATAGCAAACGCAATTCCAGTAATATTAATTCTCGCTGTCGTAATGCAGTTGCCCTCCCTGATTGCCGGCGTTGAGCCCCTGCTCAGCCAGCAGATTCCTGCCGAGGCAATGGGGGCAGCGGAGTCAGTGTTTGAAGAAATTGCTTCTTCTCCCTTTTCCGGCGCTTATGCCCAAACCATAGAATACGGGCCGGGAACAACCGCCCAAATGGGCTTTGACTGGGGTCTCGGCTTCGGGGCATGCCTGCTCCTTCTTGCAGCGGTTCTGGCGATTGTTGCCGGAGCGCTGGAGATTGCTGCAAGAGCTGAATTCTTTCGCTCCGGAAAGTGAGGGAAATATTTAAATTCCTTTGGGTATCTATGGATACCTATGGCTACCAAACAGGTTAATGTTAAAATGCCTTCCGGGCTTTACGATTCTGCGGAGAGCTTTGCCGAGAGCTATGGCTACAGGAATGTGCAGGACTTGCTCATGGAGTGCCTCAGGGAGAAGGTTTTTGAGAAAAGCGATTTCGATGAATCCTTTTCAGGGAAGGAAATCGAGCTTATTGATTCCCTTATTGAGAAATCCGTGAAGGCAAAGAAGGTTGTTTCAGAAAGGGAGCTTTTGAGGGCATTGCAATGACTTTCAAGGTCATTGCCCTTGAGTTCTTTGTAGAGCAGGCTGAAAAGCTGGATTCAAAGGGCAAAAGGATTGTAAGGGAAAAAATTGAACTGATTAAGCAGAATCCCTACAGGTTCAAGAGGATTCATTCAAAAAAGTTCAGCAAGGTTTTCAGAGTAAGGCTGAACCTGCGCGGAAAGGAATCGAGGCTAGTTTACGTTGTCCTCGAACCCAACATTATCCTTGTCTGCCTTCTGGAAAGGAAAAAGAACTACCGCGATCTGGAGAAATACCTTTCAAAAATCCCCTGACATTTCACACAATTTCTTGGACAGTTGTTATCCCTGCGTTAAGTTAAAAAGGAGAAAGACGCTTTCCGGGGTGTTCGAAAAACTAATTTGTAACCCTTTAATGTTCCAGTAATTCGAAAAGGGGAAGGTTTTTTTTAGGCGGTTTCCTTTAATGCGTTTTTGTATTGTTTTATGAATCTTTTGACCAGGTGTCTTGCCAGGGGCTCTGCGTTGTTTTGTTTGTCGCTTTTTTCAAGTGAATGGTAATAGCTTTGCTTGTTTTTTGTTTTTATGTCAATCATTGGGTAATTGTTTCTGTGAAGTGTTTGGTTCATTATTAACCTGCCTATCCTGCCGTTTCCGTCCTGGAAGGGGTGAATGCATTCCAGCTTCCAGTGTGCCCATGCAGCCAGTTCCAGGGGATGCATTTCTTTTTTGTTTTTTTCATTGTCTTTAAAGAAGATTTTCATGTCTGTTGGCACGAGTTCCGGCGGCGTTGGCTTGAATTTTGCCCTCGTAACCCTGTTCTGCCTTCTCTTGTATTTTCCGGCAATAAAAGGCTTGCTTTCCTGGAAGTATTTTTTGTGGAGTCCGAGCAGAAATTCTTCGTTGAATTTTCCGCTGTACTCTTTTATGTAATTTAGGCATTTTTCCGCTGCCTTTGTTTCCACAATATCCTCATATTCTTTTTTTGGCGCAGTGTTTTCCTCCAGGAGTTTGTATGTTTCTTTCAGTGAGAGGGTTGAGCCTTCTATTGAGTTTGTATTGTAAGTGAATACTATGAGAAAGTTTCTGTCAAAATCGAATCTTTCCTCGGCGTTCAGTTTATTGTATCTCTGCCGGAACTGATTTGCTATTTTATCGGCGTATTCCAGCAAGTGGTTTTCCAGGTAAACGTATTTTGACATTGTTTTTTTTCTTACCTCGCCTTCAAACTCCTTTTTCAGTTTTTCCAGTTCCTTTTTCCCGGGCAGTGTTTTTCCCAGGTATTTCTTGAACTGCCTCCATCCGCCGCCCTTTAGCCTGACGTTCTTTACCAAATAGAAATAGCTTTTGCCTTTCGCCCTCTGCTCTCTTACATAAGCCATAAGTAATTAGATAGGCACCACAAAATATTTAAATATATTTGAAGATAATAAAAAAATATACTAAAGCCTTTGTGCAGTTAAAAACCCCGAAATTGCACAAAAAAGGGGTTTGGAATCCTAATTTTTAACCCTTTAATGTGCAAAGACTCCGAAACCGAAAAATATACAAGAGATATGTTTATTTTCAAGGAATTGTTATATACGGGCTGCTGGGGGGAGTGCAAGCAGTTTATATTCTTTTTGGTAAATATTATTTATTAGTTGATAACTTTTGG
>CAZKED010000013.1:0-32922 GCA_964551725.1 uncultured archaeon | reverse complement strand
TACCGCCAGATAGGGCTTGCCCAAAACCAGAATCAAACCGAAGGTTTGTTACTTTTTCAATGTTTTCCTTGAAGTGGTCATATCCGAATTTCTCCAAGGGAAGCCTTACCCCTTTTTTCTCCAGAAAGATTTTTCTTCCTTTCGTGATTTTTCCAACGGGAACGCCCATTTCCTTCCTGAATTTTTTTTCCGGCACGCTGAAAACAAGCTCGAAATCCTCGCCGCCGAAAAGAGCGAATCTTGCGGCATCCGTGCCTATCCTTGCAGCGAGCTTTTTGGCTTCCCTTGAAACCGGGATTTTTTCGTGGTGCAGGACAGCGCCGCACTTGCTCTGCGTGCAGATGTTCCTTACCTCGGATGCCAGCCCATCGCTGACGTCAATCATTGCATTCACTTTCCCCGCAAGCTTTTTGGCTTTTTCCGGTTTTGCTTTCGGCTCGAGGTATTTTTTCCTCAGTTTTTTGAATCCGCGCTTCCCCCTGAGGAAAACGATAAGTCCGGCGCGGGAGTCCCCCAAGGGACCGCTCACGCATATGAGGTCGTTTGGCTTTGCCCCGCTTCTCAGGGAGAGCTTTTTTTTCTCCGCGGTTCCGAGCATTGTTACGTCGATTGCGAGCTGCCTTCCGTGCGTGATGTTTCCGCCGACAATTTCAATCCCGTGCTTTTTCGCCGCGCTTAGCATTCCCTCGTAGGTTCCGTCAACCAATTCAACGCGCGTTCCGTGCGGCAGCACAAGTGCGACCAGTGCCTGCTTGGGAATTCCGCCCATGGCATAAATGTCGCTTGCGTTTATTTCAATTGCTTTCATTCCGACCTGTCTCGGAGAAAACCATTCAAGCGAAAAATGGTCTCCTTCCACGAGCGTGTCAACGGTCCAGAGCAAAAGCTTTCCGCCGTATTTCAGCACTGCGGTATCATCGCCGATTCCCACAAGCGCCCTGCCCTTCCCCGCTTTTTTTGCTATCCTTTCAATCAGCCCGAATTCGCCTATTTTCTCAATCCGCATTTTTTCCCACTCTTTCCTTCATCGGGCAGAATTCCCCGCACATCGAGCACGTTCCTTTTGCAATGCTCCTGTTCAGGCGCTTCCTGTAATCAAGTGCTTTTTCCGGGTTGATCGCAAGCTCGATCATTTTCTTCCAGTCCAGTTTTTTCCTGTGCCTTGACATTTCGTTGTCCCATTTTTCCGCTCCTTTTATTCCTTTTGATATGTCTGCTGCATGCGCTGCAATCTTGAATGCGATGACCCCTTCCCTCACGTCCTCCACGCTCGGCAGCCCCAGGTGCTCGCTGGGCGTGACATAGCACAGGAATGCCGCGCCGTGCATTGCCGCAATGCTTGCCCCTATCGCTCCCGTGATGTGGTCATATCCCGGCGCAATGTCCGTCACAATAGGGCCGAGCACGTAAAATGGGGCGTTGTTGCAGTATTTTTTTTCAAGTTCCACGTTCCTCCTTATTTCGTGCAGGGGGATGTGTCCTGGTCCTTCAATCATTGCCTGCACCCCCAAGGCATTCGCTCTTGCCGCAAGCTTTCCCAGAATTTTGAGTTCGCATAACTGGGCGTGGTCCGTGGAATCCTTTATCGAGCCGGGTCTCAGCGCGTCGCCCAAGCTCAGTGTTACGTCGTATTTTCGCGCAATATCGCACAGCAAATCAAAGTCCTCGTACAGCGGGTTTTCCTTTTTACTGTATTCTATCCATTTAGCAATCATTGAGCCGCCTCGGCTCACTATTCCCGTGAGGCGGTCTTTCGCAAGGGGGGCGTTTTTGCGCGTTATTCCCGCATGGACTGTAATGAAGTCCACCCCGTCCCTGCACTGCCTTTCTATAACCGAAAAAATGTCTTCCTCTGAAATTTTGCTAAGCGGTTTTTCGGCAAGCACTTGGTATATTGGAACAGTGCCTATGGGAATGCCTGCACTGCGTATTATTTTTCTCCTCGTTGAGTCGATTCCCCTGCCAGTGCTCAGGTCCATTGCCGCGTCCGTTCCGTATTTTACCGCTATTTTCAGTTTTTCAACCTCGCATTTCTCGTCTTCCCTCAGGGGGCTTGTTCCTATGTTGGTGTTTATTTTTGTCTTCAGTGCGGAGCCGATTCCTATTGCCTTGAGCCCTTTTTTGAGGTGAATGGTGTTGGCGGGAATTACAATTTCCCCATTTGCCACCTTTTTCCTCACAAATTCCGCGGGGATTCCTTCCGCTTTCGCAACTTTCTTCATTTCCTTTGTGGTAACCCCTTTTTTTGCTTTTTCCAGCTGTGTCATTTTTCTCGCCTCAGGGAATCAATTTTCCCCGTAACTTCTTTAATCCTTTCCGCCATGTTTTCTTTTCCAACAATAGCCGAAATCATGCAAACGCCGTCGGCTCCCGCTCTTACCACTTCCCCCAGGTTTTCCGTCCGGATTCCGCCTATTGCCACCACGGGAATTTTCACTTTTTCCTTTATTCCCGCAAGCGCTTTCAGCCCTATCGCTTTTCCGGCGTCCTTCTTTGTATCTGTGTGGAAGACCGGGCTGACTCCCAGGTAATCCGCTCCCAAGCGTTCCGCCTCAAGCGCTTCCCCTAAATCGTGCACGGTGATTCCTATTATTTTGCCGCCCAAGGCACTTCTGGCCTCTTTGATTGCTTCGTCTTCCTGCCCTAGGTGAATGCCGTCAGCATTCACTCTCCGCGCAATGTCCACGTCGTCGTTCACTATGAACAGCACGCCCGCGCGCCTGCAGAGGCGCGAAATTTCAAGTGCTTCCTCGAGCATTTTTTCCCTGCCCAGCGACTTTTCCCTGTACTGTATCACGCGGACGCCCGCATCGATTGCAATCCTGCAGTCCTCCACCACCCCGTTTTTTGTGAGATTGCTGTCGGTGATGAAATACAGCCCTAGGTTTTCAAGCATTTTTACACTTCCGAAACTTTCGCCATTTTTTCAACCGTGCCCGCGTCCAGGCGAAAAAGCGCGTCGAAAAATTCGTTTTTGTATGCCGCCGGCGCGCTTGCTTTTTTTGCCGCCAGCTCCCCAGCAATCCCGAAGCACGAGGTTCCGGCAACCGCTGCCTTTAACGAATCCCTTTCAGCGCCGCAGAAAGCGCCGAGTACCGAGGCGAGCATGCATCCCGTGCCTACAAAGCACCCCATCAGCTCGTGCCCGTTTTTCACAAGCACGGTTTTTTCCGCGCCTGAAACAATGTCCTCTTTTCCCGTAATCACAACTGTTGTGCCGCTGCTTTTTGAAAGAATTCTCGCGACCTCCTCCAGGTTTCCTTCTACCCTCGAAGCCTCGACGCCCCGCGTTTTGGCATCCAGACCAGCGAGCACAGCTGCCTCCGAGGCATTGCCCTTTATGACAGCGAACTGCAGCGATTCCATTAATTCCTTCGCCTTTTTGGTGCGGAGAGTTGTGGCGCCGGCTCCCACCGCGTCAAGAATTACCGGAATTCCAAGTTCGTTTGCTTTTTCTCCCGCGAGGAGCATGGATTGAACGAATGCGGGCGTTAGCGTTCCAATGTTGAACACCAGTGCCTGCGCGATGGACGCCATTTCCTTGACTTCTTCCCTTGCGTGGGCCATTACAGGCAAAGCGCCAATGGCGCGGGTTACGTTCGCGCAGTCGTAAATGGTAACCCAGTTGGTCAAATGGTGCACCAAGGGCTTTTTTTCCCTCACTTCGTTCAGGATTCTGCCGGATTCTTTTCCCCACTCCATATGGGAAAAAAAGGGGAAAAGGGTTAAAAAAACTCCTTCAGTTCGCGCTGCTTTTTATGCACTCCGCGGATTTTCCCCCTTTTGCGTTATAAAATTATAATATAAAACAATTTTTCCATTAAAAACGTTAAAACCTTTCGGTCTCCGGCAGGAAAACCTCCCGCGCAATGGCTGGATATATAGAAGCGGGGAAAAATGGTTAAAAAATGCAATAATCGGAATTAGACATAACCGAAAACCAATAAATATTATTGAAACTTAGGTATCTATGGTGAAACAATTGCCCGGCATCAAAGGCGGCTCGAAATCCGGACACACTGGAAACAAAAGGAACCGGTTGCCCTTTTCCAGAAGGCGGAAGAGGAGACAGGCCCAGAGGGGTAGGGAGTCGCCTGAAAGGCAAAGGCAGATTCCGCCTACTCTTGAAATTTTCAGAAGATTAAAAACTCCTACCGCCATTAAATCAGAGATTAAGTTTTCGAGGGGCAGATACAGGATTAAGCTCGCAAGCGGCCTGAGGCTTTCTATCAAGGGCAGGGAACTGCCGGAGGAACAGATGAGCCCTGAGCTCAGGCAGATGGTGAAGGGAGTCGGCCCGCTGAGGGGAGAGAGAAACTGGGACGTAGTCGGTGCAGTAGGGTTCGGCCTTCTTGGGGCTGGGCTGAGCATCAAGTCCACCACTAAACCCCATTCAACTTCCAACCCGTTTCTAGTTTTCGCAATGGCGGGGTTGAATGTAATGGATGCCAGAGTAAGGAGCAGGATGATGAAATCCCGGTACGGTGAAATCGAGGACTATCTCATTCACTCGACAAACCATGTAATCATGGAAGCCATAAGGGGGTATCCGACTTTTATCGTGGTCGGCGGAAGACTTTTCTTCACGAGCGCGGAGGAATCCGCAAGGTTTTTCGGAATGAAGCTCGGCATAAGGAAGGGAAGATTGGAAAAATAGGGCTTCCGGCTGGAGAAAGGGGGCAGAAATTGAGAGAAGAAGAAGCACTACTAGTGCAAGTCTACTCTGACCTGATAGATGGCTTTGGAGTCAACCACGCGCGAGCGTACTTTTGCCTGCTGTCAAGCGAGGTAAAAACCGCAAGGCAGGTGATTGAAGAAACGGGCATCTGCAAGGCAACCATTTACTCCGTTTTAAAAGAGCTAATCGATGCTGACCTCGTTGACTGTTCTAATTCAAATCCCCGAAACTATTTTATTCTGGACCCGGTTAGGGTGTTCAATAAGAAGGTGGAGGAGAAAAGGAAAGCATTGTTGAAAAGGTTGGATACGCTGGAGAAAGTTATTGCGAATGGCGACAGTGAGGAAAGCCAGGAATTCCTCATAAAGGTAGGGAAGGGCAACCAAACCAAGATAATTAATGCTAGGACAAAGGAGCAAATAAAGGACAAGCACGAGGCATTAGAAGTGAAAAAGCAGATAGACGAGTTCGTGAGAGCAATTCCGGAGAAACGGAAGGATTTTGGGGTGGCTAGTTACTATTGAATACTGCTTGAATAAAGCTATTCTGGTTGTCTATTCTCTACTGGAATTTCTAGTAGAGCGTTTGCTGGATTAATTCCGTATGTTTCAATTTCTATTATGATAGTGCAATTTTCTTTAACCGTTTCGGGGGGTAATTGGGCTCTATAGGCTGCCATTGCCCCGACTTTGGCAAATGTTTTTGGTGCGTCTTCGGGGTTTTTATAGGACATGAATTTGGAGAAAGTGAGTTCGCCTATTTCTTCAACCTTTGAACCACATTTTTGTTTTACAGGGTATGTCTCCCACAAGATAACTGGAACAAAGCCGTTGTTAGTAACCCAAATTCTTAACAATGTTGATCCGGGATAAAAATCATTTAGCCTTGTAGTAAGGGCAATGCTCGGTTCATTTCTTGCCATTATGCCTGTTAGGTTTTCCACATTCTTTGTCGATTGGTTTGTTTCCACTGCAATATTGTACAATTGAGAACTATTTATAAAAGTCAATACCCCGACTGCTAACATCATGAGAGCGATTAATATGGTGATGATTGCTTCCGGTTTTTCCATGTTTCTATATGTAGAAAATAGTTGTTAAATGTTTTTCGATTTTAGTACAGTAGCGCGCCTAATTCAAGAAATGCCTAAAAAATAACCTTAAACGCCTTTCTTGGTCATGTTTCTATGGTGTTGGCGTTTGACGGATTCTGCAACGCAGTTCAACCGTCTCTCTTAGCAGAAACGCCAGCGCCACTTTTGGAAGCTATGGGGTGTAAAAATGAAAGACTCGGTTTCCATAAAACTCCGCCAAAATAAAAAACCTTTGTTGAAGAGTAAAATTAGCGATGGATTTGAGCATAGGTTTTCAATGAAACCTCACGGGGCTATACAAATAGTGTGGAAAGAGGGAAAAATTGTTCATTTGCATTGCCACAAATGCGGTAATGAGTGGAAAATCAAAGATGGGGAAAATTATACTGATTTTTTTGACGTTTCTGGAGATACAACATTAACAATTAAGTGCAAAAAATGTAGTATTGAATATAAAAGCGGTTAATTCGAATTTAGGGGCAAGATGCTATTTAAGAGCAAAGCCCTTCAATTCCAAAGCTTTAAATATTCCTAACTCCGAGTTTAATATATGGCTAAACCTGAGACGCATGCAATGGTGCTTTTGGCTCCTTCCCGATACTTAGGTGGCCAAGTTCGCATCCCTGAAATAAACATAGGTTACGCTGAAATAAGAAAGATCAAGGATTTCCCTTCGGAATGTCGCAAAATATTGGGAATTAATCACTTAATAGTGGGTGATGAAGCCGGCTATGGTGTGAACAAGATTTATAATTTGGAAGATTTGAGTGAGTTAGGCAGATTTGGAGATGAGAGCCCATTACAGAACTTTAATGGTTATTACCTTATTCTCAAAAGACCTTATTTGAAGGCATTTGAAAATACGCCGATATACAAATCGTCAAAGGAACGCATGGAAAAAATAGGTTCTGATTTGCGTAGGGGAATAACAAATAGGGTTAGTCCTGACAATTCTTTTTTTCAGTTTCAATTTCTTGATAATATTGTTTTTCTTTATGATCTTGACTTGATTGAGCTGATTAAATTTCTGACCAACTCTGGTATTGCTTCAGTTATTATTGGAGACCCAAAAACGAAATTTGGGTATGTATCCAAGCAAGACCGTTTCTCAGGTAGGCAATATGAATTTAGAGTGCCAAAGAAAGAGTTTGAAAAACTCGTTAAAGCGTTTATTGAAAAAAAGCCAAAAAACTTTGGATTGATCCAGTATTATCACATGATTTCAGAAAGGCAGGGAAATATTGTTAGGCGTGGCCCTGGCTTTTTGGCATGGGGCTTATTTGAGAACTTGACTAGTAACGTCAAGGTAGATCCCAATTCAAAATTGCAGCTTGCTAGGGGAAACTTGAAAAGTGTCATAAAGGAAAAAGCTAGTGAGTGGGAGCTTTCTGAAGAAGAGTGTCAGAAGCTATACTCTATATTAAAGCCTTCAACAATGGAGAAAGCGGAACTGTTTATCAGAAAGTTTACTGATTTGGATTTTGAAGTGTGGAAAGACAGCCTAAAGGAGATGTATGACTACAGAAATGCGGTAGGGCATGAAGGGATTGAAATCAATTATATGATTAAAAGAGCAAAGAAAAAGAAGAAAAACATCATGCCGCACTTTATCGAACAAAGCTTCTTTTACTTTTTTGACCGGCTAATTTTAAGCTTGTTATACCGTGTACTCAAATTGAAAACGCCGGAAAGCATCAGGAAAATGTTAAATGAAAAACCGCAAAGGGGCTCAAAAGGATTGTGGCCATTGCCACTGGCTTAGTTGGCGTAGAACCGCAACATTTATTAACACCTATAGCGTTATATAGTTGCTATGTCTTATAGGAAGGGTGTTACTACTATCCAGTTGAGTCCTGATACGAGGGAGAAGCTCAAGGAATTGGGGAAGAAAGGGGAAACCTACGAAGAAATAATCCTGCGGCTCATAAAAGCCTATGAGTGAGCGCCGATTAGCCCTTTTTTAAAGTGTTCTCCCCTTTCCAAATACTTATGGATTTTGGGCAAGCGATAGGCAAAATCGAGGCCGGCATCTCAAAAAAGCACCTAACAACCATTTTTGGAGCCTGCAGGGTCAATTACGTTGGAAGAGCCACGAGCCAGCTACCCCGGGGTAAGAGGTTGATTCTCATTAAGGGGGATAATTCGATTAGCGTTCACCAAAACAGGCTGGTCAGACCCACGAACTACATGATGAACGCGAGAATAGCAATAGAACCCAGCGAGGAAGGCGCGATTCTGACAGCAAAACGCTTAAAGCCAAGAGAACGCCTCACAATAGCCTTCGACAGGATTGATGACGTGCAATGCTACAAAATGGAGATAAGCAACGACCTCAGGCTCAGCGGCTCGGAAAAAGACCTCAACGAGCTCCTAATGCAAGACCTCTCCATGATAGAACCCGGCCTCAAGCCCCTAAACCAACAAGAACACTTCAGGAGAGGAATAGCAGACATAATCGCAGAGGATGCTCAAGGCGGTTTGGTGGTAATCGAGCTAAAGCGTAGGCAAGCGGATTATGCTTGCGTAACCCAGCTCCAGCGGTATATGAGGCAGGTGGAAAAAATCAAAGGCAAAAAAACCAGGGGCATATTACTGGCCCCAAGCATTAGAAAAAAAGCCCGCGAAATGCTCGAAAACCTCGGACTCGAATACGCCAAAATCGACTTCGAACTGCTCCCTTCCAGCAAAGAAAAAGCTAGGATTATAGGTCTACAAAAAAAGCAGAAAACAATTAGCCATTTTTTTGAGTGCGAGAGTTGATTCGTTTTTTCCCTTATGTGCCTGTAAGTTTTATATTAAACCAGTTCGCTTATTAATACGAATACGTTGGAGTAGTGGTTTTATGAGGAAAAGCGCAAATCAACCGTTGATCTACGGGGCATTTAAAACTGTGCCGGCTGGTTTAACTCAAGAGGGGAGATGGGTTGAAGACTCTGGAGCGCTGAATGCCACAAAAGGGGAAATCGATTCTGTTGCCGCAAAAGGAGGAAAAGTTCTTTTTCTTGAAATTTCCCCAGAATTCGTTACTTATTTGGACGAATTAACGAAAATAACGGGATTAAGGTGGGAAGGAAAATACGAACCCCCTAAAAAACTGCCTAAAAACTTAAGAGAAAGCCTAAATTGGACGTTGAACACCCTGTTTCGACCGGGATCTGGAGTTTTAAGTGGGGGGGAAGCACGCCGGTTTGTTAGGAGCGATGTTCTGACTGAGTCTGGGAGATATATTCTTGATGTGCTTACTCATGCGAGGAAAAAAGGATTTCAAATAGTGCCTTTGGTAAAACACGAATTTTTGCAAACGGCTATTGACTACTATGAGCAGGGAAGAAGGCTTCGTAGAGACGGTAAGGAAAGCGAAGCAAAAGAATGCCAAAAAAAGCAGGACATGGCCGCCGTCGAAATGGAGCACTTCATGAAAAAAGAAATCGAAAGACAAATTAGAAATGGAATTTTGCCCGACATTGTTGTTTGCGGGCAAGCCCACTCTAAAGAAGTTGAAGGACTCTTAACAGCAAAGGGATTAAATCCTTTTAGAAAGGACATGCCCCTTTCAGTGCTTCCCCGTTATGTGAGAGAAAGGGTTGAAAGTAAAGAACCATTGTTCCCAATACTGAGAAAAGAATACAAGAGAGAAAGAAAGAGACAAATTCAAAGGCTTGCCTCGACAATAAACGCTGTAAAAGAGAAAAAACAAGCGCAAAAAGACAAATGGAAATTTTGGAGAAGAATTAAAAGAAGGAAATGAAGATAACCACGCCAAAAAATTCAAAAAAGCAAAGAGCCCAAAATACGCCTAAAACGTGCCCCAGTCATGTAGATAACAGGGAAAAAGCCGGGCTAACAGTTACCTTTTTAAATGTTATTCGACAAAGCAGTTGCCGACAACGCAGAGCATCTGCTTGCTGTTTATTGCCTCGGCTATAATCGCCTGAGCCTGCTCTAAATCCATAGAATATGAAAAGGGCAAAATTGTTTTTAATTGTGGTTGTGAGTTTTTGGCGTGTTTTTTTTGCTGTTTATTTTATTCCGAGCAATTTTTTCATTTCGTTGTATGGTGGTGGAACTCTGAGTGCTGCTGCGGCTTTTAGTCTTTGTTGTTCTCTTTTGCTTGTTATGCCAAGTCTTTTGAATGCTGTTTCTAAGTGTGTTTCGTTTTTGAAGATTTGTCTTCTTACTCTGTTCCATTCTTGTGGGCTTTCAATTCTTATGAATGCTGCCCTTTGTGATTTTTTTAGTGCTTTTCTGTCTCCGAAGAACAATCCATTGAATAGCATTGCTGTTGTCTTGCTGCTTTTTTCTCCTGAATTTACATAATGCTCGTCGCACAGTGGGAGTCCTTTTTCCCTTGCTAACTCTCGGAATCTCTTGACTGGTTTGGGGGTTGAGGCGATTACCCCGTAATCAATATCGCTTTCGGGGCGCGCGTAACCTTTTGCTAGGCTGCCAAAGACAACAATACCAGTGAATTCTTCACCGAATTCTCTTTTAAGTTGGCTGGAGACAGCTTTTAGTGTTTCAGTTCTTTCAAGTATTTCCAGAAGGTGTGCTGTTGCTGCAAAAGGTCTTCTTGTTCCAAGCATTGCCATCCTTGTCTTTATTTGTTCCAGTGCGTTTTCTGCTGCTTTGCGAACAATCGGGTTTGGGTGTTCTGTGAGATTTTTTAGTTCTGTTAGGTTTCTTTGTTTTCTATATATTTGTGCTATTGAGTTTGCCGCTGTCTCGCAAACAAACGCGCTGGGGTCTTTTATGAGTTCTCTTAGTGTTGGAAGTCCTTTTTCGCCTATTTGTTCTAGTGCCTTTGCAGCGGCCTTGCGGACTACCCAGTCAGGGTTTTCCGCAAGTTGTGTTAGTCCTGTTAGGTTTTTTTGTTTTGCATATATTTGTGATAGTTCTTTTGCCGCTATCTCACGAATATATGCGTCTGGGTGTTCTGTGAGATTTTTTAGTTCTGTTAGGTTTCTTTGTTTTGTTTGTTCCTGGAGTGCGTTTTCTGCTGCTTTGCGAACAATCGGGTTTGGGTGTTCTGTGAGATTTTTTAGTTCTGTAAGGCTAAGTCGTTTGAGGGTTTTTTTATCTGTTTTTATTCTCTCAATGGCACTTCCTCTTAGCACTGGGTCAGTGCTTTTCACCATTGAGAGCAGCGCTTGTGGATTGATTCTTCTTTTTTGGAGTCTGCGCAGGGCGTGGTCGCTTGGTGTCATTTGCCGTGGAAAAGTTGAACCTGGCGGTTTTATGCCTGTTGCTTGGATTTCTCTTCTTGCCTCCTGTCTTTGCTGATGTAATTGGTTGGGTCTCGTTTTTCTTGGCTTCATGTCCTTCAATTAATTAGTGTATTCCAGTGTTTTTATAGTTTTTGTGGCTGTGAAATTATGAAACCTGAATTTACATTTGCTCTTTTGGATGTCATTGTTTTCTTATCCACAGCCGTAAGCATGTGTGAGAATTCCCATAGTTAATTTATAACTTAATCAGCAACTTAGGCGCATGGCTCATTCTTTCCAGTTTCCTTTTTCCCACAACGTAGTTGTCCTCTAGGCGTGTTCCGCCAAATTTTCCGTAAACCGCGGGTTCTATCGCAATGCACATTTTTTCCCGCAGTTTCCAAGGGCTTTTCTTTGCAATTCCGCGCGGAAAATCGTGGTCCTGCAGCCCAATGCCGTGCCCCAACGCATGGGTCATTTTCAATTTGGATTTTCTCAGCTCGGAGTCCGCGGCTTCAAAGAGCGCGGAAGCCTTCACTCCGGCTGCAGCGCATTTTTCAGCCGCCTGTTTCGCGCGGAAAACAGCTGAATACATTTCCCTTTCCTTTTCCCCTGCTTTTCCCACGTAGAAAGTCCTGCTGATATCTGAGCAATAGTTCTTGTACCGTGCGCCGAAATCCACGAGCAGAAAGCCCCTGCCGATTTTCCTGTCCGAGGTAATGTAATGCGGAATGCTTGAATGCTTCCCGCTTGCCACGATGACGGGAAAGGACGTGCCCTGCGCCCCGCGCTCGAGAACAAAGGTTTCAAGTTCCACGGAGAGTTCTCTTTCCGTCATTCCCTTTTTGTAGAGAGCCGGGATTTTCCTCATTGCCTTTTCCGTGAGTTCCGCTGCCTTGCGCAGGCGCGCGATTTCCTTTTTCGTTTTTGTTTCCCGCACTTTTTCCAGCTGCGGCTGCACGTTCACAAATTTTTTCCCGCGCAGTTCTTTTCTGAGTTTTGCCAGCGAGGCAGGAGAATGCTCCGCGTAATTGAGCGCGATGGTTTTTTTGGGGAATTTTTTCCTCACCAGTTTGAGGAAGTCCTTCTTTCCCGAGATTTTTTTCAAAGTGATGGTTTTCGTGCGCGCTGCGCCGCAGTCCAGAAAAGTGCAGGTTACAATTGGCATGCTTCCCCTGCGGAGGAGCAGTGCGTTTCCCCGGAATTGCTGCACCGGCAGTTGTGAAAAATAGTGGAAGTAGGGCTGCTCCGAAAAGCGGTTGAAAAGCAGCACCTGTTCCGCTTCAATGCTTTTGAAAAGCTCGCGGATTTTTTCCTTCATAGGGCAAACTTCCCTTTTCTGAGAATGAATTTTTTTCTTCCGTGCCTGTCCATGCCGTAGATGTCGAGTTTCTGCCTCGGCGCATTTATCACAAAGTCCCAGTGGTACATCGTGTTCCTGTCCGGCTCGAAGCCGCTTCCGAGAGCGATGTGAATCATGTTTGCTATTTTCTCGCTTATTATTAGATAGCGGCTGGGTTTTGCCTTTGGGTTGGTGTTTATTGCGAATTCTCCGGTCATGCGGAAGTTCTTCCTGTAAGAATTCACTATTTTTTTTGGCAGTGAGCGGTTTTTCTCGTATATGCGGAGCAGTTTTTTTGCATCCCTTAACTCTTTCCTTATTTTTTCCTTTACCACGGCGGGCCCTCTTTCGAGTTTCCATTTTCCTTTTCTGAATGAAACCACTATCGGGTTTTCCGCGCTGAGGGGAATGCTTCTGTCGAGGTTTATAACCACATCGCCTATTGCCGTGCCGGAGACTGATTCCGGGGTAAGGAATGCCTCTCCGCCGGGAAAGTTGGCGTACATTCCCGCTTTCACTCCGCTCCTCTCCAAGGCGCGCCTGTCCAGTTTTGACCTTGCGTCTGAATCGCTTTTCTGCACGTGCCTGCGCTTTCTTCCCTTTTTTAGTTCCACTTTAAGTTTTGTAACGCCGCCTTTCACTTTTGTTCCGTGAACGTGCAGTATCTCGCTTTCCTCTATCGCTTTTTTTATTTTTTCATTACGGGAACGCATTTTTGCGTAATCAATATTGCACGTTTCTATAAACTCTTTTATTGGCACTGTTTCGGTTATTCCGAGGCGCGTTTTCGGCATTCTCTTGTCCAGCGAGGTCTGCATGAGCCACCAGGGCTTCAGCATCATTTGCCCGGGCGAATTCCACCGGGTTTTTCCGTTCGGGGAGGGATAGCCGACCATCGCGCCGAACAAGTGCTTTCCCCCGTAGCCCTTTCCCACAATGGAGAAAACAGCGTCGGAGTACTTCCATTCGTGCAGCGAAAGCGCGCGGCAGAGTGATGCATATTTCCTGAACACTTTTTCTCCTGATTTTTTTGAGTACTCGCACCCGCTTATTGTAGCGCTCAAGTCGGAAACGCGCTCCATTCTCTCGAGCTTGGATTTGCGGAGTGTTGCCGCCCCCAAGGATGCGCTCCTGCACTTTTTTTGCGCTGCAAGGAGCATTGCCCTCGCGATTGAATAATTGTCCAGGTAGTCTTCGAGCGGCTGCTCAATGTCCTTTTTTGCGGGCACGAGTTCAAAGCCGATTGTGAACCTTTCGCTTTTTTTCAGGGCGTATCCGTATTTGAGTATTTTCGCGCTTGTCCGCAGCAGTTCTTTCCATTTGAATTTCCTGTGCCATTTCGCGCGGTATTCGAGGAAAATTTCTTTTTCTCCCAGCGAAGCGGTTAAGCCCTTTTTCCCGCCGGTGATACGGATTTCCGGCTCGCGGAAGATTTTTGCGAATTCGCCCTTCTTTATTTTTTTCTCCGCTGCGGAGATGAATTCCTTTAGAGCGCGCGTTTTGCGGTTTTTTTTGCCTCCGCGCATTTCACTGCAGGTTTTCCATAAGCGCTCCATCAGTATGCGGTTTTCCTTTTTTTTTCCGATGCGGGCATTCACGTCAGCGCCAATGTCGTGCAGTGCCCTGCTCAGCGGCGCGAGAGAGTAGAATCCAATCTCGTTTTCAGGACCCAGAACAATCAGAACGTTTTTTCCTTTTGCGTGCCTTCCCAGATTTTTTTTGTAGTACGCTGCGCTGCGTTCGAATTCCTTTTCGTCGTATTTCATTTTTTTCCCCTGAATGAGGCGGAATTCGCGTTATTTTTTCTTGAGCATTGGCAGGCCCGTGCGCGTGTTTTCAATTATTTCGTAGCCCGAGGACATTTCAATTGCCCCGGATTCCTTTCCGCTGAAAAAGAAAAGCTTTCCGCGCTGGTGCAGGTAATAGGTTTTTCCCCTCGAATTCTTATAAGAGCAAACCATAGGCAAAACCTCCGAATAGAATAGAGTAATATTAGAGGCCTTACATTAATAAATTTAATGGGCGGGTTTTTGCAGCGAGTTCCAATTTTTAACCTTTTCCCGGCAGAATTCAGTAATATGGAAAAAGCAGGGCTGGAAAAAAAATTCAGGGAATTCATGAAAGGAATTTCCGCGAAGGAACGCGTTGCGGTAGTGCACCACCGCGATGCCGACGGATTGTGCTCCGCGCTTGTCTTCGCGAAAGCGCTGGAAAAAATGCGCGGAAAGCCCCCTGAAATGGTGTTTTCCGCGGACTACCACGAAAAAGCGCTCATGAAAGAAAAACTGCTGGAATTCAAGCCCGGGAAAATCGTTTTCCTGGACCTCTCCATTGACCAGTTCCCCGAATTCATACGCGGACTGGAATCAACAGCACCGATCCTCATACTCGACCACCACAAAATATACAACGATTTGAATTCTTCCCGCACGGTTTTCATAAAATCCCAGATGTTGAGCGACCTTGACGGAAGCAATTATCCCGCTTCAAAACTCTGCTTCGACCTTTGTTCGGGGTTCGCCGATTTAAGCGGCGAGGCGTGGATTGCATGCGTTGGATTGCTTGGCGATATGAGCTATGACTCCTGGAAGGAATTTTTTTCCGAGACAATTTCCCGAACGAAAATTTCCCTAGAAGAACTGCACCGGCTGAGGGAAATAATTTCGGCTGTGGAAGTGCTCGTTCCCGAGCAGTTTTCCGCGCTTTTCAGGGAATTCTATTCAAAGAGCGCGGAAAAAATGCTCGAAAGCGGGTTCCGGGGCTATGTTTCGGAACTTAACACTCTTGTGGAAAAATACGAAGCGGAGTTCCAAAAAAAGGCAGAGTTTTTTTCAGAACTCGGGCTCTACTTTTTCACGCTGTACAGCGACCTCGAAATAAAATCAGCGGTAATAGACCGCCTCACCCTCAAGCATCCCGGCAAAACAATAATTGTTTTCCTCGACTCCGGCAAGGGCGCAATCCGCTTCTCCGCGCGGAGGCAGGACTTCAGGGTAAAAATGAACGAGTTGCTGGAGCGGGCAGTGGATGGAATTCCCGGAGCGAGCGGCGGCGGGCACATTCCGGCTGCGGCGGGAAGCGTTCCCCGTTCCGCGCTTGAAAAATTCAAGGAAAACGTTAAAAAAATTTTGAAAGAGCAGATTGAATCGGGGGGAAGTGAAAGCAATGGCTGTGCTTAGCGATAGGGACATAAAAAAAGCCCTTTCTTCCGGCGGTCTCGAAATAACCGGGATTGATCCAGAAAATATAGCTGTTGCATCAGTGGACCTTTCCCTGGGAAGCGAATTCCGGGTGTTCAGGCACACGGAGGTAACGCACATTGACATAAAAAAGGGCGTTAAAGAGGAACTCACAGAACTCATTTCCGTGCCGGAAGGCGGCTCTTTCACAATCCATCCGGGCGAATTCGTGCTTGCCTGCACAAGGGAAAGAATAAAACTGCCGGACAATTTAATGGCGCGCCTTGACGGTCGCTCCTCACTCGGCAGGCTGGGCATAGTGATTCATTCCACTGCCGGCTCGGTTGACCCTGGCTTTGAGGGAACTCTCACACTTGAAATCGCGAATATTTCAAAAGTGCCGGTGAAACTCTGGCCCGGCACAAAAGTGTGCAGGCTCACATTCGAAACCCTCACTTCGCCAAGCGAAAAGCCCTACCATGCAAGGAAATCAAGCAAGTACAAGTGCCAGAAAGGACCGTGCATTAGCAGGATTGAGAGCGAGAATTAGGTCAGAGGAATTCCGCCAGTTTTTTGTAGTCTTCTTTCATCTGCGGAATCAGATTGGCGTTGTAGATGCCGGCAGCGGGGTGGTGGAGGAGAAGAAATTTCCTCCCTTCATTCTCCACTGTTCTCCCGTGGAATCCCGAGATTCCTGTTTTCCCGACCAGGCTCTTGATTGCGGTGTTTCCCATAAGCCCCACTACCCTCGGGCGCACGAGTTCAATCTGCGCGTGAAGCCAGCGCAGGCATTCTTTCGTTTCTTCCCGGAGAGGGTTTCTGTTTCCTGGCGGGCGGCACTTCAAAACGGATGTTATGTATAAGTCAGAGCGTTTTATTCCTGCGCTGTGCAGCAGTTCGTCCAGCAGCTTTCCCGCCCTGCCGACAAACGGTCTGCCCCGGGCGTCCTCTTCCCTGCCCGGCGCTTCCCCCACGAGCATTACTGCCGCGTTTTCCGCGCCCTCGCCCGGAACGGCGTTCCTGCGCGACTTCCAGAGAGGACAGCGTCTGCATTTTCTTACGGATTCCTCCAGTTCCCGCAGGGTCATTCTTTCCCTTCTTTCCTGTCTTCTTCGAATTCTTCCGCGCATTCCTCCGAGCAGAACAAGTAGGTTTTTCCCTTGATTTCCTTTTCAAAGGCATTCTCCAAATCGCAGAGCTTTTTGCAGTTACAGCATTTCACGAGTTCCTGGTTCTCGTACCCTTCCATGAATCCCGCTTCCGCTGGGGTCAATTCATCGTCCTCGAGCATTTTCTCGTCGTCTTCCCTGTCGTAGTAATCGTCGGACTCATCCTCGCCTTCGCCGATACGTTTCTCCTTCCCTAATTTGCTCATGGAAATTCCTCCATTTTTTTCTTCACTCGAAACGGGGCTGTTCCTGTGTTGCAATACGCACTAATATTGGATTCTTCCCCTTTAAAATATTTTGCCCCCTGTTGCAGGGCAAAAACCGGGCGGAAAATCAGTAAAGCGGGCAGGGCACACCGCTCTAAGAGCGGTGCTGCTAAGAGAGTTGGTTGAATTCTTTTGCAAGAATTCGTTTCGCCCTGCCCGCACTATTTGTGGGGCAATGTTAAAAAAAGGTTTTTGTTTTACCCCGGCTTCCGGCGGAATTCAGTACCTGCATCCCGCTTCTTCCATTTTCTTGAGTTTTTCCCAGATTTCGTCCACGCGCTGCTGGATTATTTTGGTTTCCTCTGCGGAGAGATGCTTGAACCTGCCCTGTGTTTTCAGGTATTCCTCAACCGGCTTCGGTTGTTGCACGTCCTTGGTGATTTTCACTTTTCCGTTCACTATTTCAAAAAGGGGATACACCCTTGTTTCAACCCCGAGCTTTGCAATTTCAACGCTTTTCTCTGTGGGAGAATGCCAGCCGGTGGGGCAGGGCGAGAAGATTTCCAGATAGCACGGTCCCTTTGTCTCCAGGCCCTTTTTTGCCTTGTTGTAAAGGTCGTTCACATCGCTTATGGTGGCGGTGGCAACATAGGGCGAATTGTGCGCGGCGAGAATGAACGGAACAGGCTTCTTGAATTCCCGCTTTCCGGGAATTTTTTTCCCTGCCGGCGTGGTTGTAGCTGAAGCCCCGTAAGGCGTTGCGCTCGACCTCTGGATGCCGGTGTTCATGTAGGCTCCGTTTTCATTGCACACGTACAGAATGTTTTCCCCGCGCTCGAATGCCCCGCTTATGGCGCCGAAGCCGATGTCGTAAGTAGCGCCGTCGCCGCCCAAGGCAATTACGTTAACGTCCTCTTTTCCCAGCATTTTCAGTGCGCGCCAGACTCCGCTTGCGGTTGAAGCCGCGGTCTCGAAAGCAGCATGAATCCAGGGAATCTCCCACGCTGTTTCAGGATAGGGTGAGCTCACTACTTCCATGCAGCCGGTTGCCTGCACCACGATGGTGTTCTTTCCAGCTGCCTTGAGCAAATGCCTTATTGCAATTGCCGCGCCGCATCCAGCACAGGCACGGTGCCCTGAAGCGAAAAGCTCTTCTTCAGGCAAGCCGCGAATCATAAGAGCCAGCCTCCGTCCTTTCCTTCAATTGTTTCATTGACCGCTTTTTTCAGCTTTTCTGCAGTAATGTCTCTCCCGCCCAAACCGGCAATAAAATGGCTTGTTTTTATTCCGCTTTCGTACAGCGCTGACCTTATATCCGTGAAAACGGGTCCTTCATAGCCCAGAGAAATGTGCCTGTCGATTACGCACAATCCCTTCAGGTTTTTTGCCGCCCTTCTGATTTCCATGCTTGGAAAGGGCCTGTAAGCCCTTATTTTAATCAATCCGACCTTTGTTCCTTCCCTGCGCATTTCGTCAACCGCAACCTTTGCAGTTCCAGCAGCAGTGCCCATTGCAGTAAGCGCATACTCCGCGCCCTCCATCCTGTATTTCTCCAGCAGCCCGTTTCCGTATTTCCTGCCGAATTTTTTTGCGTATTCGTCGTGCACCTTTCCGATTAAAGGCAGTGCTTTCTCCATTGCGTCCTGCTGCTGTTTCTTGAATTCCATGAACGAATTTGGAAAAGCGATGGGCCCTATTGAAACCGGCTTTTTTGTGTCAAGTTTCACTTTGGGCTCGTATTCCGGCAAAAATTTGTCCACCTCTCCCTGCTCCGGAACAACGGCGCGCTCGCATACATGGCTCAGCGTGAAACCGTCAATGCAAATCATTCCCGGCAGCAGTACAGCATGATTTTCGCATATTTTGTACAATTGAATCGTGGTGTCGATTGCTTCCTGCGTTGATTCCGCGTACAATTGTATCCAGCCCTGGTCTCTTGCGGAAATTGAGTCCGAGTGGTCGTTCCAGATGGAAATCGGCGCGCTAAGGGTGCGGTTCGCCACGGACATTACCCCCGGCAGGCGGTTGCCTGACATCACAGGCAGCAGTTCGAACATCAATGCAAGCCCCTGCGAGGCGGTTGCAGTGTAAGTGCGCACCCCGGTTGCGGCCGCGCCAATCATGGCTGCCATTGCAGAATGCTCCGATTCAACGTGAATCATTTCTGTATCCATTTCTCCATTGAAAATGAACTCCGATATTTTTTCAGGTATGTGGGTCGATGGCGTTATAGGATACATTGGGCAGACTTTTGGCCTGCAAAGCTTTGCGCCCAGGGCAAGCGCCATGCTTGCCTCGACAACCATTTCGGTCATTTTTTCTCTAACTCCATTTTTATTGCCTTTACAGGGCATTCGTTGGCGCATATGCCGCAGCCCTTGCAGTAATCGTAATCGATTTCGAATTCCCCTTTCCTGTTTTTCTTGACCGCCATGTCAGGGCAGTATGCCCAGCACTGCCCGCACTTGATGCATTTCTCTTTGTCGAGCACGGGGCGCATGGAACGCCAGCCCCCGGTCTTGTTCTTTTTTGTCGAACCGGGCTCGTGTATTACAGCGCCCAAGTTGAATTCAAGTTTTTTCGCCAATTCATTCACCCTTTGCCTTTGCGTAGAGTTTTTCCGCTGCCTTTTTGTTGAGTTCCCCGATTTTGGCTTTGCTCGCGAACTCTTGGTCTATGGCGGCGCTTATTGCTTCAAGCGAAACCTCCCCGGTGATTGCCGCGAATGCGCCCAGCACGGCAACGTTAACGAAGGGCTTTCCTATTATTTCCATTGCCGTTTTCGTCACGTCGATTGTTTTGATTTTTGCCTTTGTTTTCAGTTTGAATTCCTCCGCCTTCCTGTCGGAATTTATTATGATTGTTCCGCCCTCTTTTGCCCCTGCGGCAACGCCCACGGTTTCAGTAAGAGTGGAATCGAGCACGATAACGTAATCCGGCTCGTACACGTGCTGCCTCACGTTTATGGGCTTGTCGGAAATTCTTGCAAATGCCTCTACTGGCGCGCCCCTGCGCTCCACTCCGAAGTTCGGGAACGACTGGCAGTATTTTCCGTCCCTGAACGCCGCTACTGCGAGCACCTGCGAGCTTGTCACGGCGCCCTGTCCGCCTCTCCCGTGTATCCTGATTTCCTTCAAAGGCATGATATGAAAAGAATTGGGAATAAGATTTTAAATGTTTGTTAGGAATTCTCCCTTTTTTTGGCGGAAATAAGTTGAATGCCGAAAAAAGCAATCCGGACGTTTTTCCGTGAATCCTGCCGCGAATTCCGTGTAGTTAATTTAAATGTTTGCGTTTTCCATTAATTTGCTTTACTGGCTTTTTGGTGTTTTCAATGAACCGCATTCATCTTTTCGTTTTCGGCAGGGTGCAGGGCGTTTTTTTCAGGGCAAACACGCAAAGGTGGGCAAAAGAACTCGGGCTTAAGGGCTGGGTTCGCAACCTGCCCGACGGAAGCGTTGAGATTGTTGCGGAGGGCGAAACCGGCAAACTGAAAAAGCTCATGGGCCTCGCGAGGAAAGGGCCGGCGGGCGCCAATGTGGACTACATTGAGGTTGAATGGGAAAACAGGAGAGAAAACTTCAAGTCTTTTGAAATAAGGTATGATTGAAGTGCACGGCTACTGCAGCACGAGGAAAACGCTTCTCGTGAATTCCTGCCCGTTTATTTCGGTGCGAATGTTTATTTTATAGCTTCCGGGCAGGACTTTTTTCACCGGGTTTTTTCTCACGTCGAACTGCAGTTTTTTGAATGCCCCGGCTTCCAGAACGTCCACTTTTTTTGTTGAAAATTCATCCGCGTCCACGAGTATGGAAGTGTAATCCTCCGCCTGCACTGTCACTTCCACGTTTTTCGCGATTTCCCCAGTTACATTCAAGAGCACCAAATCCAGCACAGTGCTTTCATCCCCCTCGGACAGCGGATTCTTTGAGAGGACTGCGCTCAAAGCCATGGGCTTGAAAAGGTCGACTGTAAAAAGGACAATCCAGGAAATGACGACAAGGGCGACGATTATTATAACCGCACCCAGCACCTTTTTGGGGTCAACCGGGAATTTAACATCGAGCTTTTTGTCGTACACGCCCATTACATCGCCCCTATAATTAGAGCAGAGCCAATTTAAATGTTTTCCTGCTCCGCGTTCAGCGCGGCATAAAAATGCTTTCATCCTTTCCGTCAAGCGCTCCCGCCTTTATTCCCGCGTCAATCCACGCATGCGCGTAGGCAAAAGCGGCAAGCGCCGTTGCGCTGTCCCCCTTTTCCAAATAGTATTTCCCGTCCCCGAAATAGTCCCGCGCCATTGCGAGGAACTTTTCCGCGAGGGCGAATTCCCGGGAGCCCTTTTCCGCGGTTATTTCCACTTCCCTGAGCGCCCTGCCTGTGACCTGCATGTACTTCTCTGCCTTCTCTTTAACGCTGCACCCCGCCATTTCATTCACCCCGCAAATTCGTGCAGGAATTCCTTTTCCTTTTCGCCGAGTTCCGCGCACACCACCAGCAGCGCGGGCAGTCCGACTTCCTCCCCGGCAATGCGTTCCGCGCTTCCCGCAATTATGCGCTCTTCCGCGCTTCCGAGTTTCCCCATTGCCACGAGCACGGAATTCCTCACAATGTTTTCAGAACGCTTTTCCTCTATTTCAAGCAGTATTCTCACGGCTTCCCGCGCGGACATTTTTCTCCCGCTCTGAATGTCAAGCAGGCACAGAGTGTGCATTCCCGCCTTTTTGTTCTCCGCGATGAGATCGTAGAAGGATTCCGGTGCATAGTTTTCCTGCGGGAACACTATGCTTGCGGTTCCCCCAAACCTGTACATGCTTAGCCCGCTTTTTCCCACCAAATCGAAGGCGGAAATTCCCGCTATCGCCCTTGCTTCGATGCCCGCTTTTTTCGCCTCGAGCAAAATCTGGGCGTGCGTTGTCGCGAACAGGGGATTGCCTATCACAAGCAATGCGATGTTTTTCTCCCGCGCCGCCTCAATCCTGCCCCTGAAGTTTTCCTCCACCTCCCCGCGGGAAAGAGGAGTGATTTTTTTCCCCGCAAGCGCCTCAAGCGCCTGCACGGTGCCTTCGCTGAAAGCGCTGGTGTAGGAATCAATGAACACTTCACTGCATTTTTTTACTGCTTCCAGTGCCTCCACGGACAAATGCATGGGTTTCAGCCCTGTTCCTATAAGATAAAACATTTTTTCCGCCTCATATCGTGGTCAAAAGCCCCAGCTTGAAAATGCTCGCCGTTCCCGTGGAAAAGCCCAGTATTATGAGGAACAGTTTGATGAATCCCCTGAGGTTTTTCCCCTTGATTGTTTTCTCAACGTAATACAGGATTGCCAGAACCACGCCAATTTTTGCCAGCACGAAAAGTGCCGGGCTCACCGAAATAATTGCATCCGACAAGGGGTGCATTTCGCTGAATCCGTAAAAACCCATTGCCACGAATGTTGCAATGCCGTCTATTGCCTGCCCCGCCATTGCCATCGCGTTCATTCTGTCCCTTAACAGTTTCCTTTTGAGCACCGCGCTGAACAAAAAAACAACCGCGCCGGAAACAACCCCAACAAGCGCGATTGTCGAAAAGAACCCGAGCCAGTTGGAAAAACTGGCGAAATTCAGGAGCAGTGCAGGCATTGCAGCAGCCAGCCCGACTCCGGCGAAAATTTTATGATACCCGGTTTTCAGCCTTTTCGCCGCAGCGCGCGATAAAAAAAGCGCAACGATTGTGACACCGAAAGTGAGGAACCAAACCCCGGGCGTAAAAGTCCAGAATCCCGCTTCAAGGGGATTCGCAGTCTTTACGAGAAAAGGCAGCACTGCCTTTCCCGCTGTGCCCGCTGCGGTCAGCGCCCTGAGCGCTGTCCCGAACAGGATGAAGGGCAGCAGGCTGAGCGCGAAGGAAA
The DNA here is from genome assembly GCA_964551725.1 of uncultured archaeon. Lineage (GTDB taxonomy): Archaea > Iainarchaeota > Iainarchaeia > Iainarchaeales > DTGL01 > JAFCFP01. The sequence goes on along the minus strand of CAZKED010000013.1, from coordinate 10,158 downwards.
AGTCAAACTTTATTCCCTTCCTGTCGAGCACCGGGAACACAACAAAAAACGCTATTGCGAGCAGTATGGCGCCGTAAACCAGCGTGTTCACGGCATTGTATCCCTGGTAAAAGGGGTTCTCGATGGGGTTAATGAAATACTCCCCCGCGAATTCCCAGAACACTTCACCCAAATCCATGACATAGGATTAAAACTATTAATTCTTTTAATATCTTCTTATGCCCCCGGAGAGCAAAAGAAGGAAAAAAAAGAAAAAGAAGAAACCGCGCTCCCTGAAGGAGGCGCTTGCGGGAAAGCTCTCCGCAAAGGAGCTCTCCTCGCTTGTAACTTCCTTCGATGTAATAGGCACGATTGCAGTAATTGAAATTCCAGGTTCGCTGCTCAAAAAGAAGAATCTTATTGCCCGCGCTTTGATGCAGGCGAACACCCACGTTAAGACCGTGGCGCGCATTAAGGGAAAGCATTCAGGGAAGTACAGGGTAAGGCCTGTTGAAATAGTCGCTGGCGAGCATTCCGCCCTCACCGAACACAGGGAGCACGGCTGCCGCTTCAAGGTTCAAGTGGGAAAAATGTTTTTCTCCCCGCGCTTGTCGCATGAAAGGGAAAGAATTTCCGCGCTCATCCGCAGGGACGAAATCGTAGGAGCCTTTTTCGCAGGCGTCGGGCCATTCCCCCTAGTGTTCGCCAAGCATTCACCCATGAAAAAGGCATATGCCGTCGAACTCAATCCCTCCGCCTACAAATTCCTCAAAGAAAACATTGAACTGAACAAGTGCTCCGAGAGCATTGAACCAATCCTCGGAGACGTTCGCAAAGTCGCACCCAGACTCAAAGGCAAGTGTGACAGGATTGTAATGCCCCTGCCAAAGGGAGCTGAGCATTTTTTGGATTCCGCTTTTACCGCAGCGGCACCCCGCTGCACCGTGCACTTCTACCAGTTTTCGCCGAGGGAAGCGCCCTTCAAGGAAGCGCTCGCAAAGGTAAAGGAAGCCGCGAAAAAGTTCAACCGCAAAGCGCGGGTGCTCCGCAAAAAAAAAGTGCGCTCCTTTTCCCCGGGCATTGTACAGGTTGTAATAGACTTCAGGGTTTACTGAGCGAACTGTAATCCTTTAATTTCTTTTCTTCCATTTTTCTTTATCGGGGGCTTTTTGTGAAGGAACTGAATCTGGTGCTTTTGGGCGCGCCCGGCTCCGGGAAGGGCACTTTGGCTGCAAAACTGGGCGCAAAATTCGGCATTCCCCACATTTCCACGGGCGATTTGGTCCGCGAAGAAATATCGCGCAAGACCCCCCTCGGAAAGCAGGTGGAGGAAACGGTTAAAAGCGGGGGTCTAGTGGACGACTGCGTTGTCAAAGCCCTATTGCTCAAAAGGCTTTGCAGGGCAGATGCAAAAAAGGGATTCATACTTGACGGCTTCCCGCGAAACCTCGACCAAGCGGAATCCCTCGCGGTTTACGTGGATGAAACGAAAAAAAGACTGAATGCTGTGCTTTACCTCAAGGTTCCCAAAAAAGAGATAATAAAGAGGATTTCGGGCAGGAGGCAGTGCTCCGAATGCGGCGCTGTTTACAACATTTACTCCAATCCCCCAAAAAAGGAAAAAAAATGCGACCGGTGCGGGGGAAGGCTTTACAGGAGAAAGGACGACAGCCCCAAAATCGTTGAATCCAGGTGGAAGGCATACATTTACAACACCCAGCCCCTGATTGATTACTACAAGAAAAAGCGCTTGCTCTTGGAAGTTGACATGCTGGGCTCTGTTGAGGAGAATTTTTTAAAAGCGCTCAAGGCATTGGAGGGAATAAAATGATTCTTGTATTGTGCGGGTTGCCTGCAAGCGGGAAAACCTTTCTGGCAGAGGAACTGTCCAGGGAACTGGGCTGTGTGCACCTCAACACCGACATCGTGCGCAGGGAATTCGTCGAAAAGCCGGATTACTCGGAAAAGGAGAAAAGGGAAGTTTACAAGAGAATGCTCGAATTAACGGCAAGAGAACTCGAGCAGGGAAACTGCGTTCTGCTTGACGGCACCTTTTACAGGCGTGCGCTCAGGAAAAAAGCGGAAGAACTCGCAAAAAAATACAGCGACGACTGCGTTTTCGTCAAACTCCTGGTAAGCGACGGGGAAGCAAAGCGCAGGATTTCGGGAAGGAAAGGCAAAAAGAAGAGCCCGAGCGATGCAACCTTTCCGGTATACCTCAAAATAAAAAAGCAGTTCCAGCCCATAAAGGGCGAGCACCTTGAAGTGGATTCCGAAATCCCCCTCAGAAAGCAGGTGAAGAAAGTATCCTTTTATCTCCAGAGGAGAGGTCTCATTGAGCAGTGAATTCCGGCAAGCGCTCAAAAAACCAGACGCCTACCCTTTTTCCGTTTCAAGCGTAAAACTCAGGGAAACCCACATTTCGTGGGTTTTTCTGGCAGGGCAGAATGCCTACAAGGTAAAAAAGCCCGTTAAGTTCTCCTTCCTCGATTTTTCCACGCTGGAGAAAAGAAAATTCTACTGCGAAGAGGAAGTAAGACTGAATTCTCGCCTGTGCCCCGAGATTTACCTCGGCGTCGTTCCCGTGACGCAGGGCGCAACAGGACCCCAATTCGAGGGCTCGGGTCCAGTGCTTGACTATGCGGTCAAAATGAAACGCCTGCCCGAGGAAAAAAGAATGCCCCTGCTCTTGGAGCAGGGCAAGGTGGGAAAAAGCGAAATCCGGGAGCTTGCCGCGCTCACTGCAAAATTCCACTCCGAGATCAGGGTCGTAAAAGACAGGCGCTTTTCTTCAAGGTCGCAGTTGAAAGAGCAGTTCAACGACATTCTTTCCGTGAGAAAAGCGGTGGAGCGCGAACTCGGCGCCGGCGCGGCAAAAGAGATTGATTTCCTGATTGCAAGGTCGGATGCTTTCTTGGAAGCAAACGCCGCGCTCATAAAAGAGCGCCGGGAAAAAGGCTTCGTGCGCGAATGCCACGGTGATTTGCATTCCGGCAACATTTTTTTGCTCGACAAGCCCGTAATATTCGACTGCGTTGAATTCAGTCCAGATTTCAGGAATACTGATACAGCGTCAGACATCGGCTTCATGGCAATGGACCTGGACGCGCATAGGGAGAATACGCTGGCGGAGCACTTCGTGCACAGTTATGTAGAAGAGAGCGGCGATTCTGTGCTCGAAAAACTGCTGCCATGGCACAAGATGTACAGGGCGAACGTGCGCGCGAAGGTAAGCGCGCTGCGCCTGCTGCAGAGTTCGGATGAAAAGGCAAAAAAGGAAACAGAAAAATACTTGGAACTCGCAAAGGGCTATGCTGGCATGCTGTGAGTTTTACGGGCTTGCAATTAATTATGTCCACTCTGTTTAATATAAATGCCGGATTGGTATTATTTGATTATTAAATGATATTACTTTTAATGTTTTTTGGTTTATAGTGGTGTTATGCTCGTAAGGTGGACTCGGCACGCCAAGCACAGGTTTGCAGAAAGGGCAGCAATGCTCGGCATAAATTATGCCGAAATCGAGCTTGCAATAAAAAAGCAGAAAGTGAGGATTAAAGAGGGAAAAAACAAGTTCAAGACGGTTTTCAGGATTCAGGATGCATTGCTTACCGCGGTGAAAGCCGAGAACCCGAAATTCATTTACGTTCTGACACTGTGGGAAGCGAACGAGGAGGAGGCTGAAAAATGGAAAAAGAAGTAGAATGCCATTTGTGCAAAGGAAAGGCGGAACTGAAATTTGAGGAACTGGAACTCGACAACGGCAGGATTATAATTAAGGGTTCGCCCTACTACAAATGCAAAAAATGCAGGGAAGAATTCGCCACCAGCGAACAAATGCAGGAATTAAGCAAGCAGATAAACACCAAATTCGTTTTCGAAAGGCCGATAATCAATGCGGGGAGAAGTTTAGCGGTAACGCTGCCCTCGGACTTGGTGCATTACTACAACCTAAAAAAAGGAGAAAAAATAAAAATAATTCCCGAAAACAAGAGCGAAATGAAAGTAAAAATCCAGTAAAATCCCCTTAAAAGCACAGCAAGCACAAATGTTATTGTTCCGATGAAGAGCCGGCAGTTAAGCAGGACCCAAGCCCGGCTTTTGCCACCCGCGTTGCGCCCTCTTTCCGGCCGCTGAAAAGCCTTTAATTCCTTTTGCTTTACAATTCTTGAACCGGAAGTTTTTGGTTTTTTTAGGGTGGTTTAATGGATTTTGACGTTAAGGACATTAATTTGTGGGAACAGGGAAAGAAGAAAATAGATTACGCTGAACAGCAGATGCCCGCTTTGGGCGAAGTGCGCAAGCGCTTTGAAAAAGAAAAGCCCCTAAAGGACATCCGCGTCGGACTGGCGTTGCATGTTACAAAGGAAACCGCAAACCTTCTCCGCACGCTGAAAGCCGGAGGGGCGGAAATTGCCATCACCGGCTGCAATCCGTTGTCAACGCAGGACGATGTTGCCGCCGCCTTGGCAAAAGAGGGCTTTCACGTTTACGCCTGGCGCGGCGAGTCCCACAAAGAGTATTACGAAAACCTGAACAAAGTGATTGACTTCAAGCCCAATGCCACGATTGACGACGGCTGCGATTTGGTCAGCGAAATCCACACCAGCCACAGGCAACTCATTCCCGGCATTAAGGTGGGCACGGAGGAAACAACCACCGGCGTTATCAGGCTCAGAGCAATGGAAAAGGACTCCGCGCTCAAGTATCCTGTTATTGCGGTGAACGACAATTCCACCAAGCACCTGTTCGACAACTATTATGGCACTGGGCAGTCATCAATTGACGGCATTCTCCGTTCAACGAATACGCTCATTGCGGGAAAGAATTTTGTAGTGTGCGGTTACGGTGACTGCGGCAAGGGCGTTGCCCAAAGGGCGAAAGGAATGAGCGCGAACGTCGTTGTAACCGAGGTGGATGCCCTGCGCGCCCTTCAGGCGAGAATGGACGGCTTCCGTGTAATGCCTATCGCTGAAGCGGCAAAAATAGGCGACATTTTTCTGACTGTAACGGGAAACAAGCACATTCTGGGAATGGAGCACCTGAAGGCAATGAAGTCCGGCGCAATAGTCGCGAATTCAGGGCATTTTGACATTGAAATTGATGTTGCCTCCCTGGAAAAGCAGGCAAAGGCGAAGCAGAACATCCGCGCAAACCTCGACGAATACACGCTTTCGAGCGGCAAAAAAATCTACCTTTGCGGGGAAGGCAGGCTGGTGAATCTGGCTGCAGCTGAAGGGCACCCCAGCGAGGTAATGAGCCTCAGCTTCTGCGGGCAGGCTCTCGCAGTGGAATACGGCGTGAAGAACAAGCTGAATGCCGGAGTGCACGTTCTGCCGAAGGAAATTGACAACCACATTGCGGAACTGCAGCTCAAGGCAATGGGCATTAAGAAGGATTCCCTCACAAAAGAGCAGGAAAAGTACCTCTCCAGCTGGAAAGAGGGCACTTAAAGCTTGGCAGAACGACCTGAATCGCCTTAAATCCTTTTTGCCTCACTCTTTTGTTTGATGCCTTTACTGAAAAGAAAGCGCAAGTACCCGACCGTCAAGAGAACAAAAACCGACAAGCGAACAGGCAGGAAAATTGTTGTATCGGAAAGGCCCTCGGTAAGGGAGCAGATTGAACGGTGGCCAAGAATCAGGACTCATGAAATGGTTTGGGGCAAGGATATTGGTGGAGAACTGGTTCCTGTTGCTCGAGAGGAGAACCGGGAGCGTCGCAGCGTAAAGGTCGATGAAGAGAAAGCAAAAAAGTTCGGTTCAGTTGTTCATAACCACCAATTCCGCCTGTATCACTTGTTAAGGCGGAGAGGCAAGGCCTACCCAACAATCCATGATTTGAGGCGTCTTGTTGAGCGATTTAAAGTAGGTAAAACTACTTCTGAGACCGTTGCTTCGCTGTCCTTCTCTGGAAAAGTGCAGGGTTATACTGTTGTTAGCCTCAAGGGCGTCGAAAAACCAAAAGAGCAGATTGAGAAAGAATTCAACCGTTTTTTGGGCACAGAAAAAGGGCTTTTCACTAGGTTTGAATTAACGCCTAAAGGCATTGCTGTTGTTTATATCAGTCCCTTCAGCAGTGTTGAGTTGATGCACGCCTATGTTGAGGGTTTGGAAGAAATTGGCTTCAGATTCAAGCATGTTGCAATGCCTGATTACAGGTTTGATAAACGCAAAGGCAGGTTTGTGAAAAAGCGAAGAAAAAAGAAAAAGAAGAAATAAGGGAATCACTTGATTGATTCCCACAGCACTCTGTCGGAAGCGTTTATTACAACGCCTTTGTCCGTTATCTGGAAGGGGTGAATGATTTTTGAGTGGTTTGTTCCGCGCATTTTTTTGACGAAAACGCTCCTGTGCGGAGGAGTGAAGTAAAGCGTTATAACGCCGTCAGCCACGAATTCCTCCACTCCGAAAGCGCTGAACTCGCGCCTTCCGCCCTTTGTTTCCGTTATGAGCATTGTCGTGCAGTTCAGGTTTTTCAATTTGTCCACGAACTGGAAGAGCATGTTCCTCACCATGCCCCGGTTCTCGAACCATATGCCGAATGCAGTAACGGAATCAATGACAAGGCGCTTTGCACCCATTTCCTTGACCATCTGCGATATCACGTTGAGTTCCTCGTCAATCTTTTCCACCACGTTCTCCTCTTTTGTGATGTGCCCGAGGTTGAGCCTGTAAGTTTTCATCAGGTTCTTTTCCTGTAGTTCGCGGATGTCCCAGTTGAAGTTCTGCATGTTCCATATGATGTTCTTAAGGTTTGTTTCAAGGCTGACGTAAATGCCCGGCTCGTTGTGCAGTTTTCCGCCGTTGTAAATGAACTGCGTGGCTAAAATGGTTTTTCCTGTACCACTTCCCCCCGATAAAAGCACTGAGGAGCCCTGGGGAATTCCTCCTTCAATCAATTCATCCAATCCTTCAACGCCTGTTTTAACCCTTTCCATTTCAAAACCACCTATATTATTTGACTTATTACCTTATTAATTTTTTCCATTAACATCAATAAAAAGCCTTAAATAGTCGGAACGCCTATTTTAAAGCAGTAGTATTAATATAGAACAGTTTTTAATATTTTGGTGCGCCTTTATGCCTTCTGAAACCGCTCCGCAAAAAGCCGCGGGACAACTGCAGGAAAAAGCCCCGGAACTGCCGGATTTGGTGGAATTGATAGAGCAGCCCGAATGGAAGCTTATACTGCTCGAATTGGTGAAAAAGGAAAAAATGGACATATGGGCAATCGATATTGTCCGGCTCTCCCAAAAATACCTCAAAAAAATCCACGAAATGCAGGAATCCAGTCTCAGGATTCCCGCAAACGCAATACTCGCCTGCGCCATCCTGCTCAAATTAAAATCTAGGACAATCCATTTCTCCTTCCTCGAGAAAAAGGAACCCGAGCTCACAGAGGAGGAAATCAAAAGAATGCACGAAATGCTCCCCGAGCTCACGCCGCTCACAAAAATGCGCGAGTCCACAGTCACGCTGAACGAATTGCTCACCGCAATAGAGGCCGTAATAGACAAGACAAAGGAAAGGTCGGCGCAGGGCGAGCGCTCGCGCCTGGACGAAAAGCCAGCGTTCCGCATTCCCGTCTTTGACGAGAAGGACATCTCGGACAAAATAGAAGAGGTTTTCGCGCGCATTCAGGAGCGCGTTGATTCCGAAGGACTGGTCCTATTCTCAGCGCTCATCGACGATCATTCTCCGCTCGGAGTAGTGGACACCTTTGTTCCCCTCCTCTTCCTCGGAAACAAGGGAAGGGTGAACCTCTGGCAGGAATCCTTTTTCGGGGAAATATTTGTCAGTTTGCCTGCAGAGACACAAGCGGAAGAAGGGCAGAGCGGCTGATTTATTTTTTCTTCTCCAAATCCTTTTTGTAGACAAGCGTCCTGTAGGGGAAAGGTATTTCGATTCCCTCGCGGTCGAATCTCTTCTTTATGCTTTCGAGCAGGTCGCAGGACATGCGGAAGGCAGCGGGCTTGTCTTTTGCCCAGAAGTAAAGGCGGAGTTTAACGAAGTATTCCCCAAGTTCTATAACGCGCACTTTTACGGAGTCCTTTTTTGAGGAAATTTCTGTTTTTTCACGCGGGTCAAAGAAATCGGGGTGCTTTTTCGCTTCCTCAAGCATTATTTTTCTCGCCCTGTCGATGTCGGAGTCGTAGCTTATCCCTATTTCCAGCGTTTCGAGTATTTTTTCCTCTTTGAGGGAATAATTGGTGATGGTTGCCTTGTTTATCGCCGAGTTGGGCACAACAAGCCGTATGTTCTTCCATGTTTTTATAACGGTGTGCCTCAGCGTAATGTCCTCCACTGTTCCGAATTCCCCCTCGAACATCATTCGGTCGCCGACCCTGAACGGCTGGAATATTGCAATCAATACCCCGCTTAAAAGGTTGGACACGACTTCCTGTGCCGCAAAGCCAATCACTATTGCCGCAAAGCCCACTCCCGCCAGGAGAGAGAAACTCAGCGATTTGAGTTCTGGAATGGAGTAGACAATGAATATTACCGCGAGAGTGTAAATTATGAGGCTTACGAGGTTTTCGGCAATCCTGAACCTTGTCACGTCGACCTTTATTTTTTTTGATTTCGCTATTCTCTTAAGCCGCCTCACAATGAAAGAATTGACTATTTTTGAGGCAACCATTGCCGCGAACACTACCGCGAGCGCGGTGAAAACCTGCTGAACGCCTTCCCAGGGAACGAGTTCGGAGGACCTGAAATAAATGAAGAGAAGCGCGGCGCCCACGAGGGCGAACGCCGTCCAGAAAATCCAGCCAATTCTTTTCCTGTTCTTTTCCTTTTCCGCCATTTTTTTCCCTCCTGTTCACCCTATTGTCTTGAGGAATTTTTCGGCTATTTCCTCCACTTTCTCCTCGCTGTTTATTCCCTTCCAGGGGTCTCCCGGTCTTACAATGTTTGCCACGACTATCTCCGCGCCGTTGAATATTGCACTGCGCGCTTCTTTTAAGTCTACGCCTCCCGCCACGGAAATGAAAACATCGTACTTTCCGCGGATTTTGTTAATGTGCTTGTATTTGATGACCTTGCCGGCGGTTGTTTCCTCGTCGCGGCCCCTGTGAACAACCACAACATCCGGCTTCCTTTTTAGCGGTAACAAAACCCTGAGGGGCTTTTCAGTATTCAGCATGTCCACCATTGAGTTCATGCCGAGCTCGTTGCATTTCTCAATGAACAAATCTATTGTTTCCGTGGAGGCGTTCCCTATAACAGTTGCGGCTGTTGCCCCCGCATAATAGCATTCCTCCACTTCCGCAATTGCTCCGTCAACAGTTTTAATGTCCGCCACTATTTTGCCGGGCCACAGCGAGGCAATCCTTTTGATTCCCGCCGCCCCATAGCGCTTTATGAAAGGAGTGCCTGCTTCGACCAGTATTCTGTCGTTTTGCGGTATTTTGGGAAGAATTCTGTTAACCATTTCAAGGTCGTAGTTGAATGCCAGCTGCAAGTAGAGTCTTCCGTGTTCAAGTCTCCGGGACTCCCTTTTCTTTCTTTCCGCTTTGAATACGTCTTCCACCGAGCTATAGCTTTTCCCGTACTTTGCGCTGTGCTGCTTAAAGCCGTATTCAATCTGCCTCTCGAAATCCTCCAGGCCCTCTTGCATTTTTTTGCCTATTCCCTCCATTCACTGCCCCCTTATTTTTTTGCGAGGAGGTTTTTTGCGATTCCCTCCATTTCGCTCGGCAGCAGCACCACTATTTTTTCAGAGGGATCCGCGGCAATTTCCTTTATTGTCTGCAGCGTCCTCAACTGCATTCCCCCGCGGGATTTTGCGAGGTTTTCCGCCGCTCTTTTGAGGTTCTCGGATGCGGAGAGCTCTCCCCTCGAAACGATAATCCTCCCCCTTCTTTCTCGCTCCGCCTCTGCCTGCTTTGCCATAGCGCGCTTCATTTCCGCCGGCAGCTCTATTTCCTGTATTTTAATGGACGTAATGTCTATTCCCCACTCGTCTGTTTCCGCGTCCACGATGTTCTTTATGTCGTTGCTTATCTTCTCCCTTTCCTGCAGCACGAAGTCCAGCTCGTGGTTTCCTATCACGTCACGCAATGCGCCCTGCGTGTACTGTGCAACGGCGTAGGAGTAGTCCTCTATTCTTATAACCGCCTTCGCGGCATCCATTACCCTGAAGTAAACAACAGTATTCGCCAGAACGGGAATGTTG
>CAZKED010000012.1:0-33518 GCA_964551725.1 uncultured archaeon | reverse complement strand
AGCAATGGACGCAAGAGTAAAAGAAGTTTGAAGAGAACTAAGGTAGGATTGAAATAGTATTCCGCGTCATCAAACAAGTGCTTTGAATGCAGTTTGAAGAGAACTAAGGTAGGATTGAAATTACCATGAAAGTAATCACTCCCATTAAGCCAGCGAAGTTTGAAGAGAACTAAGGTAGGATTGAAATAAGCTTTTTCGCAAGTGCAACCACACTTTGCACCACGTTTGAAGAGAACTAAGGTAGGATTGAAATCAGCGCAAACAAGCGGTTGCACAACCACTTACAGAAGTTTGAAGAGAACTAAGGTAGGATTGAAATATGTTCACTTAACCTGCAATGACGCAGGGGGTTGCAGTTTGAAGAGAACTAAGGTAGGATTGAAATTAATACAATGGAAGTATTTTTTTGCCCCCGGGCTACCCAGTTGTTATTTCCGTTCCCGTTTTTCCTTTGCGGGCTTCCAAGAGTTTTCCGAGTGCGGTGATTATGACGCGCTTGCCCCCGTGTTCCAAAAACTGGACTGCCGCGAGCACTTTGGGCTTCATACTCCCTTCCGAGAACTCGCCGCGCTGCATCAGTTCATTTGCCTTACTTACAGTGAGTTTTCTGAGGCATTCCTGTTCCGCGGTATTGAATGCACTGTAAACGCATTCAACGCTCGTTAAAATTATGAGTTCTTGGGCTCCGATAGCGTTGCCGAGCACCGCGGAAGCCAGGTCCTTGTCAACAACAGCGTCAATGCCCTCAAGGTTTCCCTTTCTGTCAACATAGACAGGCATTCCCCCACCGCCTGCAGCGATTACCACACTGCCTGCTGAAAGCAGTTTTTCCACCGCATTCTTTTCCACAATGTCCCTTGGAACAGGGCTGGGAACAACGCGCCTGTAGCCGCGGCCGGAATCGCTTACAACCGTAAGCCCCCTTTTTTCAACGCGGTCTATTTCTTCCCTCGAATAAAACGGGCCTATGGGCTTTGTGGGATTTTTCAGCTGCGGGTCGTTTTTGTCGCAGATTGCCTGCGTGAGAACAGTTACGACATCCTTTTTTATTCCCGCTGCTTTCAGTTTGTTCTGCAGGGTCTGCTGTAACATATAGCCGATTTCCCCCTCTGATTCCGCTACAGCGACTCCCAGCGGAACATCGTATGCCTTGCCGAGTGCTGCTTCGGTGCGGATGATAATGTTTCCGACCTGGGGTCCGTTCCCGTGCGTTATCACCACTCGGTTTCCCTGCCTCACCAATTCCACTACTTCTCCGAGCGCCTTCCTTGCATTGGAAAACTGCTCGTACACCGTGCCCTTCTGCCCCTTTTTAATCAACGCGTTGCCGCCGAGCGCGACAACGATTGTGCTTTCCATGCCTAATCTGTGAGGGAAAATGCTTTTATTTGCTTTAATCCCAGTAATTTTATGCCTTTACTCAAAAACATTGGAAAAAAAGTCGCAGGATTTGTCCCCAAGCGAATCAGGGGACGATATGCGCGAAAGAGGAAAGCCACCCGCCTTAAAGAGTTGCCCGCCCTGATTGAAAGGGAAAGGAAAAGGCTTATTGATAAGTTCGGGGATGACAGGCAGCTCAGAGCCATATCCCGAGAACCCAATACCATTGTCGCGGAAACAGCATTGCTGGGAAAAATTTCCCGCTGGGAGAAGAAGAGAGATATCAAGGAACGGAGAGAAAGAATTGTGGAAATCTTCAAGGATTTGGTTAACTACAGGCTTCTGCTTGAAAGGGAACTGGCCGCAGAGAACGTAAGGGCATATGGGGAATGGGAGTCCGAATTAAGAGAAGAGCCTGTTCCGAAGGGCATTGCTAAATTTCTTTCTGGTCTTTTCGAGGGAGTTCTTAGCGAAGGAATAGTGTTGGGGCTCACACCAGCGGGCTCAGCCGATTCCAGGGCCTGGAAAAGGGGTCAGATTAGGATGGGGCAGGAATTTTATGACTTCTGGAGAGAGACGCCCGGCCTGCCCGACATTACAACCGCCTTCAGGATTTACCTCGCCGATGTTAACTATGAAAAAATAATGGAATTAAAGCGGATTTTTCGTGGTCTGGGCATTGACCGCTTTTCCGCTCCGTAAAAAATAAAAAAAAGCGAAGAAAAGGTCTTCACCTTTTCTTCTTAAGTATAGGCAGGCCGGTCTGTGGGTTTTCCTTCACTATCCTTCCCGAAGGAAGATTGACGGTCCTGAACGGGTCCTTGGAGAAATAGTAAAGCTTTCCGCGCTGGTGCAGATAGTATACTTGGCCTTTGCTGTTCGTGTAACTGAAACCGCGCACTTTTTCCGTCGGCAGTTTCTTAACCGCTTTCTCGTCAATCGATTCTTTGAGCGTGTCGATGTCCTTCATGAGGTCCTCGTAGTCCTCTGTGAGCTTGGCGCTTTTCGCTGCAAGCGCTTCCGAGCCCTGCACTCTTCCCAGCGTGTACATGTATGCGTTCACTATCTCGCTCAGGTTCAGCGTTTTCTTGAATCCCGTGCGGGCAATCTCCTCAAAGTACAGCGTTAAAATGTTGAAAGCCACTTCTTCGTCGGCGATTTTCTTCGCTTCTCCTGTGCCTTTTGACTCGCTTGCCTTTAGCACTTGAGCGTACGCTCCCTGCACCTTGCTCACGAGTTCATCAAACCTCTTGGATTCCTTTGCCAGATAATCGGAGTGCATGTTCACCTGCTCTTTCACTTTGTTGAAGTCCTTGAGTTCCATTTTTTTCAGCACGTTTAGGTCGTCGTTGATTCTTTTGAGAACCCTGGCGTTCTTGTTGGCAACGCGCTTGTCAACGCGCTCTCTTTTCTTGAGCGAGCGGAATTCCTTGAGCATGTTTTTCAGTGCTGTTTCGTTTTTTGCGGCGGTTCTCGTATATTTTCTCACGTCCTTTAACTCTGCATCAATCCTCTTGCTCAAGTCGAAGACTCTGTGCCTGTTGTTCGCTATTTTGTCCTCGGTCTCCGAGCGCCATGTCTTTTTTGCGGGTTTTTTCTTCGCTTTTTTCACCTTTTTTTTCTTCGCCATAAAAATACCCCCCAATAGGGTATATAGGATTCCAAAGGTTAAAAAAGGTAACTAATTCATATGAATCGGTGCAATTGCCTCTTTTGCCCCTTTTCCGTCCTCCGGCAATTCTTTTTTATTCTTTTCCCACATTTTATCCTTTTTTCAGATAACTGATTCGGGGGGCATCAATGGCTTTAGTTCTACTCATAGGAAGCGGCGGAAGAGAGCACGCTCTCGCAAAAAAACTGGCTTGCTCTGAGCAAGTGGAACGCATTTTCTGCGTTCCCGGAAACGGCGGCATGAGCGCGGAAAAAAAATGCGAGTGCGTGCAACTCAACACGCACGAGGAAATCCTCAAATTTGCCTCGGACAAGGGCGTTGACCTCGCCGTAATTGGACCGGAAAAGCCGCTTGCCGAAGGAATCGCGGACAAACTCGAAGAGAATTCCGTTCCCGCATTCGGTTTTTCGCGGGATACCGCGCGACTGGAATCCAGCAAGGTTTTCGCGCGGCAGTTCATGAAAAAGCACGGAATACAGCAGCCGGAATTCAGCGTTTTCGAGAGCAAGGATTCCGCGCTCGAATTTCTCAGGGAGAATGCCGGCAAAAAATTTTTCATTAAAGCGGATGAGCTCTGCGGGGGAAAGGGCGCGATTCCCGCGCCGGACTTTTCTGCCGCGAAAAACGCTCTCGAAAAACTGTTCGACGAAAAAATATGCGGAAAAGGCGAAAGAGTTCTCGTGGAAGAGTGGCTGCAGGGGGAAGAATGCACCGTAATGGCTTTCACCGACGGAAAGCGCTTTGAGATAATGCCTGCCTCGCAGGACCACAAGCGTTTGTTGGACGGAGACCGCGGACCGAACACCGGTGGAATGGGCGCTTATGCGCCTGCGCCGGTTTTCGATGAAACCGCGGAGAAAAAATTCAGGAAAAAAGTGCTTGAACCCACGCTCGATGGGCTGCGCAGGGAAGGTTTCAGGGCAAAGGGCGTGCTTTACTTCGGCTTGATGTTTTCGGAGGAAAAAGAGCCGTTTCTCTTGGAATACAATGCGAGGTTCGGCGACCCGGAAGCGCAGCCCGTTCTCTCACTGCTTGATTCCGACCTCTTTGAATTGCTTCAGGGATGCGCTGCCGGCAGTCTCGGGGAAGCAGGGGAAATAAAATGGAGCGGGGAGAATGCGCTGTGCGTTGTTCTTTCAACAAAGGGCTATCCCGCAGAATACGGAGAGGAGCATTTTGAGATAAGCGGCTTGAGCGAAGCTGAGAGAATGCCGGGAGTCAGCGTGCTGCATGCAGGCACTTCCCTCGAGCAGGGAAGGTTTTTCACCCACGGCGGCAGAATCCTGGGAGTGAACGCTGTCGGGGCAACGCTGGGCGAAGCGAAGCAGAGGGCTTATTCGGCTGTGGAAAAAATTTCCTTTGAAGGAATGCATTTTCGTTCCGACATAGGGCGCAGGGCTTTGGGGGTTTCATGAATGGGTTGCTCCGTTCTCGGCATTGTTCCCGGAAGAAAGGGATTCGTGCTTGAAAAGGTGCTGCACGTTCTCGAAAAGGAAAAAAACCGCGGTGATGATGGTTCGGGCCTGCTGTTCCTCAAGAACGGAAAATTTATAGTGGAAAAATGGGCCGGTACAGCGAGGGACATTCCGAGGCATGTGTTCGACAACCTTATGAATTCCCCCATTGCGAGGAAGCCCGAGCTTGTGTTAGGGCACGCGCGCTACGCCACAAAGGGAAAAATAAACCTCGACAACAACCATCCAGCAATGGCTACGAGGGAAAAGTGTGCTGTTGCGGTGGTGATGAACGGGGAAATATCCTTTACCTCGCGCTGGGGAAAGGAAGCGGAAAAGGAGGGAATAGACATGCACGGCTCGACCACTGATTCCGCGAGGTGCGCCGCGAAAATTTTAATGGAGTACGCTGGAAGGGGGAAGCTCGGCGAAGCGTTGACCGAGTTTTACAGGCAGGCGTTTCCCTTCGGGGGGTTCACAATACTCGGCATGCTGGCGGACGGAAAAAAGCAGTTCTTTTTTTTCATCCGGGAGGGATTGCGTCCCCTGCACTGCGCTGAATTCAACGATTCGAGAATTTTCTTCTCCGAAACTAGTCACGTGCGCGAACTCGGCGAAGTTAAAGTAAAAGAGGTTCCCGCGGGCACGATAGGCACAATCGACCTGAGAACGGGAAAAATGAAAAAAACCGATGTGAGGAAAAAACTCAAAGGCACGTGCTTCCGCGCCCTGTGCCCATACGAAATCGCTTATTTCCAGAATTACGGCTCAAGGGTCAACGGGACAACTGTGGACAATATAAGGAGGGATTTCGGCAGGGTGCTGGCAAAAGAGCACAAGCCGGAGCAGGACTCTGTTATTTCTTGGATTCCGAATTCGGGAATCAATGCCACGCAGGGCTATTTCGAACAGGCACTTAACCTCCAGTCGGGAGTGCAGTTCAGGCAGGTGATTACAAGGCAGGAGCAGTCAAGGCAGCGCGGGGAACGCTCTTTTCTGGGCTACAAGTCGATGTCCCTGGAGGAAAAACTAAAAAGAAAATTCAAAGTGCTGTATCCCGAAGTGAAGGGAGAAAAAGTGCTGCTCATAGACGACAGCATTGTGCGGGGAAGCGTGGCAGCATGGCTTTCAAAGAAATTCAAAAACTCAGAAGCAAAAAGCGTTTCACTTTACCTCGCATGGCCGCCCATGGTCGGCGGCTGCAAAGCCGGAATCGATTTGGAGGATGGGGAATTAATCGCGCCCAGACTCCTGAAAAAAAAGGACATTGTAAAAAACCAAAAAAAGCTCGAAAAAATTCTCACGAAAAAGGGATTCAGGCACAAGCGCTTCGGGCGGGTAAAATTCCACAAGGTCAGGTATGTCAGCGTGGGCGGAGTGAAAAGCGTGTTCGGAAAGCATCTGCACGGGAAAATTTGCACCGGCTGCTTCGAGGGGAACTATTCCTACATTCACCGCGGGAACAAGCGCAATGCGCCCAAATGGCTGCTGGAATTCATTGAAAAAAACAAGGTCGAAGTACCGGAAGAAATGAAGAAATAAGGGCGAAAAAATGCAAAGGATAGAAGTCTGCACCAAGGCGGGTCTGAGGGACGCGGTAGGCTCCCGCCTCAGGAAATCAATCGGCGAAGACCTCGGAATAAAACTGCGCGGAGTGCGCACGATAAAGGCTTACTCCACGGACATTCCCCTTTCGGAAAAGCAGGCGGAACTCGCAGCGGAAAAAGCCTTCTCGGATTCGATTACGCAAACGCATTCCGTGAATTCCCCCCTTGCAGCGCAGTTCGAATTCGACTGGCTGCTCGAAGTGGGATTTCTGCCAGGCGTTACAGACAACGAGGGCAGGACGGCAAAAGAATCGCTGAAAAATTTGTTCGGAAAGGAGTTCAAGGGAAGCGTTTTCACCTCGGTGCAATACCTTTTTTGTGGCGGAACAAAAAAGGAAGCGGAGGCAATAGCGGAAAAAATGCTCGCCAACCCCTTGATTGAAAAATGGCGCGTTTTATCCTTTGAAGAATGGAAAACGCGCGGCAGGCGCGGCCTGCCACTGCCGGTTGTGACCGAAAGGCGCAAGCCCGAAGTAAAGGAAATAAGCCTTGAAATGCCGGATGAAAAGCTCGAAGCGTTCAGCGAAAGCCGCATGCTGGCGCTGACGCCGGGAGAACTTAAAATTTTCAGGGAATACTTCAAAAAAAAGGAAACCGTGCGGGAAAGGAAGAAATTCGGTCTCGGGAACAAGCCAACGCGCGCCGAACTGGAGTGTTTCGCGCAAACGCAGAGCGAGCACTGCAAGCACAAGATATTCAACGCCCTCATCACGTACACTGAAGAGGGCAGAACCCACAAAATAGACAGCCTTCTCAAAACATTCATCAAAGGCGCAACGGAAAAAATAATGCAAAACCGCAGAAACTTCTGCGTTTCGGTTTTCAGGGACAACGCTGGAATAATTTCATTCGACGAAAACTGGAATGCCGCGTTCAAGGTCGAAACGCACAATTCGCCCTCCGCTCTGGACCCATACGGCGGCGCTTTAACAGGAATAGTCGGCGTGAACCGCGACATTCTGGGCGCCGGGCTTGGCGCAAGACCGATTTTCAACACCGACGTGCTGTGCTTCGGCTCGCCTTTCACTGCCCCCAAAAATGTTCCTGAAACTGTTCTGCATCCCAGGCGCGTTTTCAAGGGCGTGCGGCTTGGAATAGAACACGGGGGAAACCAGATGGGAATCCCCACAGTAAACGGCACTGTTTATTTCGACGAATCCTTTGTGGTGAGACCGCTCGTGTACTGCGGCACCGGCGGCATCATTCCCGCGAGAATTGCGGGAAAGCGTTCACACTTAAAAAAAGCGATGCCCGGGGACAGGATAGTAATGGTTGGCGGCAGGATTGGAAAGGACGGAATTCATGGTGCTACGTTTTCCAGCGTCCAGTTGAACGAGGGCTCTCCCGCAACCGCGGTGCAGATAGGCGCACCCCTAGTGCAGAAGAGAATGCAGGACATGCTGCTTGAAGCACGGGATATGGGGCTTTATAATTCCATTACGGACAACGGCGCCGGCGGCCTGAGCAGTTCCGTTGGGGAAATGGCGCTTCAGAGCAACGGCGCGCTGCTTCAGCTGGAAAACGCGCCTTTGAAATACCCGGGCTTGCAGCCCTGGGAAATACTGCTCAGCGAGGCACAGGAAAGAATGACCCTTGCAGTGCCGAAAGAAAAGCTGGCGGAATTTCTTGAACTGAGCAAAGCGAGGGGTGTGGAAGCAACAGTGCTCGGCGAATTCACCAATACGGGATACTTCCACGTAAAATACGGCAAGCGCTCAATTCTTTTCCTTTCCCTGGAATTCCTCCACAACGGCATACCGCAAATGGAACTTTCGGCAAAATGGGTTCCCTTTCTGTTCGAGGAACCGGAAGTGGAAGAACAGGACGACTACACGGAAACGCTCAAGGAACTGCTCTCCCACCTGAACGTGTGCTCCAAGGAATGGCTCGTAAGGCAGTACGACCACGAAGTTTTAGGCACCACAATCATAAAGCCGTTGATGGGAGCGTTCAACGACGGACCGAGCGATGCCGCTGTTTTAAAGCCTCTGCATGATTCCTGGCGCGGCATCGTGGTATCCAACGGCATCAATCCGAGGTACGGGCAGATTGATGCATATCATATGGCAGCGAACTGCATTGACGAGGCAATAAGGAATGCAGTAGCAAGCGGTGCCTCCCCCGAAAGAATCGCCCTGCTTGACAATTTCTGCTGGCCGGACCCGAAATTCCACAGGGAAAAAAACCCAGACGGAAGGAAAAAGCTCGCGCAGCTCGTGAGGGCATGCAGGGCATGCTATGAAACCGCAACGGAATACTCCGCTCCATTTATTTCCGGAAAGGATTCCCTGGCAGGAGACAAGGAAATCAAGGGAAAGAAATATTCAATAAAGCCCACTCTCCTGGTTTCCGCTCTCGGAATAACCGAGGACGTGCGCTGCAGCGCTTCAATTGACGCGAAGCAGGCCGGCGATTTGGTGTACGTGCTCGGCGAAACACGCAATGAATGCGGGGGCTCCGCATTTTATGAACTTGGAGAAGCAACGGGAGCCAACGTGCCAAAAGTGAACGCGAAAAAATTCAGGGAGCTTTATTCAGCGCTCTCAAAGGCAATCGCCCTCGGGCTGGTGCAGTCGTGCCACGACTGCAGCGAGGGCGGTTTGGCTGTAGCGCTAGCGGAAACCGCTTTTTCGGGAATGCTGGGAATGAACGTTGACCTGGGAAAAGCGCCGATGCGCGGGGTGGAAAAAAACTGGCAGCTGCTTTTTTCTGAAAGCCCAGGCAGGTTTGTTGTCACGGTGCGCAAAGAAAAAAGCGCGGAGTTTGAAAGAACCCTTGGGGAAAACGATTTCGCTCTCGTGGGAGAAGTGATTCCGCCCCTGGAATTACTGGTGCTCGGACTGCACGGAAACGCAGTCATAGAAGCTGACATAATGGAACTGAAAGAATGCTGGCAAAAAACGCTTAAATGGTGAGAAGGTGGACGCAAAGGTTTTGGTGCTCACTGGCGAAGGAATAAACTGCGATTTTGAGACCGGCGAGGCGTTCTCCCTTGCGGGCGCAAAACCGAAGCGGGTTCACTTGAACGATTTGATAAGCGGAAAGGAAAAACTCGAAGACTACCACGTTCTTGCCTTTCCCGGGGGTTTTTCATTCGGCGACGACCTCGGAGCGGGAAAAGCGCTCGCCAACAAAATAGAAAACGCTTTCTCCGACGGCTCGCGGCTCATGGACCAGATAAAGGAATTCGTTGAAGAAAACAAGCTCGTGCTGGGAATATGCAACGGCTTCCAGGTTCTGGTGAAAACCGGCCTGCTGCCCGCCCTCTCCGGAAAATATGGGAAACAGACTGCGAGCATCTTCCACAACGAAAGCGCCCGCTTTGAAAACCGCTGGACGCGCCTGAAAGTGAACGAAACAAAATGCGTTTTCCTCAGGGGAATCAAAAAAATTGACCTGCCCTGCAGGCACGGCGAGGGACAGTTCTTTGCGGAAAGAAAAACAATCGATGCGCTGTGGAAGAACTCGCAAATAGCGATGCAGTACGCGGACGAAAGATATGATTCGAGCTACAGGTATCCTGAAAATCCGAACGGGTCAGTTGACGCAATAGCGGGAATTTGCGACCCTTCCGGAAGAATATTCGGCTTGATGCCGCACCCCGAAGCATTCCTTTTCAGCGTAAACCACCCTCAGTGGCTGCGCCGGAGGCAGAAGTACATGAGCCTTCTTGAAATGCCGGGACGCGGAGATGGAAGAAAAATTTTCGAGAACGCCGTCGATTATATTAAAATGCATTTCTGACAGGAAAGTGGTTTTGGAAGCGGATTGAATGAAAAAGAATCGTGCAACCTACAAAAAAGCAGGCGTGAATGTCTCCCTGGGAGACAAATGCTCGCGCATTGCATACGCTGCTGCGAAAAAAACTTTCACCAACCGCCGTGGTGGTGTTGGAGAGGCATTCGCCTTGGAGGGAGGTTTCTCCGGTCCGATGGAACTCGGAAACGTGAAGAATGCCGTGCTCGTGAAAAATTCCGACGGCGTTGGAAGCAAGGCAATTGTTGCAAGCAAAATGGAAAAGTATGATTCGCTCGCCTTCGACCTCATTGCAATGGTTGCGGACGACTGTTCCGCGACAGGCGCGGAACCCCTTGCGGCAACAAACACGCTTGACATGCAGCGTGCTGACCCAGAAATTGTTTCAGGGCTGATGAGGGGAATTCCGAAAGCATGCAAGCGCGCCGGCATTTCAATGCTCGGCGGCGAAATAGCCGAATTGCCGGGGCAGGTGAAGGGCTTCACCTGGAACGCGGACCTCATAGGAATAGTGGAGAAACGGAAGCTCTTGGACGGCTCCAGGGTTAAGAAAGGGGACAGCGTTGTCGCTTTCAGGAGCAAAGGCGTGCGCTCCAACGGCTTGACGCTTGCGCGCAGAATTCTCGGACGTGAATTCGGCTCGGAGTGGCACCAGGAAAAATTTCACGGAAAGAAATGGGGCGACATTCTCCTCAAGCCCTCCCTGATAGTAACCCCCGCAGTTGTTGAAATGGTCGGCGCTTTCGGTCGCGCTGGAAAATGCAGGGTGCACGCAATGGCGCACGTTACGGGCGGCGGAATCGGCGAAAACCTGCGCCGCGTGTTCCGGAAAAAAAAGCGCAGCGCTGTTCTTGACGCATTGTTTCCGCCGCAGGTGGAATTCCTGGAACTCATGCGGCTGGGAAACGTCAGCGTTGGGGAAGCATACCGCGCCTGGAACATGGGCAACTGCTTTCTTGTCGTTACGCCGGAGCCCGATGCGGTTATAAGGATTGCGAAAAAGCACGGAATCAGTGCAAGGGAAGCGGGAACAATTCAGTAATTTTTCACTGCGCCTGTTTCCAAATCGAAGAAGCCGTGCTTCCATTTTCCGTTTTCTTTGATGAATGCCTTTCCGCGTTTTACCGCCAGTTTTCCGTCTGCGTATAGTTCAAGCGCTTTCAGGAATGCCGGACCGTCGCCCTCCCATTTCATTTTGTCCTGCAGCAGTTCCACGTATCTTTTCAGCCCTTTTTTTCCTCCCCTGTCAACCATTTCCCGCACTCTTTCCTTGTCCACGGAAAATTTTTTTGAAACCGCAACCAGCGGGCCGCAGTCCACATTCTTTGTGACGAGGTGAACGCTGGAACGCGTGTAGGGCTCGCCGGCAAGCACGGCGTCCATTACCGCGTTTTTTCCAACGTATTTTATTTTCCCGTTTTCTTTGAGGGTTAAGTCCGCGGGATGCACGTTAAGAATGCGGTTTTTGAACTCGCTGAGCAGTGGCTCCCGCACAATATTCATGAAACCGGAGAGCATTAATACGTCGGGCTTCCACTCCCCTACCTCTTTGAGCACCCTTGAAAAATATTCTTCCCAGGCGCGCTCGTTTCCCTTTTTTTTGTTTTTTTCCATGAACTGGGCGTAGTCCACGATGTAGGTTGGATAGTTCACCATTTCAAATGTGCGCAGTCCGCGCGGTCTGCTTGAATCGGAGAACGCGCCCACAAACTTTAATTTTTTTGCCACGGAGGAATGCTTCCTGCATTCCTGGAGAACGTATCTCGCGGAACTCGCGCCACCGGAAAAAAGCACTGCAATCCGCAGCGGCTTTTTTTGCGGGTCAAACAGCCGTGTTGTCCTCAAAATCCCCATTTTTTCCCCCGGTAAAGAGTTATAAACAATCAATAATATAAAATAATTACAGGGACAGAAAAAAGGTAATACTTTATGACGGCAGCCTCAAGGGCGCAAAGGAAAAAAAAGAGCCGTGAAAAAATAGAATTTCCCCTCTTCATTATTTCCGACATGGACGGGACGCTTACAAGAGGCGACCTCAGCATTGAAGTTCTTTACGAGTGGGGCAGGCAGGTTGGGCAGAGGGAAGCTAAAAAAAGGGGTTTCGAGGGGGAAGAGGCAAGAAGGCATGTGGAGGAGAAGGGAAAGGAATTTGCACACCGGCTTGAGAGAAACTGGGACGTAGTGGACAGGGGTCCTGTAAGCAAAAGACCGGATTATTACGCCGGAATGGCGGTCGAGAAAACCTTTGCGGAACTGATAAAGGAAGGTTACAGGATTAAGAGGGATGAATTAACGAGAATCGCTTACGATATTGTGAGTTCTCCGCATAGGGAAGCCGGACTCATGCCAAGGGCAAAAGTTTTGTTTGACATGATTCAGGCTTCAAGGTTTTCTGAGAGGAGAATGTGCTATATTCTGACCGCAAACGCGAAGCCCATTGCAAAGGCAGTCGCGTTAAAACTCGGGTTTACCGACTCCCTTGCGGAAATGAACGTTTACGGTTTTGATTTTGAATGCGATGCAGAGGGATATATAACGGGAGTGAAGGATTACTGGAAAAACAGCAAGGTTTCCAACAACAAGAAAATAGAAACCAACATGTGGAGAAGGCTTCGCGAGAGAAAAGGGCTCGGGGAGAGGTGGGCAAGGAAACACGGAATAGCCAGGAAGAATGTCGCCAGGGTATCACTGTACTTGGAAGACTCAGTTACAGGCACGCCCGTCGCCAAGGACAGGGAAAAGAAGGGGGCAATAAACATTTTCGTCAACATTTCGAAAAGACTCCCCCGGACGGTCCCGGAATACACAATTGCCACTTCAAGACTTGATGTGCTTTTCCAGTACTTTTCTGTTTTTGCCCGCGGCGGTCCGGAAGCCCTTGCAAGGCTTGTCAGCGGAAAAATACGCAGGAGAACAAGGTTTCCTGTCTTTTATGGTGCGGGAAAAGAGCATGTTTTCAAGACAAGGGAAGATGCCAGAGCGGGGGACAGGCGCTCTTTGAACAAGCTTGGGAGTGTTGTCAGAATTCACAGGGAAATCGCAGCGGCTGCTTCCAGGCGCGAAAGGGCTGCAAAACAGGCAAGGGCTGCAGGAAGAATCATCGAGAGGAACCTTCCCGACGCGCCTGCAATGCTGGCAAGGAATGCCGCAAAGCCTTTTAGGTGGATTTCTCGGCAGGCGCGGAATTTGAGAGAGCGCCATGGAAGGAAATAATTAAAATACTTTAATTTCTCTTTCTCTCGGGGCTTTTTATGGGTTCGGTGAAGGAAATTATTGAGGAATCCGCACCCTTCAAGGGAATGCTGGGAAAGGGCTCGTTCCTGTTCTCAGACGACTACAGCGTTTTCGACTGGGGCAAAATGCCCGATTCCGTTCCCGGAAAGGGCGCGGTGCTCTGCATGCTCGGCGCATTCAATTTCCGCCTGCTGGAAAGGGAGGGAATAAGAACGCACTACCTCGGTCTTATGGAGGAAGGAAAAGTGAAAGGCATTGAAGAATTAAGCGGGGCGAGCAATGAAATGAAAATAGCCCTCACAGTAAAGCCACGGCTTCCATTCCGCAACGGAAAATACGAATATGAAGCATTCAGGGAAAAATGCGGAAACAACTTTTTGGTTCCCTTGGAAATAATTTACAGGAATTTCCTGCCCCCCGGGTCCTCTGTGAGGGCAAGATTTTCCCCGCGCGACCTGGGACTTGATTTCGGGGAATGGCCGGAGGAAAGCCTTGAACTGGAAAAACCAGTGATAGATTTTTCCACCAAGCTGGAAAAAAAGGACCGTTATTTGCGAAGGGAGGAAGCGATTGAAATTTCCTGCCTCGGCGAGAATCTTTTCTCAGAACTCGAGGGAATCGCGTTCAAGGTCAACGAAGTAATTTCAAAGCACGCGGAAAGCCGCGGGTTCAAAAACGAAGACGGAAAAATTGAAGCGTTTTACTTCAACGACGAACTTTTTGTAGCGGATGTCTGCGGAACGTTTGACGAAAACCGCTTTTCCTTCCAGGGCAGAGAGGTGAGCAAGGAAGTGGCAAGGCAGCATTACAAGCGCATTCAACCTGAATGGGTGGAAGCGGTGGACAGCGCAAAAAAAACTGCAGCAAGGAGCGGCGCCGCGGATTGGAAAAAATACTGCGGCATTAATCCCAAGCCGCTGCCAAAAAAATTCCTTGAACTGTTTTCGGAAATGTACAGGGCTGGAGCGAACCAGTATCTGGACAGAAAATGGTTTGAAGCGCGCAGCTTAAAAGAGGTTCTGGGCGAAATATATTCCAAGGGGAGATGAAAATGCAGTCCGCAGTAATAATTTTCATGGGGTCGGAGAAAGACCGCAGCACAGCAAAGAAGATAACTTCCTTCCTCAGGAAGAATTTTCCCTCCGTGCGCTTTGAGGTAAGAGCGCTTTCCGCGCACAAGCTCGCCGCAGAGGTGCTTGACGCGGTGAAAGAGTACGGGGAAAGCCGGAAAAACGCGGTTTTTATTGCCGTCGCGGGCAGGAGCAATTCTCTCGGTCCGGTAATTGCTGGTCATTCCTCCTTTCCGGTCATAAACTGCCCCGTGCTTTCGGAAAAATTTGATTTCGCTGATTTGCTTTCCTCGCTGAGAATGCCCGGCAGCGTTGCCTGTTGCACAATCCTGGAGCCGGAGAATGCGGCGCTTCACGCCGTAAAAATCCTTGCCTTGGCGGACGCTGAACTGAAAAAAAAGCTGGCGGAATATTTTTCCTCGCTGAAAGGGGAACTTAGGGAAAAGGATTTCTCACTGAAAGAGGAATTCAGATAGGTGAGAGAATGCCCGCGGAAATAATCGACGGCAGAAAAATTGCCGCAGAACTGGAGTCCTCGCTCCGGCAAAGGATTGAATCGCTCGGTGAAAAAGGCGTTGTGCCGGGTCTCGCGGTAATAATTGCCGGCGAAGACCCCGCTTCAAAAATTTACGTGAAAAAGAAGGAGAAAGCATGTGCAGGGCTCGGAATTCTTTCCAGAAAAATAGAACTGCCCGCAAAAACGCCTGAGGAAGAAATAATAAAAGAAGTAAAGGAACTGAACGCCGATGAAAAAATTCACGGCATTCTCGTCCAGCTGCCGCTGCCTAATGGAATTAACAAAAGGAAGGTAATTGAAACCGTTTCCCCGGACAAGGACGTTGACGGGTTCACTTCCCCGAACCTGGGGAAGCTTGTCCGGGGAAATGAATTCCTTGCGCCCTGCACTCCCTGCGGGGTCGTGAAGCTAATAGAGAGCACGGGCACAGAACTGCAGGGCAAACGCGCCTGCATTGTGGGGCACGGCGCAGTTGGAATGCCTCTCTCAATAATGCTTTTGAACAGGAATGCCACTCTCAGCATATGCGACAAATTCACGCAATTTCTTGGACAGGAAACCCCGCAAGCCGAAGTGCTTGTGGTTGCAGCCGGAGTCCCGAATCTCATAAAAGCGGAAATGGTGAAGCCCGGCGCGGTTGTAATAGACGTCGGCATAAACAGGGTTGGCGGAAAGCTCTGCGGGGACGTTGATTTTGAAGCGGTAAAAGAAAGAGCATCATTCATTACCCCCGTGCCGGGCGGGGTGGGACCGATGACTGTAGCGTGCCTCATGGAGAATACAGTGAACGCCGCGGAGAAAGCGGCGGGGGTGAAAAAATGAGAGCGCTCTTTTCCGTTTACAGCAAGGAAGGACTGGAGGAATTCTGCTCCTCTCTTAAAAGACTCGGCGTTAAAATTGTTGCCACCGGCAGCACTTGGAAGTTTCTGAAAGAAAAAGGAATTCCGGCGGAAAAAGTGTCGGATTTCACCGGCTCGCAGGAACTGGCAGGAGGCAGAGTAAAAACACTGCACCCCAAAATACACGCGGGCATTCTCGCAGACCGCTCAAACCCGGAGCACCTCAAGGAACTGGATGGAAAAGGCATTCCCCTTATCGATTTGGTTGTGGTTAACCTTTACCCTTTCGGGGAAACGATTGCAGGGCATCCCCCGGAAAAAGAGGCAATTGAAAACATTGACATAGGTGGAGTGGCATTAATAAGGGCGGCGGCTAAAAATTATTCATCGGTTGCTGTTGTCTGCAGCCCTGAGGATTATTCCCCGGTTGCCAGAGAAATGCAGGAGCGCAAAGGCGCACTCTCCCTTAAAACAAGGAAAGCGCTCGCCTCAAAGGCTTTCGCCCTAACCGCCCACTACGATGCGGTTATTGCGCGCTATTTTTCCCCATTGCGGGAATTCCCGGAAAAAATTTCCCTCTCTTTCAAAAAAAAGCAGGAAACGCGCTACGGGGAAAACCCGCACCAGAGAGGCGCTCTTTACGCCCAGGAATTCCCGCAGGAAAGCGGCATCGCTTCCGCCTCACAACTGAACGGAAAGCCCCTGTCATTCAACAATTTTCTGGACGCGGATTCCGCGGTTAAAATTGCGCTCGAGTTCCATGAGCCGGCGGCAGTAATAGTAAAGCACAACAACCCCTGCGGGGTTGCCTGTGCGGGAGAACTCGGCAAAGCGTTCTCCCTCGCGCTTGAATGCGACGAGAAAAGCGCTTTCGGTTCGGTAATTGCGCTGAACAAAAAATGCGATTTGGAAACAGCGGAAAAAATCGCAGCATTCTTCAACGAAGTCGTGGTCGCGCCGGCATTCGATGCCCGCGCGCTCAAAGAACTCCGCGGGAAAAAGAACTTGCGCGTGCTAAAGCTTCCCTTCAGGCGCGCGGAGCGCGGAATGGATTTCAGGAAGGTGAAAGGGGGTCTCCTACTTCAGGATGCTGATTCCGTCCGGGAATCCAGCGAGGAATTCAGCATTGTTTCAAAGAAATCGCCTGGCGACGGGGAAATGCGCGATTTGGAGTTTGGGTTCCGTGTGGTAAAAAACGTTAAAAGCAACGCAATAGTTTTGGCTAAAGGGCTTGCCACTGTGGGCATTGGAGCAGGGCAGATGAGCAGGGTCGATGCGGTGGAACTGGCGGTAAAAAAAGCCTCAGGGAAAGCCAGGGGAGCGGTTCTTGCCTCCGATGGTTTCTTCCCTTTCAGGGACAGCGTCGATATCGCCGCAAAAGCCGGCGTTTCAGCAATTGTTGCCCCGGGCGGAAGCATTAGGGACAAGGAAGTAATACAGGCAGCGGACGAGCACGGCATTGCCCTCGTGTTTTCAAAGAGGAGGCATTTCAGGCATTAAGGACGTGAAAAAATGGGTTTTAAGGATTCCTTGAGAAAAATCGTTCCCGGGAAAGAGCCCGGAGCAGGAGATAAAAGGGAAAAAATCGAATACGTGGACGCAAAGTACCCCAATGAAACCTGCGCTTTGTGCGGTGCAACGGGCTGCGAGAAGAAATGGGCGGGGCAGTACTGGCACAAGAAATGCATGCGCACAATGCGCAAGTCCGCGAAAGGAATGGTTTGATTTTATTTTGCGGCGTGCTTTACCGAACCGTAGAGCACGGCTCCCGCCAGCCCCGCGTAGGCAAGCCCCTTGAAGAAATAGTCTATTTTTCCCGGGCTCCTCTTGGTGAGATACAGGAGTCTTTTGCTCAAGAAGCGCTTTGGCTGGGAGTAATTCCCGGAAATGTATTCGAGCAGCGGCTGGTAGGAACGCTTCATTCTTATAAGCGACCAGGTCTGTATCGTTTTTACGGGAACGTATTTGCCTCCGGCTTCAATCCGCCCTTTCCTTACCGCCTTGAGCAGTGCCTCCTCATCTTTTCCCTGGGTTTTCGCCCTTGTGAGACCGTATCCGAGCATAAGGTTCCAGTGAGCGTCCGATCCCGCAACCATCGGAAGGGAGTTTTTTTCGCAGAAACTTGTGGCTTTAATGTTGGAAATCCTGTCGAGGTTTATTGCATTGAATGCTTCCACTGCATCGCATTTTTTCGCGTGCTCCCCTATTCCCTTGTTGTTCAGGTCGAAGGGATGCGGTGCAACTGTAACGCCGCCCTGGCTTTTAATGAAATCGATTGTAAGTTCCGCGCTCATTCCCGGCGGAATAAACTCGCTCAGCCCCAGTCCGATCAAGTGCCCCTGTTTCGTGGAGATTTCCTCCCCCTTTATTACAGTGATGTCCAGTTTCCTTGCAGCGAGTTCCGCTTCCACTGCCCCCTTGAATTCGTCGTGGTCCGTTATTGCCACCGCGTCCAGCCCTATTCCGTCCGCGTATTCCACTATTTCTTTCGGGGAATTCAGTCCCTCCACTTGAATTTTCCTGCCGCGCGAGTAATGCGAGTGGCAGTGCAGTTCAGTAATCATTCTCTCACCAAATATGCTTGAAGGCAGTATAAGAAGTTAGTGCAGTGGCAGTTTATAATTTTAACGCTTTTTGTTAAATATATAATAAAGAGTGCTTTTTGGTGTTGTGAATGAAATGCGTTGTAACCGGCGGAGCGGGATTCATTGGAAGCAATTTAACCGAGAGGCTGGTCAGGGAAGGGCACGACGTTACAGTAATAGATAACTTCCACACCGGCTCTAGGGAAAACCTCTCGGATTTCATCGGAAAAATAAACCTCATTGAATCAGATGCCGGAAAAATTTCAAAGTTGGGTCTTTCGGGAATTGACGCAATTTTCCACCTCGGAATCTATTCCTCCGCTCCAATGTACAAGGAAAATCCCGCCCTGGTGGGAAAGGCGATATCCGAGGCAATTGAATTGTTTGAATACTCCTACAAGAACAACATAAAGGTCGTGTGGGCTTCCTCATCCTCCGTTTACAACGGCCTCAACCCGCCGCACCGCGAGAACATGGAAATAAAAGTAACAGATTACTACACTGAGGTAAGGATTGCAATGGAAAGGCTCGCCCTTTTATACAGCCGCATGCACTCCCTGGACTCCGTTGCACTGAGGTTTTTCAGCGTTTATGGTCCAAGGGAAAAAGCAAAAGGCAAGTATGCAAACCTTGTAACGCAATTCCTGCTCGGAATGAAGAAGGGCATCGCTCCGGTTATTTTCGGCGACGGAACGCAGACAAGGGACTTCATTTACGTTTCCGACGTAGTAAAAGGAATAATCCGCGCGCTGGAAAAAGGAAAGCCCGCCGGAATCTACAATATAGGAACGGGAAAAAACTATTCGCTGAACGAGTTGGTAGGCAAACTCAACGAAAAACTCGGCTCCAGGGTAAAACCAGAGTACGTTGAAAACAAAATAAAAAATTACGTCCAGCACACCCGCGCGGACACAAAAAAAAGTGAAAAGGAACTGGGCTTCAAGGCAGGCATTCAACTGGACGAAGGAATAGAAAAACTGATTGAATACTATAAGTAGAGGGGCTCCGCACCCTTTATTTCAGGAATTTCCCGGCTTCCCTTACTACTTTTCCGTGGGAAAAGCACAGATTTTTCGGAATTTTTTTTAGGGAGAATACCTCCGCGGAGCGGGCGTCGCTTCCCGCCCTGAGTTTTCCGCTAGCCCTTGCAACAAAAGCCAGTGAAACAGTATGGTAGCGCGGATCCCTCTTCGGCGAGGAGTAAGTGCGGAACTGCCTCTCGATTTTGATTTTCAGCCCTGTTTCCTCCCTCGCCTCCCGCACCATCGCCTCTTCCGCGGTTTCGCCGTACTCCACTATTCCTCCGGGCAGCGACCAGCCGTAGGGGAATTTTTTCCTGTCCACGAGCACTAGTCCCTTGAATTTTCCCCTATCAAAATACTTTATAACCGCATCGACAGCAAACAACGGCCTTTTTTTCTTCCAGAATTTCCTGCTTTCCTCGGACAAAAGCCAGTGTGCAGCGCCAACTGCGGCGCCGATTTCGACAAACTGCGCCTTTTTCACTTTCACTTCGCTTTTTTCCAGGAGTTCTTTCTTCATTTTTTTTACCGCGGGTTTGACAAACTCATCCCATGCATTCGCCAACCCCCCACCTATTACAATTGCTTCGGGGTCAAAAATGCACACTATGTTTGCAAGACCTATTCCGAGTTCTCTTCCGCATTCCTCCCATGCCTTTTCCGCGGTTTTGTTTCCTCTGCGGGCAAGCTCCAACAGCTCCTTCGAATCCCCTGCCCTGAGCCCCTTTTCCCTTGCCCTTTTGAGTACAGCGCTTGCGTTCGCCAGGGATTCAACGCTTCCTTTCCTTCCCGCCTTGAATTTTTTTCTTCCACGAAAATCAATAACCATGTGCCCTATTTCCGCAGCGCTCCCTTTTCCCAGGTAAAGCTTTCCGTCAGCGATAATTCCCCCGCCTATTCCCGTTCCAAGCGTCAGTCCGACAACGTTCTTCATTCCCTTTGCCGAGCCAAAGCAGTGCTCCGCGAACACAAAGCAGTTGGAGTCGTTCTCAACCAGAATTCTCTTGCCCCGGAATTTCCGGGAAAGTTCTTTCCTGAAATTCATTCCCGAGAGGAAAGGAAAAAGAACGTCCCCTTTTATTTCCCCTTTTCTCCTGTCGATGAACCCCCTTGATGCCACGCAAATTCCGCTGAATTCCTTCCCGCCAGCAACAGTTTCAATGAGCGAGGAAATTTTTTCAACGCATTCTTTTTTGGAGCGGAAACTGCTCGGGATTCTGCCCATTCTCAATACTTTCCCCCCGCTGTTCAAGAGCACTGCCAGGGTTTTGCTTCCTCCGAGGTCTATTCCTATTGCATTCATTTTTTTCCCGCGAAATGTTTTCTCATTTCAAAACTGGTTTTTTTGCTCTTCTCCACGCTGGGCTGGTTGAAGGCATTCACTCCACGGAGCAAAGCGGAATAAAAGGCAAAATACTGGAGGAAAGCAAGCAGCGAACCAACACTTTCTGCGGAAACCCTCTCCACGCGGATTTCCGCGCTCGGTATTCCCTTTCCTTTCGCTGTTTTTTGCACCCCGAGAAAATCAAACTCGAGGGATTTCTCGCAGGGCAGCCCATCTAGGGATTTCAGGAATGAATGATGCAGTTTCACCCTCCGGATTTCCCTGGGTACTTTGAGCCTCATTTTTTCCCTGAATTTTTCCTCCCGCAGGAAGAGAATGCCCGCATTTCTCCTGCCGCCGAACACCCTCTGCAGCGTGTGGTGCTGCGCTTCCGGTGCCTCGCCCGCGAGCAGCGAAAGCCCCTTTCCCTTCTTTCCCAGCGTTTCGTGCACCAACTGCCCCGCCAGTGGCAGGAATTCAGACAACCTGGAACTGTACACGGGCATGAATATTTCCGTGAACCCGCGCCTCTCCCAGCCGTAGAGGGCAAAAGCCAGTTTTTTAGCATCATTCGCCCGGAATTCAACCGATGGGGCACACCCCCTGTAGCATTTCCGCGCCCCCCTGAACATTTCCTTCACGGGAAGCCCGCAGATTCCCGCGGGAGCGAGCGCCGAGGCGGTCATTCCCGAAAACCTGCCCGCTATATCAGGATGCTCAATTACGGGAATGCCTTTTATTCCGGCGATTTTTCCGAGCGCCCCGCCGCCGGTGACCGCGAGCATTCTGTAATCGAGGAATTGCAGCGATGCTTCCAGCATGTCAGTGTTGTTCCCGCTCTTCGAAACAGGCATCACGAGCGTATTCGCCCTTGGGTTTTCCTTTTTCACCCGCGTTACGCGGAAGGGCTCCATTGTGCTGAGCACTGTTGCTCGCTTTCCGCTTTTTTCCGCCAGTGCTCCGTGCAGTGCCTGAAAGCTCGTGACTGAGCCGCCGTTCCCTATTACCACAATATTTTTCAGCTTTCGGAATTTTTTTCTGTAATCCACAATTTCCCCGAAGGGCGGTCGGTGCAGCGCAAATTCCGGCTCCCGGCACTCCATTTTCCTCTCAAGCGCGGGAGAGGGCTTTTTCATTTTCGCATTTCCAAGAGAGATTTCAATTCCCCTCATTTTACCACATATTCTTATTTTTTCTTCCTTTTTATGCCTTCCGCCGCCCGCTTGTTATGTATAAGTTAATCTTTTTTTGCGATTTTTTTCACTTCCCTCCGGAGGATTCCTGCAACCATGCTTCCGTCTGCTTTTCCCCTGAGCTCTTTCATTGCTTCGCCCATCAGCGCCTTTGCTGCATATTCGCCCTTCTCCCTGATAAGCTTCTCATTCCTCTCAATGATGCCATGGATTACCCTTTCCATTTCTTCTTTACTGGCTTTTTTAGCAGATAAATCTGAGATAATTTCAATCACTGGTTCGTGCAGCTTCAAAGTAAGTTCTGAGCTTTCCCCTACCTTATAACTATCGCTTAAAACCTTTTGATGGAAGATTCCCCCTCTTTTTTTTGTGATAAGTCTTTGAATTGCCTCAATTAACTTCTCTTTTCCCAGGGGTTCTTTTTTATCCGCTTCGAATAATTCTGTTAGTTCGGGTTCCGTAACCAAACTCACTTGAAAACCGTTTCTTTCGAGTTTGTTGAACCCGTCAAGCAGAAGCGCTGCAACCGTTGTGGCGTTATAGCCCTTTTCTAGCATTCTCTCAAAAAAGCACGCCCAGTTGCTCAGCTTCATTTCCCCTGCGAGTTTGCCGCTCAGCCCCCATTTTTTGTAGAGTTCCTCCCTCTCTTTCACGGTGAGCGGAAGTTTCTTCCCGAGTTCTTCGAGCTGCTTTCTGCCCACCGGCACTGTTTTCAAATCGGTTTCCGGATACATGCGCGCAGCGCCGGGCAGCGGCCTTGAATAGCATGAATTGCCTCCCTCCAGCGCGTTCCTTGTTTCCTCCGGAACGCCGTCGATTGCCATTCTGCATCTCTCCGCAATCGTTTCCATTGCATTTCCCGCTTTTTCCTTTTCCGCCACCACGATTACGAATGCGTCATTTTTGCGGCATCCGAGAATCCCGCGCACTCTTTCCACTTCCCCCTGCGAGAATCCGTATTTGGGAAGCTCGTCGCTGTGGAAAAGTCCCGGAATACCGTGCCTTGCTTTTATGTAATCAGCGAGTTCTGTGCCAAAGCGCCTCCCGGGCTGCAATTCCCGCCCAAGAATCCCGGAAAAGCCCTCAAGCATGAGGGCGAATGCTTTCTTTCCCTGTTTTGTTCCGGCAGCAATTATTTTGCATTCCGTTTTTTTGAATTCCCCGCTGATGTCAACGGCTTTCGTCTTAACTCCGCGCACCTTCCTTTTTTCGAGTTCACCCCTTATTTCCAGCAGCGCTGACTGCCTTTTCATTTCCCTTTCCACGAAAACGTCAATCAGTTCCAGTTCCTGCACTCCCTTGAGTTCAATGCGCGCTCCCCCTTCAATGCTTATGTTCAGGTCCTGCCTTATCGAGCCAAGCCCGCGCTTCGCCCTGCATGTGCGGCGCATTAACTCGCCTATTTTTGCAGCGCATTCCTTTGCTTCTTGGGGCGTTTCAATTTCGGGCGCGGTGGCAAGCTCGATCAACGGAATGCCCTGCCTGTCAAGGCTGTACACTATTTTGTCCGCGGTTTTTTCAACCGGTCTTGAGGCGTCCTCTTCGAGCACTACTGTCTGCACGCCGATTTTTTTCCCTTTCACTTCAATGAAGCCGCCTTCCGCGACCAGCATTGTTCTCTGGAATCCTGATGTATTAGAGCCGTCAATAACTGTTTTCCTCATTGCAACTAGCTCGCTGGGAACGGTGGAATGGCAGAGCAGTGCAATTTGCAATGCGGTTTCAAGCGCTTCCCCGTCCGGCTGTTCCGGCGGTTCCTCGTCGCATTCCACCAGACAGCAGCAGTCATTAAAAGCGCGATACTCGTAGGAATAGCCGCGATTGAACTGCTCCAGTGCCGCTGCATCGAATTCCCCGAGCTCCGATGCAACAGGTCTGAGTTTCCTTTCAAACGTAAAATCCGCCTCTCCTTCCCTGAGAAGCGAGGGGCACCTGCAGAACAGTTTCCCTGTATCCAACTGCTGGTGCACTTCCAGCCCGCATTTAAGTTTTGCTTTTTTTTCTCTGCCCATTTTTTTCCCTCGGAGTACCCTCAAAGAGTAAGGGAAAAAACTTATTAAATTGAATTATTGCTTCCAATTGAACCCTGCGGTTGAATTAAGCGAGTTTTTTAAAGTTTTTCCGAGCCGAATTCTCCTGCTATGAGGGTTGTCGCATTCACTGCATTCCTTTTCCTCTTCCTGTTCCTCTCCAACCCCGTGCTCCACGCTACATCAATCCACAACTTCAGGGAAAGAATGCAGTTCGAAATTTTTTCAGGGGAAGACCTGCTCGCTGGAGACACCGCCGTTGTTTCATTGCAGGGTTCAGGAGAAGAATGCGTTGCGGTCGCTTTCGGGAAAAAAACAATTCCCTTCTCTTCCGTTGCGGATGAAAATTCCCTTCTCCTGAAATTCAACCTCGCTGAACCGCTGCCGGCGCGGGAAAAAGAAACGCGCTATTCCCTTGTCAGGAAATGCGTCAAGCCCTTCGAGCCCCTTGCGAGCTATTCGCCTAATCCCCGAGAATTCGGAGTGGAAATGCAGGGCACTGCTTCCTCTGAAGGGTCGCTCTCCGCCTTCACGTCAGGTTCAGTAATTTCAATAGAAAACATCCAGTCGGTTGCCCCGGGTTCCGCAGAAGCAACCTCGCTCACACAGCGCGCTTTTTCCTCCGAAAAAGACTTCAACGCTTTCTTTTCCCTCTCGCTGAAAACAGGCTCCACCAGGAATGAATGCATTTCCGTTTCCGCCTCGGCTTTTGCCAGGGACGGGCAGGGAAACACTTTCACCTTTTTTTCCGCTCACGCTTCCACGCCCTCGGAACTCAATGACTCTTTTTCCTTTTCCCCGGCGCAGATTCCTTGCGGGAAGTCGCTGGAAAAAGAATTTTTTCTGGGAATTTCCCTCCTTGAGGAGAGGCAGCCCTACTGCAACACCGATACGCCTTTCACTAACAGAATTTCAATGAACAGAGTTTCCCAGGTGAAAGAAGTCCGCGCGGTTCCCTCCAGTGAATGGGTTCCAATAAACCGCGCGCCCGGCGCGGAAATAATTTTCCCGCAGGAAAACTCGCTGCTCAGCATTGCAAAGGAAAACCAGTTCCTGGAGTTTTCTTTCAGCGAGGAAGACGAATGGCAGCCGCTTCACGGAAAGTTTTCGGTGCTGGGAGATGAAAACTCGCCCGCCCTGAGCGGGGAAATAGATTTGAATGAATGCGATTCCGATTCGAATTCCGCGACCCCGCAGAACTGCGTTGTTCCCCTGCAGGAACTGGAAGACGGAAATTATTTTCTGGAACTTGCGGTAAGCGACACTTTTTCCATTGCGGGCATTCTTTCCCCGCATTTCGCGGTGGACAACTCCCCGCCGCAGGTTGAAATTCTCTACCCGGAAGAAAATTTCACCACAACCGACAGAAACATTTTTCTCGAATTCACTGCAGCCGACTCTTCGGGAATTTCCTCTGTTCACTTCAGTCTCGACTCCCTGGAACGGGCTGACGCAAACGGAAAAACGCAATTCGGCTTCAATGACCTCGAAATAGGCAAGCATTCGCTTTCCGTCTTCGCGGAAGACAATGCAGGGAATTCCGCTGAAGAAACACTTTCATTCACAATAGAGGAAATTCCTCCCGCTTCCGCTCCGGCGCCGACCCCGAAACCGGCGCCGCAGTCCCCAGCGGGAGGCGGAGGCGGGGGAGGCGGCTCTTACGCGAGACCGAAGAAAACGCCTTCCCCGAGCCCGTCGCCCTCTCCCTCTCCAAGTCCCTCCCCGCCCCCGTCGCCGTCTCCTTCACCCTCTCCAAGCCCATCGCCCAGCCCTTCCGCTGCTCCGCATAGAGAGGGGGAAAAATGCTCGTTTTCCTTTCCCGATGAAAATTTTTCCCCTCCCTCGCTGGATTTCTCAATCCTTGAGCTGAATTCAGAGCAGGCACTTTACAGCGGCGTTGCGGAAGTTCTTTCCGCCCAAGAACTGGAATTTGAGCACAGCGCTTGCGAGCTGCTCGGGGAAGGCGAAAAAATCCTCGTCTTTTGGAACGCGGAGGGAGAGGAAAGGATTAATTTCTTCAACGGCAATCCCGTGAAACTGCGCTCGCGCGCGGAGGCCGCGGAAGACGCTTCGGCGGAACCGCTTTCAGCTGAAGCGCCCCGTGCGGAGGAAAGCCGGAGCCAAGTGCCCGCAACCGGTTTTGCCGCGCTGCCCGCAGGCATTCACTCCGTTCTCCCCCTCTCGCTTTTCGCCATCCTTTTCCTCATTGTCGCGGCAAGCGGTTCAGTGCTGAACCCTTTCAGGCGGTGATTATTTCCCCCGCAGCATTTCCACGAGGGAAACGAATTTCTTTTCCTTCAGCCCCAGCTCTTTCTCCATTCCCGCGGTGAATTTTTTCGGCGGAAGCACGCCTTTCTCGCATATAATGGCTTTAATGAATCTCGCTTCCGTTGTGTCAAAAGCGGGATTCCTTATTTCCACCCCGCGGATTTTTTTCCCCCACACTTCTTCCGCTGCACGTTGCTCTATTTCCTCCTTTTCCCCGTAGTAAGTCGCGGGATCGAACGAATGAGAGCTCGTTGCAATATAATGCGGAACGCCCAACTGCTTCGCTTTCAGGGAAATAAGGGAAGTGCCTATTTTGTTCACCGCCGCGCCGCTTGCGAGAATTGCATCCGCGCCGGTAACAAACGCGTCCGCTTCGTTGAGGAATACTCCGGCAGCGGAGTCCACGATATGCGTCACCGGAATCCCCGCTTTCGCCAGGTTCATTGAAGTAATCCTGCCCTGCCACCGCGGTCTTGTTTCCGTGTTAATAACGCGCTTGAGCGTTCCGTTCTTTTTCGCCTGTAGCAGTATGGCTTCCACTGTATGCGAGTGGCAGTGCGTGAATATAGTGCTGCACTTTTTCAGCTCCCTTGCGCCAATGCGCGCGATTTCCCGCATTGCATTTTTCCTGTTTTTTTCGTAGGCAGTGCACTCCCCCAGAACCGCTTCGCGGAGTTTTTGGAGGGGCAGTTCTGCGGAAGCCTTTTTGAGAATTATTCTCAGCGCTGTCCTTGTCTCGGGCTCGGTTGGCCTCGCCGCAGCGAGAAGCAGTGCGTTCTTTTTTAATTCTGCACGGAATTCCTTCACGGAGCGCGCGCGGCTTTTTTTCACTGAATCCTTTAATGCAAGCACTATTGCCCTGCGCACGGCGCTCGAGCCCTGTATTTTGAGCGAGCGGATGTCCCGCACGGTTTGAATCAGTTTTGCATTAGCCATTTTTCCCGCACCGCATTTATAACGCAGCGCGGGAATTTAAATGTTTTGCAGTTGCGCGGGTTCACGGGTTGAGCCTTACTTTTAGTGCACCCTTTTGCGGGTGGTTCGTGAAAGTGAAGTCCACTTTTATTCCCGTGCCTTCCATTCCGCCCCTGCCGGTCATTTCCTCTTCGATTACAAGCCACCTGTATCTCTTTCCGGCTTCCACGATTCTCGGATTCAGTGAGTTCCCTATTGCTTTGCGAAGTGTATCGTATTCTCCGTCCAGTGCAAACCTAATCATTCCGTCCGGGAGTTCCTCGTACCTGAATACCTCGCCTTCGCCGCTCCTGAGCCTTCTTCTTCCGGCTCTTGCAATTCTTTTGCTGCTTTTCCTGTCCGTTTTGGAACCAATGCCCATTCCAATGCGGGTTCCGTATTTTGGCTCGGTCCGCGGGTTTTTCCTGCGTTGCGTTCCCGTGCCTTTTCCCTTTCTTGCTCTCGGTCTTGCCATTCGTTTCACTTCCGTGTGCTGTGTCCTCGCTAGATATTTTATCCCTCGCTTTATATAAATACTTTTTCTTTTTATGTAGAGGTTTGCGGGCACGCTTTTTTAATCCTTTTCAGGGGCAATTGTTATATCCAACCGTTTCTTGAAAAAAGCGCGGGTTTCCGCGCGTGAACCGAAAGGTTTTAAACGGTTTTAATGGCAAAAATTGTTATATTGTAATTTTATAACTGAAACCTGTAAAAAAGAAACCTGAACTTAAAATCTGAACTCGAAAAAATAAAATGGATTGTAATGCTGGAATGTTTTTAATGCTGTGAAAGGAGGCGTGTCCGTGGAAAGCATTGTTAAGAAAGCCATCAAGAGGGCGAAATCCTCTCCCGTTAAAAAGCCGGGAAAAAAGTCCAAAAAATTGAAGGGCGAGGAGGATCTGACCAAGCTGCTGCAAAAAGCAAGCGCAAAAATACGCGTTGTCGGTCTAGGCGGAGGCGGAAGTAACACCGTGCAGAGAATGCACGAAGTCGGAATAAAAGGCGCTGAGACCTTTGCAATAAACACCGACGCCCAGGATCTGCTTAACACAAGCGCGGACAAAAAAATCCTCATAGGAAGGGAAACCACCCGCGGTTTGGGTTCCGGCTCAGACCCATCGATAGGGGAGGCTTCCGCGCGGGAAAGCCTTGACGAATTGATGGATGTTCTCGGCGATTCCGACCTGCTGTTCATTACATGCGGTCTGGGCGGGGGCACAGGCACCGGAGCCAGCCCAATTGTCGCAGAACTCGGAAAGGAAATGAAAGCCCTCACCCTCGCGGTTGTAACGCTTCCTTTCACCGTCGAGGGCAAGCGCAGGACGGAGAACGCCCTGGACGGGCTGGCAAAACTAAAAGAGCACACTGACACAATTATTGTGATTCCCAACGACAAAATACTCGAAATTGCCCCGGACCTGCCGGTTAATGCGGCGTTCAAGGTAGCGGACGAAGTCCTCACCAACGCGGTGAAGGGAATAACAGAAATGATTACAAAGCCCGGCTTGATTAACCTGGATTACGCCGACCTCCGCACCATTCTCAGGAGAGGCGGCGCGGCAATGATTGGTTTGGGTGAATCGCAAAGCGAGGAGGCAAGCGACGCCCGCGCTCTCGAAGCAGTGGAGAACGCTTTGACATCGCCTTTGCTAGACGTCGACATAAGCGACGCCCAGCGAG
The DNA here is from genome assembly GCA_964551725.1 of uncultured archaeon. GTDB lineage: Archaea > Iainarchaeota > Iainarchaeia > Iainarchaeales > DTGL01 > JAFCFP01. The sequence continues at coordinate 4,933 of CAZKED010000012.1, read as the reverse complement.
CACTTGTGAACGTAATAGGCGGCAGCGACATGACTTTGCGCGAAGCAGAAATGATAGTGGAAACGGTGAGCGCAAAAATACACGGGGAAGCACACATAATATGGGGTGCAATGGTTGACGAAAAAATACCCAAGAACAGGATTCAGGCAATGGTCGTGGTTGCAGGAGGGCGCTTTCCGTATCTTGACAACCTGGAAGCAATGCAGACCGACAAGGGCATTGATTTGGGAATAGAGTTTACAGGCTGAATGCTCGGGAAAGGCCGGATAAATGGGAGTGATTGCAATGGGGTTAAGGGAAAGTTTTAGGAATTTCACCGAATCCTCGCGCAGGGTTTTCACTGTTTCAAAAAAGCCCTCGTGGAACGAGTTCTCCACAATGGTGAAAATAATACTCGCAGGCGTTGCGCTCATAGGCGTTATTTCCTACATTATTTACTTGATTTTCACTCTTACGGGGCTGGGAAGATAGCTTTTTAACCCTTTTACTTTCCAATTATTACGTTGATTTTTTTCCTTTCTTTGTTTTTTTTTGGGTGATTGGATGATTTTTTCTGTCAGGACTACCGCGGGACAGGAGAGCCTGGTTGTGGACATGCTCCAGAAAAAGCTCGAAAACGAGCCGCTGGAGATTTATTCACTCGTGGTAATGCCCGAACTCAAGGGGTACATTTTGGTCGAGGGAGACTGCGAGTTAAGCGTTCGCAGACTCATTACAAACATTCCCCACATAAAAGGAAAAGGCATAGTGGGAGGAAACATTCCCCTGAAAGAGCTTACCTCCCTCCTCGAAGCAAAGCCCTTAATGGAATCAATAAAGGAAGGAATAAAGGTCAGGGTAATTTCGGGGCCCTTCAAGGGGGAGAAAGCCCGCGTGGTCAGAGTAAACAAGGCAAAGGAAGAGGTCACAGTGGAACTGCTCGAAGCAGTGGTAAAAATTCCCGTGACCACGAAAGCGGAGAACATAAGGATTCTGAAGTGAGGTTTTTTTGAGGTTTTTTGAATGCCTGTTGTAAGCGTGATGGTTGACGGCGGCGCAGCAACAGCGTCAGCTCCCCTTGGCCCGGCATTAGGTCCACTGGGAATAAATATAGGGGAAGTAGTCGCGGAAATAAACAAAAAAACAGCGGAATTCAAGGGAATGAAGGTTCCGGTTAAAGTAACGGTTGATTCCGCGACGAAAAAGTTCGAGATTGAAGTGGGATTCCCGCCGGTTTCCGCGCTCATTAAAAAGGAAGCATCCCTGGAAAAAGCCGCAAAAGACCCCAAAAGGGAAAAAGCCGGGGAACTGACAATGCAGCAGGTAAAATCCATTGCATTGAAAAAAATGCAGGGGCTTTCGTCCTCGAACATTAAAAGCGCGGTAAAAGAAGTTTTGGGCGCGTGTAATTCAATGGGCGTGCACGTTGAAGGAAAGCGCGCCGTGAAAGCAATAAAAGAAGTTGATGCAGGCGCGTTCGATTCAATGCTGGCCGCAGAAAACCCCCCCTGGAAAAAAGAAGAAAAACCGGGAGAAGAGCAGGCTCCAGCGGCAAAGGAAAGCATTTAAAACCTTTCACACCCCAATTTCACTTTACCTCGTTTTAACCGTTATCACTGCTTAAAGCAGGAGGCCAATAAAAAATGAAACTGGAAGAAATCCTCGCATCACTGCGGGAAATGGATTCAAAGTCAAAAAAGAGAAATTTCAACCAGCAGATAGAGCTGATTGTGAATTTCCGCGGAATTGACGCGAAAAAGCCCTCAGGACAAGTGGACATAAAACTCGATTTGCCGCATTCCACGGGGAGGGGCGAAGGGAAAGCCCTGCTTTTCGCGCGCAGCGATTCCTTTGCGGCGACAATGAAGGAAGACTTCGAGACAATAATAATGGAGGGCAAAATCCCCGAACTCAAAAAACAGCAGATTCAAAGCATTCTCCAGCACGACGTTTTTGTCGCAGAAGCCCCTGTAATGATTGCCGTAGGAAAATATCTCGGGCAAGACCTCGCGCCAAAAGGCAAAATGCCAAAGCCGGTTTCCACAGACCCCGGCGAGGTAAGAGCGGAACTCTCCAAAATGAAGTCAAGGGTGCGCGTTACCAACCGCAGGGGCAAGGGAATTCCCCTGGTCCAGGTCGTTGTGGGAAACGATTCAATGGAAAGGAACAAAATCGCGGAAAACATTCTCAGGATTTACGAGGAAGTGGAAAAAGCCCTTCCGAGAAAAAAACAGAACGTAAAATCCGTGATAGTGAAAAAAACAATGGGTTCCGCTATAAGGATAGGGGGCGGCAGGTAATGGTCAAAGCGCACACCCTCCAGTGGAAGAAAAAGGAAGCCCGAGAACTCAAAGAACTCATCAAGTCAAGCAAAGTAATCGCCGTAGCCCGCATAGAGCGTTTTCCCGCCTCGCTTTTCCAGAAAATAAGGAAAGCACTCAGCGGAAAGGCAACAATAAGAGTCTCGAAAACAAGGGTTTTTTCCATTGCACTGAAAGAATCGGGAATCGACGCAAGCGCGCTCACTCCTTTCATCGAGGGACCGATTGCAATAATTTTCACGGAAATGGACCCCTTTGAACTGTACATGCAGCTGAAGAAAAACAGGGGAAAAATGGCGGCAAAGCCGGGCATGACAGCGGAAAAAGACATAATAGTGTACAAAGGGGACACTGGTTTGCCCCCGGGACCGGACCTCGCCGACCTAAAAGCCGCAGGATTAAAACCGCAAATGAAAGGCTCCTCGATCAAGATTCCGGAGGACGTAACACTTGTCAGAAAGGGAGAAACCGTAACGGAAGCGCACGCAAAAGCCCTTTCAAAACTGGACATAAAGCCGGTTGAAGTGGGTCTGGACGTTACAGCAGCGCTTATGGGCGGCGAAATCTTCGAAGCAGGCGTTCTTGACATTGACCTGGAAAAAACATTTGCAAACATCGCGAATGCCTACAGGAACGCGCTGTGCGTCTCCGTGGAAACAGCATACCCCGTGCCGGAAAACATTGCAGTGCTCATAGGAAAGGCGTTCAATGAAAGCAGGGCGGTTTCACTGGAAGCATGCATTCTCAACTCCTGCACCGCGGGCGCAATACTCGCAAGAGCGCAGGCGCAAGCCAGCGCCCTCAAAGGCATTGTGAAAGAAGAGCCCGCCCCGCAGGATGCGCAGGCGGAAGCCGAGCCCCAAGAGCCAGCTACCGAGGAAAAGCCCGCTCCGGAAGCAGAAAAACCCGCAGCGGAGGCGGAAAAAACTCCCAGCAAAAAGCCCGCGGAGAAAGCCGCGGGAAAGAAAGAGGAGAAAAAGGAATAACGCTTACTGAAAAAGGTTTAATTTTTTAAGAGGTGAAAAAATGGAGTACATCTATTCCGCAATGCTGTTGCATTCAGCAGGAAAGGAAATAACAGAGAAAGCAGTTACAAAAGTGCTTGAATCGGCGGGAGTGAAAGCGGACAGCGCAAGGGTAAAAGCACTGATTGCATCGCTCAAGGAAGTCAACATAGACGAGGCAATTGAAAAGGCATCAGCGGTTCAGGCGCCTGTTGCAGCTGCTCCTGCAGGAAGCGAGGAGAAAAAAGAGGAAGCAAAAGAAGAAGAGGAAGACAAGAAAACAGAGGAAGAAGCAGCAGCGGGTTTGAGTTCATTGTTCGGCTGACTCCCGCTTTTTCCCTTTTTTTCCTTTACGGTTTCCCGCACGGCTGCCTGCAGCCGTTCAGGCAAGTTGCTTTTCTATTTGCCTCACTTCGGAGAGCAGCAGCTCTGTTTCTTCCCGCGTGTTGTACAGGTAGAAAGAAGCGCGCACCGAACCCCTGATTTTGCGGGCATTGAACCAAGAATGCAGGCAGTGCATTCCCGAGCGCACTGCAATTTTTGCCTCGTCCAAGAGAACTGCAACATCGTGCGAGTCCAGTCCCTTAACGTTGAAGCTCGTAATACCTGTCCTTTTCCCCGCATCCCTGACTCCAACTATTTCAACTTTCTGCATTTCCTCCAGCCCGCGCTGGAGTCTTTCGTTCAGTTTTTTTCCGTACTCCCCGATTTTTTTCCTTCCCGCTCTTTCGAGGTAATCGCATGCCTTCCCGAACCCCATTATTCCCGCGATGTCCTGCAGCCCGGCTTCGAATTTCTCGGGCGCTTTCAGGAATTCGGCGCTTTCATATGTTGAATTCGCAACAGTGCTGCCCCCGGCGATAAACGGCTCCATTTCCTCCAGCACGCTTTCTTTGGCATAAAGGCAGCCCATGCCGCTCGGTCCCAGCATTTTGTGCGCGCTCACGGTGAAAAAATCGCAGTCCATTTTTTTAACGCTCAGTTCAGAGTGAGGAGCGCTCTGCGCCCCGTCCAAAAGAACCAGCGCGCCGAAGTCGTGCGCTGTCCTGATTATCTCCCTTGCGGGAAGAACGTAGCCGTCCAGATTGCTTGCGTGCGCAACAGAAACAAGCCTCACGCTTTTGTCCATTTCCTCCCGGAACGCATCGAGGTCGAATTCGTTTTGCGGCGTGCTCCGCACTATTCGGTGCTCCACCCCGCGCTTTCCGGCGAGCTGCCAGGGAACGAGGTTCGAGTTGTGCTCCCTGTCGCTTGTCACAACAGCGTTCCTTTCCCCGAATTCAAGGCTTCTCGCGACAAGGTTTATTGCCTCGGTTGTGTTCCTCGTGAACACTATTTCGCTTTCCTTTCCCGCCCCAAGAAACCCCGCAACTTTTTTCCTAGACTTTTCCATTTCCTCGCTTGCCTCCGCTCCCATGCGGTGCAGCGACCTCCCCGGGCATGCGGGGAATTCATAATAGTAACGGCACATTTCCTCAATTACCTGTTTGGGACGCAAAGTCATGCATGCACTGTCCAGATAGGCAATGCCTCTTTCGAGAACGGGAAAGTCCGCCCTGATTTTTTCAACGTCCATTTTTCGCTCCAACCTTTCAACCTATTAGTTTAAATAAAACAATTTAAAATATA
>CAZKED010000011.1:0-33607 GCA_964551725.1 uncultured archaeon | reverse complement strand
CCTTAAGCCAAAATCATCCAAAACTCTTAACTCGAGCTTTTCTATTTCTTTGGTTAAGTCAATGTCTCTTTTTGCCAAATTCGGCAAAGAATACGGCATTGCAATAAAATTGCCCTCTTTTAACCTGTCTGCTCTTACCTGTTTGACAACTCCCCCCTCCAGCACAAAGAAGGGGTGCTCCGGGGTAACTTTTATTTTTTGGTTGTTTCCATTGTCAACAGAAACCTCAATTAAGCAGTCTCTTTTCTTTAGCTTCCAGATTGCTTCGACTTCCTTGTTCTCAACAAGCAGTGTTTTTGGGTTTAGAGAGGGAACGCTTAGTTCTCCGCTCAATGGAATTCTAAAACCGTCTCTCTCCCTTGCCTTTCTGTCAGAGTATTCCCCAAAAATTTTTTCTATTTCTTCAATTCTTCCATCACTTAATGTTATCTTGCTTTTTCCATCAATGCATTTTCCCTGTCCGAACAATCCGAGAAGCAAAATTCTCCTTGGCTTCTGCGGCGGGGAGTGATGACCGCCCAAAAGTTCGGCAAGCAAATCGTGGGTTTTCTTTATTGTGAACTCTCTCCTCGAAATTCCTGCTGGAGGCTTTTCAAGGGCGCGCTTTTCTATTTCGCTGCTCAGGTTTCCAACCAGGTTGATGTCTACGTCCGCGGCAATTAGTGCGCGCTGAATGTCTTTTATTGCTTCCCTTATTGTGCCCTTGTCAAGCAGGGCCGCAGTGCGCAAGCGCTCCATTGCACTCCTTAGCTTCTCTCCGAGAACCATTTTATCACAATTAATTGCGCTCAAAAGGTTTTAAAAGGGGGTTTGGGGGAGGGCGGAAATACGGCAAAAAACGTGCTCTTTTCACGGGGCAAGATTTTTATTCCTTTTTCAATTCAAGTGGTTCACGCGGAAAAAAAAGGTGAACGAATGGAAAGAGGGCTGACTCTAAGGGCAATCGTTGTTGCAATCGCTCTCACAATCTTTCTCGCAACAACCTCGTCCTACATTGCGCTGAGGATAAGCGCTTTGCCATGGCCCATAATTTTTTCAGTGATTGCCGCCGGCGGAATACTGAAAGGGGTTTCAATTTTCACAAAAAAAACAAACCTGCACGAAATCAACGTGGCGCAGTCTGGCGCAACAATAGGCGGTCTTGTTGCCAGCGGCGTGGTATTCACTGTTCCTGGAATTGTTTTCCTGCAGCAGCAGGGCATTCCAATAGAACTGCCAAGCCTGCCGGTGCTAATGGTTGTTTCCGTGTCAGCGGGACTGCTCGGCGTTCTTTTGTCAATTCCTTTGAGGGAAACCTTTGTTGAAAGGGAAAATCTGCCTTTTCCCTCGGGAATGGCTGGGGCGGAAATACTCAAGGCGGGGCTTGCGGGCGGGCGCGGCGCAATGCTCATCGCAATAATAGGGTTTGCCGCAGCCCTTTTCGCTCTGACAAGGGACTTCTTCATTCCCCTTGGAATCTCCATAGGATTCCTTGCAGCAGCAGGAATCTTTCTCACAATCCACGCAATGCCCCTGGCAGTGGGAATAGGGTATATTCTCGGACCAAAAACCTCCATTAACAGCTGGTTTTTTGGAGCAGTTGCCGGCTGGGTTTTGCTTATTCCCGCGCTCATGTTAAGCGGCTTGGGGGCTGAAAGCGCGACTTCATTCACCCAGACAGCCGGCATGGGCTTGGTTTTGGGCGCGGGAGTTGGCTTTTTTGTTTCATATATAGTGCCTAACGCAAGGCGGATTTTTTCTCCAGTGTTCAGTCCAAAGCGCAATGGAATCTATTCAAAGATAACGCTGCCGGCAATGCTTGCCGGGGCATTCGTTCTCTTGATTGCGGGCGTCAATCCATTAGCAGCGGTTCTTGCGGTACTGTCATGCCTTGTGGTAACCCCGATTGCTTCAAGGATGACGGGCGAGACAAACATTGACCCGTTGGAGCAGTTTGGAATAGTTGTTGGATTGCTTTGCACATGGCTTTTCTCCGCATTTTTTGTACCACTGCCTTTTGCCTCGGTTTTCCTTATAGTCTGCTTTGTTTCCATTGTTGCCGCGGTAGCGGGGGACATAGGGCACGACTTCAAAAGCGCCAAGGTGATTGGAACGAGGGCAAGGGACATTATTGCAGTGGACTCGGTAACCGCGGTGGTTGCAGGAATCACTGTGCCCCTTGTTTTGTGGGTAATACTCAGCGCTTTTCCCGAGCAGATGTTCACGGAATTCATGCCTGCAATGCAGTCAAAGCTCGTTGCTGGAAGCATTGCCGGATTTGCTTTTCCGGAGGCGTTCCTTTTTGGGTTCGGCATCGCATTCGCCCTTGAAATACTTTTCAGGGCAGTGAAAAGAGAATCCCCTGTAGTGCTCATGGCTTTCGGCATAGGAATGTTCCTTGGATTGGGAATGGCGATATGGCTTGCGGTCGGCGGAATTTTGAGCGCGCTCCTCAAAAAAAAGGGAAAAGCAACTGAGCACAAGGGATTGCTTGCGGCAACCGGCTTAATGGGCGGGGAAGGCGTTGCCGGATTCATGCTAGCATTCCTCATAGTGCTGGGGGTGCCGAGCGTTGCGGCATTCCAGTGGCTTGGCTTCGCGGTTCTTCTCGGTTTAGCGATTTCGGCATTCTGCTTGCTGAAAAAAGGGAAATAGCCGGTCGCATCACACGATTCTTTCAATGATAAATTCCTGGGAAAAAGGAATTATTTCTGAGTACTCCTGTCCCGTGCCGAGGAAAAGAATCGGCTTTTTGAGTTCGAACAAAAGCGAGAGGGTTGTGCCGCCCTTGGGGTCGGTGTCGATTTTTGTGAGGATGAATGCATCCAAGTCAAGCGCGGAATCAAACTCGCGCGCCTGCTCCACCAAATTCTTGCCGGCAAAGGCTTCGCCCACAAAAATCTTTAGGTCGGGCTTTACCACGCGCTCCAGTTTTTTCAGTTCCTCGATGAGGTTGCGGTTTGTTTCCTGCCTTCCCGCCGTATCAATCATTACAACATCCATGCGCGCGGTTTCCGCTGCCTTTACTGCGTCAAAGGCGACTGCGGCTGGGTCGGCTCCGTAATTGTGCTTTATGACGCGTACGCCCAAACAGGAGGCGTGCTCTTCCAGTTGTTCGATTGAAGCAGCCCTGAATGTGTCGGAAGCAGCCCAGATTGAGGACATGCCCTTTTCCTTGAGCATTGCCGTGAGTTTTGCAATTGTCGTTGTTTTGCCCGCTCCGTTTGGACCCAGGAAAAGAATCTTGAAAGGTTTCCGTGAGTCGCGCACAAGGGAAAGGAAATCAATTGTTTTTGTCTGGGTCAAATCGAAAAGGATTTTTTTAATTTCCTCATTGAGGAATTCCTGCATGTCGGAGCCCTTGGGGATTTTTTTCGAGAGCAATTCCTGCCTTATTTTTGAAATGAATGCTTCGGCAGTGCGCTGGGATACATCGGCTTCAAGCAGTGAAAGCTCCAGTTCTGAGAGCAGTTCCCTGACATCGGATTCTTTCAATTCCACGTAACCGCGGAGCATGCCCTTGAACTTTTCCCTTTTCCTCACCCTTGCAACCAGTTCCCTTTTTTCCTCTTCCGCTGGAGCTGGAGCAGCGGGCTCGGCAATTTCTTTTTCGGGCAGCTTTTCAATTTCCTTAATCTCTTCCCCGGGTCCGGGGGCTTTGGAGGGGATTTCAATTTTTTCCAACTCAGGTTCGGGCGAGGGCTCTTCCGATGGTTCCTCGGGCTTTGGAGCGGGTTCTGGTTCCGGTGCCAGTCGTGGTTCCGCAACTGGCTCTCCCGCCGGTTCTGGAACCTGCTCGGGTTCAGGACGTGGTTCTGGCTCTGCCGCGGTCTCCGGCGCTGGTTGGGGTTCTGGTTCCAGCGCTGGCTTTGGAACTGGTTCCGCGGTTGGAACTTGCTCAGGCAATGGTTCTGGCTCGGGTTCCGGGACAGGAACAGCGGGCTTTTCCTCCGCCTTGCCTTTGAGTTTTTCTGTGAATGACTTCAACTTGCCTTTTAGGAGATTGAACATTTCGGTTCACTTCATGAAACTCCGCTTGGGACTTGCTTTTCCCTCTGCTGCAACTGCTGCTGGAATTTTGCCATTGCGCTCTCCATTTGCTTCAGTGAAGCGAGGGCTTTTTCCTCCCTTTCCGCGAGTTTCTTTAAGCCTTTTCTTATGTCCTCTTTCCTGTCATCAAGCCTGTTCATCGCCTTTTTTATTGTCATTTCCTTGAATGCCCCGCCGCCTATTTCCGCTTTCACGTTTTTTGAATCCAAAAGCCTCGTGTCAATGAAGACCCCGGCGCCGACGGAAAAAAGAACCCTTTTGTCCTTCGCGGACTCGCTTATTTCTTTAAGTGCATCTTCTGCCATCGTCGTTTCCCGCAGGAATGCCTGCGCCGTCTGAATCTGCTGCTCTATCGAGTCGAGCAGTGCGCGCTGGTTCTGGTAGAGGGAAAGCATCTGCTCCGGGGAAACCTCCAGTTTTTTTTTAGTCATGGTTACGCCTCCTAAACATTAGAGCGGAATTATTTTAATTCGTTTACTGATTCAATGCGCACAAACCTGCGCTTTATTTTGTGCTCCGAGCCCAAGAGGCTCAGTGCCTTTTCCCTTGCGAGTTTTTCGCTTTTTGCCTCGAGCGTTTTGGCGAATTTTTTTATTCCGCTCCTTGAAGTGAATTCTCCCTTTATTTCAAAATTCATTTTCACCACCAGCCTAAGTTATTTTTGAGAGAACGCCTCGTCAATTCTTATAATCTCGTGCGCTGTGGTCCTGTTTCCAACAATCGCTCCAAAAGAATTGGCGACAACACTGTTTGCAACGAATCTGTCGCCATAATTTGCTGTAGTTAGAATGCCTTGGACCCCGAATGCCTCCCTTGCGAGCGCCAGTTCCTTTTTTGCGGCAAGCGGGTGCGCAATGAAACCATTTTTTGTTGCACAAACCGCGGAGCCCACAATGTCGGAGCCCGCAATGGTAGTGGAAAGGACTCTAACGCCCAAAAAGGAGGATATGTCCTCTGCCTGCTCTCGGGAGAGTACCCTGCTGCACAGGCAGCCGTTCTCGTTCACTGCGAGCAGATTGCCGAGAGCTGTCACGCCGGAAATTCTTTTAACGGAGAGACCTTTTTCCCTCAGGGAATCGAGGTCCGAATCGGAGAGCAGTTCGGAAAAAACGAATTTTTTTCCTATCCCCCTTCCCAAAACGCCGAGGAGCGGGGAATCCGCGAGCGAGGCGCGAACCAACTCAACGCCTAACAGCTGCTCCAAGCCCTTCTCTTCCTTTTTCTCCATGTCCAATGGCATTATTGCAATCTCCTCCGTGACAATCGAGAAAATTCCCACAAAGGGGCTTGCCCTAATCGTTCTCTTGTCTATGTTCATGAAAAAAACACTTATGAGACCTTTCTCTTCATTGCCGCCTTTTCTGCGGCAATTTCCTTTTCCTTCTTTTCCTTTTTCTTCCTCTCTATTTCCTCTTCCTTCTCCGCGGATTCCTTTTTTTCCTTTCCCTCTTCTTTCTTTTTCTCTTTTTTCTCTTCCTTTTTCTTTTCTTTTTCTGGGGAAAACTTTTCTTCCGGGAGGAACACTCTTAACTTTTCGCCGTCTTTTACTGCTTTAAGTTTTATTTTTCTGGGAACCGACTCCCTTCCGCGTGCCCATAGCAGGGAATTGACAGCGCCGGAAAGGAGGATGTTTCCGCTGGAAAAATGCATTCTTTTGGCGCAGAGCGCCCGAAGCGAGTTTACAGCGCTCACTGCTCGCTTCTTCTTCGGTTTTTTGAAAATATGCTTTAGTGAAACGGTGAATGGGATTTCCTCAATTTTCTCTTCCTTTTTTCCTTTTCTTTTTACGGCTTTGGCCATTTGCATCACTTTTCTCCTTTTTTCCTTTTTCTGAATTCCTTTCCGAATTCCGTTCTAGACCAGTGCCTTTTCTGTTTGGGGTTCCATATCCTGCTGTTGGATTTCTGCATCACCCACACCGGCGCGTTAGTCCAGCCCGAGCCGCATTTCTTTCTCTCGCTTATTAGGAATTCTTTCAGTTCCTTTTCCTTCCTTGAACTCATAGCAATTACCTTCTCTTTATTTTTACCTCTCTTTTTTTGGACAGGAGCTGAAGCATTTCCTTTACCCGCTCGTCGGAAATTTTTCCCTGCACCCTGCCCTTCTTCACCAACAGGAACAACTGCTGGACAGCATTCCAGTACAGTTCCTGGTTCACTAGCTTTACGTTTTTCAAGCGGGATTTCGCCTCTGGGGAAAGGATTTTCCTGAGAACCATTTCCACTTTTTTTTCCGCTTCAATTCTCTGCGCTTCCGCCTTCTGCTGTTCCATGAGCCTCTGCTTCAATGCTTCCTCTTTTTGGGCGCGCAGTTCATCGAATTCGGGCAAACTCATCCCCCCTTTTTCTCCTCCTTTTTGTTTTCCTCGGGTGTCTTTTCCCCTTTTTCAACGTTCTTTTGCCCTTTAGGCGGCTTCCCTTTTCCGCCCTTTCTTTCTTTCACTGAACCGGTTTCCTGCTCGCGGGGTTTTTTTTGCCCAAGGGCTTCCCCTTTTTTTTCTTCCTTTTTTCCCGCGGGCTTTTCCAAGCTTTCTTCTCGGGGCTTTTCGGCTTGTTTTTCCTTGGGGGGTTTTTGCGGTTTTGCTTTCCTTTTTTCCTCTTGTATGCTTGCCTTGAGTTCTTTTGCCTTGCGGTCCAGGTACGCCCTGCCCGTGCCAGTGATTACCCTGCCTTTTTCCCCCTTTTTCGCGAGTCCCGCTGCTTCAAGCTGCTGGAGCGCTGAGCGTATGATTTTGCCGCTTGCCTTTCGGAATTTGTGGGGCTTGACGCCTCGGTTTTTTCTCCCGCCGTAGTAGGTGCGCAGGGAGCCAACGCCGAGATTGCCTTCCCTTGCAAGCCTGTAGAGAATCGAGGCTGCGCGTACGTAATACCAGTTCTCCTTCTGCGGCGCTCTCTCCCTGTGGGAGCCGGTTTTCACGAATTCAGTGAACGCCGGCTTTTCCATTTTGAATTTTTTCCCGAGGTCGATTGCCACTTCCTCAATCAACCTTGTTGCTGGCACTTCAAATATTTTCATTTTTACACCTTTGCCTTTGTTGGATTTTGAACAATTCAACTCCTTTAAAGCTTTTGTTCCAAAGCCTTTGCTCAACCCGTGGGGAGCAAAATCAGGCTCTTTGATAGAACAAATGTTCCCATAAAAGCTTTTAAAGACTTTCCTGCAGGGCGGTTGCCTAAACTGTGTCAGCCCCAGTGCAATGGAAGGAGCGGGATAAGAGTATAGAAAAACAAAAAATCCAGCCCAAAGGCAAGCAATGCTTTTGCAATTGGATTGGACCAGAAACTGCTTTCAATTGGGATCTTCAGCGGGAAAATTTCCTTTGCAAAAAAAGCGGCTGTGGAAAAAACAATGTAAAAAACCGCGAATAGGAAAATTCCCTCAAGAAATAAAATCAAGAGGATTACGATTGACACTTCATTCACCGCTGGGGGGGTTCCTAAAAGCCCTGTTGTGGTTCCCTCAAAAAAGACCACGATGCGAAGCCAGAGGGACAAAAGCCCTGCAAGCGGGGAAAATGAGACCAGTAGCTTCGGGAATGTCGGCTTCAAAAAATCTTTCAAACCCATTTCAATTCCTAACCGGAAAAAGAGTTCTTGAATTCATTCCACACTATAACGAAGAGGGCGTGGGGCAATGAGAACGGCTCTGTGATGCGGGCAATTCCCTGCCGGAACAGCGGATGCGCTTTCACGTATTCCGCCTGCCTCATTCTCTCCTTGGAGAGCAGCCCCGCGTCAGTCAGGTCTGAGATGAATTGCTCAAAGTCTTGCTGCACGGCAACTGTTTCAGCGAGCTTTTTTCCGAAGGAATTCTCCGAAGCCCAGGCAAGGTATTTTTCCGCTTTTTCCCTGTTTCCCTGTTTTATGAAAGCGTCAGCCAGGAGCAGAGTGAAAAAGGGGCTTGAACCGTAAGCGCTTCCGAGGAAATTGTTTTCCCTGCGCAAAGGCGTGATTCCGCCGAGTTCTTTGTGCTGCAAGGCATTTTCCACTCTTTCAACCGTTCCTTTCACCCGCTCGTTTTCCGGCTTGAGCAAATCGAAAAAGGAGACCGCGAGGAGCGAGGCATCCGGCTTGGTGAACACTGAAAGGGTTTCCCCTGTTTTGATGCATTTTACAAAAGAGGCGGAGCGGGAATTCCACAACTGGAAGAGAATTCCTTCCTTCAATGTATGGTGCTTGTCTAGGGCGTTCACTCTCACCTTCAACACTTCGCCTATTTGCGCAGCGTTCTTGAGCGCGGCATAGCAAGCAGCATTCGCCCATATTTCATAACCCCTTTCCAGGGGCGGGAACTCGTGCACTGAAGCTTCCGCGAACACGAGCTTTTTTTCAGGGGAAATCTTAAAATCAATGAATTCTATTGCCCTTTCAATGCTGTCCCAGTGGCGCTGGGCAAAAGGGATGTCTCGGAATCTTTTAACGTATTCGGCAAAGGAGAGCACTATTAAAGCGCAGGAGTCAATCCTCGAGGGCTTGTAGCTTGCGTCGCTTCCCTCCTTGTACCAGCGCTGGGGAAAGGAGCCGTCCTTTTTTTGCCCTCCAAGGGCGAATTCAAGCGCTCTGGCAGCGCGCTCCCTCATTCCGGCAGAAACAAAGGCAAGGGTTGCGAAGGCATGGTCCCTCGGGTATATGTAGGGAATTCTTTCATCCAGGTTTGTGGCAAGACACGCGCCGTTTTCAATTTGCAGTTTTTTGAGAAGGGAAACCGATGAAGCGTAGAGTTCTTCGGCGGAGGAAACATCAAGTGCTCCTGCCATTGCGCCTGTGGCTGGCGTCTGGCTTGGCGCCGGTGCGGTCTTCCCAAAACCCGCTGCTACCGCTCCCTCCTCTCTTCCAAAGGATGGCTTTTCCTCTTTCTGCACAGGGAGCATTTCTGGAATCGGCTCTTCCCTTTGGGGAGGAGCAACCGGAACTTTAACACGCTCTTTCGGGGCACTCGGTGCCAAGGAAGCCCGCGCTTCAGCTTGTTCTTTTTCCATTCTCAAACTCGGGCCGAAGAGCTGGAGCGGCTCTTCCGGTTCTTCTGTGGATTCTTGCCCTGCTTGAGGAGTTTCCTGCCTTTCTTTTGGGGGAATTCCGGCGAGACTTTCTTCAACTCGGGGCTCTGTTGGCGCGGGGGTTTCCCAAAAGGATTCGGCTTGCGGCTGCAGCTCGGGTTCCAGCTTGCGGGCTGGCTCCTCGTGGAGTTCTGACTCGGGTTCAGGCCGTGGTTCTGGCTCTGCCGCGGTCTCCGGCGCTGGTTGGGGTTCTGGTTCCAGCGCTGGCTTTGGAACTGGTTCCGCGGTTGGAACTTGCTCAGGCAATGGTTCTGGCTCGGGTTCCGGGACAGGAACAGCGGGCTTTTCCTCTTCCCAAAAGGTTTCTTCTGCAATTGGTTTTCCCTGTTCTTGGGGAATTGTTTCCTGTTCCTCTGCCCTGGGCCAGAAGGATTCCGGTTCTTTTTCCGGGCGCTCGAATTCGGGGATTTTCTCTCCTGCTTCTCCGGCTTGCTTGGTCAGGGTTTCAAACGGCATGGGTTCCGCGGAAGGCGCTTCTCTTGGGGCAGTGGGAGGCGTTGCAGCGGGATATTGTTCGCGGGGTGCCGGAATGGGTTCGGGCTGGGCGAATGGTTCCGGTTTTGCCGGCGTTTCCGGAATGGGAACCGGCTCTTCTGTAAGGGGAGCGGAAGGTTTTTTCTCTTCCTGCAGTTTGCTCAGCGCATCCATTCTTCTTTCAAGTGCTTTTCTCAGGGATTCCTCCTGTGCGAGTTCTTCCTCAGGGCTTATTCTTTCCTCTGGCTGTGGCTTTTCGAGTTGGGGCGCTTGCATTTTACGGTATTCCAGTATTGGCGGCTTGAGTTCCGGCTTTCCTTCAATTTCGGGCTTTGGTGCTGGCTGCCGGGGCAAAGTGGGTTGCGGCTTCATTTCGGGCGGCTGGCCGGGCTGCGCTGGCAAGGGCCTTTGTTTGGGAAGAGCACGCCATTTTCCGGGGGCAGTAGCCGCTTCCGGCAAGGCGGGAATCTGCGGTTTTGGTTTTGCAACCGGCTCTTTCTCTTCGGCTGGTTTTTCCTCCCTTTTTGCTCTCATTTTTTTCTGGAGTTCCCCCAATGGTTTCTTTTGCATTTTTGCATCTATTTCCTTTATTTTTCTCTCGATGTCCTTGACCAAACCCATTACCCTTGGGTTGAGCTCGTTTTTTTCAACGAGTCCTTCCCTGCGCACCTGGATTTCCTTGCCGAGCTTGTTCAAGAGCACTAAAATTTCCCTGTCCACATATCCTTTTTCCGCGAGCTCGTTCTCTTTTTTCAGCAATTCGCCTTTTAGTTTTACGAGTAATTCGAAGGGTTCGCCATCGGCTATCTGGGACAATTTTTTTTCGCTTCCGAACACTCAGCCACTTCCCAGGGGGGAAACAAAATTGATAGAAAAGAGGGCAAAAAACTTATTAAACATTCCGCTGGCTTTCCGCAGGGAAACATGGAAAAAAAGCAAAAGACACAATTAAAAGGAAAACCCGCTTTCAGTAATCTATGAAAGAATTAATTTCAATGGCAATTGAAATCGCGGAAAAGGGAAAGGGAAAAACAGAACACCGCCCTTTGGTGGGATGCATTGTTCTGCGGAAAGGCGTGGCAATAGCAACGGGATTTCACGGAGAGCGCGGGAGAAAGCACGCTGAGGCAATCGCGCTGGAAAAAGCCGGAAAGAGAGCACGCGGCGGGGAAATGTTCGTGACATTGGAGCCCTGCTCTTTCAGGGGCAGGACAGGAGCTTGCACTGAAAAAATAATAAAGAACGGCATTCGCAAAGTTATTATTGGAACAATTGACCCTAACCCCAAAGCACGGGGGAAAGGAATTGCAAGGCTTGTGAAAGCGGGAATAAAAGTGGAACTGCTGAATTCAGGTGAAGCCAAAAAACTGAACCAGGCGTACAACAAATGGATTTCGACAGGAAAGCCATTCGTGCTCCTGAAGGTTGCCATGAGCGCCGACGGCTTCATTTCTTTCGGGAGCGACAGGAGAAAAAAAATTTCCTGCGGGGAATCGCGAAAAAAAGTGCAGGAACTGAGGAACGAATTCGAAGCAATAATGGCAGGCATTGGTACTGTGGAAAAGGACAATCCGCGCTTGACGTGCAGGATGCCGCGCGGAAGAAATCCTGTCCGCATAGTGCTTGACTCGGAACTCGGCATTCCAAAAAAAGCAAAGCTCTTGCAGCAGAAAGGAAAAACGATTATTTTTTACCGGCGCGGTCTGCGTAGCGCGAGGAAAAAAGCGCTGGGAAGAAAGGCGGAACTCGTTGCGGTCAGGGGAAAGGGGGAAATGCTGGATTTGCGGGAGGTATTGCGGGTGCTGGGCGGAAAAAAAATAATGAGCGTTTTGGTCGAAGGAGGGCAGAAAATAAACACCTCCTTCCTGCGGGAGGGGCTTGCTGACAGGGCAGTGTTCTTCGTTTCCCCCAAAGAATTCGGAAAGGGGCTGGCTCTCTGCAGTGCGGATTTTAGGGGGGGAATTGCGCTGAAAAACGCTTCGGTTGAAAGACGCGGAAAAGACCTTGTGCTGGGCGGTCAGCCAAAAAGAATTAATTGATTGCTGGGAGAAATTGGTAGGGATCGACATGAAGGTACTTGTAACGGGCTCCAGCGGATTCGTTGGAAAAAGGCTGGTGAAGGCGCTGAGAAAAAAGAAATTCGCGGTGAGGTGCTTCGACATAGCGGAGGGCGACTCGCTGCTCGACGGAAAAAAACTGCAAAGGAAACTCCGCGGAATTGACGCAGTGGTGCACCTCGCCGCAGAACTTGATGAAAGCTCGGGGTCATTGTTCGAAACCAATGTGGGGGGCACAGCATTACTGCTCCAAAAATGCGCGGAGGCGGAAGTGAAAAGGTTCATTTATTTGAGTACTGTGGGGGTGATGGGAAACCTGCAGGGAAAAGCAAACGAACTCACGGGAAAAAACCCTGTCACAAGATACGAGAAAAGCAAAGCCGAGGCGGGGGAACTCGTGGAACAATTCCAGGGAAAACTGAACGCCACAATTCTGCGCTCCGCGCTGGTTCTGGGACCCAACAGGTACTGGATGGGAATACTGGGGCTTGTTGGAAAGGGCTTCCCTTTGATAGGCCCGGGAAAGAACAGGTTCCAGCTGGTGTATGTGCAGGATTTGGTCAATGCCATAGTTTTCTGCCTTGAAAACGAGCATACCGCCGGAGAGCTTTTCATCGTTGCCGAGGAGGAGGGCGCAACGCTGGCGGAATTTTATTCCAAGGCGGTGGAGCTTCTCGGGAAAGGAGGAAAAGTGAAGAGGATTCCTGTCTGGCTGGGCATACTGCTGTCTTACTTATACATAATTGTGGGCTTTGTTTCCGGAAAAAAAGCCCTTGTAACGCCGGCGCACATTGAAAGGCTTCTGAGGGAAAGGAACTACAACGTGAGCAAACTGCTGGAATTCGGCTGGAAGCCGGAATTCAATTCCTTCCAGGGACTGGAGAAGACAATAAAGCAATTAAAAAAGGGGAAGTGAAAGGGTGGCATTACTTTTTTTCCTTTCCCGCCTTTTTTACTGCACGGGAAAATCCCGCCAGCTTTTTCCCCGCCTCGCTGAGGTCCGACGAGGAATGCTCTATTGCAGTGCCCACATGGATTATGTCCGCGCCTGCTTTTATAACCGAGTGGGCGTGGGCTTTGTTTTTTACCCCGCCGGCTATTACCAAGGGAATATCTATGAGCGAGGATGTCTGCTTTATCATGTCCAGGGGCACGGGCTTTGGCGCGCCTCCGCCTGACTCAAGTATTGCCACGTGCGAACCCATGTACTGGCCTGCCAGGGCTGTAATTGCCGCGAGATAGGAGTGCTCCCTCGGAATCAGTTTGGCGCGACCGACCCAGCCGGCTGCCCTGCCCGGCTCGACAATAATGTAGGATGTGGGAATCACCTCAATGCCCGATTTTTTTACCGGCAGGGACGCGGCGGTCTGCGCCCCCGAAATGTAATAGGGTTCCAGGGAATTGAGCATGCTCATGAAATAGATTGCGTCGGCTTTTGAGGAGAGCGTTGCAATGTTTCCGGGAAAAAGTATTACCGGGAGGGAGCAGTTTTCCTTTATGCGGGAAATCGTGCCGTCGAGCAGCGAGCCCTGTGCTCCCACAGAGCCGCCGACGGCAATTGCGTCAATTTTTGCTTCCTCCGCCAGTTTTGCGGTTTTTCCCGCGGTTTCCGGGCTCTGGTTCGGGGGGTCAATCACAACAAATGCTAACCCGCCGTCCCTTTCAATCTCTGAAAGAATGCCCGAATAAACCCTTCCAAAATGCTTTTCCCGCAGTTCCGCCATTCTGAAGCACTCCTTGGCTAAATGTATTTAAGAGAAAGAGTTTTTAAAACCAAGTCAATGTTTTCCTCCTGGCCGTGTTTTAACACCAGCCCGTGGCCTGGGAGAAGCATGTCGAATTTCAGCTTTGAAATTTTTTGAAGGGATTCTTTCATTTCCTCGGGGTTTCCTGACGGGAGGTCAGTTCTGCCATAACCTTCGCGGAAGAGAGTGTCGCCGGAAAACAGGAGTGAGCTCTTCCCGTCGTAAAAGCACACGCTTCCCGCCGTGTGACCGGGAGTGAATATCACTTCAAGGGAAAATGGCTTTAACTCGATGATTTCGCCTTCGTGGAAATTCGAGCTGATCTCGGGAAAGTAATCCTGGCGGAACGCCGCTGAGCCTGTGAAAGCGGAATCCTTTATTGAAACGTACTGCGCGTCAAAGGAGTGCATTGCTTTTTCCGCTTTTTTGAAAATAAAATCCGAGCCGAAGTGGTCCGCGTGACCGTGGGTGTGCAGCACGAGGTCTATCTCCGCGGCATTCATCTTTATTGCCTCCAGGGAATCCTGCAGTTCCTGGGAATTGATTGAAAGGGAGGAGTCAATGAAAGCGTTCTTCTTTCCTATGAGAAGGTAGGCGTTGCTGCCGGCATTCGGCGGATAGTAAACGAAGAGGTTCTTTCTGAGTTCCTCGAACATCGCAAATCGTAAAAAGAAGCAGGGGAATCCATTAAAAAAATAATGCAGCACAGGTTTTCTGTGGAAAAATGAGCGAAGTGCTTGATTTTGAGAAACTGGTCAATGAAATAACAAAGGAAACCGGCAGGAAAAGGAAGGAAGTGCTTGAACTCGTAGCGGAGAAAAAGAGGAAGTTCTCCGGACTGCTCACCGACGCAGGCGCGGCTTTTATGATTGCAAAGGAACTGGGAATAGAACTCGGCTTGGAAGAGAAACTCTCCCGGAGAGCAAAAATAGGCGAATTGAAAGAGGGGCAGAGAAATGTTGAAGTTGCGGGAAGGGCAGCACACATTTTTTCCCCGAGGGAAGTGGAAAGGAATGGAAAGAAAAGGAAATATGTGCCGCTTGTTCTTGCCGATGAAAGCGGGGAAATAAGGACAACGCTCTGGGGAAAGGACACCGAATTCCTAGAGAAAAAAAAGGTTGAAAGAGGCACCGCGCTCCTTCTCAAGAACTGCTTTGTTTCGAGCTACAATGAAAAACTGCAACTCGGACTCGGATACAACGGAAGAATCGAACTCGCGCCCAAAGAAGTGGACTCGGAACTTCCAAAAGCGAAAGCGCGCAATGTCAAGATTGCGGAACTCGGCGAGGGAATGGAGAATGTGGACATTGAAGCGGCAGTGCTAAGGGTGTTCGAATTGAGAGAGTTTAATTCGGACAAGGGCAAGCGCAGCGTGATAAACTTTGAAATCGCCGATGATTCCGGCACAGCGAGAGCGGTGGCGTGGGGAAACCTGGCGCTTGCCGTGAGCAGTATCGGAGCAGGGAAAGCGGTAAAAATAGAGGGGGCCTATGCAAAAAAAGGGCTTAATGGAACAGAGCTACACCTCGGGTGGAATGCAAGGATTTTAAGCGAGCCCCCCGGAGTAAAAATCCCGAAAATTGTGGCAGCAGGAAAAGAGAGGAGAAAAATAAGCGAACTTAAAACCGGAATGAACGCCGAAATTTTCGGCATTGTTTCACGGATTTCAAGGACAGGCACGTTCAATGTATGCGGAAAATGCGGCGGAAAAGCGGAGCGGGAGGGAAATGACTTCGTTTGCAGGAAATGCGGGCAGACCGAGCCAAAAAAAAGGGCTTTTGTTTCCCTGGTGCTGGACGACGGCGAAGCAAATGTAAACTGCACTTTTTTCGGGGACAGCGCGCTGAGCGCCCTTTCCCTGCAATCGGAAAAGGAATTGGATGAAAAGGCAGGGAAAGCAGGGGGGAAATTCCTTCTAGTGGAAGGAAAAGCGAATGAAAACCGCTTTGATTCCGCAAGCGTTGACTTTATTGCCAATGCAAGTAAAAAAATCGATTTCCGCAGCGAAACCGAAAGGCTTGCCGGGGAAATGGAAAAAGTTTAAGGGAAACGTACTCTAGAAAAAGAATTAAAAAGGTCGGTGGAAAGAATTAATTGGTGTAAAAAATGGCTGAAATAAAAGAAGTAAAGGATTTGCCCGGAATAGGGGCACAGGGAGCAGAAAAACTGTTCAAGTCAAACTACAGGACGCTTGAAGGCATTGCTGTCGCCTCCCCGATGGAATTAATGGAAGCCGCAGGGCTCGGGGAAAAAACAGCGGAAAAAGCAATAAAAGCGGCGAGAGACGCGCTTGAAATGGGTTTCGAGACCGCGGACAAAATACAGAAGAGAAGGGAAAAAATAGGAAAACTGAGCACGGGCAGCAAGGAGCTTGACGCACTGCTCGGCGGAGGCATTGAAAGCCAGAGCATTACAGAAGTATACGGAAAAATGGCCAGCTCAAAAACACAGTGGTGCTTCCAGCTCAGCGTAATGGTCCAACTGCCGCAGGAAAAAGGCGGGCTGGTCGGAAACGTGTTATACATTGACTCTGAGTCGAGCTTCAGACCGGAAAGAGCCATTGCAATAGCAAAAGCGCACGGGCTCGACCCGGAAAAGGCGCTTAAAAACATTTATGTGGCACGCGCTTACAATGCAGACCACCAAATGCTTTTGGCGGAAAAAGCGGAACAGCTCATAAAAGAGAAAAACATAAAGCTCATTATTGTCGACTCCCTGACATCGCAGTTCCGCTCAGAATACATAGGGAGGGGAATGCTGGCGGAGAGACAGCAGAAACTGAACAAGCACATGCGCCAGCTAATGAAGCTGGCGGAAATGCACAACATTGTAGTGTTTGTGACAAACCAGGTAATGGAGAGACCCGACATACTCTTCGGGGACCCGACAGCGCCGATCGGGGGAAACGTAATAGGCCACGCTTCAAAAACCAGATTGTATTTAAGGAAAAGCAAGGGCCCTAAAAGGGTTGCAAGGCTCGTGGATTCCCCGAACCTGCCGGACGGAGAGGCAATCTACCAAATAACGGAGAAGGGAATAGAGGACGCTTGAGCTAAAAAAGCAAAACCCTTAAAAATACTCAAATGCATAAATTACTTGTGGGCTAGGTTGGGGAGACAGCGGTTCCCTGTTGCCGGAAATCCGCTTTATGCCGGAACCGAAGCCCTGGGAGAGGTTTTGTAGGCAGGGCTGAGCCATTGCAACGCAATGAGTTTCTGTCCTCATAGGTTTCTTTTAAGAGTGAACCCCGCCAGGTTCGGAAGAAAGCAACGGTGGCTTTTAGGGGAAATGCTTTGGGGGTCGCGGAAACAAGCATTGTAATGGAACAACTCCGTTCCTGCCGAAAAAATCGATTCCTGGGCGCGCCCACACTTTTCACTGCTGCACGTGCTTTTCTGGTTTTTCCCTGTGCCTTGAGAGCTTTCTCCTGACTTCCCTTTCAAGCGCTTTCAGGGCTTGCTGGAGCGCGGAAAGAGCGTTCCATTCAACGTGCTCTGCCTGCAGGGAATGGCCGATTGTCGCAATTCGTGCATTTACTGCAAACTTTTTTCTTTTACCCTGTTTCTCGTATTGCTTGAAATGTACTATTAGTTCAAAATCTCCCTGGATAAGAAGAGAAATTTTATCAAAAGCGTTCAGTACTGCTTTTTCCGCCTTGGAGCGCTCGAAAGAATCAAATCCCGGAGCGTTCACCACCCGTATTCTTTCGCTGTCAAAATGCATAACATCACTCAAATCCCGCCAGAAGGGAAAGAATTGCTTTTTCTTTGTCCCCGGCTTTCACAACGCCTGAAGCAACAAACACCCCGGCTGTTCCCAGCTCTATTGCCTTGCGCACGTCCTCGGTGCCCTTTACTCCCGCACCCGTGATGACAGGGATTGGGGCAATTGAGCGTATTTCCCTGACGGAATCGGAAATCATCTCCGGGCGGGCGGTTGAAACTGAAACATTTCCGCCGATCAGTTCGGGGGGCTCGACTGCAATAAAATCCGGTTTTGAGGGAAAGGAAGCAATTTCCTTTGCGCACTGCGCGTTTTCAGCGCAGACCATCACTTTCAAGCCCGCTGCAATGGCGCGCGAGATTGCTTTCTGCAAAAAACCGTTTTCGCGCTTGTTTTCCGCGTGATTCAATACCGTGCCGGAAGCGCCCGCGGCTTTTACTGATTCGGGAAGAATGTGTCCTGTGTGAGAGCCGAATTCTATTGGATCCAAATGCTGGGCGAAAACAGGCAGTGAAACGCTTTCGGCAATCAAGCGGATGTCCGCCGCTTGGACCACAAGGCATACCGCGGCATTTTTTTCCCTTGCGGCTTTTTCCGCGGTTCTTGCCAGGGCAAGGGCGTTTTCCCCTGTTCCCTCTTCATATGTCTTGAAATTTATAAAGAGCACTGGCGTTTCCATAAAGTGACCCCCTTAACCAGAAGGGCAGTAAACTAATGAGACAAAAACATTGAAATAAATATGCCTCGGGCAAGGGAACTCAAGCCGCTTTACGCATCCTGAGGAAAACAAATGTTTTTCCCCTGAAGAAATAAACCAATTCCTCTTCGGAAAAAATACCGTGGCTTTCACAGGAAATCGCATCCTCATAGGGTTCCCTGTAAACAATAACGCATTCCCTTTCATCCAACAAAACCCCAATTGTCCGGCATCCCCCGCTTGGAAAATACGCTGATTCTATTCCGGCAAAGGAAAATGCTTCCGGACCGGTTGCCAGAAGAAGGCAGTCCTTGGGGAAATCCTCTCCCAGCCTGCCGAGAATTGGAGTTTGAACAATGCCCATCCTCTCCTCAGACAAGTAATTCGTGGAAGAGAATTCCTGCAGTAGGGGAAAATAAAAGGAGGACGCAACAATCAAAACAGAGAGGAGGGCAAAAAGCGAACCATAAAAAGCAGATTTTCTTTTCAAAAAATCATGCAAAAAGCAAAAACCCCCTCCCGCGAGGACGGAAAAGGAAACTAAAAACATCAAAAGCATGCGGGGGGTTATTTCGTAAAGAAAGGGAATTGCAACTGAGCACAAAATCCAAAAAAAGAGAAAGACGGCTTTTTTGCGTCCCCCCCTGGACAGAAAATAAAGCACGCCAAACAAGCCCATCAGATATGCATAGAATGGAACGTTTTCGTAAAAAACCTCGGCGCACAATCCCGAGTTGTAGGAAAAAAAATCGGCACTGACAATGCCGGTGCCCAAGTTTTCAAGAGACCAGCTCTGGACAAGGTCAATGTAATTCAGGTTCTGGACAGCAATCGGCACAAGGAAGAGGACCAAAAAAAGAGCCGGGAAAAAGTAAACCCTTCTGGGCTTCCAGTAAAAGTATGCTGCAAGGGGAAGCAGGGCAAGGAGAATAACGGAAAACCACTTTGTCTGCAGGGCAAAAACAAGGGCAACAACCGCAAGGAACTGGGTTTCCCTGTTCTTTTCCTTGAAAAAGAGAAAAAGACAGAAAAGCGCCAGCAGGATGAAAAAAACAGAGGGAATATCGTTATCCAGGTAATTGGAATGCGATACAAAAAGCGGCATTAATGAAACCAAAAAAGCGGAGAAAAGGGCTGCTTTCCCGCTCTTGGAAAGAGCGTAAGAAACAGAGAAAACAGCGAAGACCAGCAGGGAACCAAAAAAAAGATTAGAGTAAAAAACCGAGTTTGCGCCCGAGCCCAGGAAAAGGAAGGAAAAGGCATAAACAAGCTGTATTGCCGCGGGCTTTCCGTATTGAACGCACGTCATTCCGGCATCGGGTAAATAACGGCATGTTTCCGCGCTGCCCCTGGTCAGCATGTTGTTTGCGACCTCAATGTTCCAGAGCCCGTCGGTGTAATATAAGTGAAAAGTAGGAAAGACAAACCGCAGGCAGAAAGCCAAAAGGAAAACCGCAAGAAGGAAAAGCCATGTCTTCCCTGAAACCCCCGAAAAAAAGGATTTTATTTTGTCACGGCAAAAAAAAAGCGACAGGAGCAAAAGGGAAAAATTGACAAGAAGAGCGAGAAACACGAAATGCGGGAAATTAAAAAGAGGTCCCATTAAACCACTTCTAAAGAAAAGGGGAAAAATTGAAATAAATATTGCCGCCGCGGAGTGAGCAAAATTTAAAGGAACATTCGGGCACAGGAATAGTGGGGCATTGCAATGGAGTACAAAAACACCTCCTTCAAGCAACTGAAGAAAAAAGCTTCATGGGCAAGCGAGAAGGAAAGAAAACTGCTCGAGAAAGCATTCGAACTCATGAAGGGGCAGAGGAAAAGCACGGTGCAGCACGAACTGAACACTGCATTCATTCTAGCCGAACTAGAACTCGACATTGAATCCGTTGCAGCGGGAATGCTGCACGAAGCAATTTATGAGAAAAGCGCGGAAGAGGAAGAAATAAGGAAAGCGCTCGGCGCGGAAATAAGCGAAATCGTGAGAGAGACCGCAACACTCAAGGAAATAAAAAAGAAGAATGCCGAAAAAATGGACCCCAAAATGCTCAGGCAGATAATCCTCGGCGTATCAAAGGACATCAGGAGCCTCTTTGTTGAAATGTCCTCCCAGTTAGACAAAGCGAGGTTTGCGGGCAAAAAAAAGCGCTCGGAGAGAAAAAGGTTCGCAAGGCTCATACTCGAAATTTACGCGCCCATATGCCATAAGCTCGGGTTGTATGAAATGGAATGGGAACTAACCGACCTCTCTTTCAAAGCACTGCACTCAAAGGAGTATTATTCAATAAAGAGAAGGGTAAAGGAAAAGAGAATTGCGAGAGAGAAAAAAGTGGAAAGGATCGCTTCAGAGATGGGGGAAATGCTCAAAGGCGAGAAAATTTATGCGGAGGTTTACGGCAGGGCGAAAAGCTTTTACGGAATATTCAAAAAAATGCGCAGGGGAAAAAAATTCGAGGAAATACACGACCTTCTGGGAGTGCGGGCAATATGCAACTCAATAACCGACTGCTACAGGGCACTGGGGCTAATTTACGCGCGTTATGAACCGCTGGGAAAATTTGAGGACTACATTGCAAACCCGAAGCCCAACGGCTACAGGTCAATCCACGCGGTTGTAAAGTGGAAAAAACAGCCAGTGGAAGTGCAAATACGCACGGTGGAAATGCACAGGAACGCGGAAGAAGGACTGGCAGCGCACTGGAAATACAAGGAAATGGAAAAAGACATGCACTTTGACAGAAAGCTGAGCTGGGCAAAGCAGCTGGTGGAATGGCAGCGCGCCTTAAAGGGCAAGAGGAACCTCATGAAATCGCTTAAGGCAGAACTGGAACAGAAGCACCTTTTTGTCCTCACGCCCAAAAGGGATGTCATTGTTTTGCCTGAACATGCAACGCCCGTAGATTTTGCTTTCATGATTCACAGCGATCTGGGAGAAAAGTGCGAAAGAGCAACGGTCAACGGCAAAATTGTGCCGCTGCACTTCGAACTCAAAAACGGGGACACGGTCCAAATAATTACCGGAAGCAGGAAATCGGTTAAAAGACAGTGGCTGAATTTCGTGAAAACAAGCAAGGCAAAAGACAGAATAAAAAAAATTTTGGGGATAAGGCTTGCCCCAAGGAAATCAGGGAAAACACAAAGGAAACGCGGAGCGATTTCAACAGACTCAGAAAAAGTGACAATGGCAAAATGCTGCAATCCGGTCGCGGGAGACGAGATACTCGGCTTTAGAACAGCAAAAAGGAAAATAAGCGTTCACAGGGAAAACTGCCCGTTCCTCAAGAGACTTCCCTCTGAAAAAAAAGTGAAAGTGGTCTGGGCGCCGGGAAGCGAGAAAAAATATTCAGCGAGGATAAAGGTAAAAGCAATCGAAAGAGCCGGTTTGCTCATGGACTTACTCAGAGAACTTGAGAAGAGCCGCATACCAGTCAACAAGACAGAGGCAAAGGGCGAGTCAAAGAACGTTACTCACTGTGTTTTCGAACTGAACGTAAAGGATGTGGAAAAACTGGATGCGTTGCTTGAAAGAATGAAGGGCATTCCATCAGTGTTTGAGGTCGAGAGGGCATAGCAAAAAATATATTAAGGAAAAGCGCCTAATTATGGTGCGGTGAATTAAAATGGAAAGGGTTAAAACTGGAATTTATGGGCTTGACGAATTGATTCAGGGCGGGCTTCCGCGGGGCAGAGCCATACTGGTGAGCGGGGGCTGCGGAACAGGAAAAACGACTTTTGGAATGCAATTCGTTTATTTCGGGGCAGTGCAGTACGGCGAGCCGGGCATTTATGTAACGCTTGACGAAAGACCCAACCTCATAAGGGAGGACTGCCTCAATTTCGGGTGGGATTTGCGCAGGGTCGAGCAGGCAAACATGCTCCAAATAATCGACGGAACACAGGCAAGAATCGGCATACCCTCGGAGGAAGAATTCTCCCTGCCCACAACCGGCTTCGACATAGAAAAACTCCTTTTGGAAATACTTGGGTCAATCAAGAGGTACGGGGCGAAGCGCGTTGTAATCGATTCGCTGCCCGCCCTTGGGCTGGAACTCAAGGACGAGCATGAAGTTAGAAAGGCAATGCTCAAAACAAGCTATCTGCTCCAGAAAAGCGGCGTCACCTCACTGCTTATCTCCGAAATAGAAGAAGGCAGCAACAAGTTCAGCAAGTACGGTGTCGAAGAATACCTGGTGGACGGAGTGATAATAATGCACTACATAAGCGTGGGAAGCCAGAGCAACCGGACCCTGCACATAAGAAAACTGCGCGGAACAAAACACTCAGAAGACCTGCATCCCTTGGAAATAAGCGACAAGGGACTCGTGGTGCACAAAATAGAGGAAGAAATGGCTAATTTGTAGCACACAGTAGGCGCAGGAAAACAAGAGTGGGTCGGGCGAGATTTGAACTCGCGACACATAGGTCTTCAGCCTATTGCTCTCCCAGACTGAGCTACCGACCCGCTGAAATAATTGTTGCACTTAGGGAATTTAAAGATATTGAATGCCATTTTTCTTTCTTTTCCGCAACCTGCGGTTCTCTTTCTTCAAAAAGAAAGAAAAGGGCGGGAATGAGCCCGGCGGGATTCGAACCCGCGACACCTGGGTTTCTCCACTCAATCGAGCGTAAAAGCTTCACCCTCGCCTTTTGATTCGTTTAACAACAAGTCAAAATAACAAGTCCAGTGCTCTGCCGACTGAGCTACGGGCCCTTCTAAATAAAGTTAAGCCCATTGGTTTAAAAAAACATCACTAGCCCCGCCGTCAGAAGTGCAATTCTTCTAAGGTGGTGCTCATTGGAAAACCCCACATGCTTCAAAAACCTCGACACCCCCTCCTAGAGCATATCCTCAAAACGTGCTTCTCAGGGGACTCTCTTAGAATTTTGCCTGTGTGGATACCAAAACCCTTTAGTATTTTTTTCGTTTGATACACTACTGGCTTTGCCCTCATTTTTAATTGAATTACCAAATAGTCAGAGTAGACTCTCTTTTGGTTTGCGTATTTCTTATTGTACAACCGGTAGATGGTTCCATCCGTATTGAATAACCCTCTAAGAAAAGAGGATGCCAGCTTCTTTCTCCCTAAGAAAACCAGGGGGATTGATAAGGAAGTTGGCTTTTTTCCGATTGGAAACCCCACGCCATTTAATTCTAAAGCAAGTCTCTTACTTTTTATGTGAAAGCGGGTCGAATTGTCGCCGCGTGTAAAAAGCCTGCCTTCTAGGCTAAAATTTCTTTTGCAGCAGGGGTGGATTACCTCTTTATAATAATCAAAATCATCCAGAGCGCCCGTAAAAACCACTTCATAACGCCAACAATTTTCGCTGGAACTCCAATATTTAGAAATGCAACCATCGCCAGTTAGCGCCCCGAAGAACTCGGCTGTTTCCTCATTAATAGGAATCGACATGCAAAAAAAATTGTTTCTGGATTTAAATTCTCTTGGGGGGTGCACTTCCCCTAAACTGCTTTATCTCCTTAATTCCCAAATGGGGCTGGAGTTTTTTGGGAACCTTCACCGTGCCCTCCTTGGTCTGGTTGTTCTCAAGAAGGGAAATAACCAGCCGCGGCAGGGCAAGACCCGAAGCGTTGAGGGTGTGAACAAACTTTGTTTCCTTTCCTGTGTTATACTTTGTGCGCATCCTGCGCGCCTGGAAATCAGTGCAGTTGCTCACCGAACTTACCTCCAAAAAACGGTTTTGCGCCGCGGCATAACATTCAATGTCATAGGTTTTTGCGGATGCAAAACTCATGTCCCCGGAGGGGAGAATGCGCGTCCTGTAAGGAACTTCCAACAATTCGAGAAGCTTTTCGGCGTAACCGCGCAGTTCTTCAAGCATTTCATAAGAGCGCTCCTGCGTGGTAAAGGCGACCATTTCCACCTTTGAAAACTGGTGCAGGCGGAATATGCCGCGCGTTTCCTTGCCGTGCTTGCCTGCCTCTTTTCTGAAGCAGGGAGTGAAAGCGCAGTATTTTAGCGGCAGCTTTTTTTCCTCAAGCGTCTCCCCCGCGTGCATGTTGGCAAGGGGCACCTCCGCTGTCGGAATCAGGTATGAACCGGAACAGGTCTTGAAAAGGTCTTCCTCAAATTTAGGCAGTTGTGATGTGCCATACATTGCCCCCGACAGAACCAAAAGAGGCGGAACCACTTCGGTGAAGCCGTGCTTTTCGTGGAAATCTAGCATTAGGTTGATGAGCGCCCTTTCAAGTCTTGCCCCAATGCCCTTCAGTACGTAATATCCGCTTCCAGCCATCAGGGCGCTTCTTTCAAGGTCAAGAATGCCCAGGGCTTCACCCAATTCCCAGTGCGCTTTGGGCTTGAATGGAAATGTTGGGAGCTTCCCCCATTGCCTGACTATTTTTGCCTTTTCTTCCGTTTCCCCCAGGGGAACGGATTCATGGGTTATATTGGGGAGGCATTCAAGAGTGCTTTTTATCCTCTTTCCGAGGCTTTCCCTTTGGGACTTGAATTTCTTTATCTTCCCGGGCATGACTTTTGCTTCCCTGATGAGCGACAGCCTCTCCGCGCCCTTTGCAGAATTCACCCTCCGGGAAATTTCATTGCGCTTTTTTCTCAGCATCTCTTCCTCTCGCTTGAGGGAGCGCCATTTTTTGTCAAGGGCTATTAACTCGCCAATGTCCGTGTCAACAAGTCTTTTTTTCATTGCCTCCTTTACCTTTTCAGGGTTTTCCCTCAGAGTTCTTATGTCAATCATTCGGACACGCTCACAAAAAACAATAAATAAGTATAATGGGAGGAGAATAAAAGATTAATTCATTAACAGATTCATATGGAAAAGGAAGTGGTGGTGTTACGATACGGACACAGGTATGTCCGGGATTCAAGGGTTACGACGCACTGCTGTCTCGTGGCAAGAGCGCTTGGAGCAAAAGAAATAATAATCGAGGGTTCATTTCCCGGGCTGGAAGACAGAATTGAAAAAATATCCGAAAAGTGGGGCGGCAGATTCAAGGTGGGATTTGCCGAATCCTGGAAGGACGCGGTTAAAAAGCTCAGGGGAAAGGGATTCAAGATTGTTCATTTGACAATGTACGGGGAACCGCTGAACAGATTTATGGAGGAAATAAAAGCAAGGGACAAGGTGTGCGTAATAATCGGCTCGCAAAAGGTTGAACCGGACGTTTATCTGGAAAGCGACATAAATATTTCTGTTGGGAGGCAACCCCACAGCGAAATCGCTGCACTGACGGTTTTCTTGGACAGGTACTTCGGGGGAAAAGAACTTGAAAGGATCTTCCCCAATGCAAAAATCAATGCTGAAAAAATGAAAAAAGGAAAGATAGGGAATTGAGTTTTTAATCCTTTTCAAGAAGAAAATGTTTAGGGTAGTATAATGGGGAAGGAAAACAACCTCTTGTTCACCTCTCCGGTGCAGGATTTTCTGGAAAAAAAAGCCGGAAAGAATGCCGCAGAGTTAATTAAAGCTTGCTGCAAAAAGAACACGCCTGTGAAAGACGAGGACGTGGCAGGCAAGCTTAACCTTAAGGTTACCGACGTGAGAACAACCCTCAACAGACTCCATTACAGAGGGATAGCCAACTATCACAAAACAAAAAACAAAAAGACCGGGTGGTATTCATATACATGGACAATCAACACGGGCAGAGTGCTTGAACTCGTGGTGGAGGAACAAAAAGAAGAGATAGAAAAACTGGAAAGACTGCTTGAAGAGGAAGAAAGTTATTCTTTCTTCTCATGCAAAAAGAAGTGCCAGGAATTTCCATTCGAAATTGCCGCAGAATACCAGTTCAAATGCCCTATCTGCGGGGCAACAATGAAATACCTTGACAACAAGAAGAGAAAAAGAAACCTTGCCAAGAGGATAAAGGAGCTGCAAATGGCAATAAGCAAAATAGAGAAAAAGTGAAAAGCGGCAGGCAAAAAACACAATTTCCTGGACACATGCAAAAAGGAAACGAAGAAAAAAATAAACCATAAAGAGTAAAAAACAGGGACTTTTTGCAAAAAAAAGACCAAAAAACCGGGATAAACCAGAAAAAAGAAAAAAGCAGGTTTATTTCTTTTAATTAGCCTGTTTTGGTTTTAAATTTTATTTAAATTCCTTTCGGTAGTAAAATATCCTATTAAAGCGGGGTAGGGCAGTCAGGAGTGCCCATCGGGCTCATAACCCGAAGGTCGGAGGTTCAAATCCTTCCCCCGCTACTCTCACTTTCTTTACCCTTTCCCACACTAGGCGGAAATACAAGAAAACGGGCTTTCAGCCAAAAAAATCTTCTCTCGCCAAAGCCAAATAGGGGAAAAAAGCGGGATGGGGCAGACAGTAGAACTCTCACTATCCCCGCCGCAAAGTGCACAATATAAATACAACCACGCTTTGCTGCCTGAAGAAAGACAGGGGGAAAAAATCCTCAAAAGACAACGCTCACTCTTTGCTTCAAAAAACAGCAAAAAAAGAGATTTGTAATTACAATAAATACTCGTAATTACCGTAAGAATTATAAGTAATTACCACCATTATCATAATTATGGTAATCAAGAGAGCGATCAGGGGGATTTTGAAGGCATTGAAGAGCGTG
Organism: uncultured archaeon; assembly: GCA_964551725.1. Classification (GTDB taxonomy): domain Archaea; phylum Iainarchaeota; class Iainarchaeia; order Iainarchaeales; family DTGL01; genus JAFCFP01. Next base: position 7,266 of record CAZKED010000011.1, on the reverse strand, counting down.
GCCAGCTGGGCGGAGGAAGAAACGATTTACAGAGAGGGAAAGAAAGAGGAGAGGACCCTTATCTCGGTTTGGGATTATCTGTCCTTCAAGGAAAACAGCCAAGCCGCCCACTTAGTAAGCGTTATAGGACACGATGAATGGGTGCCAATGGCGGAGATAAGGCGGAGGATACTGGAAATCTTCGGAATAGAGTACAAAAATGAAAAAAGCCTCTACCCCTACATCAAAACGCTCGTAGACTCAAACCTGCTTGAAAAAAACAGCACGGGGGGCAAAATGCAGTGGAGGAAAAAGGAACTTTTATTTGAGGTCAGGGCTGAGCCGGAGAGGAAAAAGAAGATAAAAGACGCGGAAGAAAAAAAGGAAAAAATAAAGGCAGTTGAAAAAGTAAAAAAATAAGCGAGAACTACTTGAGCGCCAGTGCTGCTTTCTTGAATTCTGCTAGTTTGGGGGAATACTGCTGAGCCAGCGAAAACCACCCCTGGCTTATTATTTTTTCTGCCTTTTCCGTGAGAAGAGCGATATATTCTTTGCTGGCGGTTTTATCGACTCTTTTCATTTCGCCCAATAGCCCCGCCCTTTCGGATCCCTTCCCCACAAAAGTCCGTTCAATCAGTTCTTCGAGAGCCTTCGCCGCTACTTTTTCAGGAACGTCTTTTTCATCCATATAATATACGGCTTTCCATTCCCCCTTTACACTCCATCTATGCGCGGGGTTTTTTCCAGTTTTGAAAAAATTAATCAGGTGCTGAAAGGCATAGGATGGAATTATGACGCAGTTTTTTCCTGCGCGAATATAGGGATAGTCTGAAAGCACTCCTTTTCTGTGATACTTGTACGTTTTCCCGTTCGATTTGTACACTTCCTGGGTATAGCCATAAAGCGCCCTGAAAAGCTTTTGGTAGGTATAGGAAGAGTGCTTTACCGATTCTGGAATAATGAACTTGTACTGAATAAAATAACCCTTCAGCGGAATGAGAGACCCCCCTTTGTTCCGGTATTAAGTACTGTTATAAAGGTAAGTTGGTTTATGTATAAGGTTATTACATAATGTTTTTATTTGTTTTTATAAAAATGACTGGCAAAAAGAAGCGACAGGAAACAATCGTAAAAATTGGCTATTTTTCAGTGTCTGACTCGCCGAGAGACGACACGAGCACTATATCCTTTGCCGCCTTTACCCTCTTGTAGGGTATGCTTTTTTCGCTGATTATTTTCTTCGCTTCCTGCTTTGATCTGGGTTGCAATGCCTCGGTGGTAATTGTTTCGATTCTGCCCTTCTCAAGGTTTATTACAAGGTCAAACACCTTGCCCTTTCTTTCGGCGTCGGTGGTGTAGATGTCCATGCCGAAAAGTTCTGATAGTCTAACGGTCATTTTACTAACCTCCGTGTGTGGCAGTATTATAATGCTCTTTGTTTATTTAAATCTTTTGGCTCTTCCACTTCCCACGTGGGCGGCTCTCACATAACGGCATAATATAAATAGTGGAAGTAAGGGGGGAGCGCCGCCATCTTATACATAATGTGGGCAGGAGGGTTCAGAGATCATCAAGCGGACTTTTAACTCTTTTAAGCTCGTCTTTTGACACTTTTGTGTAAATCTGCGTCGTGGAGAGGTCGCTGTGCCCGAGGAGCTCCTGTATTTTCCTTATATTCTCCCCGGCTTCAAGGAGGTGTGTGGCAAAAGAGTGCCTCAGGGAATGCGGCGTTACGTTCTTCTGGATTCCCGCACGCTCGCGGGCAATTCTCAGAATGCGCTGCACTGTGTCGGTGGAGAGCCTTGAGCCGTTTTCTTTGGAGAAAACGAACTCGCTTTGGAATTTCCGGGAGGCGAGATATTTTTTTATTTTCTCGACCCAAGTGCCCGAAATTATTACCAGGCGGTCCTTCTTACCCTTTCCCCCGCGGACCATCGCTGTTCTTTCCCCCAGCGACAGATCCTTCACGCGCATGTTAGTGCACTCGCTGACGCGTAATCCGCTGGAGTACAGTAACTCGACCATGAGCCGGTCGCGCGTGCTTCCAATTGCACCGAGTAATGCTTTGACCTCCTCCTTTGAGAGAACTACCGGGAGCGGCTTCCCTTTTTTGGGGCGTTTGATGTCTTCCATTACGTTAAGATGGAGGAACGAGTGGAAGAAGAATTTGAGCGCTGAAAAAACCAGCGCCATTGTCGAGTCCGATGCGCCCTTCTGCCTTTTGCGAGCCATAAAGGAAACGATGTCCTCCCGCTGGACAAACTCAGCAGCCTTGCCGGAAAAAGAAAAGAACTCTTCTACATAACAGGAATACATTTCCACTGTGCGCTCGGAGTACCCGGAAACCACCAGTTCCTCCTTAAAGCCGTCTATTAGGGGCTTGTTCAAAGGCTCTTTTTGGGGCAAGGCAACACCATTCAACATAACTTGCAGTGCATATCTTTAGGGCTCAGGACTTTAAATTTCTAACGTCCCCTTTTTAAAGAGTTCCATGCACTATTAAATATATTAACCTGCTTTTAGGAGGTTTATTTGATGCAGTTAAAGGATTTCTTGCCAATCAAGGTGGACGAGGAGATGAGGCTCAAGTTACTTGAGGAAGAGTTCAAGATGAGGTCCAAACAGCCGGAGCCTTGGACAAAAACAAAGTACAGGAAATACGCCAATTTTGGCAGGATTAAGGCAAAAACAGGGGCGGAGAGCGAGCCCACAAAGCTTGTCAAGGCAAAGCCGGAGGCAAAAAAGGGAAAGAAGAGGAGAAAAGCCGGGCGCGCCAGAAAAGCGGGAAAGAGAGCAGGAGCCGGCAGAGCAAGGGCAAAGAGAAAGTCTAGGAGAAGGAAATAATTCCTTTCACTTAACTAATTTTAATAAGTTCTTTTCCCATAATAAGAGCATGCAACCTGAGAGATTCGCGCTCAAAAGCGGGTTGACGGTGCTTTTTGAGCCCGCAGAGCAGGAGTCCAGCGCCATTGATATTGCTGTGGGGTTTGGCTCTGCCCTGGAGCCGAGGGGTAAAGCGGGCATCGCGCATTTCATAGAGCACATGTTTTTCACAGGCACGCCTGAGCGCAGCCGTAAATCGGTTTTCCAAGCGATAGAGGAAGTGGGCGGGGAAATGAATGCCTTCACTTCGAGGCAGGGCACGCATTACTATTCAAGAATCCTGGGGCGGCATTTTTCCAGATCGCTTGACGTAATGCTCGGTTGTTATAATTCCTGTCTCTTCGAGGAGAAGGAATTGGAGCTCGAGAGGAGAATAATACTTAACGAAATAAGGGATGCGATTGACAGGCCATCGCGCTTTGTGGTGGACGAATTCCTCAGGGACTGCCTGCCAGCAGAGATGGGGCGCAGGGTGATAGGCACAAAGGAAAGTGTTTCGTCCATTTCAAGGGAGGATTTGCTCGGGCAGTTCAGGACAGCGTATAATCCAAATAACACTGTTGTGGGAATAACCGCGAAGGGGAATGCCAGTGAAGCGGTCGAGAAAATCTCAACACTGGGCGAGGGGAGGAAAGGAAGGCGTGTGGAAAAAAAAATCAGGGAAGCAAAACCGAAACTGAAGAGAAGGGAAATTGAAAGGAAAACAGAGCAGGCGCACATATGCATAGGGTTTCCCGTAATGAACGCGAGGAGCAGGGATTATCCCGCATTTGAAATAATTGACGCATTGCTCGGCGGAGGCATAAGCTCGAGGCTTGTTCAGGAAATACGCGAGAAAAGGGGGTTGAGCTATGCGGTGCAGACCCTTTTTCAGGCGGAGATGGATTACGGCTTCTTTTTGGTTTACGCAGCGGCAAAGCCCCGCCGCGTTCGGGAAATAGAGGAAATAGCGCTCAGAGAATTCGAAAGGATTGGGCAGGGCGTTCTCACTGAAAAGGAACTCGAACGCGGAAAAAACTATGTCGAGGGAAGGGAAATACTTGCAAGGGAGAACTCTGAGGACAGGGCGAGATGGCTCACGCAAGCGGAACTCTTCGGCTGGCAGGATTTCGATGAATGGATGAAGAGAATAAGACAGGTCAGCGCGGAGCAGGTGCGCGAGACAGCGGAAAAATATCTCAACACATCAGAATATGTGCTGACGTCCCTCAGACCCAAGAAATGAAAACAAATAACTTATACATAACACGGGGTTTTGTTTTCCTAATTCTGCGCTCGTAGAAAGGTTTGTTTTGTTGAATGGATAGGAATTAAATAATTTGCTGCGTAAATATAAGCGGTGTGGTTGGGAACTCGGAGAACGCCAATCTCGCATTGGTGTTTTAATGGGGTTCTTTGGAACTCTGATTCCGAGTGGAAGACCACACCACTTCTCTGTTTTTTTCTATTTTAATCCCCTTTTTTCATGCCGCACCTGCTCGCTTAAACCAGCCTTTTACCGGAACTCCACTCTTTCCTTGCCTTTAAATTCTCTTTCTCGCCATTTTTTTTGGAGCAGGCGGCTAGGGAGAGTGGTTGAATGAATGAAGCGGAAGAAATTGTTAAATTCCAGAACAACATGTTCAGGGAGCTCTCGGACGACTATGTAATGGGCTTTGTGGAAGGGGAGGGCTGCTTTTCTGTTGCACTGCGTTTGTACAGAGATTATGTGCCTAGGAAAACCACCAAGCGGCTTAGGAGGGAGAGAGAAGCCCAGATATTCCAGGTAAAGCCTTCTTTTAGGATAACCCTTGCGGACAAGGACTCCTTTGTGCTGGAAAAAATAAAGGACAAGTTTGGGTTTGGAAAGATTTATGAGCAGAAAAAGAGTGTGAAGAACCCACAACGGCAGGACATAAGGCAATACACAGTCCAAAACTTTGGCGATTTATTCAAACTGGTCAAATTCTTCGAAAAACAGACATTTTTCACATCAAAGGGCACAGATTTCAAGCTCTGGTGCCAAGCCCTGAAATTAATCAAATCAGGGAAATATAAGACGCCCAAAGGAATAAGGAAAATATGCCAGCTCAGAGATAAAATGAATAGAAAGAAGGGTAAGACGCATAAGAGAAAAACAGAAGAGGTCGAAAGGATTCTGGAAAACCCCCCAGAATATATTCTGGGGCCGTTTAAACAAGCCACAGAGAAACAGACTTATACATAACTACAAATTCCCGCTACTGAAATGCGCCCTTGGAAACCAAAAACCCGTATACATAACAATTTCTAAAAACGCCTTAATACTGCAAAATATTGCACTTGTAGAACATATGCAACATACCCGCATTTATATTGAGCGCCCCCTTCGGCACAGCCCCCTTCGCACAGAACGCCCCCAGAGCCCTCTAAGCGCTGAAAAGCGTGGTTTCCGAAGTGGCTAATAATTTCAGGGGCCCGGTTCCTCAAAGTGGCTTAAAAGTTATGTATAAGACAGAGTGCCTGCGCTGAGGTAAAAACATATTTTAAATGCCTTAAAATTACTTTTCAGAACCACCTTGGGCCTGCCTGGCCCTCCGCCTGCTGGCCGGCGCAGCATCAGCACCATGCCAGCCGGTGCCTCGCCCTGAGTACGCCGGGCTTGAGAAAAGCCGGGAAAAGATTCCATCCAAAATTTTCACCGGGAGTGCCAACCAGCAGCGCATGGTCTGCGGGATATAGGACAAAGTGCATGAAACGCTCGCCGGCTCCCATCTCTCGGCTCTGCACTGCTGGTCAAAAGTGGCTTTAAACCTCCTAAAACGCGCTCCGCAGAACAATCTGTCCAAGAAATTGTGTAAAAGTGCTGGCGTTGCCGCCGCCGTATGCCCAAACAGCCAAAAGAGGCAGAAACCAAGGGCGCGGCAAGATACAGAGAACAGATAGTTATGTATATTATTGATACATAATAGGGATGTGGGTTCCCTCTATTTCCCCTTCCCCGCTTTTTTCTTGGTGAACATCCCCACTCTGCTCGCTATTTGCGCAAATTCGTCTCTTTCATAAGGGCCCCAGCGCTCTTTTCCCAACTGTGAAAGCGCTTCAAGTCTAATGACATCTGCTTTGGAAATGTTGAAGCGTATATTTTGCCTTCTTCCCCGCGGCCTTAAATGCCCAAGTAAGAGGTCTCTTACCTGGCGGGAATACCGTATTTTTCCCATGTGGCTATTCCACCATAAGTTCAACTACGTGCCCGTACTGTTGCTGTGTGTATCTGTAATCCTTTGTGTGCTCCTGTACTTTTATGTGTATGGGGTGCTCCCCGTCCTGTGCGGTTGGCTTTGCGTGTATTTCGTAATAGAGCTTTTTTTTCTCTCCCGGCCCGATATTGCTCACCCTGCTCAGTTCGCTGTTTTTGAATCCGCCTTTTGTGAATGAAAGGTCATTGGGCAACTGCAGTTTCACTGTGAGCATTCTTTCTTCATCTGAATCATTCAGCAAAGTTATGCTCAGCTGCACCGCTTCCCGGCGTGCAATCACGAGTCTGAAAGGATGAAAAAGAGTGTCTATTTTTATTGCCATTATCCCACCTTAAAAATAACCAATTAATTTACTGCAATGAGCATATTTTAAATTTAATTAGTGTTTTTTTCCCTTTGCCTGAAAAAAGGCGGCAGCGAAACTAATAAATACTACTTCAGAATAAATTATTTCTTAAGGAAAGAATCTTTTTCCCCGGTGTTTTTATGGCTGAACTTCCTGAGTCTTCGCTTGTGCGAAAGAGCTTCACCCTGAGGGCAATGGATATGCCTCCCTCTGTTTTGCTCACAAAGCGTTCCATGCTGCGCTGGTTCGCGCTCGCGTTTGGTCTGATTTCCGAGAGGGAATCGAGGTCCACTGCCCTGTTTGTTCTGGATGCGCTTTTTTATTTCCTTATTTCAAAAAAGAAGCAGCCTTCCTCGGACGACATCCGCGAGTTTATAAAGCACAACTACCAGCGGCAGATAGGCGACAAGCTCGTGCGCTACCATCTTAACAAACTGATTGAACTGGAAATTCTCTCGAGGAAAAAGGGACGCTATTTTTTCAATCCTGCCCCGCATGCCGAGCGCGATGACCTGCGCGCTTCTTTCGGCTACTGGGTCAAGGGTTCTGTGCAGGATTCGCTCAGTGAGATAGAAAACGTGATAGAAAAGCTTTCGGAGAGTTACTCGAAGTAGTGCGCGGCATTACTGCGGGATACATTCCTCCCCCTGCACTGTTCCCTGCACTGAAACTGAAATTGTTTTTTCCTCTGTGTTGAAACCGCTCAGGGAAAATTCCTTTCCTTCCAGTTTGGGAATTCTTTCAACCCATTTTCCTTCGCATTTTTCCTTGTTTGCGCAGTCCGTGCATTCCATTCTTATGATGCACGTTTCATTGTCAGCATTCCACTCGATGCTTTTT
>CAZKED010000010.1:0-37346 GCA_964551725.1 uncultured archaeon | reverse complement strand
CGAGGAGATCGTCAAGCAGGGAAAATTCCGCTATAAAGAGAAATACGTTTACTGCGGCAAAAAAGTCTGCGGCAGGCCCGTGGAAATTTCAAAGGACAAAGTGAGAATGGAGTACAGGCACAAGGGCACTGGAAAAAAGGGCTATCTGGTTTTGCACCCCTTCCAGCGCGGAGAGCTGATGCAACTGCTCAGGGAAGCGGGGTTCTCGCGGATTGAAAATTTCTCTGATTTCAAGAGGGGCTTCGACCCCTGCGCTGACTTCTACCAGTATATCTGCGTAAAGTAGATTGCCCGCTAGGCGTGCAATTAACACAATCTTTAAATACTCTTTTGCACTATTTCTTACAGCCCTTTGGGTTTTTAATTTTGTGAGGGAAGTTAATGAAGAAAGCCTTTTTTGCCTTGGTTTTTGTTTCAATTGTTTTTTTGTTTTCAAGCGCGAATGCTCTTGAAATTGTTGCACCGGAGAGCGTTCCCGCAAACGTTGACTGGTCTGTTTCCATAACGCTCGAGGACGTGGATTTTGATTCTATTGCCCTGTTTCTCGACGGAAAGCAGGTACTGGAGCTTGAAGCGTACAGGGTTGCGTTCAAGGACGAAAGCCGCGTAATAGAGCACGTTCTCGGAAACAAGCAATTGTTTGTTTCGCTGCGGGGAGTGGAAAAGGGTTCCCACGTACTCGAAGCAAAAACAAGGGAGAATTCTTCAGTCAAAGAATCGGAGGAATGGGAATTCTCCGCCTTCGAGGCAACAAGCGCCGAGACCGCGGAGCAGGCTTTCGAGGCACTGGACGAAATTAAAGCCGACGTCGAGGTCCTGAAAAACTCGGGGAAAGAGCTCAAGAGTTCTTTCGATGAATTTTCCTCCTCTCTCTCGGGACTGAACGAATTGGTTGCCTCGCTGGAAAACGCGCTTTCAGGGAATGGCGCTGAAATTTCCTCCCTTAAATCCACGGTTTCCGCTTTGAGTTCCGACCTGTCCGCGCTTAACTCAAGGCTCGCCGAAACGGAGGAAATTGACGAGGAAACGAGGGCAAGCATTAACTCCCTTTCCGAGCGCGTTAACGCGCTGGACATGCAGCTTAACCCGCCTCTCCTGGAGGAAAAGCAGAGCGTGGATGCCGCCGGTCTTGTTTCCTTTGTTACCGCGCCCGAGAACATTCCGGCAATAGGACTCATTGTAGCCGTAATAGTGATAGTGATTATAATACTCCTCGTGAGAAGGCGTTCCGAGTCCCCGTTGTTTGAAGATTCGGGCGAAACGTTCGGTTCCGGTGAGGACGAAGGCGCGGTGTTCGAGGCAGGCGAAGCCGAGCCCGAACCCGAGTCTGAGGGAAGCGACGAGGAGATATTCCAGGGAAAATGGGCTTTCAAGGGGGAAGAGGGTAGTGTTCCGGAGAAAAAGGGCGGCAGGCGCAAAAAAGTGAACTTCAGCGAACTGCTCTGGAAGAAAAGGTAGCCGGCTTACCTTTTCATTTGCTTTTTTATTTCCTTCCCTTTATTTATTTTGAGTGGTTTCAGTGAGGGCTGCGGCAATTTCGGCATTGCTTTTCTGCTTGCTTCTTTTTTCCAGTGCCGCGGCTGAAAGCGCGGAAAGCAAAAAGCCAGTGCTTTACTTTATTTATTCGGAGAGATGCGGGGGCTGCTCTTATGTCGAACCGGCAATTCAAAAAATTGAGCAGAATTATTCCGAAAGAGTTTCGGTTGAATGGATTGAGGCAACAAAGCAGCCGGGCAGGGCGCTCGAGGTCCAGCAGTCTTTCGGCGTTCCGTTTGAAAAAATTGGCCTGGTTCCCAAGGTTCTTTTCCTTGACTACTACTGCGACCAGCCGCTGGTGTGCGCTTCCGAGATAGAGGGAAAAGTGCTTGAATACATTGCCGGGCTGCCGGCTGTCTCGCCCTCTCCTTCGCCGTCTCCCGCGTCCGGAGAAAAAATAAGCGTTTTTGAAATGGCTGTCCTTGCCGCTGTCGATTCCGTGAATCCCTGTTCACTTGCAGTGCTGGCAGTCCTCCTCACTGCTATACTCGTGAGATTCCCGGACAAAAAGGGGAAGGCGTTGCTTGCGGGGCTTTTTTTCTCGGCAGCGGTTTTTTTCGCATATTTTCTGACGGGCGCGCTCATTATTTTCGGTTTTAAATCGGCGCTCGCGGTTACGCAGCTTGACACTTTGTGGATTTACAGGCTGATTGCTTTGTTGGCGGTTGCCCTCGGGCTCGTGGAGGTGAGGAATTTCTTCCGCGACCCCAAGACCTGTCCTGTGCTCAATCTGCCGGAAAAATGGAAGCCCTACTGGGCGAAACTTGTTGAAGGAACGCTGAGCGCGAAGGGCGCTGTTGTAATAGGGCTTTTTGTCAGTCTTTTCCTTTTGCCCTGCAGTGCCGGTCCCTACCTTGTCGCCGGCGGAATTCTCTCAGGGATTCCGTGGAGTGCCGCGCTTGCCTGGCTTTTGTTTTACGATTCAATTTTCATTGTTCCCATGGTTTCAGTAACGCTTCTGGTGTATGCGGGGCTTTCCGCTGTTGAGAACGTTGACGAGTGGCAGCACCGCAACATGAAATACATGCACATGATTGCCGGCATTGTTCTCGTGCTTTTGGGCATTGCGATGTTTTCCGGCCTGCTCTGATTTATTTGTTCAGCCGTACAAAGTTTTCAATGCTCCTGTCGTATGTTTTTTCCTCTTCCTTTGAAAAATAGCAGGCAGGCAGTTCTCCCCTTTTCCGGTGGTAGGCAATGCACTCGCAGCATTTGCCCTTTTTATCGCAGGGATAAGTGCAGTTGCATTCTTTGAGGTTTTGTTCAATTTTGCATTCCATTGAATCACTTAGAAAGTGGAAATCGGAAACCAATAAAAGGTTAATTTTCCCTAATGCTTTCATGGAGGAAATCGTTTCGGTCAGTCCGCTGGACGAAAGCGTGCTCGGAAAAATCCCGGTTTTCACGGAAAAGGAAATTGTTGGAGCGGTGGAAAACGCCCGCGCCGCGTTCGCCGGGTGGTCGGCAAAACCGGTTGAAGAGCGCGTTTCCCTGCTCCGCGAACTAAAGCCGCTTGTGAGAGCGCGGGCAAAGGAAATCGCCCGTGTTGTCCACAGAGAAATGGGAAAACCGGAATGGTCTGCTTTGAGCGAGGTTGAATCTGTTATTGAATCGATTGATTTCCACTGCGATAACGATTCAAAATACCTCGAGCCGGTAGTGCTCTCGCGCGCCGGCGAAAAAGAAAACCTTCAGGTGTTCGAGCCCCTCGGCGTGATAGCGGTTATTACCCCTTGGAATTTTCCCTTCGCCATTCCTTTCGACGGCATTCTCCCTGCGCTCATTTCAGGCAGCACCGTTGTTTTGAAGCCGAGCGAGCAGACAATGTTGGTTGGCATGGAAGTGAAGAAAATTTTCAGGGAACTCGAGAAAAAGGGCTTGCCGGAGCACGTGTTCAATTTTGTCGCCGGCGGGAAGGAACAGGGCAGGTTTCTGGTTAAGCAGGACATTGACATGGTTTCATTTGTGGGCTCGCGCAGGGCGGGCGTGGAAATAATGCGTGACTCGGCGGAGAAGTTGCACCGCTTGGTGCTGGAATTGGGCGGAAAGGATCCTGCAATTGTGTGCAGCGATGCCGACCTGGGGAAGACTGCGAAGGGAATAGTGCACGGTGCAATGCGCAACTGCGGTCAGGTGTGCTGTTCAATTGAAAGGGCGTATGTTGTTGAGGATGTGTACGATGAATTCGTCAAGCTCGCGGAAAAGGAAACGCGTGCCGTTAAATTCGGTTCTGAAAAGGATTCCTATATCGGTCCCCTTGTCGGGGAATTCCAGCGCCGCGTTGTCAGGGAGCATTTGGGGGATGCGGTGGAAAAGGGCGCGGAAGTTCTTGTCGGCGGCAACGCCCCCAAAAGGAAGGGATTCTGGTTTCCGCCGACATTGGTCGTGAATGTTAATCATAAAATGAAGTTGATGACGGAGGAAACGTTCGGACCAGTGCTGCCGGTGATGAAGGTTTCAAGCGTAGATGAAGCGGTTTCGCTGAGCAATGATTCCATTTACGGTCTTACCGCAAGCGTCTGGACCGAGGACCGCGAGAAGGGAAAGCAGGTTGCGAGAAGGCTTGTTGCCGGCACGGTTACAGTTAACAGGCGGGGCGGAGTTAAAGAGGGCTGTCCCTGGGGCGGCGCCAAGCAGTCCGGCATTGGAAGGCAGATGGGTCCTGATTCCGTGCGTAATTACACCGAAGTCAAGCACCTTTGGGTGGAATAGTTTTTACCCCCCATGCCCTTGTAATATAGCCGGTCAGGGCGAGGATTATGAGCCCTGTTGCCGCGCTCGTCCCGTAGCTCAGCACAGGGTTTCCCGGAAACAGGTAGGTGTCCATAAGCCCCCAGGTGCCGCGCCAGAATGAAATCATGGCGAATGCTATTATTACGGCAAAAAGCACCCTGTGATGGGCTTTGAGTTCGGCAAAGCTTTCAAGCATGTTAAAAAGAACGCCTTACGGGAATTTAAATTTTTCCCTTTTTGGGAAGCAATAAAAGGATTTTCGTTTTTTGTGCTTTAATTGGAGGTCGGAAAATTGAAGGTTTTATTTGCAAGCCAGTCTTTTTATCCCCTGATAGGAGGGGTTTCAACTTATTTGATGAACTTGGCACTCGGTCTCAAGGAGCATGGCCATGATGTTATGGAAGTGCACCTCAGGCCGCCGTTCGGCGAGAGCGAGGAGACAATAAAGGGAATTAATGTTTACAGGGTTCCGAGGGAGCCGCTGGACAGGGAATTGCTGGAAAAGTATTCGCGCTTCAAGGAATGCGTCTATAAGGAATGCCATGGGGGAGCAAAGTGTTTCGAAAGCGAGGCAGAGGAGATGCCGGGCTTCGACGAGTACTGCAATGTAAACGAGGTAATCGGCAAGCAGTTGGTTGAACTGTTCTCTGACCATCCCGCTCAGATAGTGCACATTCACGACTTCCAGCTTCTCTTCCTCTACAAGTACATTCCCCGCGGCATTCCCCTGGTTTTCACTTGGCACATTCCGTTCAGCAAAAATATGTCAGGGCACTTGAGCGAATTCCTTATTTCGCACATGAAGGAATTCGACAAGGTGATTTTTTCAAGCAGGGAATACATCGATGCAGCTGTATCTCTCGGCTTTCCAAGGAAAAAGGCAGAGCTCATATACCCGCTCACAAATACGCGCCTTTTCAGACCGCTGAAGGGCGGGAAGAAATTCAGGAGGAAATACGGGATTCCATTGGACAAAAAGATTGTGCTTTGCGTGCAGAGGATTGACCCAAAATCAGGGCACATCCAGCTTGTGAATGCAATGCCGCATGTCCTTAAGAAGGAACCAAGGGCGAGGCTTGTGTTCGTCGGCGGGGAATCGCTGAGCAGCAAGATTTCGAGTTCAAGGCAGAAGTATGTTAAAAAGGTAAAAGACCTAATTAAAAAGCTGGGGCTTTCAAGGAAGGTAATTTTCCTCGGAAACGTTGATTATGGAAAAATGCCCGAGGTTTATGCCTGTGCCGACATTGTTGCCCTGACCTCGAGGGAGGAGGGCTTTGGTCTTGCGGTAACGGAAGGAATGGCGTGCGGAAAGCCCATTGTGGGAAACAGGACGACTGGAATAAAACTGCAGGTAGAGCACGGAAAGAACGGCTTGCTGGTAAAGGTCGGGGATGCAAAGGAAACAGCAAAGGCTCTTTTAAGAATCCTCCAGAACGAGAAACTGGCAGAGAAAATGGGCAAGGAATCAAGGAAAATTGTGGACAGGAAGTTCAAGACCGGCATTGGCATCACAAAACACATAAAGCTCTACGGCGAATTACTGCAGGAAAAGGGGCCAAGGTGGGATCTCGGAATGCTTAAACTCGAGGATGTCCAGGCGCTCGTCCTTGACTTTGACCGCACGCTTACAAAAAGGCCCGGCAAGATTAACAGGAAGGCATTCAAGGAACTAAAATCGCTTAAGAAGCCTCTTATTGTCGCATCCGGCAGGAACATTGATTTCATGCGCGAGTTCACTAGGAAAAACGCGGGTTTCAGCGCGGCTGTTGCCGAGAACGGTTCGGTGGTTTACTTCCCCAAGTACAAGGAAACAGTAAGAACTGAAAACGATGCAATGCGCAGGGCGAGAGAGGAAATAAGGGAAAAATTCCCGGAACTCCCTATTGGCTCTGTTGTCGTGCACGCGCCAGCGGGAATGGAAACGGAAATAAAAAAAGCGCTGAAAAGCATGAAAGGCTTGAAGTTTGTGAGAAACATTGACAGGGTAATGCTTACACCGAAGGGCATTGACAAGGGAAAGGGCGTTCTTCTCGCATTGCACAAAATGGGCCTCAACCCCAAGAGAACGATTGTAGTCGGCGATGGAGAGAACGATATCGACTTGTTCAATGTTCCTGGTTTCAGGGTTGCTGTCGCGAACGCCGTTCCCAAGCTTAAGGCGCTCGCCGACCAAGTGACAGAGCACGAATCCGCGCGCGGCGTGATTGAAATCGTGGAAAAGCTAAAAGGATGATTTTTTTCACATTTTTTTAAGCATGCTTATATAGTCCAGCAGGTGCCTTGTGATAAGGAAATTGTCCTTCACGAACTCGTGTCCCCGCATGCCCATCTCTTCGGCTTCCTTTGGGTTTTTGAGAAGCCAATGCAGTTTCTTTTCATACGAGCGCTGGCTTTTCACAATAAAGCCAGTCTTTCCGTCGACTATCTGCAGCGGAATTCCGCCGGCGTTCGAGCCTATGACGGCTGTGTCCTTCCACAGCGCCTCGCTAACAGTGAGCCCGAACCCCTCCTTGAGCGATTTCTGCACTATCACGCTTGAGGCGCGCTGGAGCGCATTCACCAAATAATCGTTGTATTCTGCTAGCACAATCACGTCCTTCATTCTCTTGGATTCCTCGTTCACCTGCTTGAATATTTCCGGTCCCTCCGGGTCATCGTCTGCCATGCTCCCAAGCAATACCAGACGGCAGTCGCACTTCTTCTTAACATTTTTGTAACCGTGGAGCACTCCCGCAGGGTCTTTCCACTTGTCGAAGCGCGAGACCTGCGTTACGAGCGGCTTGTCCAGGTCGATGCCGCGCCTTGAAAGAATTCTTTTGATTGTCTTTTCCTTCATTTCCTTGTTTTTTGGGGTCAGGGGGTCGATGGAGGGATGTATAATAAAGCAGCGGTTCTTGGGGTGGTGGAATTTTTCGTTCGAGATTATGGCGGCGTCGTATTTGGCTATAAACCTCTTCAGGTAGTTATAGGTGTGCGGGTCTGGATTGCTCAAATCTATATGGCACCTCCACACCCACTGCTGTTTCTTTTTTTCAAAGTTGATGAACGGCAGTGGTTGCACGTCGTGCACTATTACGCATGAGTGCTTTTCCAAGTGCGAAATTTTTGCAAATGTCTTGTTGACTTGGAGGTAAACGCGTTTCCTTGAGAACTTGGGGTCGATGCGCTCGCCTTGGAGTGCGTTGTGGAACTTCTTTGTCACGAAAAAGAATTCCGGTGTTCCTTTCATCACGCGCCAGCCGGCGTTGATGCCAATATCATTCATCAATGGAACTAGCGAGTTTAACATTTCCGCAACGCCGCCGCCGTAATGCGTTGAGTTTATGTGTACTATGTGCCTGCCTTTAAGCGGCGCGGCTTCTTGCAGAATCCGGTCCACGGTTTCGTCGCCGACAACCCGCCTGTATTTCTTCAAAGCCCGCTTCATGGTAAGAAGAAAAGCACAAGTTGTATTTATAGGTTGGGGTTTTTTCCCTTCCGCTTTTCAGGCTTTGCAGCCCGAAAGCGCTGAAAGGCTTTCAATTGACTGCGTTCCTGCAGTTGCCGTCCCTTAGTTCGTGTTATTTGCCAGCGCGCTGGTTCGTCTTAATCAGTCCGTAGATTAATTCGAAGCAGTCCAGTTCTCCGACAAGTTTTCCGTCCTTGCATACGGGGATGTCCTGCAAGCCGCAGTTTTTGGCCACTATCAAAGCGTCCTCGAGAGTGTCCTCCAATTTGACAATCGTCGGCTTGACCATTATGTCCCCAGCGCAGTCCTTTTTTTGCTGTTTCAGGAAAAAAAGCAGTTTTTTTGGGGTGCTTTCCTCAAGCAGATTGAATATTTCTTGCAGTGTTATCACGCCCCTCAGGTAACCCCTTTCGTCCACCACAAACACTGTTCTCGTTGACTTGTTCCTTAACAAGACCTCGAAAACCCTTTCGATTGAATCGTCCACTTGGACTTTGTCGGTATGGGGCGACAGCTTCTCATACGCATCCTTTACCTTCAACCCAATCACCTCCCCGGATCACCACTTTCCATAGTTTCGTTATTGTTCAACTGCGAAA
Organism: uncultured archaeon; assembly: GCA_964551725.1. Lineage (GTDB taxonomy): Archaea > Iainarchaeota > Iainarchaeia > Iainarchaeales > DTGL01 > JAFCFP01. The sequence continues at coordinate 29,030 of CAZKED010000010.1, read as the reverse complement.
TATTTAAATAATCTTGCCGAAGGCGTACCGCACGGCAAGGCCTGATGGCGTCGCATTTTCCCGTTGGCAACGCTTTAAAGAATATCCCCCCTTTTTTTTTGGGAAAATTATGTCTGACGAAAAGCTTGCGAGAGCAATTAGGGCAAGGTCGAGGCGAAAAATACTGAAAATACTGTGTGGTCAGCGCTCTGCATCTGTGCATGAAATCTCAGAGAAATTGGGCATAAGCGAATCGCTGGCTTCACGGCATCTAAAGCTCCTGTACGATCTAGGACTAATAGAGCAAAAGTACGAGCCGCCGGAAAGATTCTACTCTCTCAAAATAAAAAAGCTCAAAAAGCTTTTCAAGGCTTACGATGAAGTGACGAAAGAAATTTAGGAAAAGTTGCCTTGCCCCAGCGAACGATTTTTTTTGCTGCAAATGCATTGCCCCATTCTGCTTTGGTTTTAGGGGTTTGAGATTAAAGCTTTTTTTCCAGTTTTTTTATGGTTTCATGGTTGTTCAATTGAACAATATTTAAATAGAGGTTTGGTGTTAATATTATTCCGAATATGCGGCAGTGGTTTGAGTGGATTTGACTCTGTTGATGGATTTGGGGCTTGTTTTGGTTTTCGGCACCCTTCTCGGGTGCATTGCCAAGATTTTAAAGCAGCCGCTGCTCCTCGCATACATCGCCGCAGGCGTGATTATCGGACCAGTCGGGCTTGCCCTGATAACCAGCAGGGCGGAAATAGGCACTCTCGCCGAGTTGGGCGTGGCTTTTTTGCTTTTTGTCGTAGGCATCCAGTCAAATTTCGGACAGCTCTTCAAATTGAAAAAGACTATAGTAATTGGATCGTTAGCCCAAGTTGCAGCCACAACTTGCATTGCCCTTGCTTTAATGCAGTTTGCCGGCTTCGGTTTTATTGAGTCAGTGTACATTGGTCTGATCCTGGCTTTCAGCAGCACGGCAATCGTTGTCAAGCAGCTTTCAAACATGAACCTGGTCAGCACGCTGCACGGCCGGCTTATCATTGGCTTTGCTTTGGTGCAGGACACCCTGGCAATCCTGCTGTTGCCCATCCTTGCCGAGCCGATACTGCTGTTTTCCGTCCCCTTGGCAGGCAGTTTCTTGCTCGGCATTTTCATTCTGGCCTTTTTCGCCATCCCCCTAAACAGGGTTATCCTGCCAAAATTGTTGAAGCGTTTCAGCGAGCCAACAGAGCTTTTTTATCTGATTCTCGTTTCCTGCTGTTTTGGGTTTATCTACCTCTCAAACCTCCTGAATTTTTCCATTGTGGTTGGTGCATTCATAGGCGGCTTGACGCTTTCGGCAATGCCTTACAGCTTTGAGGCATCAGGCAAGATAAGGGGTTTGAGGGACTTTTTCGCCACGGTCTTCTTTGTCTCTCTCGGAATGCAGGTTGGCTTTGCTTTTGCAGGGCTTCCAATAGCAGTCCTGCTGTTGATGTTCTTGGCTCTCTATTTCATCAACCCGCTGGTGTATTTCACAATCTCGCTGGCGTCTGGCCTAAAAACCAAGAGCGCCCTTTTTGTTGGTCTTGCGCTTGGGCAGGCGAGCGAGTTTTCCTTCATCTTGGCAAACCAGGGCCTCAGGCTGGGCCAAATCTCCCCCGAATTATTCTCCGCGAGCATTCTGGCAATAACCGCTTCAATGGCTTCGACGCCCTATTTGATGGAGCGCAGCGACACCATTTACTCTCTTTTAAGCAGAATCAGCAGGCCGTTTTTTCCCCTAAGCTATAAGGCAAAACTCGGAAAAAAGGAAAGAAAACTGGAGTGCCTGCCTGGGCAGTCGTGCGAGGGGCACACCATTGTCATGGGGGCGGGCCTGCTCGGCCAGCAGCTGGTCTCAGCCCTTAAAGGAACACAGCCCTTGGTGGTAGTAGACCACGACTCGGAGGTGGTTCAGAGGCTGCTAGCTGAGAAAGTGCCGGTTGTCTACGGCGAGGCGGCCAACCAAGAGGTGTGGGAAAAAATCGGGCTCGCAAAGGCGAGGGTTTTGATTTCGACAATCTCGGAAACAAAAGAAGCCACTGCACTAATGCGGAAAGCAAAAAAAGCAAATCCCGCAATAGTGGCAATCGCCAGGGCTGGAAATTTCAGCAACGCATTGGACCTGTATAAAAACGGAGCGGATTACGTGTTGCTACCGGAAGTCGTTGGCTCCAATATCCTGCTGAAACACCTAGCAGATTTCCTTGAAACCGGGCAGACGTGCAAGATATCCAACCTAGAAGACGAGTTCCTCAATTACTTAAGAGAAAAAACCAAGGAAGAAAAAGGCACATGATTTCCAGCGCCCCCAACACGGCAGTGCACGGGCCAGGATTCGAACCTGGGAAGGCACTCAGCCACTAGGTCCTAGGCCTAGCCCCTTTGGCCGCTTGGGTACCCGTGCAATGCGCTGGGTTAGGTGGGTTAAGTAATAGTAATAATGCAGTGCTTGTTTTTTTAAAATCCGCCTTTTTCCCTTTTTTTACAGGGTGACTTTTATGAGCTTTGCCTGGTTTACCCCGCGTAACGCCTGAAGTTTTGACGCCAGTGAGTTGATTTTTTTTGCGCTGCCTTTCACGATTATCACTTCCATGCAGTTTTTTTCGTCGAGGTGCAAGTGCGTGTTAGAGTTTATTTCGTGATGGAACAGGTGCTGCACGTCAGTGACTTTTTCCGTTGTGCCGCGCACGGTGTGGTTGAACAGTATGGCGATTACTCCTGCCTTGACCCCTTTTTCCTCTTTCCATTTGCGTTTTGCGATGAAGTCCCTCATTGCATCCGCGATTGCCTTGCTCCTGCTCGGCATCGCGTTTTCCCTTAAAAGGGCTTCGAAATCCGCGAGCAGTTCGCTCGGAATTGATGCGGAGATTCTTTTCACTTTTTCCATTCGGGAACCCTTATTACAGCAAACCGGTAAAAGTATTACGAATATTAGTTTTTTAATACCTTGGCTGTTGCATTGTACTGCAGGATTTTATGGGGGGATTGGCATGTGGTTGGTTACGTCCTTTGCAGCGGCGGTAATCGCAACTGCGGCATGGATTTTCGCAGGCAAAAAATACAGGCTGGGTTTCCTTGCCCTGATGCTCTGGGGTTTGTCCATAATGGTTCTCGTGGACCACGTGCTGGGCTATGAAGGCGGCTCTTTTATTGAAATGGAAACCGACGGTCTTATCGGAAGCGGTTTAATACTCGGCATAGCAATGCTTTTGCCCATAATCGTTGCCTGGGAGATTCCCCTGGCAATATCGAAAGTCAAAGGAGAACTCGCGAGGTGAAAAAATGGCTTGTTTTTCAGCGCCGATGGCTGCAGGAATAATTACGACAATTTTCAGGAAAAAGATACCGGAAAAATACCACATTAACTGGTTCAACCTGCTTGTATGGGGCGGTTCCATCGGGCTTGCCCTCGAGCATGTTGCCCACGGCGAAATCGTGCCATACCCCCCTTTCCTGACGGCAATGGGCAGTGCAGCCGACACCGCAGTAATGCTCCAGGAAATATCCACTGTGGGTTTAGGCATGCTGCTTGCATGCACTGCAATATGGGCTGCAATGGTTGTCGTGGCTTCGGCACTGCAATCGCCGAGCAGCGTGCCCGGAAAGCACACGGCTTGATGCGGGAACCCGTGCAGGGAAAAGTTTCCGGAAACAAAAAGGGCAAAGGTTTATTAATGCTCTTTTCCCTTTTATTATATTGGTTTGGTTGGCTGGTGTTTTTGTTGCACAGGTGCAGGCACTGCGGAGAACTTCTCGAAAACGCGGAAAAAATGGTCATGTGCTCGCACAAGCGCGGTTTGGTGCACCACGAATGCTGCGTTTCGGACTGCTCCCTCCACGGCGCGCCCTGCAGGCATTGCCGTGGGGTATACCTCCTTTCCGAAAGCGCGGATGGAAAGGAATAATTCTTTTTTAATAAATTCGCTTTCCACTATTTTTATCAAAGGTGAAAAGCATGGCGCGCGTTATAAAGCCGCGGAGGACTGAATTCGCCCTCCCCGAAAACCACAGACCTTACGCTGACAAGTATTTTCTTCGTTCCGCGGAAATTCTGAAGCGCGGGGGGCTGAATCCGCGCGTTAAATACCAGGTGTTCATTCAGGGCGGGAAAGGCATTGTATGCGGAATTGATGAAGCGATTGCTATAGTGCGCAGGTATGCGTCCAACCCCGAAGAAGTTGAAATCCGCGCCCTCTATGACGGCATGCCCTACGAAGCAAAGGAAACCGTGATGACACTTGAAGGGCCGGTGCTCGACCTGATTGAAATGGAAACAATGCTTCTCGGCGTAATTAGTGCAGGCACCACAATTGCCTCGGCAATGAATGAAATCTGTTCCGCTGCAGCTGATAAGGAGGTATTCTATTTCGGTGCAAGGCACTGGCGCTTTGATTCAGCGCGCGAGCTGGGTTACGCTGCATGGGTCGGCGGTGCAAAGGGCACAAGCACGGACATCGGCGCGTCGGAGTTCGGGGGCAGGGGGATGGGAACGATTCCGCACGCCTTGGTTCTTGTTTACGGCGACACGCTTGAAGCCGCGGAGGCATTCTCCACAGCATTTTCCCGGGAAGCGAAGGTTATAGCGTTAATTGATACATTCAACAAAGAGGTCACGGATTCGCTGCGCGCTGCCGAAGCGCTCGGTGAAAAGCTGTACGGCGTGAGAATTGACACCTGCGGAGAAAACCGCGGCGAGGGAACAGCGCACGGAAAGGGCGTAACGGTTGAACTGGCGAGAAAGGTGCGCCGGGAGCTTGATGCAAAGGGGCATTCGCGTGTCAAAATTTTCCTTTCCTCGGGCTTCAATGCGGAAAAAGTGCGCGAGTTCGTGCGGGCGGAGAAGAAATACGGAAAATTCTTTGACGCAATCGGCACCGGTTCAGTCTTTGATTTCAGGTTTGCCACCGCGGACATAGTGGAGAAAGAGGGAAAGCCCTGCTTTAAGGCAGGCAGACCGCCGAGGGAAAACCCGCGCTTGGAAAAAGCGGAATTTTAATTTTGCCCCGCGGAGCGCGGGGAAAGCCCTATAAATTAAACGGTCATAATACTACACTTACCATTTTGCCTTTTTGGTGGAAAAATGAAAAGCGCTTTGATTGTTGTGGATATGCAGAATGATTTCGTGAGAAAAAACGGCGCTTTGTCAGTTGAAGGCGGCGGGGAAACCTTGCCTGTAATTGAATCGTTGCTTGAAAAAGCCTCTGAGAAGGGCATTCCTGTCTTTTTCACAATGGACTGGCATTCGCCCGATGACCCGGAATTTGAGCGGGACGGCTGGCCAAGGCACGCTGTTAGGAACACGAAGGGAGCAGAAATAGTGGAAGAGCTTTCACCCAAGGAATCCAACGTGGAAATAATTAAGAACACGGAATACGATAAATTCAGTGGAACAAAACTCGGGGAGAAACTCAGCAAAAAGGGGGTTAAGAGGGTTTATTTGTGCGGGCTTGCCACGGATTACTGCATTAAATTCACTTCTTTAACCGCTTTAAAGCTCGGCTTTAAGGTAAACGTTGTAATTGACGGAATAAAGCCTGTTTCAAAGGAAACCGGAAAGGAAGCAAAAAAGGAAATGGAGAAAGCGGGGGCAAAATTCAAGTCCTCGGAGCAGGCCCTGGTCGAATTAGGATGAGCAGTTCCACAGCAAAGAGGGCAATGGAAAGGTTTTAATAGGAAAAACCCCTTTTTATATCAGCATTGCTTCAAGGGGTTTAAAATGTTTCTCGCACGCAGAGCGCTTTTTGTGTTCTTTTTCCTTTTGCTTTTTGCAGTTCCCGCTTTTTCGCAGAGCATTTCAATCGTTTCAATTGAAGCAACCGATTCCCCCGCCACGCAGCCGGTTGTTGTCAGGCTTAATTGCTCGGACCCGGGTGTGAACGTGAAAGTTCAGGTAAGGGACGCGTTCACCCAGCAGGTTGTTTCCGAGCAGTCCGCGCAGTGCGGGAATTTCACCTTCAACAACCTCGGCTTCGGAACCTATCGCGCGGTGGCGGAAATTGACCCGGTGCCCCCGGGGGGCTGCAACGTGTGCTCTGACTCGGACTACTTTTTCGTCGGCTTGAGCTTCGTAACCATTCCCGCGCCGGAAACCCATCCCCTGGCAGTGCTTTTCGTTTTCCTTTCAGTGCTGCTGCTGGTTGGAAAAAAGGAGGACATAAAATGAGAAGGATTGCACATGCATTGCTTTTTTTGGTTTTTTCGCTTTTGCTTTTTCCCGTTGCTTTTGGGGCAGGCGGCTCGAAGACGATTGGAACCATTGAAGGGACAACGTATACAGTAAACTACAATTATCCTAGCAATCCGGAGGTGGGTGACAGCATTTCCCTGACAGTTTCCCCTAGCGGTGTTTACAATCTCCCCTGCGGAGGGGGGGCGTATGAGGGGGCTATTAGGTGGGATTATAAAAAGCCCAGCGATTCTTCATATCATGGGGTCTGGCAGACCGGCGGAGACCAAACCCAGCATTATACTTTTTCCGAGCCAGGAACTTGGTCTTTTAAGGTTGGAATTAAGTGGTGCAATGGACAGCTTTGGCCCTGTGTTTGCGATTGTTGTGTAATTCCAGGGAATAGGACCGCTTCTCCGATTTCAGTAAACGTTGCGCCTGCCTGTTCTCCCAATACTTGTTCTCCTTCTGATTGCGACTGGGTTCCTGATGGTTGTGGTGGGCAGATTTATTGTGGTCCTTGTTGTACTCCTAAGACTTGTGCTCAGTTGGGTGTTTCTTGTGGTTGGACTGATAATGGTTGTGGAACGCAGATTTATTGTGGTGCCTGTCCTTCCCCATCCCCGAGTCCTTCTCCGAGCCCCTCCCCGAGTCCTTCTCCGAGCCCCTCCCCGAGTCCTCCTCCCTCTCCAAGTCCGAGCCCTTCGCCCTCACCATCCCCGAGTCCGTCACCGAGTCCTTCTCCGAGCCCCTCTCTATCACCGAGCCCGTCGCCAAGCCCTCCCCCCAGCCCAAGCCCATCTCCCAGCAACCAGCCGCCTGATGCGGACTTTGACTGGTCGCCCAAGCCGCCCAGTGCGGGGCAGGGGGCTCAGTTCACTGACATGTCCAGTGATTCTGACGGACCGAACCCGTTGACTCATTCCTGGAATTTTGATGACGGCACTCCCCCCGAAACCGATTCCGATCCCCTGCATGTTTTTTATCAGGCAGGAACGTATGATGTCGAGCTGACTGTTGATGACGGCGCTGACACCGATGACGAGACAAAGCAGGTTTCGGTGCAGAGCCCCTTTCCCGTCGATTCTCCGCCCGTTGCGGTTATCGGGGTTTCCGGCGGCGGACCGACTTTTTCTTTTGACGGCTCGCACTCGTATGACCCCGACGGCGACACAATTTCTTCTTGGGAGTGGGATTTTGACAGTGACGGAACGTTTGATGCTTCGGGTCAGAGTGTTTCCCATCTTTTTGGAGAGGGCTCGCATGACGTTGTATTGGTTGTGACCGCGAACGGCAAGCAGGGCCACGCGACTGTAACCGTGCTCTGGCTGCCCGGCACTGACAGACCGCCTGTCGCTTCTTTCAATTGGTATCCTTATTATGTTGAACTGAATGAGACTGTTGTGCAGTTTGTCAACAGTTCCTATGACCTGGATTGCGGAATTACCTGCCTGAGCTATTCCTGGAATTTCGGCGATCCGGCTTCGGGTGCGGACAACACGAGCAGTGTGCGGAATCCCGAGCACGTGTTTTTTGATGATGGCGGAAGGGGTTATTTTGATGTTATGCTGAATGTTTCCGACGGCACGCATTCGAGTTCAATCCAGAAAAGGGTTTTTGTGGGACAGCCCACGAACAACACTCCGCCGGTTGCGGCATTTTCTTATTCTCCTTCGGAGCCGGTTGCGTTACAGGTCGTGCAGTTTACTGACCTTTCCTTTGATTTCGACGGAAGCATTGTTTCGAGGGAGTGGAATGTCGGGGGCACTTCTTACAGCAATCCCGCTTACCCCGTTTTCCCGCACTTGTTTGTTTCCGCTGGAAATTACAATGCTTCCCTTGAGGTGTCCGATGACCTCGGGATGACTGATTTTGTCTTGAAAACGGTTAATGTGGGGAGCGCTCCTCCCGGTTCTTTGGATGTTCCCAGCATTGTTTCCGTTTCCGCAACCGATGCTGTTCTGGATGCGACGGGCACAGGCACTTCCACGGTCAGGGTTGAGTGCACTGGCGGCATTCCCGGTTTCCCGGGCTGCGATCCGCCGAGGGTGGAGGTTAAGATTGTGGATGGTATCACTCAGCAGGAGGTTGCCGGAATACCGCCTTTTGAGAATGACTGCCTTCCTTTTGAGCACGATTTTGTCGTTTCCGAGTCCGGCAGTTACCGCGCTGTTGCGAATTTAAAGTGCCCTTACTGCAATGTGTGCCAGGACGGCGCCTACTTTTCCACTTTTAAGAGTTTCACTGGATGGGAGAACGTGCCGGAAACGCATCCTGCACTGGTTCTGCTGGTGTTCTTTGCGGTGTGGTTTGTGCTCAGGAAAAGGGCATAGGGCTTCTTGGGGCAGAAGCAAACCTTTTTTTAATTTTCCTTTTCCTTATTTTTACCGTCTGGCTTATTTTTGCCTTTTTATGACAACGAGGTGTTTTTTAATATGAGGTTTTCAGGGTTTTTGGCTTTATTGCTTTTTCTGTTTATTGTTCCGGGGGCGATTGCGCAAACGTACGATGTTTATTACGTTCTTTCGGTGCAGTCGAGTTCCATTTCCCCCAGTACAGTGTATCCCGGGGGAGAGGTGAACGTTACCGTCACTGTGAAGAACAATTCCTACAGTGCGGCGGCGGAAGATGTCAATTTTACGCTTCTTTTGAGCGAGGGCATGTCCCCGGTCAAGACCAGTTCTTTCGAAGAGCGCATAGAGTCAAAGGCCCAGAAAACGCTTTTGTTCAGTCTGAAAACTGGAGAAAGCATCCGGTCCGGAACCTACAAGCTTTCCCTGAGAATGGAATATTACAGGGACGGAAAATTAGTCACGCAGACGGAATACATTGACCTCGCGGTTTCGGACATACAGAGACTCAATGTAAGGGATGTAAGCCTTTCGGATTATTCGCCGCACCAGGGGGACGTTGTCACAGTCAGGGCGTTTATTGAGAACGCCGGTTCCCTTGAGGCCAGAAACGTGACATCGGAAATTTCCAAGGTTTCCTCGAGCGATTTCGGGAATTTCATCGTTCTGTCGGATGCAGTGCAGTCTCTTGGCAGCATTTCCCCCGCAGATTCGAGGGAGGTTTTGTTCCAGTTAATGCCCACGGAAAAAGTAACGCCTGGGGTTTATTCCTTCCAGCTGGATGCCAACTGCCTGGACTGCGGTTTGCGCGAGATTGAAAAGTTTTCATTCCGCGTTTTCGGAAGGCCCGAGCCCATTTTTTCCGGAATTGATTACTCTGTCACGGGTTCAACTGTTAAAAAGATATTTCAGGGCAGCATGTTTTCCCTGTCGGTGCAGCTGGACAACATTGGCGAAGAGAAAGCAAAGGCAGTGGAAGTGATAATTGAAACGGATGAATCACTGGTCGGGGCAAAAGAATCCTATGTGGGGAACATTGATGAGGACGACTCGGGCACCGCGCTTTTCGACCTGCAGGTTCTGGCTGACGCGCAGCCGGGAGACCACCAAATCAAAATAGTGGTTGAATACCTGGACGAATTTGACTCAAAGCAGTTGATGGAAAACGAGTTTTCGGTTTACGTGAACGAGGTTCCGCCCGAATCCCCGATAGGATTGCTGGTGCTTGTGATAATAATTCTCGTGATACTGTATTTCTTGATTAAAATGGTTTTCAGGCAGCTTGCCATGAGGAAAATGTAAGCGAGAATTACGATGATTAAGTTATCCTTTCTGAACCTTTTTAGGAGAAAGTCCCGCACCTTTCTCGGCGTGGTCGGGATAGTCATAGGCGTAATGGCTATTATTGCCATCGTTTCCGTGGTCGACGGCGTGTACAAAGAAATAAACGACATTGTTGCCAGCTACCAGGGCATAATGGTGATGGAAAAGAACACCATTGACCAGACCCTGTCGGAACTGGACGCTTCCCTTCAGAACGATCTGGAATCCGTGCGCGGCGTTCGCACGGTTGTTAAGGAAATATGGCTGCTTCCTAAAACGATTGACGGGAAAGCGTCGGGTGAGAACTTCTCCATATCTCAGATAATTTATGGAGCGGACCTCACCGCTTACACAAAGCTGAACAACAACATAATCATAGGTGAAATATACAGGGGGGAAATGCTGAGACCCGGCGACACCGGCTATGTGCTTATAAGCAAGAAGTTCTCGGAGGACCATTCCAAGTTTTTGGGGACAACCCTGAAGCTGGACGGCAAGAATTTCAGGGTGAAAGGAATTTACGAAGCCGAGTCTAGCCTTTACGATGCTTTTTTTATGAGCATTGAGGATGCGAGGGAAATTTCGGCTTTCGGTTCTGGCAAGGTAAGCGATTTTTTTGTTGAACTCAGGAATCCGGATCAGGACAAGGAAATAGCGAAAGTCATTGAATTCAAGCTGGGGGACGAGGTGGACGCGTTCAGCACTTCTGAAATGTCGGAGATGGTGGGGGGCCTGCTCGGTAGTTTCAGGCTTGTGGCGTTTTTCGTTGCGGCTATTTCGGGCTTTGTTGCCGGCGTGGGCATAATCAACACGATGCTGATGAGCGTGATGGAGAGGAGCAAGGAGATTGGAACGTTAAAAGCCACGGGCTGGACGGACTGGAACATAATAAAAATGATTCTGTACGAGTCCTTTTTCATAGGGCTGATTGGCGGGATTGTGGGCATTGCTTTCGGTTTTTTTGCTGCGGAAGCACTGAAATCGTTCGGTCTCAACCCCTTTGTTTCCTTTGAGCTTGTGCTCCAGGCATTTGCCTTCGCCCTCGCGGTCGGAATCATTGCCGGCGTTTATCCCGCGAAGAGGGCTGCGGGCCTGGACCCGATTGAAGCAATGAGAGGTGTTTGAATTGATTGAGGCGAGGAATGTAGCCAAGTTTTACATGATGGGTTCTGTTAAAGTGGAGGCTTTGCGCGGCGTGTCGATTAAGATCGAGGAGGGGGATTTTACCGTAATAGTGGGGCCGAGCGGCTCGGGGAAAAGCACTCTCATGCACATACTGGGCGCGCTTGACAGGCCTTCCTCGGGCGAGGTCATATTGGACGGGAAGAACATAACAAAACTGGACGAGTGGCATCTGGACATGATACGCAGGAATAAAATAGGTTTTGTGTTCCAGTCGTTCAATTTGATTCCCACGCTCAATGCGATTGAGAACGTCATCATCCCGCTTGAGCCCACAAGCGTTCCCAAGGAACTGGCCATAAAGAAGGCGGTCGGTCTCCTGAGACTGATGGGGCTTGGCGAAAGAATGAGGCATAAGCCAACTGAAATGAGCGGGGGGGAAAGGCAGCGCGTTTCCATATGCAGGGCTCTCATAAACGACCCCGAAATAATTTTTGCCGACGAGCCAACGGGCAACCTTGACACAAAAACGGGCAAGGCAATAGTGGACATGATGAGGAAGCTTAACCGGGAGGGAGGGAAAACCTTTGTGATTGTAACTCATGACACTTCCCTGCTTGACTATGCGTCGAAAAGAATCTACCTGAGAGACGGGCTCATTGAATCCGTTTCAAGAGGCAGGGCGAGGACGTCCAAAAAGGGAAAAGGTGTTTGATTGCTCAAAATTTCGTTCCAGAATCTTTGGAGGAGAAAAAGCCGGACTTCGCTTTCCCTTGCCGGCATAATCATAGGCGTGGCGTCGATAATAGCACTGGTTTCCGTTGTGGACGGGCTCTCGCAGAACATACTCGGTTCGGTGGGCCAGATTCAGGGAATAATGGTCTTCCAGAAAGGAGGCGCGGGACCCTTTTATTCCGTGATGGACGAGGATTACAGGAACGACCTTGAATCAATCCAGGGCGTCAAAACCGCTTCCCCCGTGGTAATGGAACTGGCGAAATCCATTGACGGGGAAGACCTCGGAATCAGCGGGGACAATTTGCTGGGGGGAATGGTAAGGCTTATAGGGACAGAGTTTGCAGGCGACACGGACAAGGTTTCGGGCGTCAGCGGCGAAGTGACGAAGGGAAGGAGTCTGAAAAGAGGAGAAAAGGGAAAGGTCATTATAGGCGAAGTGATAGAGGAAGACTACAAGAAATTTTTGGGGGGCACTATTAAAATAGACGGCGAGAGATTTGACATTGTCGGAGTATATGACGCGGGCTCGGCAATGATCAATTCGGCAATACTCATGGACATTGACGACCTGCGCGACCTGACCGGCTTTCCCGGCGACAAGGTGGCTTATTTCAGCGTGGAACTGGTGAATCCGGAGGATGCCGAAAGAGCGACAAAACTCATTGAATTCAAGTTCCCGGATGAACTCAACGCGATAAGTTCCTCGCAGTTCGGGGAAGCGCTTGCCGGAGTGCTCGACAGCGCGCGGCTGTTGGTGCTGGCTGTAGCGGGACTCTCCGCACTCGTTGCCGGCGTGGGCATAATCAACACAATGCTGATGAGCGTGATGGAAAGGTTCAAGGAAATAGGCGCACTCAAGGCAACGGGCTGGACTGACGCAAACATTATGCGCGTTATTATTTACGAATCCGTTTTTCTCGGTGCAATCGGCGGCATTATTGGGATGGGCGTTGGCTGGTGGGGTGCGTTGGTCCTCGGTGAAATCGTGGGCTTCCCTGTACTGGTTTCGCCTCTGCTTCTGGGAGAGGCATTTTCCTTCGCCTTGCTCATAAGCCTTGCTGCGGGGATTTACCCGGCGTGGATGGCTTCACGCGTGGATCCAATCGAAGTGCTGCGTGCGGAATAGCGTCCGTTTTTTTCAAGCGTTTTTTTTCCGAAAAACTTTTCCGCGTTTTTTTTGAAAAAGTTTTTTTGTTCTCTCCAAAAAACAAAAATTGAAAAACAAATTTTTTCCAATAAAATTTTCAGTTTTTTTACAAACGCAACAATTAAATACTACCTTTGCTTATTAATATTGAAATTTCATTCGTGTGGAATGGTTGGAATAAAGTGTTGGGAGTGCTTTGCTCGTTTGCAGTGGTTGCGAACTGTTCCATTGTAATAAAAGCGAGGTGAAAAAGGATGGCAAAGAAAAAGAAGAAAAAGAAAAAGAAGAAAACCAAGAAGAAAAAGAAGACCAAGAAAAAGAAAAAGACCAAGAAGAAAAAGAAAAAAAAGAAAAGAAAGTAAAGGCTGAAAAACATTAATTGTTGCAGCGCCTCTTTTTCTTCTTGGCGCTGCGTTTTCTTATTTCTCCCCGAAAACCCCCATAAAAAAATCTTCTATTTGCTTCCCCGCTTTTTCCGCTGTATGCCCCCAGACCAGCGAAAAACCGAAGGAAAACGCGCTCAGGACAAGGGAAAGCGCAAGCACTGCCGCGATGTTTTCGGCGTAAACGGGCGGATGCGTTCCCAGAAAGTAGTCAAAAAAATCGTTTGAAAGAAGCCACAGAAGCGGAATGAAAAACATTGCTCGCCTTGCCTTGAGTCTCCCCGCGAGAAGGAAGGATTCAGCGAGCAGGCCCAGATGTGCGGCGATTATTATGAGCGAATTTGCTTCCAGAAAGGAGAAAGGCGAAAAGAGCGCCTTTGTGCTTATCGTCCACAAGGCGGACTTAAGCGCAAAAGAGAAGGCGAGGAAATAAAACCAGTTAATGTTTTTTTTGAAATGGTAAATGAGCAGCAGGCTTGCCATTACGAAAAATGTTGCGAGCGGGCAGTCCGGCACAAAGGGAAGGAGAAAAAAATTTTTCGAAGCAGTGTAAGCAAGTTGCCACCTGTAATAATGCCAGGTGGAGAACGCTGTTGCCGCGATGTTTGCGGCAATCAGGAGCCAGAAAAGTTTTTTCCCGGAATTCATTTTACGTTTTTTCCCCGTCATTCTTCAATAATTATTTCGTCCAGTTCCTTCCGCGGCGCTTTTCCCGGGGATTCCGCGGCGTATCCCACGGGAATTACCGCAACAGGCGTTAATTCTTCGCCAGCGCCGAGGGCTTTTTTTATTTCTTCCCCGTTGAATGCGCCGATCCACACTGTGGAAAGCCCCAGGGCGGTCGCGGAAAGCTGTGCGTAGCTTGCAGCAATTGTTGCGTCCTGTACGCTGTAGAGTTTTTCCCCGCGTGCGCCGTACCTTTTTGCCGATTCTCCGGGGCAGGCGAGGAAAACAAGAACCAGGGGCGCTTCTGCCGCAAAGCTTTGCCCGAATGCGGCTCTTGCTATTTTTTTCCTTGTTTCTTTTTTGCGTACCTTTGCAACCCTGAATGCCTGGAGGTTTCCCGCGCTCGGGGCGCTGTTTATTGCTTCAAGCAGTTTTGCGGATTTTTCCCTTTCTATCGGTTTTCCGCTGAATGCCCTCACGGAGCGGCGCTTGCGGAGCACATCGAAGAAGTCCATTTAGTGCCTCCTTCTTGCATGGGACAGCAAATCGCTCACTTTGTGGAGCTGTATTGCGTTGCTTGAGGGCTCCTCCGCAAGGTATATGCCGGCAGTGAATGCCACCAGTTCGTTCTTTTTGAGCAGGCCTTTTTTGTGGCATTTTTCCGCGACCCTTGCAATCTTTTTCTTTTCGGGGATTTTTTCCATCAGCAGCGGGTTCACGCCGTAAACGATTTTGAGTTTCCTTTCAACGCAGGGGTTGTTCGTTACGGCTATTATTTCCTGCTTGGGTTTGAACCTTGAGATCATTTTTGCGGTGAAGCCACTTTTTGTTATAGCAATTATTTTTTTAACCGGCAGATGCTTTGATATGCCGTAGATTGATTTTGAAACCGTGTCGGGAATTCCGTGAAGTTTCCTGCTTTGCACCCTGTGCCTTACGAAGGGCTCTGTTTCAAGGGCAATTCTTTTCATTTCCTCCACCGCTTTAACGGGATAGTTTCCAACCGCGGTTTCATTGCTGAGCATTATGCAGTCCGCTCCGTCAAGTATTGCGTTCGCTACATCGCTTGTTTCCGCTCTTGTGGGGCGCGCCGAGCTGACCATTGAGGCAAGCATCTGTGTTGCAATTATTGCCGTTTTTCCCGCCTGGTTGCATTTTCTCACTATTTCCTTCTGCACAAGGGGAACGCGCTCTGAGGGAATCTCCATTCCCAGGTCCCCCCGGGCCACCATTATTCCGTCCGCCGCGGAAATAATGCTGTCTATTTTCTGCACTCCCTCGCTGTTTTCTATTTTCGCAATCACTCCAACGCCTGAACCCCTGAGCAGTTTTCTCGCTTTTATTACGTCGTCTTTTCTCCGGGTGAAAGAAAGGCTGATGAAATCAACGTCCATTTTTTTAGCCAGCTTTATTGCCCTTTTGTCCCTCGCTGAAAGGATGGGGATGTCCAGGTAGACTGAGGGAATGTTTGCGTGCATGTTCCCTTTGAGCGTTATTCCATTAAGCGCCCTGAGCGTCAGTTCCTTTTTCCCGCGGTCTTTTTTTACAACTTTCAGTTCAGCCAGCCCGTCGCTGAGAAGGATGCGCTTTCCTGTTTTGATTTCACTGAAGAAATTTTTGGAGAAGAAGAGGTTTTTTTTCGGGGAGAATCCGGCTTTGACCGTGGAGCCCTTTTTCAATTCGGTTCTTTTCCTGCTCACGAGTCTTATCTGCGGTCCGCTGGTGTCCATGAGTACTGGGATGTTCGCAATTTTCCTGATTGTCTTTATTTTTTCCCTGTATTCCGCGAGAGTGCCGTGCGACGTGTTTATTCTCGCGGCGTCCATTCCGGCTTCAACCATTTTTTTTATTGTTCCCTCTTTTTCAGATGCAGGTCCGATCGTGCAGAGAATCTTTGTCTTCTTCAATTTCCAATCCTCCCGAAGATTTTTTCCTCTATTTTAATTATTATGAGGCTTAAGGCAATAAAAGCAGTTGCCCCGAGGGCAATGCTTCCCCATTGCCCCATTCCCAGGGGGACAACCCTGAAAAAAACGCTGAGTGGAGAATAGAGCACTGTGAGATGCAGCAAAAAGGAAGCAAGGACAGCAATCCACAGCCACTTGTTGCTGAAAATTCTTGTGTTGAAGTACGCTCTAACGGTCTGCACTCTCACCATTTCAAACACGACAAAGCAGGTGAAAGCCATTGTCTGCGCTGTGGCAAAGCGTTCCGGCGCTCCCTCGAGAGAGAAAAACGAGTGCAGGAAAACCGCGAGAATTACCGCGCTCATTGCTGTGCCTATCGCCAGAATCGAGTAAATCATTCTTGCGTCGATTATTCCCTCGCTTTTTTTTCGCGGGGAACGCTTCATTATTCCCTCCGCCTTGGGGTCCAGCCCGAGCGCCACTGCCGGAAGCCCGTCTGTCAGCAGGTTAATCCAGAGAAGCTGTGCCGCGGTGAGTATTATTGCGCCTTCGCCGAAGCGGAACTCCAGCGCGAGCATCGTAAAAACGAATACCACGAGCACTTCCGCAACGTTTGAGGAAAGCAGGTAATTCACGAATTTTCTTATGTTGTCGAATATGCCGCGGCCTTCCGCCACGGCGTCCCTTATCGTTATAAAATTGTCGTCCAGAAGCACCAAATCGCTCGTTTCTTTCGCCACGTCTGTTCCGCGGATTCCCATTGCCACGCCCACATCAGCTCTCTTCAGTGCGGGCGCATCGTTCACGCCGTCGCCCGTCATTGCGACTATTTTTCCTTCTGCCTGTAGTGTTTCAAGAATCCTCACCTTGTGCGAAGGGCTGACCCTTGCGAATATTTCCGTTTTTTGCAGTGCTGATTCGAGCTTTTTGTCGGACATCTCTTCAATTTCAAGCCCCGTCAGCGCGTTCTTCGCCGAAAAGCCCAACTCTGCGCCGATTGCTTTTGCTGTGTTAATGTTGTCGCCTGTCACCATTATTACTCTTATCCCGGCGTCCCTGCACTCCTTTATTGCTTCCCCCACGCCTTTCCTCGGCGGGTCGAGCATTCCCTGCATCCCGAGGAAAACAAGTCCCGATTCGAACTGTGTGTCGGTTTCCTTTCCCGAAAGCTCTTTGTAAGCGAAAGCCAGCACCCTGAGGGCACGCTTCCCGAATTCTGCGTTTTTTGAGAGTATTTTTTTCTTTTCCTTTTCGCTCAGCCGGGCTTTTTTTCCGTTAAGGAGAACATGCGAGCACTTTTCAATTATTACTTCCGGCGCGCCCTTTGAGTAGGCGAATTTTTTTCCCTCGCTTCTGCACGCGACGGTCATCATTTTCCTCTCGCTTGAGAAGGGCACTTCGTTGTATCGGGGGCGTTTTCCTCTCTCGATTTTTATGTCCATTCCCGCTTTTTCCGCTGCCACGAGAAGTGCTGTTTCCGTGGGGTCGCCCAGATATTTCTTTTTTCCGCCTTTGTCCCTGCCGATTGTTGCGTCGTTGCAGAGCACTCCGCATTTAAGGAGTTCGGTCAACTGTTCTGCGGGAACTTTTTTTCCTTGGAGTGAGAAGTCCCCTTTTACCGAATGCCCTTCCCCGCTCACGCTGAATTCCTTTCCTGCAAAGAACACTTTTCGCACGGTCATCACGTTTTCGGTAAGCGTTCCCGTTTTGTCGGTGCAGATCGTGTTCACCGAACCCAGGCTTTCAGCAACGGGCAGCTTTCTTGCAAGTGCATTCTTCCTTGACATTTTCCTCACGCCTATGGTAAGGGCAAGGGTGACGATTGCGGGCAGTCCTTCCGGCACCGCTGCCACGGCAAGGGAAATAGCGGTAAGGAAAATGTTGAGAATTGAACCGCCTATGAGCAGGGCTTGCACCGCGGCAACAAAAGAGATTATTATAAGTATGCCCGCCCCGATCCGTTTCCCCAGCCGGTCAAGCTCGACCTGAAAGGGAGTTGGCTTCTGTTCCGCCTCGGCAATCTGTTCGGCTATTTTTCCCAGTTCTGTGCGCATTCCAGTTGCGGTTACAACCGCCCTCGCCCTTCCCCTTGTCACCATTGTCTGCATGAAAAGCATGTTTTTCTTTTCCGCGAGAGCGATTTTTTCCTCGAGGGCTGCCTCGGTTTTTCCCACGGGAAGGCTTTCCCCCGTCAGGGCGGATTCGTCCGTTTCAAGGTTTGCCTGTTCAATTATGCGCGAGTCTGCAGTAATTTTGTCTCCCTGTTCCAGCACGAGGATGTCCCCCGGCACGACTTCCTCTGAATCGATTTCCTGTTCCGTTCCGTTGCGTATGACCCTGGCTTTCGGCGCGCTGAGCTTTTTGAGGGCAAGGAGTCCTTTTTCCGCGCGGTATTCCTGGATGAATCCGATTACCGCATTTGCCGCCAGTATTGTTCCTATCAGTATTGTGTCCACAATGTGTCCTTCTTCCCCGGGGAGGAAGCTCATGAAATAGGAAATTATCGCTGCAGCGATAAGTATGAGGATGAGGAAGTCCCTGAACTGGCTGAGAAATATTCTCACTGCGCTTATTTTTGATTCGCTTTCAATCGCGTTCTTTCCGTATTTTTCAAGTCTTTTTGCCGCTTCTTTCCCGCTCAGCCCCTGCGCTGTCGTGCCAAGTCTTGCAAGCACTTCTTTTATTGTAATAGAATGCCAGTTTTCCATTGGAATAACCCTTTATTCTCTCCCGTATGCCCTTATGAATTCACACTGCGGGGAGAATTCAACAAAGCCTTTTGATTCGGCGCTCCATTCAGGGCACTGGTTTTCCTTTAAGTTGTCCACTTCCTGCCTTGGTTCATGGGCAATGTCGCACACCCAGTCCTGAACACTCCAGTCCGAGTTTCCAGAACTGAGGCACGGACCGTTTTCGAGGTTAACGCCCTGCGCCAGCGCGGCATTGCACAGCATCTCGCACTTCTGTGTTGCAGTTTCTTTTGCGCTTGCCGCTGTCCCGCTGTTCCCTGTTTCCGCCTGCGGGCATCCCGAGAGTAGAACCATTCCCAGAATCAACGCCAAAATAACGTATTTCATTCCAACCGCCTTTTTTAATATTAAAATGAATAATATAAAGAATATAATTGTTTTCCCTCCTCTTTTTGAGAGGTGAAAATTTGGAGCTTTTCCTTGTTTCGGGAAACAGGCACAAGTTCGGGGAAATATCCGGCATTCTGAAAAAACACGGCATTTCACTCAACTGGAAGAAAATGTCAATGCTCGAAGAGCCGGAACTTTCGCTTGAGGAAACCGCGAGGGCGAAGGCGGGACAGGCTTTCCGCGCCCTGGGCAAACCGCTCATTTCCGAGGACACCGGGGTTTTTTTCGAGGCATTCAATAACTTTCCGGGCTCGCAGGCAAAGCGCGTGTGGGAGGAAATCGGCTTCGAAGGATTGCTGAAAAAAATTGAGGGAAAATCGCGCAGGGCGCGCTTTGAGACATTGATCTGCTTCACCCGCGATGGAAGGGAATTCCGCGTTTTCCGCGGAGTGCTGCGCGGCACAATAGACACGAAAGTGAATAATCCTGAAAAGGATGTTCTGCCTTACGAGAAAATTTTTATTCCGGATGGAATGGAATGTACGGTTTCCGCCCTTCCGCGTTCGGAGAAAAACAGGTTTTCCCACAGGGCAAAGGCGGCGGAAAAACTGGCGGAATGGTTAATAGAAAAAAATTAATAATAGCGTTTGTTTTCAATTAGGGCGTTTAGGTCGTGCATTGCGGAGTCCAGGTCGTATGAGTGTTCTATGTCGGCTCTTTCCATTTCTTCAATGGTTTTTGGTTTTTCTTCTATTGGTTCGTCCCAAGAGCGCCTTCTTCTGGATTTTCTCTTTCTTCTCCTAACGCCGAATTTTTCAGAGCTTCCAGCCTGAGTAATTTTTCCGTCTTCCATTTCCTCAATGCCCAATAATATTTTCTTTATGTTTCCGCCACCGAATCCTTCAGGTTTGTTTATTTCAATTACTATGCCGGGAATTGTCATTCCCCATACCTTTTTAGTCCTTAAACTGAATCCGAGAAGGTCTGTCCTATAACTTCTTTCCGCGTTTGACACCAATCTAATAAGCGCATCCATGTTTTCACGGCCGTAGCGCTGCCCAAGCCGTTCCATTCTGTTGTGGAATTTGTTCCATGCAAGCGATGCCTCAACATCAGACCTCTTTCTTGGATCCACTCTTTTGAGGGTTTTTTGAGCGCTTTTCATATAAGCATCAAACAAAACCTCATAGCCATGGCCGTCTTCAACAAGGTATTCCCTGTAAACTTCAGCCCGGCAACTAAAAGCACTTCTTGGTCTTCCATCAGCTCGTGCCCTGTTGGAAATTTCCCACGCTTTGGCTTCAATTTCACCACTTAACTCTTCAACTCGCAGTTCAAAGGTTGGCACTCCAGGCCTGGGCTGCCGAGTTCTCTCCCGTTCCCTTCTCCTGCGGAGTTCGCCTTCAACCGCGCTTTTGTGCTTTGATTCACGGACAAGGGTTTTCCTGCGTTTTTCCTTTCTTTCTTCAAAAGCGGTTAACAGTGTTTTTCCAGTGGCCTTATCAATTATTCCTCGGCTTATTTCGTTTTGCAGTATTCTAGTGGCTCGATTCAAGCCAGTGTAGGTTTCCATGTCCCCGGCGTCAAATTTTAAACTGATTTCAACCATTGCCATTGCTCTTCTCTGGTCAATGCGGCCCTCTTTCAATGCAAGTGAAACCCTTCTCCTAAAATCAGGCAAGTTAGATTTAGCGTTTAATTCCATTGCTTCCGAATGAAGTTTGGCAATTTCATCATGGCGAAATTCATCAAACCTTCGCTTGAGGCCCATGCTGCCAAAAAGCGGCAAAGCGCCTTTCTCATCAGCGGTTTCCAATGCTCTTTCAATATTTTTTGCTTCAAGGAAGGCTTCAGGAGTGTGCCCCATTTGATGGAGTGCTTCAATTCTTTCTTCAAGAGCGCTGGCGACTTGCCTCTTAACATCATAGCCGTAATAATGCCGTCCTCCAAAAATTGAGTCTCTTTCGCGCCTTGGCCCCGGTTTGGGTTCTGCTGGTTTCACTGGTTTTGGAGTTGAAGTAGGTTGAATAAACCAGCCGTCAGTTTGAGTTCTCGCTTTATCCGGAATTCCGTCTTTAGGCTTCTTTTTGCGATGCTGTTCTCTCTTGTTCCCGCCTCTCAGCCTAGGCAACTTATCACCACTATTATTGGTGAATTTGGGAATAAAAACCTAACGTAGTGTCAGAGGAGTAGGTTGAAAAGCCAGCCGAGCAATAGCACCTGCGGAACGCTCACGATTACGAGCCAGACTGCCGCGCGCTTTCCGATATTGCTCCACACGAGGCCTATTTCGGTGTAATCCGTCACAACTCCCGCCATGAGGAAAACGAAGCTGTTGCCCAATGCTCCGGTCTGCCTGAATATTTCGAATGACAACGGCGCTGAGCCTTCGCTGCACACTTCAATTATTGTCGCAAACGCCAGCGTGAGAAAAAGCCCCAAAAGAGTCGGTCCCAAAAACTGGTGGAATGCTTCCGTAGGAATGAATGCTCTGGCAAGGCTCGCGAGAAGCATTCCTATCAGAATCCACCAGAGAACCATTTTCGTCAGGTTCCAGGAGCCGCGCAGAATTCCGAGAACCGGAGTTTCTTTTTTTCCTTTTTTTTGCAGCCGTGTTTCCTTCACCGGCTTCTTTTTTGCCCCTTCAACTCTTCCGGAATGCTCCAGGAACTGGAAGATTATTCCTGTAATAACGGCTATAATTATTGCCGAGAGTATTATAAGGAACGCTTTTGGACCGAAAAAGCCGAACAGGAGCACGGTAATGGGCAAATTTGCCCAGGGCGAAGCCAGGAGGAATGCCACAGTGGAAGCGGTTGAAGCGCCTTTTTTGTACAATTCCATTGCTATTGCGAGAATGCCGTGCGAGCACGCGCTCATCAAAAAGCCGAGAATTACTGCCTTGAGGATTGTTCTTTTCTTTTTTGCTTTCAGGTGCCTTTCCACCAAATGCTCGGGCACAAAATAATCAATTGCTCCTCCCAGCAGAAAGCCGAGGAGCAGCGCCCACCATATGAGCGAAAAGTAGTCAATCCAGGCGTCGAGCACGGGGCGCATTGCGGGAAAGAACAAA
The DNA here is from genome assembly GCA_964551725.1 of uncultured archaeon. Taxonomy (GTDB): domain Archaea; phylum Iainarchaeota; class Iainarchaeia; order Iainarchaeales; family DTGL01; genus JAFCFP01. The sequence goes on along the minus strand of CAZKED010000010.1, from coordinate 7,076 downwards.
CCAGAGGCAAGCACTACGAACGTTACAATGAAGATCTGGTTTAAGCGCTCTCTGTACCATTTTTTTGCCGGCACAGCGCAGTGCGGGCATTCCGCGCTTTTTTCTATTTCGTGCTCGTGTCCCATATATTTGGAAGGAAGAGGAATGCTGTTTAAAGCTTTTCCTTTCTTTTTTATCCGGAGGTGTTCTGATTGACAGGAGAGCACGAAGGCAGAGAAAACCTTTCCGAGGAAACAAAGGATTTGGAGCGCGCCCGCAAATCGCTGTGCGAGGAGTTGGAAGCCATAAACTGGTACCAGGAAAGGATTGAGGTTACAAAGGACGCGGAACTCAAAAAAATACTTGAGCATAACCGTGATGAGGAAAAAGAGCACGCGGCAATGCTGATTGAGTACTTAAGGACAAAGGACAAAGTACAGGACAAAATGTTCGAGGAGCATGACTGAAAGCGCGGTTTTTTATTCGCACTAATTTAATGGTTGCCCCGTTGCGCCAGCGCGGGGCAAGGTTTAAATATTTCCGCGCCTTACTGTTACTGGTGGTTTTTGTGGCTAGTGCTAGTGCGAAGATTGGGGCGATTTTCTTTCTGGTGCTCGTGTGCTCCCTTGTGGCAAACCCCTTGAGCCAGCTGGCTTTTCAGGGCGAAGTGGACTGGCTTAACGCGGTTTCCCTTTCTTTCACCCTTGCCGTGGTTCTGACGGTTTTTACTTGGTACAAGCAGGTTTACGCCAGAAAAGAGGGAAAGAGAGCTGTCGGGGGAAAGCCCGCAAGGAAAAAGCGTTCCGGGAAAAAGTGAAGGGAATCAGCGAAGCGCTTTGAGCAGTTCAATCGTTTTTTCCTCTTTTCCCGCGGTAAACAAATGGAAGCCGTCCGCTCTCTCGCGCAGTTCCTCTGCAATTTCAAGCACGAGCTCAAAGCCGCCGCTTTCCGATGCAAGAATCCTTTTTTTCGCTTCAGCGGGAATTGTTGTTCCCAGGGTTCTTTCGGCGAGCGAGATTTCCTCCGCGCTGCCCAGTGGCATCAGCCCTGCAACTATCCTGAGGTTTTCCACTTCCATGCGTATTTTCTCAAAAAACCTTTTAGCCGTGCCGGCATCAAACACCGGTCCGGTTATTGCAATGGAGGCGCCGGCATCCGCTTTTTTCTTCAGTTCGGGAATCTGCCAGGGCTTGTTTGCCGCGCCGGGGTCGCTTGCAACGATAAAGCACGCGTCCAGTTCCTCTTCCGCGAGCCATCTTATCAGGGAAAAGGTTTTGTCGAAGTTGTAGCTTCCCCTGAAGGAAGCGCTGTGTGGCGAGCCCCACAGCACGAGAACATTCTCTATGCCGCTTTCCTCGAGCATTTCTATTATTTCACCATCCTCTTTCGGGTGGTCCCTGCACGTGAGCGTGGGAGCGCTTTCAATTCCCGCTTTTTTGAGTTCCGCCGCTGTTTTAACGCTTTTGATTTCGGGGTTCCCGCTGTCAGGGTTTTGGGACTGCTTTTTGGGTGCAGGAACCGTCATTCCGTCCACAATCTCTTTTACCTTTTCCGCAAAGGGCATTCCCATGCGGGAGTTGAACTCGGCCGTGAGCAAAAACCTCTTTTTTGCAGTATTACTGAACCTCATCCTTTCAGCACTCCAGCGTAATGAGCCCATTTGCTCGCACCAAAATGAGCCCGTCCGCGTTTCTTCAAAAAACGTAAAAGAAGGTATAAAAAATCAACCAATAAAAGAATTAAAAAACTATTGAAGCAGCATTTTTGTTTAAAAAAATTAAAGCATCCCGGGAATTTGTTTAATTTTTGTTTAATTTTCTGTAAAAAAATCTTTTTTTTGATTTAAAATTAACTTTTTGTTATGTATAAAACCTGTTTCGGGCGCAGTATTTAAATTGTTTTGCATTCTCTATCTAATTCTCAAAACGCTTTTTTTAGGGAATTCGAAAGTTCGGAGGAGCGTGTTTTTTTGGTCGAGGTTTTTGGATTCAGGGGCATCCACTACAATGCGGAGAAGGTGGGAGACATTGCCAGAGTGCTGGCCCCGCCTTATGACGTCATTTCAAGGGATTACAGGGACGAACTGAGAAAAAGGCACCCCAACAACTGCATTTACCTCATACTCGGCGAGGAACTTGAGGAAAACAGGGAGCAAAACCTATATGCAAAAGCCGCCGAGCATTTCAATAAATGGCTTGCCCAGGGAATCCTAAAGCGCGAGGAAAAAAAATCCTTCTACGTTTACGAGCAGGCGTTCAGACTGCACGGCAGGGAATATTCGCGAAAGGGATTTATTGCGCTTGTGAAACTCGAAAAGTTTGGGGGCGGGAAAGTGAAAGGTCACGAGCGCACGCTCGGGGGCCCCAAAGCAGACCGCCTCGAACTCATGCGGCAGGCGAAAGCAAATTTTTCAACGGTTTTTTCCCTTTACGAGGACGCTCGTGGAAAAATTGCCGCGCTTATAGGCGAAGTCGCCGGAAGAAAACCATGCATTGACGTGGTTTTCGACGACGGCGTGAGAAACAGGATGTGGATAGTCAGCGACGAAAGCGAGGTAAAAAAATTCGAGGCGGGAATGCGCGACAAAACTCTTTTCATTGCTGACGGTCACCACCGCTACGAAACTGCGCTCAGGTACAGTGCAGAGAACCCTGCCGCGGACAAATGCATGATGACGCTGGTGGAAATGAGCGACCCCGGCCTTATAGTCCTGCCGACCCACCGGGTGATTTACGGGATTGAAGGATTTGATTTTTCCTCGCTGAAAAAAAAGCTCGGCGGGCACTTTGATGTCGGGGAGGTTTCAGGGAGCACAAGGGAACTTCAAAAACTGCTTTCCTCAAAGGAAAACGAAAAAGCATTTATTGCGAGGTCGAAAGGAAAAAGCATTCTTTTTTCCCTTAAGGAGAATGCTGACCTCGCGGAGCTCATTCCCGGGGAGAGCGAGGAAATACGCGATTTGGATGTAACGATTCTGCACGAACTCGTAATTGAAAGAATTTTGGGTCTCACGAAGGAAATGGTTTCAAAAAAGGAAAAAATAGAGTATGTTAAGGACTTCGAAAAAGCGGTCGAAATCGCCGACTCGCATCAGTGCGACGTGGCATTCCTCATGAACGCAACTAAAAAGGAGCAGGTAATCCGCTCGTGCCTTGCAGGGCACAGAATGCCCCAGAAATCGACGTACTTCTATCCAAAGGTTGTAAGCGGGTTGGTTTTCAATAAAATTGACTGAAATTGGTGAATGGAACTGAAATAATTTCACTGAAAGGAGGTTTTTACAATGAGCGTGTCGGAAAAAATAAAATACAAAAAACTTTTCATTCCCGGCCCGGTTGAGGTCGACAAGCCCATACTCGAGGAAATGGGCCACTTTATGATAGGGCACCGTTCCCCGGAATTCTCCGTGCTGGCAGAAGACACGGTTGAAAAGCTCAGGAAACTTTTGTTTACCGACGGCAGGGTTTTCCTGAGCACCAGTTCCTCGAGCGGAATCTGGGAGGCAAGCGCCAGAAACTGTGTAGAAAAACGCGCGCTAAGCGCGGTAATGGGCGCCTTCAGCGACAAGTGGAGCAAGACGGTAAAGTTATGCGGGAAGGAAAACGAAAGGATCGAAGTGGAAATGGGAAAAGCAGTAAAAGCCGACGCGATAAGGGCAAAGCTGGAGGAAGGGAACTTTGATGCCCTGACCGTTGTCCACAACGAAACCTCCACAGGCGTAATGAGCAAACTGGAAAAAATAGCGAAAGTAATGAAGGATTTCCCAGACGTAATGTTTCTGGTCGACGCGGTTTCCTCAATGTCCGCCGTGAAACTGGAAATCGACAAACTAGGAATTGACTGCTGCTTCGCAGGAGTGCAGAAAGCATTTGGCCTTCCCCCGGGCCTGACTGTTTTCACTGTAAGCGACAAAGCAATGGAGAAAGCGAAAAAAATGGAAAACAAGGGCTATTACTTCAACTTTGAGGTATTCGAAAAATACTGGTCGGAGAAAAAGCAGACCCCCACGACGCCGAGCATTTCCCACATTTTCGCGCTTAACAGGCAGCTCGACCGGTTCTTCGAGGAAGGGCTGGAAAAGAGGTTCGCAAGGCACAGGGAAATGGCGGACTACATAAGAAACTGGGCAGTCGGACAGGGCTTCGAGTTGTTTGCCGAGGAAGGCTACCGCTCCGATACCGTAACAACGATAGTAAACAACAAAGGGCTGAGCATAGCGGGAATCAACAAGGAACTAGCCGAAAAGGAATTAATGATAAGCAATGGTTATGGCCCGATGAAGGAAAAGAACTTCCGCATAGCGCACATGGGCGATTTGAAAATGGAAGACATGAGGCAGATAACCGCGGCACTGGAAGAAATAATGGCAAAGGGGGAAAGTGAATGAAAATAATTGTTACTGACCCGTTGGCAGAGGAGGCAATAAAAGTAATGGAAAAAGCGGGCGCGGAAGTTGAGCAGGACTTTGAATCCAAGGACGCGGAGCTTGCCGCCAAAATAGCGGACTTTGACGCAATAATTGTGAGAAGCGGCACGCAGGTCACAAAAGAGGTGATTGAAGCGGGAAAAAACCTCAAGGTAATCGGGAGAGCGGGAACAGGCCTTGACAACGTGGATCGCGAAGCAGCCGAATCCCGCGGCATAAAAGTGCTAAACACGCCTTTCGGCAACTCAATCAGCGCGTGCGAGCACGCCATTGCACTGATGCTCGCATTGTGCAGGAACGTGCCGCAGGGCCATGCCTCGATGAAGGCGGGAAAATGGGAAAGGCACGCATTCAAGGGCACCGAGCTCTACAATAAAACTGTCGGGATAATAGGCCTGGGGCACATAGGGCTGGAAGTGGCAAAAAGGCTAAACGCGTTCGAATGCAAAGTAATCGCTTACGACCCGTTTGCAAAGGAAGAGGTTTTCAGGGAAGCAAAGGCAAGAAAGGTTGAATTCGACGAGTTGCTCCGGAACTCCGATTTTATCACGCTGCATGTCCCGAAGAACAAGGATACAATTAACCTTCTGGATTCCGAGCAGTTTTCAAAAATGAAGAAAGGCGCCCGCATAGTAAATGCAGCGCGCGGCGGGATATTGAACGAGAAGGCACTGCTTGAGGCGATTGATTCCGGCATTGTTGCAGGCGCTGCCCTTGACGTGTTCGAAAAGGAGCCCCCCGAGTCAAAGGAACTTCTGGGAAACGAAAAAATAATTTTCACCCCGCACCAGGGCGCGAACACAAAGGAAGCGAAGGTGCGCTGCGGTGTTCAGATAGCCGAATACGTTATCGAGGCACTCAAAGAATAGCGTTGCAAAGCGGAACTATTCGATTTCGTTCGGCGTCACCGGGTCTTTTTCCCCCTCGAACACAATGCTGGTATTCACCCTGTCAATGTTCGCTGTATCGCCGACAATCCGCTGGTTCCATGAGTTGAGCTCTTTTGTGTTCTTGAACTTCGCGATTATCACAAGGTCGGATTTTCCCGTTATCCTGTAAACCGCGCAGACGTTCCTATCCTTCGCCCACTTTTTTCCGGCTTCCCTCAGCTTTCCGTTTTTCACTATCACCATTGCCACTATGGTGATGTCATAGCCCAGTTTGTCCAGGTCGAGTACCGGCATGGTGCCTTTTATTATTTTCTTTGCCTTGAGCCGCTGTATCCTGCTGTGCACCGCCGGTGGAGTAATCTTGAGCGAGGAAGCAATGTCCTTCTGCGTTACCTCGGGGTTCTGGATCATCAGGTTCAGTATTTTTTTGTCCGTTTCATCTACCACAAAAAAACCTCCAAAAAAAACAAAAATTAAAAGCAAACTGCCAGAAGCAATTCTGAACTAATTGTAAACAAAAAAGTTTAAAAGGTTAATTAAATTAACCAAATGGTTTAAAAAGATATATTTTTAATCACTTTTGCTCTATTGATTTCATTGCTGTGGGAGGGCTGGTTTGTGAAGGAGGAGATTCTCCAGATAAAGAGGATTTATTCAGAATTGGTGCCGAGATTCGGAATAAACCACGCAAAAGTTTTTTTCTCCCTGCTCGACAGCAGACCGCAGGAGGCAAGAGAGCTCATAGAGAATACGGGCATTCCCCGGGAAAAAATTTATTCAGTGCTTAAGGAGCTGGCTGGCTTCGGCCTTGTGAAACAAGCAGGCTCCGCACCCATGAGGTTTTTTATTGAAAGCCCGCGCGAGATTCTCAGGAAAAAAATAGCCAAGAGGGAAAAAGAGCTTGAGTCAAAACTCTGCGAACTTGAAAAAATCCAGTGCGACAGGAGCAGCGAAAAACCCCGCGCCTATGTGCTCGACGTGGAAAAAACAAAGATTTTCGGTCTCAAATCCAAGAACTCCGTTGACGACGTTGAGGAGCTGAGGGCAATCCGAAGGGCGGTTGACGAGGCGATAAACAGGAAGTGCAGGGTTCTCTGTGCAGGGTAGCAGGGCGGGGCGCCTTTTTAAATGACCCTTTTTGGAATTTTTTTATTTCTTAACTTTTAGGTTTAACTTTGGGTTCCCCCGCTGTCCGGTTGCATCCGGTTGCATGGTTCCATTTTTTACGGATTCTTTTTATTGTTCCGCTGAGCACTTTTATTTGACTGAAATGGAGGTGATGTGATGGGAAATGAAAAGCTTTTTTCCGCGGAATCCGCCCTCTTTATAGAAAGCGCCTATACAGCGGCCAACTGGCTGAGTGCGGTGGTGATGTCTTTTGCTGTCTGCAGTTCCCAGGCGGGCGAGAATGTTTCGGGAGGTGAGAAAATTGATTGACCTTGTGCCCATAATTCCCCTGCTTGTCCTTTTCATAGTTCTTGTGAGGGCAAAGGATTTCGGGAACAGCGAAGCGCAGAAATATGAAGATTACAAAAATTCCTTGAAACCAAGGGACGGAAGGGCAGCGCTCAGCTGTGATGATGTAAGGTACATTGACTGGATGAGCAGGAGATTCGGAGAGGGCTGCAAATGAGGGAGGTGACGTTATGATTCCAAGCATTACCCCCGTGATAGCGGGAATGCTGTTCGCGGGGACGATTTTAGCAATCGGCTTTTTTGTCTATCTTGTAACGTGCTTTTTAGCGGATTTTTTTGGGAGGTGATGTGTTTTGGTGTCGGTT
>CAZKED010000009.1:0-37683 GCA_964551725.1 uncultured archaeon | reverse complement strand
AAAAATGACCCATATAAGTTTTGAGCCCTTAGCAAATCCTTGCCCCCATTGTGGGCAGTATATGGATGAAATAAAAATTCAATACTCTTACAAAAAATGCCCAAAGTGCAATTACCAGGAAAAAAAGGCAGCAATTGAGTTTGCTGGCGTTATCGCGATTGGGGTAATTCTGAGTTTCGCGTTCTTTAAACTCCTTAAAAGCACAAATCACTCAGTTCGAATTTGAGGGGTTTTTAGGAATCTTCGAATTTAGTCTTTAATTTTTAACTCTTACCTTCCCATTGCTTTCCAGGGGGGGACACGTGGGTCTATTTTTTCCCATTAATGTGCAGTCGGTTTCGCTTGAATTTTGTTGTGTGGTTTTCTCGGGTAATTTGCAAGTTTTCTAGGATGTTTGGTTGCAGAATGAGTTCGTTTTCTTTTATCTGTAACAAGTTCACCAAAATCATTCTAAGAGTCTGCAGGGACTCGGCTTCAAATGACCTGTACATTCTGTTCTCTTGGGATAAGTATTCTATCAATTCAAAAAGAACATCAGAAAAATCCAATAGGACAATTCCATATTTTCTTTTGCAATATTCAATTGCCTTTTTTTTGTTCTTTCGCTCAATAGGAGGCAAAATCAATATTTTGTTTAAATACTTAGAACCAAAGAAGCGTTCAGCAGCCGCTAATTCCTGCCAGTCAGATATTTTCCATTCTTTTTCAAACAATTGCCTGTTTTTTATTGATTTTAATGTTATTTTATATGACTGCCATCCTTTAACAGAACAAATTGCTTTTTTTCCATATTTTCCATTTTTTGGATGCACTAAAATCAAATCAATGTCTGCTGGGCCTGCTCCCTTTTTTCCCCTCTTCTTAAAATAGTGGTTTGTTTTTACTACGTATCCATATAATTCCTCAAAGTAAACCTTTGCAATTTGCTCATTTACATCCATAAGCAAATAAAAGTGCAAAAAATGCTTAAAGAGAGGTATTTGGAAGTTCTCTGCCCTCACTCCCCTCGATTGGCTTGCTCACAGCTCGTATTCGAATATGCAGCAGTCGTCTCCTAGCATGAGCTTCTTGGGGCGCCGCATTTTATTTTCTGGTTGAAGGCTTCATTTTGCGCGTAGTCCATTCTGCACACCATTGCTTCGCCGATGTCGGCAGCATTCAGCGAACGGTAGATTTCGGCGTAAAAGCACTTGTTTATTTTTACTTTGAGGTGCTTTTCCGTTTTGTCCAGTACTTCGTAGGAGCAGTATTCGCCTATTCCCTCAAAGTTTTCAAACGTTTCATTGAAGAATTCATCCAAGTCCAGGGGAAGCCTGTTTTTGTATTGCTGCCTGATGCGCTTTTTTATTGTTTCCTGCTTTGCCTTTGAAGCTTCTTCGAGCACGCTCTTTCCGTGCTTTTTCATAAGGCTTTTGAGGACTGCAACGCGCTCTTCAATGTACTTGCGCTCTAATTCCTGCTTGTCCATGGAATAATTTAATGAAGAAAAAGGATTAATAAGGGTTTTTGCGGTTTTTTTTGCTGGCGCGTGCGCGTGTTTAGTTTGCTTTGTCCGCGAGTTTTCTGAGTTGTTCCTGTCTCTGGCGCATGTGGGCGGCGCCTCTTTCTTCTTGCGCTTGGTAGAATTTGAATCCTTCCACTCCGAGCGCCTGTTCGAGTTCGAGCCATATGAATTTGCGCATTGTGCGTATTACCTCGTTGAACGGCGGATTGAAGAGAATCCTTCCCTCGGGGTCTTTTTCCTTTTCCCTTTCACAGAGCTTTCCAATGGATTCAATGTCTATGAGCATTCCGTTTGAGGCTTTGTCCTCGCCGTGCTCTTGAATCCATCTTTCACGCTGCCTTTTCGCTAATTCAAGCGTTTTTTCAATCATTTCAATTGCTTCCCTTCTCTGCATTCCCTCCCCCGACATCGTCAGGCGGGCGGCTTTTAAAAAATGCCTTTCCTCTGTAAGGGCGTTTGCCGCCATTGCCCTGCGGTCTTCACTTAATTCAAATCGTGCAAGAATGCTGTGCTGCATTGTTTTGTACAGTGCATCTGTTGTCCTCACCCAGTTCCTTGTGCCCTCTTCCGCGAGCCTTTCCCCTAACTCGCGCTCCATAACGCTTTCGATATGGAATCCCTTGGAGTGGAAATTCCTCCCTTTAAAACGCCTTATGCGCATGATAAGAAATTAGTGCAGCGGGAAAATTTAATTCTTTTCCCGTTCCGTGCCTGCGGGCGCGGGTTAGGTTTTTGAGAGTTTTTTGTGCACGAGGTCAATGAGTTTGTCTGCGTCGTTGATTGCTTCCATTGCGTCTTCTTTCGAGCAGCCCAGGCCGGAGTATTGAATTGCATGGCGTGTCATCCTGTATGAATCCATTGTTTCCAGCAATTCAATGAGTTCCCTTTCTTTCAAGCATAACTGCTTTAAAGCTTTTATTACCGCCCAATGGCTTCTTTCCTTGTAACCGTTTTTGAAAAGCATTGCGCGTGCGGCATGGAACATTGCCTGGTACGCCAAACTGAAAGAAACGTCAAAGTATTCAATTTTTGCGTTTCCCCTGGCTTTTTCCAGAAAGCTTTCCGCAACGGCCAGGGAGCCCTGTATTTCGCTTTCGTTTGAAGGGCTTTTGATTAGCAGTTTTTTGTCAATCAATTCATGCAATTTCATAAAGGTTCACCTGAAAGCAATAAATTGCTTTTTTTGACGGACAATGCAAAGGGGTCTTTTTTTTCCAGTAATTTTTTCCACTCGGTTATTGTGAAAACCTGGATTTTTGCCTCTTTTTTTGTTTTGTTTTCCATTTTTTTAAGCGCATTAAGGTTTATTTTTTTGTTCTGGCTTATTGCCAATAGGTCGATGTCGCTTTTTTCATCAAAACTGCCTTTTGAGTGGCTGCCGTACAATGCCAGTTTTGAGGTCAACGGATTGTCCTCGAGGAATTCCGAAACAAAAGGGCTTATTTTTGCCAGAAAAAGCGTTTTTTTCAATTCAAGTGAAAGCGGGCTTTCCTTCAGTTTATAGTTTATTGCGTTTGCATTCTTTTCCCTTTCAAGCAGTCCCTGTTTTTCGTATTCGGTCAAATATTTTTGCGCTGTGCCGGGGCTTATGCCAAGCCTTTTTGCCAAGCCATTTACATGAATTTTTTCGTCTTTTTCCAGGAAGAATTCCAGTATCTCCCAGCCCTTGAATTTGTTCCAGCCGTAAAACATATTATATATAAAACAATCATTCATTATAAAAAATAATCGTTTTTTTAAAAAAATAAGAAAATTGAGGTCAGAGTTTCCTGTAAGCTTGTTGTCTGTGCTTTACGCTCAAAAGGGTTATTTTTTTTGCAGTCCAGTTAATCTGGGCAATCAACCTGTATTTTCCCACGCGGAGCTTGAATAAACCGTGACCGGTCAGGCGTTCGTAGTAGGAGTCGGGCTTCTGAGCCGTGAGACGCAGTTTTTTCTTAATGCGTTCCCTTTCCTTTTTTTCGAGTTTTTTGAATTCACGGGCAAATGTTTTGGTTAAAAAGAGTTCGAACAATCAAATGCCCCACGTTTTCTCTGCTTCCTTGAGACTGAGCACTTTTCCTTCCTTCAAGTCTTTGAGCGATGCCTCAATCTGCCTTATTTCCGCGCTGGACAAAGGTTCATCGCTTGCAATGTTCAAAAGCCTTTCAATCACGTCCTCAAAGGACTCGCGCTCAAAGTTCTTGAATTCCTCAAGCCGTTCCTTTACAGGAACGCTCAATCTCACGGTAGTGCTGCCCATAATGTATACTATTGCATACAAATGTATATAAATATTGTGTTGGGGGTGACGATGGAATTTAATTCTTTTCCCGCCGTGGTGCGGGGCGCTTTGTCAGCGTGGTTGACCGGGCGCTTTTTTCAGGCGGAGAACCCAGTGGTCGTCGAGTTCCGCGCCCTTTCGTTTCACAATGTGGAGGCCTTCCAGTTCGAAGCCCGGCATCCGGTCGAGGTATTCCTCGGGAATGACCGCCCTATATTCTCCCCGCCTTGTTTCCTCGTAGCAGGGAAAGGTTGTTACGAGCAGTCCCCCGGGTTTCAGAAGTGAGCGGATGACTCCTGAATCCCTTCTGAGGTCAGGGGAGTTCTCCAGCCCGTACCATGAATAGAAAGCGCTGACACTCCCTTTTTCTAGTTTTTCCTCCAGTCTGTGGAAAGGGGAAACAATCCAGTCGACTCTCCTGTCGGTCCATTCCGGGCTCTTGTTGAGGGAAACAGCGGAAATCCTGACCCTTTCCCTGTCGGGGAACCGCGCTCTCAATCCTTTTGCTGCTTTTCCGTCCCCGCAGCCCAGTTCGACTATGTGGGCGGTGTCCGGGGATTCTGCGACAATTCTGTTAAAATCAATTTTCAGGAACCTGGCGATTGTTTCAATGCCTGTGTCCATCCACAAATATTGTGCGAAGGGGGACTGCCCTCTCCTGCCGGAGCGCCTCTCCTTCCTCAAGCTCTCGGCAAGCGCCTTTCGGGCAGCTCTCTGGCTTGCCTTCAGGCGGATTGCGTCAATGTTGGGCATAAAACAATTAGTGCGATGAGATAATTTAATCCTTTTCCCGCCTTTGTTTTTCGTTTTTGTTGCTGGAGCGATTGCTACCGGGCGCGCCCGCCCAGAGTTTAGGGGAATTGCGGTCTGGTTTTGTTTAAAACTGCTTCAATTGGTTTTATTGTTATGCGTAAAGCGGAAAGAGAGCAGAGTTGGAGTGAGTTTCTGGACAGTGAGGGGCAGAACATATTATTCGTGAAATACATTTTCTCCGAGGATTTTAAGGAAGTGCGGGAATTTGCTGTAATATACCTCATTGCAATGGAAGGGGAAATAAAAGAAGTGGTAAAATACGACTGCAGCGAAAAAGAGGGAACGCACGTCCACAGGCACTGCAAAGGCAAAAAAGAGAAAAGATACATGGAAAGGGAGAAGAGTTTTGAAACGCTAAAAGAATTCGTGCAGGACATTAGGGAAAATTGGAGGCTCTACAGGGCAAGGTTCCTGGAAGGAAAACCCTGAAAGAAACAATTATATAACCTATGGTGTTATATAATAATGGTGTGTAGAATGAAGGACTTGATTATAAAGATTGGCAGAATGGACAGGGAACTGGGGGTTGTGTACAAGAATCCAAAAAAGGCGGTTCCCGGAACACACACGCTTTACCTTAGGGACAGCGCGGAATTGAATGAAATACTGTCGCCTAAAAGAATTGAGTTGATTAGATACCTCATTGAGCACGGTTCGGAGAAAAAATCCGTAAGCGAAATTGCAAAAGAGCTCAGGAGAAAGCAGGAAGCAATAAGCAGGGACGCAAGCGTACTGGAAAAATACTGTCTTGTAAGCAAAAAAAAGGAAAGGCAGGCAGTCCGCCTTAAAGCACTGTATGGATCGCTCAAAATCGAACTCGCCAAAAGCTGATTTTTCTCCTTTTCCCCGCTTTTCCCACTTTGGCGCGCGTCAGGTGCAGGCGCGGGGGGTCAGCGGCTTTGTTTTTGGCGAAAACTCGTTTTTCTCCTGTTTATATGGTGATTGCTGCATGTATTATGTAAGAGATATGCGAGCGGGAGCAATTGTTTTCGCCTGCTTTTTTTTATGGCTGGAATTATTTTTTCCTTGGCTTTCAAAAAAGGCGTTTTTTTAAGGGGTGATTTGATGGCGGTAAAAGAACAAATTGGGATTGTGTCTGGCAATGGACCGGGAACGCTCAAGTGGGGTGCCAGGGCAGGGCCTTCGCTTTACGGCTATCCCGGGCAGGGCAGTGTCCGCGAGCGGAGAAGGAACAACCTGAGCCCGGGCTCGTTCAGGAAAGTAAAACATGAAATTGCGAGCATCCAGCCATCTACACTCCAAGTAATCTGCTTGAACAGGCAATCCAAAAAGAAAGCGCGTTAAAGGCAAGGCGCTTTTTTTCCGGCTGCCTGCTTTTGGCTTAACGGCGCTGCTGCCGTTCGATTGCCCGGCCAATTCTTCCTGGTTATTCCGGGCTGGCGTACGGCATAAAGAAATCCAGGCGGTGGGAGAATTTAATTGTTTTGCCTTAGTCTGGTGCCGATAAGGCGGGTTGTCCGGCTTTCCTCGTCGGGCTTGAGTGAAGTAATCGGCCCTATGTCCTCCGCCCTGGTTATTTCGCGGTTTTCCGATCTCCGTTCAAGCTCTCTTTGCGCGCGGAAGGTTAAAATGTAGAATTTCTGGCCATCCGTTTCCAGTTTAATCCATCCCATTCTTTCCAGTGTGGCAAGCATTCCCTTAATTGAACCGTAGCCGCGTATTCCAGTCATGGAGCCGCGGGTGTCCCCGTCCTGTTTAACCTGCCTGTGGAACAAGGATTGAAAAGGGATTCTTTCGTTTTTTTTGGCTGCCTCCCAGCACTTTAGAATAATTCTGGCATAATCCAGTCTTTTTTTTCCCTTCCTTGCTTGGAGGCTGGCTTGGGTTGCCTTTTCTGCCGCCCTTATAATGTTTGGATTGCCCTTTCTTGAATCTTTTTTCTGGCCCCCGGTTTTTTTCTTGCTTCCGGACCTTGCGCGCGGCATGGAATAATTAGTGCAGTGAGGGAATTTAATTGTTTCTCCGTTGCAGGGTTTTAGGGGAAACATGCCCTGAAAGCGCTTTAAAAAAGGTCGGCTCAACTGGGAACGCGGAGGGAAACAAATAAATATGAATCGGTATGAATAAATATGTATTAAATATGTATGAGGTTTTTGCGGGAGGCGGTTTTTTGTATGAGAGCATTAGCGTTGTCGGAGAGCGCGGGCAGATAACAATTCCCAAAACAATCAGGAAAATCGAGGGATTGAGACCCGGGGAAGAGGTTATTGTGAAGATTGAGGACGGCAAAATTGTTGTTGAGAAAAAGCTTTCAAAAAAGGAGAGGGAAAAACTGATGGCCGAAGGCTATAAGAAAATGGCCAAATTAAACCTTGAAGTGTGCAGGGAATGGGAGCACGCGAGCAGGGAAGCGGACAGGTTTTTGGATGAATATTAGGAGAGGGAACGTTGTTCTGGCAAAACTGGACCCAGTGAAGGGCTCGGAGCAGGGCAAGACAAGGCCCTGCCTTGTAATACAAAACGATGTGGGCAACAAAATGAGCCCGACAACAATTATTGCCGCAATCACTTCCAAAACCGAAAGGGAATACCCTTTTATGGTCCGGCTTTCCACCGGGGAGGGCGGATTGAAAAAAGAGGGTCTGGTTTTATGCAACCAGTTGAGAACGATTTCCATTGAAGACAGAATAATCAGCAAAATCGGCTCGTTGAAAAAGGGAACAATGGACAAAGTCGACGAGGCGCTCAGGACAAGCCTGTCGCTTTGATTCACCAGGAAATACAAAAAGAAAAAAGACCGTTAATGTCTTCCGCTGGAATTTAATTCTTTTCCCGTTATTGCGCGGGTGCTGCAGTGCCTGGAGTGAAATACTGCAGTCCTATTGCTCCGGCAACCGGCGCAAAGCAGTTGCCGACTATCGCCATCCCGGGCTTTAAGGCATTTACCTGGGCTATCAGCTCTTCGTCGAGCTTTCCCTCCAGTACCTCCGCTTCCGAAACGCTTAAATCAGCCCTGACTACAAGGAACTCTTTTCCGCCGGCTTCGTTGAACGAATCCAGCAGGCAGGAATCGCTTACAATGACTTCGTATCCTATTATGCACACTTCTTCGCTTACCACTTCCACGTTCCTCTTAACAAAAGGTCTGCATTCCTTGGATTTCTCCATGAGCGCTTCGAGTTCTTCATCGCTTAATTGGAACGCCTCTTTGTGCTCTTCCGGCGCAAATCCCTTGAGCATGCCGAAAACCCACTTGCATTCCCCGAATTCGCATTCGTCGGTTTTTTCGAGCGCGGTCAGCAGCATTCCGGCGAGCTCTCCTTCCGGTGTTTTCTCCGCGAGCCCTATCGCAGCCCACATTGATGCTTCTCTGTTGGTGAGGCAGCCCGCCGAGAGAATCAAAAAACAGGCAAGTGCAGCAAGAAAAATGCTCTTCACGGTCCCGCCCGACAAAAAAAACCTTGAACAGAGATAAGACCAAAAAGGATATAATGATAGGGATTGCCTCCTGCACTGGAAAATTGCCGGAACTCCGCACGCTTTCCGCGGGGAATTTAATTATTTCGGAGTTGGCTCGCTATTGTTCTCCTCGGGGATTTAACGGTTCCGTGGCTTGCGCTTACCTTGGCATTGCTGCCAGGTGCTGGTCGTACTGTGCCAGGCAGTTCCGGGTGAATATTTTGAGTGAATTGCCTTTCATTCCGAGACCGCGGCCGAGCTTGCGGAATTCGCTTCTCGCCTGCTCTCTAGGAACATTGAAGTCCGCTGCCAGTTGCCCGTAGCTCCGTACCTGAATGCCTCTTCTTTCCGCTTGCTCTATCCAGACCTGAAAGCGCGGGTTGTCCATGAAAAAAGTGACCTTTTTTTGCCTTCTCCTGTCCCTGTACCAGTACGTTCTTTTTCCCCGGGAGTCAACGGTGGAACCAATGAGTTCCACGCCCGGTTTTTGAAGCGGTTCTTCAACCCCGAAAACGCGCCTGTAGCGCGTGTGCAGCGTTCTGTTCAGGTGTCCGAGCTTTCTGTATTCCGTTTTTGAGCGGTCTTTCGGCGCAATCCAGGGTCTCACGGTCACATTGCGTATGTTTTCCTCGTGCAATGTGAAATTCACGCGTATTTTTTCCTGCCCGGAACGCCGCTCTGGGCGGCTGCGCTTCCTGGCCATAAAAACAATTAGTGCAGCGGGTTAATTTAATGGTTTTGGCTGTCAAGCCCTGCGTATTTTCTCCGCGAACTGCCGGGCTTTTTCCGCGTGCTTCCCGCTTTTTATTTCTTCCTGCTTAAGGGCGAGAGTTGCAACCGGCGCGCCGGCGATTTTTCCTGAGTTCGAGCCTTCTCTTTCTTGAAACTCCCATAAGAACAATAGCGCCGGGAGAGAATTTAATCCTTTCGCGCCCGCCTGCTCCGGCGAATTATCCCTACAGCGAAACTCTTAAATAGCGGTAGGGATAATTATTAATTATGGCTTATTTTAAGGAGAAGCGCGTTAAGGGAAAAAAATACCGCTACCTCTGCAGGTCCTTCCGCCTGCCTGACGGCAAAGTGCACACAATAGAAAAAGCGGTGGGAAAGGAGAAGGGCTCTGCGCAGGAACTCTACATAAAGCATTCCAAATTTTTCGAGGAGCGCGAGAAAAAAGCGCTCTCTGCATCACTGCTCCAGGGAGCCGGGGAGAAGGAAGTCAACGAGGCGGCGTTCGCCAGGGAAGCGAACAGGCTTTTGTCCTCGGTGAAGTCCCGCAGGTACAAGCAGCTGCTGGTGAATTCACTGGAGAACCTGTCACGCGGCTTTTTGAAGCTTACCGGCTCCGAATACTTCCGCTTCTGGGCGGACATACACAACCAGAACAATGTCGTGTTCTTCCGCGTCACAAGCTCCATAAACCCTGTTAACTGGAAGGAAGCCGAAATGCAGGTTTATTCGGCGAGCCAGATGAGGAACATTGAATCGTACAGGAATTCACCGCAAAAAGAGAAGGAAAAATACTGGCGCCTCGTGAAAAAAAAGTTTCCGGGGTTCGATTTCCAGAAAATAAACTTCGAGAGAATTTTTTTGGTGGAAAAATCCCAGCTCAAGGACAGGGAATTCCTTAAAATGCTTGCAGAAACTGTTGCCTCGCAGAACTGGGAGATTCCTGTCAGAGTGCTGTGCACTGACGAAATTTCGAAGAGCGAGTACGAGGATTTCGGAATTGTGCTCCTGGCGAACGGCGACCGCTTTTTGATGAGCATTGACGTTATGGAGAACCGCGCTGTCGGCGGCGGAAAAGTTATATTCAATGACTCGGAGATTAAAAAGTACATGGCAATCTACCAGAACATGCGCCTTTTCTCCCAGCCGATAAAGCGCTCGTATTCCGCGGCGCAGATAGAGGAAAGGCTCCGCAGACTGAAGCCGAGCGTGAGCATGAAGAATGCCTGCATTGACTGCTACGATGACACTGAGAAAAAACTGCTGGCGGGGGAATGGAAGGCAATGGCGCCCTGCCCTGCGAAAATGTGGTACGAAATCTGGAGCGCGGAGGGGAAGGCAATAACCGAATTCGCGAAAAAGCTAAAGCCGCGGAGGATAATAGAGCCGGGCTGCGGGAGCGGCAGGATTATACGCCTGCTTCTCGATTCGGGAATAAAGGCGGACAAGGTCGTCGGCTTGGAGCAGAACGAGGCAATTTATGGTTCCGTGTTGCGGAGGTTCAGGAAGGACGACAGGGTGAACATACTTCACTGTTTGGTCCAAAAAAAGGAGAGCGTTCCCTATGACTCGGATTACTTCGACCTCTGCATCAATTCGTCGAATCTCATAGGCTGGCAGGGCAACGAGCACGAGTGGATTAAGGAAATGATGCGCGTTTCAAGGGTTTTGTACTTCACTGTTTACAAAAAGGGCTACGAGTCGGAGAGGGTTGAAATGTACAAGACCCGCAACGGGCACAGGGATGTTAAAATTGACGAGAACTGCAACGTTCTGCTCGACAACGTGGACGCATTCTACAAGCAGTCCAAGCTCTCCAAATCCTATTCTAGGAAAGAGCTGGAAAAACTCTGCAGAAAGCATTCAAAAAAATTCGATATTGAGGAGATAAGCAAGCACATGTACGGCTGCGCGCTCTACAAGTGAGGTCTTTTTTAGGGGAACCTAGGTCTCGGGGCATTTAAATTGGTATTCCCCCCCGTTATTTCAGGTTCAAATGCTGCTGAGAGAGAATAATATCAAAAGATATCTTTTAATATCTTTCCAACCTTTGTTTGATGGGGTGGTTTCTTGAAGAGGAACCATCTCCGCATAGAGATTTCAAGGCACGCATTCGACAGGGCCAACAGGAGGAGCATTCCAATTGAATTGGTTTTCAATGCGGTTAAAACAGGAAAAATAAAAATAATGGGAAAAAACAGGGCAAAAATTGAGAAGGAGTTCAGGAAGTTCACAATAATATGCGTTGATGAGTTCTGCAGAAACACCCTGAAAATAGTGACGGTTGAAAAGAGGATGAAAAAATGAAATGCGCTAAATGTTCCGGTAAAATGGTTGAAAAGAGAGGAAAGACCCTTGAATCGGTTGACTACTCTTACTTTTCCTGCACCAGATGCGGCGAAGAAATACTCACAATGGACCAGCTGGAGGAAGTTGCAAAGAAATACACCGAAATGAAAAAATTCAGGGTAAAAATAAGCAAGTGGGGCGAGAGCCTCGCAATGCGTTTTCCCAAAGAACTTGCAAAAAAATACGGGCTGAAAAAGAACGGAAGCGTTACCCTCATCCCGGAAAAGAATTCAATAAAAATTGTAGCGTGAACTGAAATGATTTACTCGCATTCACGGCTCGGAACGTTCGAGAACTGCCCGCTGAAATTCAGGTTCAAGTACATTGACAAAATGGAAAGCGCGGTGGAGGGAATTGAATCCTTCATGGGCTCAAGAGTGCACGAGGCACTGGAAAAACTCTACAAAGACAAGCGCTTCCAGAAGAATGATTCACTTGAAGAACTGCTGGAATTCTACTCCGCGCAGTGGGACAAAAACTGGCACCAGGACATTAAAATAGTGAGAAAAGAATATTCCGCGGAAAACTACAAAAAAATGGGGAAAAAATATATTTCCGAATACTTCGACCAATACAAGCCCTTTGACCAGGCAAAAACCCTCGCCCTGGAGGAAAGGGTGCGCATTAATCTCGGCGACGGCTACGAGCTCCAGGGCTTCATAGACAGGCTTTCACTTGCAGGAGACCTCTACGAAATACACGACTACAAGACAAGCCTCAATGCCCCGAGTCAGGAGGAACTTGACGAGGACAGGCAGCTTGCATTGTACTCAATCTCGGTAAGGGAGAAATACCCGGACGCGGAACGCGTTGACCTGGTGTGGCATTACCTCAGCATAGGAAAAGAAATGCGCTCTTCGCGCTCGGAGCAGCAGCTCGAGGAACTGAAAAAAAGCATATGCGTGCTCATTGATTCAATCGAGTGCGCAAAGGAGCAGGAAAAATTTCCCCCTAGGGAGTCGGCGCTCTGCTCCTGGTGCGAGTACGCCGAGCACTGCCCGAGGCAGAAGCATTTGCTCGAAACCGCGGAAATGCCGGCGAAAGAATTCCGCAGGGACGCCGGCGTGAAACTTGTGAACAGGTACGTTCATTTGGACGCGTTAAAGCGCGAATTCCTCGAAAAAATAGAGCCAGACATTGATGCTGCAAAAAAAGACCTGCTCGAATACTCGAAGCAGCATTCGGTTGAGAACGTGGCGGGAAGCGATTTCACCGCCAGGATTCGCTCTTATCCCAAGTTAAGCTTCCCCCCAGAAGAACGCTCCGAAATAAGGAAACTGCTTGATAAAGCCGGCAGGACTGACGAGGTCCTTGACATTAACTATTACGAGCTCGCGAAAAAGCTTAACGCAGGGGAGTGGAGCCCTGAACTGACAAAAAAAGTGCTCGGGCACGCGGTGAAGGGAGAGAATGTAAGGGTTTACCTCGGCAGGAAAAGGGAGTGAGCGTAATCATTCCTTTATTTCCACGTGGTCAATCTGGCCGTCGCTGTCAAGGTCCAACCCTTCGACAACGCGGGCGTGCTTTTTTCCGAAAGGGTTTGGGCGTATAATTGACTCGGTTTCCTGCATCAGCGCGAGTATTGCCGCCTTTGTTCCCACGTTCCTCTTGCCCGCTAGGAACAAAATGCTTTTGTCGTCGTGGAACGGGTGCGGGATTTTTTCTATTACGCCAATTGAATCCTCGACATACTGCTTGCCGGACAGCTCTGATTCAATTGTCCAGTTGCCGTTTGTTTGAATGAATTTCACGGGCAGGAATTCCATCAACTCGTTGCTTGTCTTGTTCGTGATGGGTCCGCCTATTACGACAAGGTTTGAATTTTCCTGCCGCAGCTCCGGCACCATCGTGTCCAAGAAAACGAGCGGGAACCTGATTTTCTCGGCGAGCGAGCCCAGAAAGCACGCGAATTCCGTCGCCAGGTGCGCGTCCCGCGCTCTTGCCTTGAATTCTCCGTGTGAGTCCGGCGCTCCGACAACAATTTTCGCGTTGAGCGTGCCCTTTTCAATGAAGGGCGAGAAGAATTTCCCTATGCCGGGCTGCAGTTCGCTCTTCGCGCCCTGTGCAAATACAAAATCGCTCTTCTTCTCCATTTCCCTGAACGCCGGAACCAGGGAAAAAGACGCTTCTTTCGTGGAATAGAATTTTGCAAGTCCGCCGCGCCTTTCCTCCTTTTTCGTTACGTCGATAAGCCCGGCGTTTTTCAGCTGGTTGAAATAATAGTATGCCTCCTGCTGCGGCATTTTTAGTTTTTTCGCGATTTCGCCGGGGTAAGATTCCTTCCGTGCCAGCTCGTTGTATATGCGCCAGCCCTTTTCGCTGAGCAAAGGCTTAATGCTGCGGATGTCCTCGACTCTTTTTGTCGGCACTTTAAACTGCTTTCCGTTTTTTTCAAGGAGCAGAAAATCCGCCACAAAAAACACTTCCCCTAAATATTTTTTACCACTATTATTTATTTAATAATAGTATTTGGGAATGTTTTTATTCTTTTCCTCGCCCTATTTCTAGTCTTTTATTCTTGTTTAAGGTGCTTTTTATGTGCGGAATCGCCGGTTTCAAGGGAAAGGAGAATGCCTCCGTGCTTGTGTTCAACAGCCTCAGGAAGCTTGAATACCGCGGCTATGACAGCTGGGGCATTGCCCTGAGGCAGAATCCGATCAAGGTTGTGAAAAAGAAGGGGAAACTGCCCGAAAAAATGCCCGGCATTCCCGCGGCAGGAACAGCGGTCGGGCACACCCGCTGGGCTACGCACGGTCAGGTCACTGACGACAACGCGCACCCGCATTATTCCAGCGACGGAAAGATTGCAGTGGTGCACAACGGAATCATTGAAAACTTCCAGGAACTCAGGGCATTTCTTCAGAAAAAGGGTTTCAGGTTTTCAACAGACACGGACACCGAAACCGTTCCTCTGCTGATAGAATACTTTATGGGAAAGGGAAGCAATTTCCGGGACGCGTTCAGGCAGGCACTGCTTGAACTGGAGGGGCATTTCGCTGTCCTGGCGATTCACTCCGACAGCGATGTGTTGCTCGGCGCGAGGCGGGGCTCGCCTCTCGTGGTCGGCGTTGCAGAGGAAGGCACGTTCATCGCCTCGGACGCGCCGGCATTCCTCGAAAAAACAAAGCGGGTGATTTACCTGGACGAGAACGAAATGGTTGAAGTGAACAATGCACCGCGCTTTTACGACATCCAATCCTACAGGGAAAAGAAAAAGAACGTTCACACGATTTCCTGGACGATTGCACAGGCGGAAAAAGGGGCATTCCCGCACTTCATGCTCAAGGAAATACACGAACAGCCAGAAACAGTCAGGCTCGCCGTAAAGCAGGACCCTAAACTGCTCGGGCGCGTTACAAAAATGCTCCGCGAAGCCGAAGGCGTGTTTTTCATCGGCTGCGGCACTTCCTTCCACGCCTGTGTTTCAGCGTCCTACGAGTTCGCGGAAATAGCGAAAATGCACGTTAACACAGTGCTCGCATCGGAATTCCCCAACTACAGGGATTTTTTGACCAAGGGAACGCTGGTTGTAGCGGTATCGCAGAGCGGGGAAACAGCAGACCTGCTTGATGCCGTCAGGATTGCGCGGGGAAAGGGCGCGAAAGTGATTTCAGTGGTGAACGTCATGGGTTCAATGCTGACAAGGTTAAGCGACGAAACAATAATGATGAACTCCGGTCCGGAAATATGCGTTCTCTCCACAAAAACATATACGGCGCAGCTCGCCGTACTCCTGCTCCTCGCTTACTCACTTGCCGGAAAGCCCGGAGAGGGAAAAAAACTGCTGAACAAAACCGCCGGCAGGCTGCCCGCAATAATTGAAAGCGCGGAGAAAAAGGCGAAAGCGCTTGCCGGAAAACTCTCAGTGCAAAAAGACTGCTTCCTTATAGGTAGGGATTTGGCTTTTCCCTCGGCAATGGAGGGAGCGCTGAAAATAAAGGAAGTCAGCTACATTCACGCGGAGGGATTCGCCGGCGCGGAACTGAAGCACGGCACGATTGCTTTGGTTGAAAAGGGCGTTCCGGTAATAGTCCTGTCCACCCGGCGCACGAAAAAGGAAATTCTCAGCAATGCAATGGAAGTGAAGGCAAGAGGGGCGTTCATTCTTGGCATCGGCTCAGAAAACAACCCGCTTTTCGACGATTTCATCAAAGTGCCGGATTGTGCGAGTGCAGACCCGATTGCAATGATTGTTCCAATACAGCTTCTGGCGTACTATCTGGCGGTAAAAAAGGGGCTTGACCCGGACAAGCCGCGCAATCTCGCAAAAGTTGTAACGGTGAGGTAATCTGAATGGGTAAAGTGTTCGGAACGGACGGAATCCGCGGGAGGGCGAATGCCCCGCCGATGACTCCCGAAACATGCATGCGCGTCGGCAAAGCGGTTGCGCTTTATTTCAGTAAAAAAAACGCGCGCAGGGGTCACAGGATTGTAATAGGAAAGGACACCCGCCTTTCGGGTTATATGATTGAATCCGCTCTGACCGCGGGAATTATTTCAATGGGGGTCGACGTTCTTTTGGTTGGACCAATGCCCACTCCCGCAATATCGCACCTGACAAAATCACTGAACTGCGATGCCGGCATTGTCATTTCCGCATCGCACAATCCCGCGCAGGACAACGGAATAAAAATTTTCGGCACGGAAGGATACAAGCTGGGCGAGCGCGCGGAATCCAGAATAGAGGAACTGCTCCTTTCGGAGGAAACAGGACCAGGCAGCGGCGGAAAAAAACTGGGAAAGGCATTCCGCGTCAAGGATGCAAGGGGCAGGTACATTGAATTCACAAAGCAGTCGGTTTCCAGCGCACCGCTCACGGGTCTCAAAATCGTGCTCGACTGCGCCAATGGTTCAGCGTACAGCATTGCGCCCAGCGTTTTCTCCGAATTGGGTGCTGAGACAGTTGTGCTCAACGATAAACCGGATGGATTAAACATTAACCTGGACTGCGGTGCGCTGCACCCCGAGGTAATACAGCGCGCTGTTCTCGAGCACAAAGCGGATTTCGGCGTCGCACTCGACGGAGACGCTGACAGGCTGATTGTGTGCGATGAGTGTGGTGAAATAGTGGACGGCGACCAGCTTCTCGCGATTTTTGCAAAGAATTTGCTTTCTCAGGGAAGGCTGAAAAACAAAAAGATAATCGCAACGCAGATGAGCAATGTGGGACTCGACATTGCAATGAATGCCCTCGGAGTAAAAGTGGAAAGGGTCAAAGTCGGAGACAAATTCGTAATGGAGGCAATGCGCCGCAATTCCGCGGTTTTGGGCGGGGAACAGTCGGGTCACATAATTTTCAAGGAATATTCCGCAACGGGCGACGGAATAATAAGCGCGCTGCAGCTTGCAAGGATTTTAAAGGAATCCGGCAGGAATCTTTCCGAGCTGGCGGGAATCGCGGAAAGCGTGCCGCAGGTTCTGGTGAACGTGCGGGTCAGTGAAAAAAAGCCGTTTGGGAAAATGCGCGCCGTGAGGGAGAAGATCTCCGCGGCGGAAAAGGGGCTGGGAAAACAGGGAAGGGTGCTTGTGCGGTATTCGGGAACGGAAAACCTGGCGAGGGTCATGGTCGAGGGGCGGAATGCCGAGAAAACAAAGGGGTTTGCCGAGGAAATTGCCGCGGAAATAAAAAAAGAGGTGGGAGAATGAAAGACGTGTTCGCGTTCATTGAAAAGGCGAGAATGCAGATTGCCGTGAAGGGAGAGTTTCCCTACTGGAAACTGTTAGAGGAACTGGAGGAGTTCTCCGGAAAATTCCCCGACCTGTGGAAGGGGCGCACCGAGGGAAATGTCGAAATAAAGGGAAAACTCTGCCTCGGAAAGGGTTCTGTTGTGAAGAATGGGTCGGTGATAGAGGGAAACGTTTTCGTGGGCGAAAACTGCGTTATCGGACCGAATGCATTTCTTCGCGGTCCTGTTATAATAGCGGACAACTGCCACATAGGGAGCTCGGAAATAAAGAACTCGCTCGTCCTCGCGGGTTCAAACGCACCGCATTACTCCTACATAGGGGATTCAATTATCGGCGAGAAAGTGAATTTTGGTGCCGGCGCCAAGGTTGCCAATCTCAGGTTTGATGAAAAAAACGTGAGCGTTGGAATTTCAGGAAAGCTTTACGATTCGGGGAGGCGCAAACTCGGCGCATTGGTGAAATCGGGCACGAAAATTGGAATCAACGCCAGCATTGACTGCGGCGTTATAGTGGGAATGAACTGCTTCATTTTCCCGGGCGCGGTTGTTTCAAAAAACCTCGCGGACGGGGAAAAATTCAGAGGCTGAACCTTTTTCCCGTTACCGCATCAATGAGCACCGAGCGCGTGTTTCCTTCGTCGTCCTCGAGAATTCCCTCGTAAGCGGGCCAGTAGATTTCCTCGATTTTTTTAACAACGAGCTTCGGCCATATCTTCCTGAGCAGTTCCGAGGCGTCCTTCTTGGAATATTTTTCCTTCACCCTGAGCAATACATCGCTTTCAGAGAGCGGGATTTTTTCAATCGAGGAAAGCAGCGGGTGCAACGGAGTGCTGGGCAGGTCGAATTTCATTTTCCAGGAAAAGTATTCCGTGGAATTCTTTTTCTCCTTTTCCACAAGACCCTTCTCCACGAGGGAATTCAGCATCCTTTTCATTTTTCTCTCGTTGTATGGCACTAACTTTTCGATTTCCCCGAGCGGTTTCTTCTTCTTCAGATAGCTTATGAGAATTATTTCCTCTCTGCTCAGCGAGTATAGTTCCCCGAGCCCCGAGGATTCCACGAAGGATTTCTTTTCGTGGTGCAGGAATTCCCCGCTCAGGGAGTTTATGAACAGAACGCCCTGCACAAAGGCATTCCTGTCCCTGAAGTAGTTGAATTCCACTTTGTAAATAGGCACATTGGTCAAGCGCAGGTCTTTGATTCTTTCCTCCCCCCCGAACAGCCCGAGGAGCTTTCCCTTCGCGTTCTTGAGCACTAACTTTCTCGCCTGCTTTTGCCCCATTTTTGCAGCGAAAGACAGGAGGAGTTCGCTGGGCGCCGCGGGCACCGCTTCAACTTTTTCCCCCGGAATTTTTGCCTTTCCCGCTTCCTCTGTTCCCTGCTCTGTTATTTCCTTTTCCTCCGCCAGCACTTCGACTTCTTCCTCCCTGGGTTTTTGCCTTTCCTCGGGCAGTATGAAGCGCGAGTGCTTTTCGTCAAAAATTCCGCCTTTTTCCCTTAGCGCCTCTACCACCTGTTCCAGGGCGACCGAGGAACTGTACCTTGAATTGAAGTCCCCCACCTCGCGCTCTATGTCCTTCAAGAGCACTGAATGCATTCTCCTGAGCTTTCCCCAGTACAGTCCGACAATGAGCTCGAGCACTTTCTCGTTGCTGAGCTTTTTTTTCACTTCCACTGTTTCCGCTTCCCTGCCCTCGTGCTGGCTCATCCTCGGTCTTATTTTCATTACGAAAGCGCGGGAGGTTTCCTCCCGCCTGTCGCCGACGAGGCACGAGCCAATGGGGATTGTTTTAATGAAATTGCCTGTTTTGTAGGCGTGCGGGATAATGCTGGGCATTCTTTTGAAAACGGCCTTTACGTCGTCGTTGAACACTAGCTTGTGGCATAAAATAATGTCCAACTGGCTCAATATTTTAATGTCTATCGCAGAGGGCTGTTGTGTTGCGAAAACAATGGAGCAGCCGGGTCCGCGCCCCTGCTTTACGTATTCCACAAGCGCGTCGGTGGCTGGGGTTTTTATTGTTCCGCTGGGAATAAGCGTGTGGGCTTCGTCTATAAACATCCATGTGGGGGGAATTTCTATTTCTGCAATGTCCTCGGCTCTCGCGGTTTCAAGCCTTGTCGCTGCCTCTTTCCTCATGGAAATTTTCCTCGCTGCAAGCGTTCTCCTTGCAAGCAGGCCGATTACGAGCGCTGTAACAATATCGTCAAGGAAAGATGTATCGATTATTGTGAGCTGACCCCCCTTGCTCAGATGGTTTAGGGGAGTGCCTTCCACGCCCAGGATTCCCCAGCTTTCCGCTGCCGCGAACCTGCTCACCAATGCGCGTATTGAATCGCTCTTGTATCCGGTTTCCCGTGAATTCAGTTCTGCGTCGGAGGAAAGGCAGGCGTTTACGTCGTCGAGAGAATAATTGTTTCCCTTCCCCTGTACCTTTTTTCCCTCGGTTGTTTTGTAGCCGTGCCTTACTTTGTGCAATGCCTTTTCGAGGAGCAGTCCCGTCGGGCTGAAGCGGTCAATGCCGAATGTGAGGCACCAGTCGTGCGCTGTGAGGATGGATGGCTTCACTGAAAAAGTGTCGTCGTAAGTGCCTGGGGGAGTCTGCTTTTTGGCTCCTTTTGGAATGAAAACGCATATGTTGTCCAGCCCCTGCGGCTTCAGGCCCCATTCCCCCAGCGCTTCAACCTCCTTTTTCTCCCTATTGGGAAAGCGCATGCTCCAGAACACTCCCACGGGGTCAATGACTATTACGCCCACGTTTTTGTTGTTTCTTGCGAGTTCCTCCGCCATTACTCCCATTGCATAGCTTTTTCCCGAACCGCGGGCACCGCACACGAATATCACGTGCGGGTTCAGGCTGTCTAACAATACCTTGTTTTTCGGGAATTCTTCCTCTTCAACCTCTCCTATGAAAAGCCCGGCTTCGTCCTTGTACTGCTCGAATACCGATTTTTTCCTTCCTATGAACGATTCATTCCCCTGCTCGCCCCCCAAAAACTGCAGGGCGGGCTTTATTTTGAGCTCCTCTTTCTGCGGAAACTGCACTGTTTCAACCGGCTCCCCTGCCGGCGTTTCTCCCATTCCCTTCTTTTCCGGGGGCTTTTTCTCCCCCTTTTTTTCTTCCTGTTTTTTCTTTTCCTTTTTTTCCTTTTCTGCGGGCTTTTCCCCTTTTTTCCCGGGGGTTTTTTCTTCTCCGGTTTCTTCGGCTCTTGCAGGCTCCCCGCCGGCTTCCCCCATTTTTTCGGGCTCTTTCTCTGCTTCCTCTCCGGGTCCTTCTTCCGGTTCTTCTCCTGCTTCCTCTGCGGGTCCTTCTTCCGGTTCTTCTCCTGCTTCCTCTGCGGGCTTTTCCTCTTCCGCTTCTTTTTCCCCGGCTTCTCCGCCGGGTTTTCCCGCTTTTTGTTTTTTTGAGTATTTTTTCCTCAGCTCGGAGATGCGGTTTATTTTTTCCTTTTCCTCCTCGACCATTTCGTTTATTTTAATTTGCGCTTTTTCCTTTTCCTCGTCTATGCCGAACACTTCGTCGAACATGTCCGGCTTTGCTTCCTCGCGCTTGACTTCCACGGCTTTTTCCCTTTTTTCTTCCTTTTCCCCGGCCATTCTCTCCGCCTTCCTCGCGCTTAATAATAGGATTAAACTATAATAAATGTTTTTGCTTTCCTTTCCGCCACGGAAAGCGGCGGGGAAAGTAATAAATATTCCGGATTCCTTAATATTGCATTTATTTTTCATTCAAGGAGGTTTTTTATGGGAAAGCTGCAGACGGCCAGGGACGTAATAGCAATAATACGCGACCTGCTGCTCATAGTGCTCTTCATCGGCGGAATAGTTGTTTTCCTCGGGGTTCTCGCGCTGGTGCAGCAGGTTGCCCCCCTGCTCGGGCAGGCCGCTCCCCTGCTTGGCATGGCTTCCGCCGGAGACCTGGCGGGAGGGGAAAGCGGTTTTTCCCCGTTCTCCATTCCTTATTCGGTGGGCGGTGCGGGTGATTTTGAGAGCCCGAAGTACAAGGATTCCGAGATGGCTGACTTAGTGGCGTCAACCCAGCAGTCCTTCGCGCAGCAGGATTACGAGAAGGTTGCCGAATATCTCTCGCAGATAAGGGAGGAATGCGGGTTGAGGGGCTACAGCGAGTGCATTGAAACCCTGGACGAGTTAGAGGAAGCGGTAATGGACGGGGACTTTCCAAAAGCAATACAGTTTGGCGTGAAACTGCAGGCAATGTTTTCTGGGTGAATGCCGCCTTTTCGGCTTACTGCCGCCTTTTTATTTTAATCCCGGATACTTTTAATTATGGAGCCGTGGCGTGCCTGTCGCGGGCCCATAGCTCAGTTGGTTTAGAGCGCCGCCTTCGCAAGGCGGAGGCCACGGGTTCGAATCCCGTTGGGTCCATTCCTGCCTTTTTTCTTTAAGAAAGAAAAAAGGTAAGTTGCGAAAAAAGAAAATAGTTTCAGGATAAGTAAAGCGCAAGTTGCCCAAAAGAAAGAAAAAGGTTCAGGGAGAAGGGGTTCAATTATTTTATTAATACTTTTCAATCTAATTGTTTCCGAGAGCATGCCCGAACTGAAAAAAACGGAGAAAGGGGTTTCCCTTGAGTTCAGCGCTGAGGAAGCGCGGGAACTCGGTTTGAATCCTGCGAGGGAGTATGAAGCGGCAAAGGCAAAGCCCGGCATTTTCCTTCTCACCGAGGGAAAGGAAAAGTCCCCTCGGACAAGAGAAGTGAAACTGGATAAAAGGCTCTCGGACCTGCTCGAAAGAGCGAATCTTAGCGACAGGGTGGAGGGAAAATTCGAGAAGAAGCTCGGCGCGGAGGAAAAAAAGCACTTCGAAAAAATGAAAGGTGAGGGAAAAATAGTTCCCTTCAGGCTCTCCGACAAATACAAAAAAGCAATTTACAAAACAAAGAGGGAAATCGACTCGGATGCCCTGATAAAGCATCCCGCGGAGAAAACCCGCAGGGAACCGAGCTCGATAGAGGAGGCATTCTCGCTTGAAAGGGACGATTTTACCGTTACGAAAAGCGAGGGCAAGGCAAAAGAGCTCTCCGATAAATTCAGGGAGCAGATAAAGAAAAAGGAAATACTGGGCGTGAAATCCTTTGACGGGGATTACGTCGTAATAAAAAAGGAGCTTTACGAAAAACATTCCCCGGAAGTGCTCAGGTACATAAAAGGGCATTCCCCCGTCAGCGCGGACGCGCTGTCAGACGCGTTGAACCTCAAGAAGCCCTTGGTCAAGGTTGTGTGCGAGTTCCTGAGGGAAGAGGGGGAAATAACGGAAAAAAGAAAGGAATTATACTCTTACGTTACATAATATTTCATGCAATATAAGGGCTGAAAAAATGAAAGTTCTCATACCCATTCTCTCGAAAAAGGAGGACAGCGAGGAATTCATTAAAAAGGCGTCCGCAAAAGCAAGGGAAATAATGCTTTTGCTTGTGATAGACACAAGCCCCTCAATGACTTCGGGCTTCACCGCTGCGGAAATAGCGCAGGGGCAGAAGGTAATGGATTCAGTAAGGGAAAGAATAGGAAAAATGCGCAAGTCCTGCGATACCCTGCTCAAGTGGGGCGACACAAAGACAAGCATTGACCACACCGCAAAGCTCAGGAAAGCGGACAGCGTTGTGCTGCTCAGGGAAGACAGCCAGTTTTTCTCCGAGATCGTGGAATTCCTCAAAAAGCAGAAAGCGTACAGGGTGAGGACTGTGGAAGTCCGCGGAGCAGAGGAAAGCGCGGAAGAATAAAAAACCACTCCGCAGGTTTTTCGGAGAAATATTAATATTTTCTCGCTGCCTTTTTAATTTTTGTTCGGATTTTCGGGAATTTATTCTCTTTTTGATTAAAAATTAATTTTTTATTATGTATAAGTTGGAGGAAAATGGCATGGTTTTTAAATCTTTTTACGCTTCCAATTAATCTCTTCCCCTCGGGTTTGGGAGTTTTTTTTACAACGTTTAATGGTGGTTTGATGGTTGAATATGACGGCTATGGTCCTGAAAAAATTATACAGGTCTACAATCCGAAGGTCGGACTGCGCGGTTTTCTGGTGATAGACAACACCGCTCTGGGTCCGGGAAAGGGCGGCATAAGGATGACCTCTACGGTCACTGTGGACGAGGTTGCAAAGTTAGCAAGAGCGATGACATGGAAGTGCGCTCTCGCTGAACTGCCGTTCGGCGGCGCAAAAAGCGGAATACAGTGCGACAGCGATATGCCCTCTAAGGAAAGGAAAGCCGAATTGATGAAGGCATTCGCCGAAAGGGTGGAAACATTTGTTCCCGAAAAATATGTTGCTGCCCCGGACATGAACGTGGGCGAGGATGAAATGAGGATTTTCTCCGAAACAGTTGGAACGAAAAAAGCCTGCACCGGAAAACCGAAAGACATGGGAGGGCTGCCGCACGAACTCGGCTCGACAGGCTTCGGCGTGTTCCATGCGACAAAGGTTGCAGCGGAACACACCGGAATGGATTTGGCGGATGCCAGTGTTGCAATCGAGGGATTCGGAAACGTCGGAAGCTTTGTGGGAAAATTCCTGAGCGAAGAAGGCGCCAGACTTGCGGGAATTTCGGACATTAAGGGGCTCATGTACAGCAAGGACGGCCTTGAATACGATGGATTGATGGATGCGGTGAAAAAAACCGGCTCTGTTACGGGATACAAGGGAAAGGCGGAGAAAATGGAGCGCCATTCAATCATTGGACTGGATGTTGACATTCTTGTCACTGCGGCTGTCCCGGACCTCGTGAAAATGCACGAGGTTCCGCAGGTGAAGGCGAAAATAATCTCGCAGGGCTCCAATATTCCCATGACGCGGGAAGTGGAGGAAAGGCTCGCCGATGCGGGAAAGCTTGTCGTTCCCGATTTTGTCGCGAACGCCGGCGGGGTGATTTCGAGCTACGTTGAGTTTATCGAAGGAACGGAAAAGGAAATGTTCGAAATGATTGAAAAAAAGATAACGGAGAACACAAAGTACGTTCTGGAGCACGCGAGAGACCGCGGTTACACGCGCAGGGCGGCGATGTCAATCGCCAAGGACAGACTTTTGAAGAAATGCACATGGTGCGTGCCGGAGCACGAAAACAACAAGGTGCGCTGAGGAATCCGCCCTTTTATTTTTTTCATTTCCCATTAACAATTCTTTCCGCTTTCTTCCTGTTCTTTTCCACTTTCGCTTGGTGTTCTTTTAGGAATTTGTTCAGGAATTCAATTGTGAATTCCTTTGTTTCCCCGCACAGGCGCTTTCCTTCGCGGCACTCCCGCATTATGCGCTCCACTTCCCCTGTGTCAGGATAGTGGAAGCGGAGAATTTCGCAGACCTTGCAGATATCCGGGTTGCCGCCGAGCTTCCTCTGCAGTTCAACGGTTTCCCTGCCGCCGGTAAAAGCATTGCCTATTTTCTTCTTCACTTCCTTCTCGCTGTCAGAGAGGAATACGGCGGTTTCCGGCTGCGAAGAGCTCATTTTGCTTCCCTCCATCAATCCGCTCTGGTGCTTGAAGTAGATGAATCCCGGCATTTCGAATTCGTAGGGCAGCCTGCGCGCGATGTCCCGGGTCAAGCGGGCGTGCGGGTCCTGGTCCAAGCCAATGCCTGTGACCGAGGGCATTTTGCTGCTGTATTCTTGCAGCTGGGGATGCAGTATGTCGGCGTACTGCAGTATGGCCGCGCTCACTTTTCCCAAATCAACGTGACCGTACACTGCTTCGAACATGTTCCTTGTTATTTTCTTGCTCAATTCGAACGTGAACTCGAAGTAGCGCGGGGGCTGCGTGCTCTGCACGTAAATGTCTTTTTCCTCCAGTCCAAGCGCAAGAGCGTGCGCCAGGTTGTCCGCGGCTATTTTTTTCGCTTCCCGCATTGTTTTTATTTTTTCCCTGCTCGCATAACCGTCAATGTCCGCTATCGCGAAGTAGTTGTGCGCTCCCCGTTCTTTGAAGAACTTGAACAGGTCGATGTCCACTTTGTGCCCTAAGTGGAATTTTCCGGAAGAGGCAATGCCTGTCATGTTTATGAACGGTTTTCCCGTCTCAATGCGCTTCATTACCGGCTCGAAGCCCCTGTGAGCAATGACCAAATTCCTCTCAAAAAACCTGTGCCTCAGTTTCTTTCTCCAGGATTGCGGGAATGCCTTCATTCCGAATTCCCTGAAAACGTGCTCGTAGTTTTCAATTCCCTTTGAGGACCACGGGTCAATCTTTGCCGTTTTTTGCCCTGAATCCATGAAATCACTCTTTTATTATTATTCTTTCTTATTTAATAACCTTTCTGGTAAGCTGCGTTATAGGTGTGTTAAATGGCTGAACTGGTGGAAGACAAGGTTTTAGTGGAAGAAAAAAGGGAGAGGGACCGATTGATAGGCAAGGGTTTCGGCGAACTCGAAGGCAGGAAACTTGTCCTTGACCTGAAGGAAGCCCTTTATTTGCTCGAAAAGGAAAAGCTCGCAGTGAAAAAGGGAAAAAGGAAAGTGAAGGAAAAAGAACTGCTCGCGCTGGGAGAAAAAGGCGAGAAAAAATTCTACTCAAAGTTTTTGGTGTTCCGCGACTTGCGCGACCGCGGTTTTGTGGTTAAAACGGGGTTCAAGTTCGGTTTTGATTTGCGCGTTTACCCGCGCGGAAAAAAACCGGGGGAAGAGCACACCCAGTGGTGCGTGCACATTGCAACGGCGGGCCAGTCCTTAAGGATGCCTTCTTTGAGCAGGATGGTTCGCCTTGCAGGCAACATCAACACGGTCGTATTGCTCGCGGTCGTTGACTCGGAGAACGACATCAATTACTACGAGATTGAGAGGATTATTCCCTGATTGCGTACAGCGCTGAACAGCCTTACGGCTGCTTTTTTTGGGTTCCGCCAGCCCCCTGGAACGGATTAAAAAAAGAAAAAAGGAAGAAAAAAAGCATTCACAAATCGAATGCCTTTATTGTCTTTCTTCCGTTGCTTTTAGCCCTTGCGATTGCGCCGTCAAGGTCCACAGCAATGTTTCTGCTCAGTGCGTCGAATACTTCCCCGCTGATTCTGACGCCTTTTGCTTTCACGTATTCTCTTGCCTTTGATTTCACAACCAAGTCTTCCATTCTAAAACCTCCTTAAAGCGTGTTAAATATGCTTTAAACGTTAAAATCTGAACAATAACTATTATAAATACATGCCCTAAAACACGCGGAAAAAGCCCTTTCAGGGCTTTTTTTGGGTTTTTTCTCCAGGCGCGCTAAAAGCGCGTTTCAGCAGGAAAACAGAAAAAGGTTTATTAACTGCAGGGAGATAATTTATTTATGCAAAGAATTCGGGGTTATGCCGCCAACCGGAAGAGAGCGCAAGCAAGGCGTACTGCTGTAAGGGGCAGGAATCGCAGAACTTTGCGGGCTGATAGGACAGCGAGTAGGGGCAGGCGTCGCATTAGGGAAGGAGTCCCCAGATTAACTGCAACGGACAGGAGAAAGATTGCAGAGGCAAAGAGAAGTGCGAGACCGGGAATTTGGAGGCGGCATTTGGATCCGGGCGCTGCTGCAAAATTGGAAAGGCAAGGCTACAAAGTATTAAAATCCCCTATTGACCAGTGGAACCTCAAGGCTACGTGTAAGCAGATGGAGGTGAACCTTCCCGCGCTAGTGGAAGAAATGCAGGGTCACTATCCCGGGAGGGAAATAAATGTACTGATTGAAGGCTGCGGTTTTAGTACTACAGGGGAAGAACTTGCAATGGAATGCAAGAGGAGGGGCTTAAGGGTAAAAATAATTAAAACGGACATTTACTCTCCAAAAGAATACGCAAGGCTTGCGGAAGAGTTCTCACAGAATCCAAACATGAAGAAGAGGGGGGTTGCAATAAGCTCTGAAAACTACCATCAATTGACTCCAGAAGAACTGCACAGGCTTGGAAAAGGAAAAATCCACATTGTGGTTTCAAGAACCGGCGGTCTGACTTACACGCAAGTGCCCCAAGTAAAAGGCATGCGGAACATTTGGTATATCCTTGCCCCAAAGGGACAGGCCCATTTAATGACAGAGGTAAGAGGGAAAAAGCTCCGGTTGAGAGACGAAAGCAGGGAGTTGACAGCAGAGGGAAGATTTCTTGAAAGAACGAGGAATTTAAGTTATGAGGAACTGGACGAATACGGCGACCGCTTTCCGGCAAGCGGAGATGACAGAATCCACCAACTGGTTATAAAAAAGGGGATTCCGATTTCCTGGAGGGAAAGGGACAGGCGGCGGTTTGAAAGGCTTGACATTGATTACCCGCAAAGAGCCTCTCCTGAAGAGATAGAAAACTACAGGACAATTTTTGATGAAATGGAAAAACCGCCGATTGATATGCCGCAGGACACATTTGAAAAAGTAAAAAGACTTGCAAGGCAAATGGAAACAAACATGGGAATAATTGGAAGGAGAAGAACCCCCCACGATAAACACCCTATCAGCGGAACAAATCTACAGTTGAGGTATGAATTCGGACGCTATTATCTGTATCTTTTGGACGAATACGACGTCGGACATATGGTTTGGCGCGAGCCGAAGCTTCATTCTTCAGTTAAACCCAGAAAATAGTCAAAGCGCTTTAATAAGTTTCTTCTTCAGTTCCTCGCCTTTGAATTTCCTTTCAATCTTTTTCACTTTTGCGGCTTTGAAGGGCGTGGCATTGTCTTTCAGCCAGTTTGAGAAATCGTTGTGCGCGGCGTGGTGCTCCAAGCTCTGCAGCGGGATTTCCGCTATCGCCGCTCCGAACTCTTCAAGCGTTGCGGCTTTCCTGTTGCAGTACCAGAAATTGAAAGTGCTCCGCGCCCTCGGCTCCCAGCCCTTTTTGCCGACGGCGTGCTTCACTCTCTCTTTTTTCTCCTCTTGCTTTTTTTTCCTTTTCTTTTTTTTCCAGGGCAGTATGAGGTCTTCCATTCCAGTGCACCAGCCAAAAAGCGCTATTCCCGCAACATATTAGCAGCAAAGAATATTTAAATTTTCCACATGTGAAGAATGCTATGCACGAGTACTCCATTGCCCTGAGCATAATGAAGCGCGTAATGGAGGAATGCGAATTCCACGGCTTTAAGAAGGTGAACGCACTGCGCCTGCGGGTGGGGGAAATGACAATGCTCGAGCCAGAACAACTGAAATTCGCGCTTCGCTCGCTCGCACAGGACACAATAGCGGAAAAAATGAAAATATTAATTGAAATAGTGCCACTGCGGGTGAAGTGCATTGAGGGTCATGAAACCCCTCTGAAGGAAATGCAGCCTTCGCTGGGATCGCAAATGGAAATTCCCTGCCCTGTGTGCGGAAAGCCCACCAAAATGAGTCCTTTGCAGGAATGCGTTATAAGGGAGATGGACGCTGAATAGGAGGTATTGAAAATGCACGGTCCGCTTGAACTGAACGAAAACATTTTTGATTTGAACAGACGAATTGCAGAGGAAAACAGAAAAATGCTTGACGAAAAAAGGGTTTTTGCAGTGAACGTAATGGGGGCAATCGGCTCCGGCAAAACAAAACTCATTGAGACACTGGTCGAAATGCTGCCTTTGGAATGCGGCGCTATCGCCGGAGACGTGGTCAGCGATTTGGATGCCGCGCGATTCAAGGCAAAAAAGATTCCATGCATTGGAATAAACACAGGCAAGCTCTGCCACCTGGACGCGCACATGGTCCAGCACGCGTTGCACGAACTGCCGCTCGAAAAAATGCAGCTGCTGTTCATTGAAAACGTCGGAAATTTGGTGTGCCCTGCCGACTTCGATTTGGGAGAGCACCTGAAAGTGGTGGTGGTGAGCGTTTCAGAGGGCGACGACATTATTGCAAAGCACCCCGTAATATTCAGGGAATCGGATGCGGCAATAATAAACAAGGTGGACATTGCTGAAGCGGTTGAAGCAAGCGTTGAAAAAATGGCGGCAGACGCAAAAAAGCTCAATCCCGCATTCAAAGTGTTCGAGACAAGCATTAAAAACCGCGAGGGAATCAAAGAAATCGCTTCGTGGCTAAAGGAAAGAGCAGCGGAAAAGGGAATCAAATGAAACTGCTTATCGGAATAGGAAACGAATTAAAGGGCGACGATGCAATAGGCGTTTTCGTGGCGGAAAATTTTAGGGCGGAAGAATGGAAGTGCATTAATGCCGGCACGGTTCCCGAAAATTTTCTCGGCGTTGTGCGCAGAGAAAAGCCCGAATTGCTCGTTTTGGTGGACGCAGCGGAAATGTCGCTTCCTCCGGGCTCAGTGCGAATAATTCCAAGGGAAAGGGCTAATTCCATGTTCTACTCCACGCACTCCCTGCCTTTGGGCGAGTTCATTGAGCGCGCGGAAGGGCATTCTGAAAGCATTCTACTAATCGGAGTGCAGCCTTTCCGCGCTGGACTGGACGAAAAAATGAGTCCTGAAGTGAAAGCCGCGGCGGAAAAATTAATGCAACTGCTCCGCAGGGAAGAATTTTACGAACTGGAAGAGCTCGCAAAAGAGAGCAATAAGTATAAAAATATATTGTAAGTATATAATTAGTGGTGTTTAATATGGGGAATATTACCGTTTCTCTGGAAAAGGAAACCGAGCAGAAGCTGAGGTCTATTGCGGGCAAAAAATATAGAAATAAAAAAGGCTCGCTGGCAAGGGTGATTGCGGAATCCCTTGACCTGCTTTCAAAGCAGTCCGCAGGGCAGAGAGCCATGGAAAGGCAGTTCAGGTGGATGGATCGGGGCTTTGAGATGGGAAAAATAATGGTCTATAAAAGGGAAGACATTTATGATCGCGGATAGGGAACTCCGGCTTGTAGACACCAATATTTTAGTTTATGCCTATGATAGGAGCGAGCGGAAGAAGCATGAACTGGCAAAGGAAGCAGTTAAATCAAATTGGGCTAGGCAGACAGGCGCCTTAAGTATCCAGAATTTGGTCGAGTTCCATTCAATAGTAACCGGAAAAATCCAGAAACCGCTTGCACTGGACAGGGCAAAACAAATCGTTCTTGACCTGATTGACGGGTTTGAAATACTGAAGTATTCGGAATCAACCATAATCAATGCAATAAACAACCAGGCAATATACAAAATTCCCTTCTGGGACGCGCTGATTGTTGCAACAATGGAAGAAAACAGCATTGAAACAATCATAACAGAAAACGAAAAAGACTTCAAAAAAGTTAAATGGGTCAAAACCATAAACCCGTTCAAAAAAAATTAAATAAACGCACAAATTAGCTGTAAGAATTCTACTTTTCCTTTTTCTTCTCCTGCTTTTTTTCCGGCAAAGCGAAGCCCTGCTTTTTGTCGTACGATGAAAGCAAAAATTCGTGCGTCATTTCAAGCGCCTTTGTGGGGCAGATGTCAACGCATTGCGCGCAGAAAGTGCAGCGTGCAACGTAATGCTTTATGCGGTTGTTTTTTTCATCCACTTCAAGCGCCGCAGCCGGGCACACTTTAACGCACTGCCGGCACATAATGCACTTTTTCCTGTCATAGGAAAGGCGTCCCCTGAATCTCTGCGGAACAGGCACCGGCGGGTTGATTTTTGCTTCCCCTTTTTCCACTTTTTCCAAGAGCTTTGTCGCGGACTTCGGCGCGTATTTGACCGGAAACTTGTTCGTTGCCGTGGAACGGAACAACTGCTTTAGGAGTTCCTTGGCCATTCCAAGCATTTTTTCACCCCGCACCCCACATTACCAGAGCCATTCCCGCGAGCGCAATAAGCATTATGGGACCCCAGTAGGCTTTGGCTGCCTGGTTCACTTTGAAGCGCGCCACCGCAATGTGCACGAAAACGGAGCCGAAAAACATTACAATGAATATTTTCACCAGAAAGAATGCGAGATTTCCGAGCAGGGCGAAATTCCCCGTTAAAGCGGTTAACTGCGAGAGGTTCCAGGGAAGGAACAACGCGACCACCAGCGCGGAGAAAGCAATAGTGCGGACGTCCTGCGCGAGGTAGAAGAGGGCGAGATTCCTGCCCGAGTATTCCGTCAGAATTCCGTCTGCTATCTCTGTTTTCGCTTCCGCTATGTCCGCGGGAATTCTTCCAAGCGAGGCGGGCATTACGAGCATTAATGCTAACAGAAGCAAAAGCAGCCCGATTGCTCCAATTCCGCTGACAAGACTCCAGACAGGGACAACGGCAAGGGTTGAAAGCAGGAAGGGATTCAGTGCAATTCCGGAAACTGAAACAAGCCATGCGATTGAAACGATTACAATGGAGAGAGCGAATTCGTAGCTCATCATCAGAACCATTTCCCTCTGCGCGCCCACGTTGGCGTAAGGCGAGCCGGAGGAAAACCCGCCTATGGCGAGCGCGAGAGCCGGAATCATGAGCAAATAGAGCACGAGTATTAAGTCGCCGTACCCTTCAAGCAACGGGAGCATTCCTCCGAAGGGAATGTACATTATAAGGAGAAGTGACGCTGCAAGGGCGATTGCGGGCATTGAATTGAAAACCCATCCAACCGCTGTTTCGGGCACGATGTTTTCCTTCATTAAAAGCTTCTTCAAATCAATGAAGGGCTGCCTTATCGGCGGTCCCACCCTTGCCTGCATTTTCGCCGCAAGCTTCCTGTCAATTCCCCGGAACAGCAGCCCGAGGAACAGTGCAGCAATGCAGAAAGCGGGAACGAGCAATAGCAGTGCAAGCACTTCAATCAATTCATTCATTTTTTCCAGCCCCCTTTACTATTCTGCGGGTTTTTTCAATGCTTTTTTTACGCAGTGCATCCATTGAAAGTATGGTGTTCCCTTTGTCCGCGAGCACAGCGCGGTTGGCGCACGACATGCAGGGGTCAATGGAAGCGGCAACAATTGGAATGTCAGCAATCTCGCACCCTGTAAGCATTGGCACCAATGGAAGCAAATTTGAGTAAGTTGGCGCCCGCACCTTCCATGTATGGGGCGAGTCCTGTGCGGTCATTTTGAGGTAGTGAATGAGTTCGCCGCGCGGCGCTTCCTGGAACGCAACCGCTTCGCCCTCGACCGATTTCAGCTGCACCAAGAGCTTTTGCAGCGAGGGCTCTGCGAGTACGGGTCCGGAGGGCAACTGCTTTAGGCACTGCTCTATGAGTTCAATCGACTGCCCAACTTCCAGAACCCTCACGGCGATCCTGTCATAGGTATCGCAGCGTACTTCCCCTGTTGCCATGTCGGGAGTAATGCAGTCCATGTCGAGGAAGGGATAGGCAGCATAGGGCAAATCCATGCGCACGTCTTTTTTCACTCCCGATGCCCTGACAGTAGGACCGACAGCGCAAAGCTCCAGCGCGTCCTTTTTTGTAAGAATTCCTATTTCCCTTGTTCTTGCTTTTACGCTTTTGTCCTTCAAGAGAATGCTTTCGAGCTTTGAGTAGCAGTCCCTGTAGTACTGCAGTGCTTCCCTTATTTTTGCGTAATGCTTTTTTTCAACATCCCTGCGCACTCCGCCGATCATGAACAATCCTTTTGTTATCCTGTTTCCGTTGAGCATCTCAATAATGTCAAGCACTTTTTCCCGCACTCTCCAAGTGTAATGCATTACAGAATCGAATCCTAACTCGTGCGCTGCCACG
The DNA here is from genome assembly GCA_964551725.1 of uncultured archaeon. Taxonomy (GTDB): domain Archaea; phylum Iainarchaeota; class Iainarchaeia; order Iainarchaeales; family DTGL01; genus JAFCFP01. The sequence continues at coordinate 5,424 of CAZKED010000009.1, read as the reverse complement.
CCGGCCCAGAGAACATGGGAGTGAATCCTTTCAAGCTCTGCATTGATTGTGCGAATGTAATGGGCCCTTTCCGGCACGTCAATGCCGGCAATGCTTTCCATTGCGAGACTGAATGCCATGGGATGGCATATGTTGCATATTCCGCATATTCTTTCCGCGAGGTAGAGTATTTGCAGGGGATTGCGGCGCATTCCAGCCCATTCGATTGCCCTGTGCACTTGCCCGAGCCTGAACGAAACGTCTGTTACCCTTTCGCCCTCCACTTTGAAGTCCAGCTGTATTGGCTCCTTGAGCGCCGGGTGAATTGGCCCGATGCAGATTTCAAAGGAATTGCTCATTTTTTGCCGCCTCCTTTTCTCAATGCCTTTCCCGCTTGGTGCAGGTTTCTTGCGATTTTGTCCGCGCCTTTTGAATCCTTTCTCCAGGGAAACACCCCGGAGGGCATGCTTTCGTCTGTGAAAACCCTTTTTTCCGGAACGCCTTTTATCTTTATTCCGAGCATTTCCATTTTTTCCTGCTCTGAAATAAGCGCTCCCGGAATAAGGTCGGTGATTGTTTCCATTTCCGGCTTTCTTTTTGGGAGCTTCACTTTTATGGTGAGCGGGACTGCGCCCAGTTTATTGCCCTGGTTGAGAACGAAGTGGTTGTTTATTTCGATTTCCCTGCCTGTGTCGGAGCCGGAGGAAACAGAAAAATGCGGGTGGGGCTGCAGAACGAACAGGTATTCTGCCACTTTGTGGAAATCCTTTCCGTCCACTGTTGCCCATATTGTTTTTTTCAAGCGCTTTCCTTTGCCGCTTTCCCTTATGCCTATTTCCATTTTTTCGCCGAATTCTTTTTTGAATGCCTCAACTATTTCCTCGGGATTCATTTTTCAGCCCCCTTCGCTTTCCTTTTCTTTTTCCCTTTCCCGCGTGTTTCGAGCGCCTCGAGCTTCTTCCATGCTTTTACCACGCCTTCGATTATTGCTTCGGGTCTCGGCGGGCATCCCTGGACATAAACATCTACTGGAAAAAACCTGTCAATTGGACCAAGCAGGTTGTACGATTCATAGAATACTCCGCCGGTGCAGCCGCAGTTCCCTACAACCATCACCACTTTCGGCTCAGGAACCTGGCTGTAAACCCTGAGCACTTTTTCCTTCATCTGTCTGGTGACAGGCCCGGTTATGAGCAGGACGTCTGCGTGCCTCGGTGTGCCGACAAGTTTGATGCCGAATCGCTCCACGTCATACCTTGGAGTCAACGCTGCAATTATTTCAATGTCGCAGCCGTTGCACGACCCGGAGTTGATGTGGAAAACCCACAGCGAGCGCTTAAGCGAATTTATGCCCACAGGCTCACCCCCGCGTACAATGCAATGAGCAGGAGCGCAAGGCAGAAAGCGAACCAGAAAATGTAGTCGTTAAGCAGACCGGAGTGCACGTTTGATGCCCTGCGGTAATAGGGTCTGAGTGCTTCAAAAAAACCCCAGAAAAAGTTGTCCGCGCGCACGCGGTTTTTTTCCGTGGGAGCGTTTCCTGAAAGGAACGGCTGCGTCTTTAATTTGTCTTTTGCGAAATCCCCCCTGCCGAACGCCCTCAAAGCGAGCACTAGCAGGAGCAATACAAGGAATGCCAGCGCCATCACTGCAGGATTCCATGCCGCGGCGCCGATGCTGTCCAGCCCGAGCATCAGAGAACGCCTCCCACATAGGCACTCTGGCTTAACAACGCATTAACCGCGGGGCTCACTATTGTTTCAACGATTGCGCCCGGAAACAGGCCGAAAATTATTACGAGCGCGGAAAGGACAAGCATTGTGAAAAGCATTGCCCCCGGCACTTCCCTTACTTTTTTGAATTTCCCTATTTCGGGTCCGAGGAAAATTGCACAGAATGCTTTGACCATTGGCACGACAACCAGAACGCTTGACACGAGCGCTATTACCGCAATCAGGGGATTGAAGAAATAAACCGATTCGTAAATGAGTATTTTTGAGGCAAAAGCGCTTGAAGGAGGAAGCCCCGCAATGGCAATCCCTCCAATGAGAAAGAAGAATGCGGTGAAAGGCATTCTCCTTGCAAGCCCCCCCAATTCGTTCAGGTCCTTTGTTCCCGTTCGGAGGAAAACCGCGCCCGCGCAGAGGAAGAGCAGTGCCTCGTAGAACGCATGGTTTATTACGTGGAATACCCCGCCTTCCATTGCCATTGCCCCGAACGGCTGTAAGGGCGTATTGTGTATTGCCGCAAGCCCGACGCCCAAAGCAACGAGAATGAATCCCGTCTGCGAAATTCCGGCATAAGCGATGAGCCTTTTCAGGTCTTTCTGCACCAGGGACATTGTTGCCCCGAGGAAAAGGGAGAGCACTCCGAAAATTATTACCGCGAACGCAACCAGTTCAATGAGCGGTGTTGCCCCGAAAACGGTGAACGCGATCCTGAAAAGGGCGTACAGGCTTGCAAGGCTCGCCACTGCGAGCATTGCGGTAACTGCCGCAGGCGCCTCGCCGTATGCGTCTGGAACCCAGTAATGCATTGGTGCTGCCCCTGCTTTCATTGAAAAAGCGCACACAAGCAAGGCGAGCGCGATAATGTCCGTGAAGGCAAAGCCGTAGAGGAGCGTGCTGCGCGAAAGACCCGCAATGTTTAGAACGCCGTGCTGCCCGTAAAGCAGTCCGACAGCAAAAAGCACGAAAATGGAAGCGACAGCGCTTATCGCCAGGTACTTGAAGCCGGCTTCAACCGGCTCGGCACGGTGCAGCCAGAAAGCAATGAGCCCTATGGAGGAAATTGAAAGCACTTCGAAGAAAACAAACATGTTGAACATGTCGCCGGTGAAAACAAGGCCAAGGGCTCCTGCAAGCATTAGGAGCAACAGGGAGAAATATTTGGAGTGGGATTCCCTGATGAAATGAATGGAATAAATTCCCGCAAGCAGCGCGATTGTCGCGGCAACCGCACCCATGAAAGCCGAGAAAGCGTCAATGCTGAGAAGGATTCTAACCGGCACAGCCATCTGCTCCGGCGTTGCCAGCCCGGGCACAACCGCGCCCATTGAATAAATGCGGATGCCGTTCTGCAAAACGTCCTGCAGTATGAAAAGCGCGAGGAATTCAGTCACTGCAAGCGCGGCGAGCGCGGCAATTACCGCTGAATTCCTCCATTTTTTAAGCAGCGGGAGAAGGAAAGCGAAGGCAAGCGGCACGCCGATTGCAAGCGCGGGAAAATGCTGCACGAGTTCAATCATCCTTTCAGCCTCCCTGCCTTTTCTGCATCAAGCGTTCCGGTGTGCCTGAAAGTGAGAACTGCGAGCGAAAGCATTAGCGCTGTAACCGCGAGGCTTATCACAATGCTTGTGAGAGTGAGGGCCTGCGGCACCGGCATTGCCATCTCCGCTGCATTCACTGCCCCAACCAATGGTGCATTAGTGAAAATAGGGGCGATTGAATCCTGCCTGTAGCCAAGCGCTATGAGGAAGAGGTTTACCGCGGAACCCATTACTGAAAGCCCTATTGCCATTTTTATGAGGTTGCTTTTGAAGAGCAGCGCGTACATGCCAATGAGAAGGAGCAGGGCGGAGACGACAAAGGGCAAATTTTGGGAGAGCACGGCAATCACTTTTTTCCGCCTCCCTTCTTGCCTTCCTTTTCCCCGGAAAAATAAATAAGCAGGAGCACGAGCGAGAGAGCGCTTGCCACTTCAATGCCGACGGCAAAATTCATAAGCGGGATTGTGCCGGCGGAATTAATTGTGCCTGGGTTTGCTCCGCTCGGAATACTCATTCCTAACAGGCCGCCAGCGTTCGCCAGAAAGTTTGAGAAAAACGTTGAACCCATTCCAAGAAAAGCGATTGCAATGAATGCAATAAGCCCGAGGCTTTCGGTTGCGCTCAATACTTCCTTTCCAACGGCTTTTTTCACGCGCTTGGAGCCGAACGCCACGAGCATTAACGCGATTGCGGTGGCAATAACCGTGCCGCCCTGGAAGCCCCCGCCAGGGGTAAGGTGGCCGTGGGCGATTATGTAAAGCCCCAGCACGGTTATGGGCGCTGTGAGCAGCAGTGCGACTGTTCTCACTATTTTTGAAAGCCCCTCTTCGGTCATTTCAATTCCCTCCTGAAAAGAAGGTATGCGCCGCTTACCGCTGCAAACAAAACCGTTGCTTCCCCTAACGTATCAAAGCCGCGGTAGTCGAAGACTACAGCTGAAACCAAATTGTTTGCCGCTGTCTCTTCCTGCCCTTTTACAATAATGTAATCGTCCATCGCGCTTTTCTGCGGCATTCCGAAAGGGCGCAGTTCAAGCGCTGCTAGAACAAGGAAGAATACCAGCACTGCCAGCACCAGCGCTTTGGTGAATGATTTCATTCCTCTTTCCTCCTTGTTTTCATTATTGCAGTGACAAAAATCGCGGTTGAAAGCCCGGCTCCCACTGCTGCTTCGGTTATTGCGACGTCCGGCGCCTGCAGTATGTAGAATTCAACCGAGACGAGAATGCTCATTGCCGCGAGGAATATTACGGCGTGCAGCAGGTCTTTGCTTTCTACCGCAAGAACTGCCGCGACGAGAATTCCAAGGAGCACTAATGCCTGAATCATTTTTTTTCCTCCGCGAGCCTGTCGACTATTGCTCTTTTTGGTTTCACCCCGCTTTTGTGGGCGGCGCGGGCGATTGCGTGCGCTCCCGTGGGGTTTGTTAGTAGCAAAAAGGCAAGCGCGGCGAGGGGATGCAGTGTGAGCGCTGCATCGCCGAGAAGAAAACCGTGAAGCGCAATTCCCAGTATTACGAAAATCGAGCCGAATGTGGTGCATTTTGTCGAGCCGTGCATTCTCGTGTAAACATCGGGAAAGCGGTGCAGCGCGATTGTTCCGAGCACCTGGAAAACAAGCCCGAAACCCATTAACGCGTATGCTGCATAATGCGCGTTCACTTTTTTCCCTCCAGGAATTTTGCAAAGTACAGCGTGCCGGCAAAGGAAAGTATTGCGTACACTATTGCAACGTCCACGAAAATTGCCTGCTGGTAAAATGCGCCCAAAACAACAAGCAGGCTCACTGCCAGCGTGTTGGTTGTGTCCAGCGCAACCAGCCTGTCGGGCGTGCTTGGACCCAAAAACATTCTCAGAAGGCAGATCAGGGTGAGGAGCGCGAGAGCCACTGCGGTTGCCATGAGCACAGTCATTCCGTTATCCTCCTTATCCAGTAGGGAAAGTTTCCGCACACCTCTCTCATTTCAGGTTTCCTGTTTTTCAGGTTAATGCAGTGCACGTAAAGGCTGCGGTCTCTGCCTATTTCAACGCTCAGCGTGCCCGGGGTGAGGGTGATGGAATTTGCGAGCATTGTAATACCGAGGTCTGTTTTGAGCTTCGGTTTTATTTTCACTATTCCCGGATTTATTTTGCCTGTTATCACCCTAAAAGCAACATCCAGGTTTGCTTTCGTCATTGC